>NZ_VORR01000053.1 GCF_007997085.1 Polaribacter sp. IC066
GAATAGCTTTTAGTTTATCGGCATGTTTTCTTTGTTTACAATTACGGTGTAATTGTTTAATTGTAATTTTCTCTTCTTGTGATAATTTTATAGTCATACATCTGAATATCAACAATATAAAGATACTAAATATTACTCAAAATAACAAAAATATAGTGCTTAAATAACTGAAAAACAGTAATTTAATATCAATAATTAGACCATGAAATTTTATGTTCCCGAAAACCTAAATGTATTGAGTATATCCACGGATTAGATTTAAGACATATACCAAGTGTAGAGATTTTTTGCAATTATATTGAGCAAAAATATGATCGCTTAGATATTTTAATCAACAATGCAGCCCAAACCGTAAGAAGACCATCCGGATTTTATGCGCATTTAATGGAGAATGAGAAAACACCAAGTAACCAGCTTCCTAAATTAGCGCAACAATTACTAGAGAATCATCAAGAATGTTTAAAAGAAATATCAGATTTAAGTATTTCATCCATAAAAACAAGTAAAAATAATGTGTTGCCTGTAACTTGGCATGGACCAGAACCAGGAATCGGACTGCGAAACTCGGCAGAATTATCTCAAATTCCGTATAGTTTTGACAATTCACTGCAAACTGCAGAAGTTTTTCCTGAAGGAAAATTAGATGCAGATTTGCAACAAGTAGATTTAAGAAAAACGAATAGTTGGCGCTTAAGATTGGGGGAAATTGAAACTACAGAAATGGTAGAAGTTCAGTTAGTAAATGCTGTTGCACCTTTTGTATTGTGTAATCGTTTGTCAAATTTAATGATGGAGAAAAACACTGGTAAAAAACATATTATTAATGTTTCTGCCATGGAGGGGAAATTTCACCGATTTAAAAAAGTAGACCGACATACGCACACAAATATGGCAAAAGCTGTTTTAAATATGTGAACACATACTTCATCAGCAACGTTTGAAAAGAAAGGGATTTATATGAATGCTGTTGATACAGGTTGGGTTACCGATGAAGATCCTGCTGAATTATCAAAAAAGAAAGAAGAAGTACACGATTTTCAACCACCTTTAGATATTGTTGACGGCGCAGCAAGAGTAATGGATCCTTTAATTGACGGAATTAATTCAGGAAAACATTGGTCGGGGAAATTTTTAAAAGATTATTTTCCGATAGATTGGTAATTTTAAACTTTAAAGACAGCTTCTAGAATTTCAAGTGTTTTCTGAAAAAAATCCATAAAACTGCAGTTTTTTTTCAGAAAATTGTTCGGTTAATTAGACTAAATTTGCGGCTCGCAAAAGAGTATTATAATTATGAAAATATTTCAGTGTGGTTACTGCAACCATTCCATTTATTTTGAAAACGTAGAATGTGATAATTGTGGTCATGTATCTGGTTTTAGAGCGGAAAATCGTAAAATGCTTACGTTTGCTGCTGTTGGTGAAAAACTTATTTCAGATAGAGAAGGTATTGAATATAAGTTTTGTAAAAATAAAGAATATGAAGTTTGTAATTGGCTTTTAGAAAAAGAGTCTCTAGAAGAGTATTGCACTGCCTGCCAATTAAATAGAACAATTCCTAAACTTGCGGATGCAGATAATTTTGAAAATTGGACGCACCTTGAAATTGCAAAACATCGTTTAATTTACCAATTGCAGAAAATAGGGTTGCCTTTGCCTAATAAAATGGATCATGATGAAATTGGTTTATGTTTTGATTTTGTTGCAAAACTAAATAACCCAAAGTTAATGACCGGACATGCAAATGGCATTATTACTATTTTAATTAGTGAGGCCAATTCTGTGTTAAGAGAAAAAGCACGCAAACAATTTTCTGAACCTTATAGAACATTAGTTGGGCATTTAAGGCATGAGGTTGGGCATTATTTTTGGGAAAGATTAATTAGAAATAATCCAGAAAATTTAGCCGCGTACAGAACTATTTTTGGCAATGAAGAAAAAAATTATGGAGATGCCTTAAAAGAATATTATAAAAAAGGAGCTCCTAAAGATTGGCAAAAATCTTTTATTAGTAAATATGCCACGTCTCATTCTTGGGAAGATTGGGCAGAAACTTGGGCGCATTATTTACATATTATGGATATGGTAGAAACGGCTTACTTTTTTAGAATTAGCGTAAAACCAACTGGCAAAAACCAAACTTTAAAGACAAGAGTTTCTTTTGATCCTTATAAAATAGAAAATTTTGATAAGATTGTACAAACATGTGTTCCCTTATCATTTGCCGTAAATAGTATGAATAGGGCAATGGGAGTGCCAGATGTGTATCCTTTTGTAATTTCACCTGCAATTATAGAAAAGTTAAGATTTATTCATCGACTTTTGTTACCGCAAAGAAAATAGTAGCTTTTAGAAATATAGAGTACTCAAAATTAAGAATATAAATAGCGTAAAATTTTAGCAATAATTATGGCAAATCACATCAAAGGGCAAGAAGAGATTTTAGAAAAACTGAATATTAGTCAACTAAATCAGATGCAAGAAGAGGCAATTGCTACCATTTATAAAAATGATAACGTAATTCTATTATCACCAACAGGAACAGGAAAAACATTGGCTTTTTCTTTACCATTATTAAAAAGATTAGATCCTACGATAGAAGAAGTGCAAGCTTTAATTTTGGTGCCTTCAAGAGAATTAGCTATTCAAATAGAACAAGTAATTCGTTCTATGGGTTCTGGCTATAAAGTAAATGCAGTTTATGGAGGCAGACCGATGTCTAAAGACAAAATAGAATTAAAGCATGTTCCTGCCATTTTAATAGGAACTCCAGGTAGAGTTGCAGATCATTTTGCCAATGAAAGATTCTCTAAAGATTTTATAAAAACATTAATTTTAGATGAGTTTGATAAGTCTTTAGAAGTTGGTTTTGAGTATGAAATGAGAGGAATCATTAATCAATTAATAGCTTTAGATAAACGAATATTAACGTCTGCAACCCAGGGAGTTGAGATTCCTGAATTTGTTGGTTTAACAAAACCCAACACGGTAAATTACTTAAAAGCAACAACTTCTAAATTGTTGATTAGAGCAGTAATTTCTCCTGCAAAAAACAAGTTAAATACCTTATTACATTTACTAAATCATTTAGGAAATCAGCAAGGAATTATTTTCTGTAATCTAAAAGATAGCATCAACAATGTGAGTACTTTTTTAGAAAGTAAAAACATCAGACATGGTTGTTTTAGCGGTGGCATGGAGCAAAAAGATAGAGAACGTTCTTTGATAAAGTTTAGAAACGGAACCAATCAAATTTTAATTGCAACAGATTTAGCAGCAAGAGGAATTGATGTTCCTGAAATGAATTATATAATTCACTACGAATTACCAAGAGAAGTTGAAGAGTTTACCCACAGAAATGGCCGAACAGCAAGAGTTTCAGCAAAAGGAACTGCGTTTGTAATAAAATGGAAAGATGAAACTTTACCAGATTTTATTAAAAATCCGCAAGTAATAGATATTTCTAAACAAGCGGAAAGAGAAGCGCCCTACTGGGAAACGTTATTTATTTCTGGCGGAAGAAAAGACAAAGTTTCTAAAGGAGATATTGCAGGTTTGTTTATCAAACAAGGAAAATTGACCAAAGATCAAATAGGAGATATCGAATTAAAACAAGATTGTGCTTTTGTCGCTGTTCCTTTAAGTTTAGCGCACGGATTGGTAGAGAAATTGAATAATTCTCGTTTAAAAAAGAAGAAAGTTCGTATTTATACCGTTTAAAATAGTATTTCTGTGTTTCCAAACACCAAATTTTTAGCTGATAAAATAACTTTGTAAGTAGCAGTAAGTAGAAAGTTCAAAGAGAAACAACTAAATTTTCAAAAATTGTTTAATCGATAGAAATCCCCGATGCTCTACGTCGGGGGTCAAGATGAAAGTTTGAGCCCTAGGTTTTATCAAACTGAAAATAAGGTTTTTTTCCGCTTGATACTTCGATGGCTCTGCCTCAAGGTTGTTCATAGAACAATTTTTAAGAGGTCCCATCGAAACATCAAAAAAGAATAAGCTTTTAATATTTCGATGCATAACGAACAGGATATTAAATCCAAAAACCAAACACTTAAACAAGCCTGTTTACCAGAAAGGCAGGTTCAGAACATGGAGTGAGATTAGGCTGCCTATCGTACAAGCTGGGTTAACTTATAATTTTGAATTCACAGCGTTGCTATTTTTCAAAATTGATTTTCACAAATAAAAAAATCTCCCGAAGTTTCGAGAGATTTTTTTTGCTAATAAATATATTAAAATTATAAAGGCTAGCTTTTTATTGGTATAGCTTTTAACTTTATAATTTTAAAGAAATCTAAAACTTTTATAATTAAATACGTGATATCAACTTCATGCCATTTAACACCAAAGTTAGCGCTACTAGCATGTTTATGATGATTATTATGATATCCTTCGCCCATCATTAAAAAATCAAAATGAAAGAGGTTTTTACTCGTATTTTTCATTTTATAATTTACGTAACCATAAATATGACCAAACCAATTGATAATTACACCATGAATTGGCGCCATTAAAAGTGCTATGGGTAATAAAGCCCATTGCCATAAAGCTGTAGTAAAGTAAGCAAAAAATCCGATATAAAATGCAATCCAAAGTACTCTAGAGAAACGAGAACTTGCAAAAGAATCAAATGCTTTCCATTGCGGAACATTTTTAGTAAACTTTTTATCGACAACGATGTTTTGTTCATTAATATCTTGGTAAATTGTTTTTGTTTTCCACATCATCGCAAATAAATTTGGATCATGAGATGGCGAGTGAGGATCTTTTTCAGTATCTGTATAGGCATGGTGCATTCTGTGCATAATACCATATCCATACGCACTTAAATAACTAGAACCTTGAAAAATCCATGTTAAAACAAAAGTAATACGCTCCATCACTTTAGACATTGTAAAAACCTGATGCGCCGCATAGCGATGTAAAAAGAAAGATTGAAAAAATAAACCTCCGTACCAAAGAGCCAATATAAAAATTATTATAGTCATTTGTTTTTTTGTACAAAGATAATGGGATATTGTTAAACAAACAATGAATCTAAATCAATTAAACACGTTTTCTTATACGGCTTAACGCTTGGGCTGTAACACCAATGTAAGAACTAATATATTTTAGCGGAATCACTTTTAAAAGTTCTGGTCGTTCTTTAAATAACCTTTTGTAACGCTCTTCTGCTGAAAGATTTAACAAATTTTGTTCTCGTTTAGATTTGATCAAAAAAAGACGTTCTGCCGTTAATCTACCAATTAAATTACCAATTTGAGTTGTTTTATAAACTTCTTGTAAATCTGCGTACGTAATACTTAAAAGTGTAGTTTCGGTTAGTGTTTGCAACTGATATAGAGACGGTTTTTGTCTTAAAAAAGAATCATAAGCACTAATAAATTGATCCTTAAAACTGAAGCCAAAAGTAATTTCTTTTTCAGGATTTTCTTTTGGTATAAATAAGCGCACAACACCAGATTCAATAAAAGAAATTCGGTTTTCTATCTCATTAATCTTTAAAAAGACCGTTTTTTTCGGAATAACATGACGCTGTAGTTTTGATGTAAAAAAATCCCAATCAACTTTAGATATGGCAGCCGTTTTATCTAAATATGCTTTTATTTGTTCCACTTTTTAAGATGCTAATTGTTTAAATAACAAATATAAGGATTCAGATAATTAATTTTCACTAATTAACTTGATAATAAAAAAAAATGCGTTTTTAAGAGTATAAAATTAAAAATACTCCAACCATAATACCACCTAAAGGAATTAATTTTTTACGTTTATTTTGTTCCTTAAAGATCAAACCGCCAATAACAACAGCAATTAAAATTTGACTTCTTTTAATTGCCGATAATAACATGATCAAAGCATCTGGATCTTCTAAGGCCTTAAAATAAAAATAATCTGCAGTTTGTAATAGAACTCCGACGGCAATAATCGTCCAACGAAATGTAAAATCTTTTCTTTTCTTCGGATAAGGAAACCAAGTGATCGATAAAATAACCAGTAGAATTAAAATTGTATACCAACAAAACCAAAATTGCAAGGTTTGCGGATTTAAAGCCAAAGTCTGAATTAAAAATTTATCATATAAACCACTAGAAGCTCCTAAAAAAGTAGCACCAATGATGGCAAAAATCCATTTATTTCTTTTAAAGTTAATGCCTTCCCTTTTTCCGATTTTAGAATATAATAAGACAGAAAAAATGATTAGAAAAAAACCAATCCATTGCAATGAAGTAGGATTTTCATCATAAATAAAAATTGCTCCAATAAATGTAAAAAACGGACCTGCAGAACGTATTGGAGTTACAATGGTAATTGGCAAATGTTTTAACGCTTGATATGCCAAAACCCAAGAGCCCGTCATAATCATCGATTTTACACCTATAAAACCATGCGTTTGCCATGAAATAGGAGTGATGTAAAAACCAATTTGTTTGGTATATTCAGAATCATATATAGAAATAATATAAAGAGGAATAAACAATAAGAAACCAGACAATAGTGCGCCTAAAAGTACGGGTAACACTTCATTTCCTTGTACTGCATGTTTTTTACACAAACTGTGTAGTCCTAAAAAAAGTGCTGATAATAATCCTAAATACATCCACATAGAGCGCGCGAAGATAGTTTTTTGAAGTATTGTGGAATTGCATTATTCCATTATTTTTTAAAAAAATAAAACCAAGGAAATACGTACAATTTCACAACAGAATCATTAAAAAAGTGCTTAAAAGAAGCAATATTTTAATTTTGTATGGGTATTGTATGGTAACTTATAGAGGCAACTATTAGGGTAATCAGTATTTTTGCTCCAAACAATATCTTATGAAATTAAATTACATTGTTGTATTTTTACTGTTATTTATGTCGTCTTTAATAAACAGTCAGCAAATGCCACTTGATTTCTCTGAAACTGCAGATAGTTTTATTCCGTTTAATGGTTCAGGCTTTTCAACACGAAACGATTCAAATGGCAATACTGGTGGGGTTGGTCAATTTTATAATGATGGTACAAATGCCGGACAAGGTTTTTATTTAGATGTTGCTGTTGATTTAGATATTGAACAAAAAATAACGTTATCTTTTTATTCTTTTGATCCCAATCCTCATAACATTCTTTTAAAGTTAGAAAACGGAACAAACCCTGGTGTAGAAATTAAAAAATCATTTACAGTTCCAAGTCCTTCTAATTGGAAAACAATTAGTTTCGATTTTAAAAACGCAAACTACATTTTAAACGGAACGAATGTAAGCGCAACCGGCATGTATTCTAGATTAGTTATCGTGATAGATGAAGGAACAACTACTGCTGGTGCCTATTTAATTGATGATGTTTCAGATGGTTCGGTAGCAACAGACCCTAATGTTTTGGATGTAATTTATACCGATTTAGTATGGTCTGATGAATTTAATACTAATGGTGCTTTAGATACAAACAAGTGGTTTCATCAAACAAACGGACCCAATGGCGGCAGATGGTACAACGAGGAATTACAACATTATACAAATCGTATTGAAAACTCTTTTGTGTCAAACGGAAACTTACATATTGTTGCAAAAAAAGAAAACTTTACACAAAATGGAGTAACTTTAAATTATACTTCTGCAAGATTAAATTCTAAATATGCATTTACGTATGGTAGAATGGATGTAAGGGCAAAACTTCCATTTGGTAAAGGAACTTGGCCTGCAATATGGACTTTAGGTAAAAATGTAAACGAAGCAGGAGCCTATTGGCAAACCCAATGTTTTGGTGCAACCAATTGGCCGGCAACAGGAGAAATAGATATTATGGAACATGGCTTACATGCAACAAACGAGGTGTCCAGTGCTTTACATACCCTAGATCAAAATGGGAATACGTCAAATACAGCTACAAAAACACTTCCTAATGTAGCAGAAAATTTTCATGTATATTCTATGATTTGGTCTCCAGACCAAATTACTTTTTTAATTGATGATATTGCATATTATACCTTTAAACCCTCTCCAAAAAATGAACGAACGTGGCCATTTGATAAAGACCAATTCTTGTTATTAAATATTGCAATGGGTGGTTTTTCTGGAACACCAAATGCTAATTTTACAGAAAGTAGTATGCTCATAGATTATGTAAGAATCTTTCAAAATAATAGTTTGAGTGTAGTTGATACTTTTGCTGACAAGTTTTTTGTTTACCCAAATCCTAGCTCAAATTTTATCACAATTAAAACAAATGAAAAAAATAGATAAAGTATTATTTTACAATACTTTAGGTCAATTGGTGATTAATAAAACGAAAGCGACCAAACAGCTTATTACAAGAAATCTAAATTCTGGATTGTATTTTATAAAAATTTATTCAGGAAACAAAACTATCACTAAAAAAATAGCGGTTACTCAATAACCAAAATTCTTTTTTAGTTTAACAATCTTATTCTAATTTAGAGCTAAATTTAGATGCGCTCTTAAAAAATAGAAATGAAGCGTATCTAAATGCTTTTAAATGCGAATGAAAACAAGTTTGATAGATATTAACGACCGGCAATGAAATTATTTTTATAACTTCGTGTAAACTAATTAAAATAAAAATTAATGGATATAATAGACTACATCATTATCATATTAAAAGTAATTGTTGGTATCAGTATTTTAAATGTTTGGCTTCTTCAATCAAAAAAAGCGACAAAATGGAGAGGTGGTGATGCTCAAAATATATTCGAGGAATTTGAATATTATGGTTTATCGAAGTCTTTTTGCTATGTAGTAGGTTTTTTAAAAGTAAGTTTAGCTTTAATGCTATTGATTTCAATTAAATTTGAAGAACTAACTTTAGTTGCAAGTGCAGGACTGGCTGCTTTATTATTAGGTTCGATTATTATGCACCTCAAAGTTAAAGACGAATTGTACAAATCATTTCCGGCATTTTTGTTTGTAATAATGAATGTAGCAATTGCTTATTTTACAATTTAAAAATATTTGTAAAAGGCTTTTATAGCGATAAATAAATTTAATACTGCAAAAGTAAAAGAAGGAGACGATTTTATAAAATTGTCCTTAATTTTTAGTCGTACTATAAAGCCAGCAAACATCAACAAAAACAATCCAATAGAAGCTAATAGCAGTAATATTGGGTAAAAATAAAGACCTATTAATAAACCCGCCGCACCAAATAATTGCAGAAAACCAGTTAATCTTCTATAATTTGGCAATTTATAACGATTAAACTCATCAATAATAAATTTTGAATAAAAGCAGTTTATTCCGAAGTAAATAAATGCCAAGCTAGAAAACCAAGTTAATACAGTAAGTAAATTCAAAAGGTGTGTTTTAAGTTAACTATTTATAGTGCACAACAAGATTACAAAAAAACTACAACAAAGAGAGTTCACAAGCCAACTTTATATTGTAAAAACTGTTAACTTTAAGCATAAATTTTTTAGATAGAAGAACTGTTTTCACTGTTTGATTTTATATTTTATCAACCTAAAAAAGGTACGCTTATTTAATTATTACACAATCAGATACTTGTATTAAAATGAAGTACTTTTTGTTTTTTTTTGTAGTAAACATAAAAAAGGTTGCCCAAACGGGCAACCTTTTTTATCGAAGTGGTTTAAATTATTTTAAACTTTCTAATAACTTTTCAGCTACAAGCTCTGATGATGCAGGGTTTTGACCTGTAATTAAATTACCATCTTGAATTGCATAAGCCGCCCAATCTTCTTTTTTAGAATAAATAGCGCCATTTTCATTTAGCATATCTTCTACTAAAAACGGAACAACTGATGTTAATTGTACAGCTTCTTCTTCTGTATTTGTAAAACCAGTAACTTTTTTACCTTTCACTAATGGAGTTCCGTCTGAATTTTTTACACTTTTTAAAGCGGCAGGAGCGTGACATACAAAAGCAATTGGTTTTTGTTGACTGTTAAATTTTTCAATTAGAGCAATTGATGTTGAATCGTTCGCTAAATCCCATAACGGTCCGTGACCTCCTGGATAAAATACAGCGTCAAAATCTTCTGGATTTATATCTGCCAATACTTTTGTGTTTGCAATTCTTTGTTTTGCATCTGCATCTTTATCATAGCGTGCAGTTGCTTCTGTTGCCGCATCTGGTGAAGCACTACTTGGATCTATTGGTGCAGCACCACCTTTTGGAGTTGCAATCGTAATTGTTGCGCCTTTATCTAATAAGGTATAATATGGGTTTGCAAATTCTTCTACCCAAAATCCTGTTTTATTTCCTGTATCTCCTAATTGATCGTGAGATGTTAATACAAATAAAATGTTCATTTTTTTATCTTTTTTACTGATTATTAATGCTTCTAAATTTTTTTTAGAAGTCGTTTCTTTTTTTGTTTCATTACAACTAGATGCTGTAATAATTGTGAACGCAAGCGCTAGTATTGTAGTTATTTTCATCTATGAAATTAGTATGACATTTTTACTATTTTTTCAACTTTATCAGGTGATAATGATTGATGCTCACCTAATCCTAACCAGCCACGCTCTGTAAATCGTTTTGCTATTTCTTCAGCAGTTCCTTCGTACTCTTTTGTATACTCAGATAACTTTGTATCGATGCCTAATTCATGAAAAAATGCTTCCGTTTTATCAATGGCTGCGTATGCTTTTTCTTCGAGACTACCTTCTGTTATATTCCAAACACGTTCTGCATATTGCGCTAATTTTTCTTTTTTAGTTTCAAAATTAAACTTGTAATGGCTAGGAGCAAGCACTGCTAAAGTACGTGCATGGTCTATACCAAACAAAGCCGTTAACTCATGACCCATACCGTGTATTGCCCAATCTGTTGGCACACCTTTCTGAATTAATCCGTTTAAAGCCATGGTACAACTCCACATAAAATTAGAAGCTGCTTTATAATCTGTTGGGTCTTTTAAAACCTTTGGAGCCACTTCTATAATGGTTTGTAAAATACTTTCTGCAAAACGATCTTGTAATAAAGCACCATTAGGGTAGGTCATATATTGCTCTAAAACGTGCGTAAAAGCATCTGTTAATCCGTTTGCTAATTGACGTTGCGGAATAGACTTTATTACTTGAGGATCTAATATTGAGAATACAGGAAACAAACCAGGACCGCCCATAGACAGTTTTTCTTTGGTATCTTTTCTTGTAATTACAGCACCAGAATTCATTTCAGAACCTGTGGCAGGCAGTGTCAATACAGTACCAAAAGGCATTCCTTTTTCGGTTTTAATATTTTTACTTAAAATATCCCAAGGCGTATCGCCTTCATATAAAGCAGCAGAAGATAAAAACTTGGTTCCGTCAATAACAGAGCCGCCACCAACAGCCAATAGGTAGGTTATTTTTTCGTCTTTAATTACTTTTAAAGCGTCCATTAAAACTGAATATTCAGGGTTTGCAGGAATCCCTCCAAACTCAACAACGGTTACTTTTGATAAAGCAGTTTTAACTTGTTCGTAAATTCCGTTTTTTTTAATACTTCCGCCACCAAACAGTAATAAAACTTTAGCATCCTTTGGTATTTCACTTTCTAATTTTTGTATCGAATCTTTTCCAAATATAATTTTGGTAGGATTCTTAAATTCAAAATTGTTCATCTTCTTTCTATTTTTTATGATTTACTAATTATTCAATTACAGTCACTAAATCTGTCATTGGTTTTCGCACCTTTTTAAGATTCACCAACCAATCTTCTTCTTCTTTTCTATACCCCAAAGGCAATAAAACGGCGCTACGCAATCCTTTTTCTCGCAAACCTAAAATTTCATCAACCGCTGCGGCATCAAAACCTTCTAAAGGAGTTGCGTCTACGCCCTCAAAAGCGGCAGCAATTAGAGCTTGAGAAAATGCGATATATGCTTGTTTTGCAGCATGATTAAAGTTTTCTTCTTCCTCTTTTTGAGGATACGAGCCTAATAACATCTGGCGGTAATTTTCCCATCCTTCGTTTTTAAAGCCACGAATTTCGTTTGTTAAATCGAACATATAATTAATTCTGTCTGCAGTATACGTATCCCAGGCTGCAAAGACGAGTAGGTGAGAGCAATCTGTAACTACTGATTGATTCCAAGCGATTGGTTTAATTTTTTCTTTTACCTCTTGATTTTTAATCACAAAAATTTCAAAAGGTTGCAAACCACTAGATGTTGGCGCTAATCGAGCTGCTTCCAAAATACGTTCTATTTTAACTTCAGCTACTTTGTCACCATTCATTGCTTTAGCAGCATATCGCCAATTTAACTTATCTAATAATTCCATTTTTATAATTTTTATTTTTGTTTGTTATTGTTTATTTAATCACTCTAATACTGTTCCAAGCCGCTACATATGCTTCTTCTATATGCGTTGTATCTAAAGTAAATGCGCTTCGTTGTGCTGACATCATTAAAAATGAAAGCGGATTAATTGCATACGCATACAAAAGATATTCTGATATTGGTTTAATAATTCCTTCTTCTATACCACGATTCCAAAGTTCTAAAAGTGGTTCTAAATGTTTTATACCTTCTTGTCTGCTCGTTTCATCAATCATTGGGGTATTATCACATTGTGCCAAAAACATTGCGTTTTCAGAATCTTTTAGTTTAAAATCTGCAATCCGTTTCCAAATAATCTCAAAACCCTGTTCTACAGACATATTTTTATGGTAGGTAGCAAAAGCATAATTAGTATATGCTGCTTTGACCTCTATGTAGGTCTGATTTACTAAATCTTGTTTGTTCTCGAAATATAAATAAATTGTAGCTGGCGATACTTTTGCCATTTTAGCAATTTTACTCATGGGTGTTGCATGAAAACCGTTGTTGTTTACCAACCCGATTGTTGCTTTTATCAGCGAATTTCTTTTGTCTATGCTTTTCTGAAGTGCTGCCATGTTTTTTGTTTATGGTGCAAATATACATAAAAAATGAACGTTCATTCTTTTTTTTGCGCTAATATATAAATACAGTTATAAGAATAATTGATTTGGTTAAGTTTCAAAAAATAAACAAAGAATCATTGATAGCTAATTTGAAAAAGAGTTGATTATTAAAATTAAGGTACACAAAAAAATAAAGTAGAAAAGATACAGCCTTGGTAAGTTCGATAGGAATTCCTTGCAACAGCTTTAGAGCTTATTTAAGAGAATAATTAAATTATAGCAAAATGTACTATATGTTTACAACAAATATACTGGTATGGGCATAAAAAAAAGTAAACAAACGTTTAGAACTAAAACATTATATCCTAAAAAAAGTATCCATAGAGCAACAACTAGCAGACATGAAAGTCCTAAATGAACCATAGAGGTTGCAGATGGTACATACGCTTGGATCACAAAGATGGGTAGGTTAGGTATTATTAGAAGTGGATTGCCTTATGCATCAATTGAAGTAATAAGCACGAGAACGAATTTACCTATAAAACAAGTTTTGCGCTTACTGGGTGTTGCTCAAACTACTTATAATAAAAAAAAGAAAGATAAAGATTTACTTACGGGTAGAGATAGTGAAGTAGTTCTAGTTCTTACAGAATTACTCGATTTTGGGTTAGAGGTTTTCAATAATGAAAAAGAGAAGTTTCAAAGTTGGCCAAAAAAACCAAATATTTTCCATGGAAGTGTTTCACCAGAAAGCCTATTTGATTCGTAAACTGGAATTCAAAGAGTTAGAAACAGTATAAATAAACTTGAATATGGAAACATGGCTTAATGAGAGTATATAGAATTGAGAGAGAGAAATATTTAGAAACCACTTTAAAAGGTTTTGGAACAGCAACAGCAGAAGCCTATCGTCGGAACAGTCTCAACACGTATTTAGTTTACACGGCTGAATCACGAACACTTGCAATTTTAGAAGTTTCAGTCCATTTAGACTTCAGTGAAGATTTGCCAACCGATAGATATTATGTTGAGATGGATATTCCTGATGAAATTGAAATTTTAGAATTAAAAACCAAAGATTTACCAAGCAATTGGGATACACATCCGCCATCTCTTGAAACACAATACATCGGAGATGATTTTGTAAAAAATAATGAAGCGGCAGTTTTAAAGATGGCAAGTTGTATTGTTCCTCTTAAATATAATTTCTTAATTAACCTTAAGCATTTCGGGGCAAAAAGAATTACCGTAGTTGCAAGAAAACAATTAACTTTTGACAAAAGGTTTAAAAAGGTTGAGCTACAATAATTCCAATAAAATAATAAGTATTGGAATCGTTTATAATCCATAGCTTGGTCCGTTCCCATTTGAAAAATCTATAGATTTACCAAATCCAATTTTTATTTAGAGAGTTTTGTTCTGTACCACTTATCAGATCATATGCCTAAATGTTTCAAGAAGTTCCATTCGAAATAAAATAGTTGTACTTAATCCTTAAAATTGATAAAACTCGAATTACTTGGTAATTCAAAAATTTCTAAATTAAAATAAGGGACTGCAGCAATTACATGATCAAAAATATCAGACATAATATATTCGTAATTTTTCCAACGTTTATCGCTACTAAAAGCATAAATTTCTAAAGGAATTCCTTGAGTTCCTGGTGCTAACTGGCGCACCATAATCATCATTTCTTTATTAGTACCAGAATGATTCTCTATATAGGTTTCAACATATTTTCTAAAAACACCTATGTTGGTTAGATTTCTACCGTTTAAAAGCAATTCTTTGTTGATGTTATTTTTAGTATTATGTGCATCAATATCTGCCTGACGTGTTTCTAGATAGGTGTTAATAGACTGCACTTTTTTAAAATCTTCTACTTCTTTATTCGATAAATAATGAATACTATCTAACTTAATATTTAGAGATCGTCTAATACGTCTTCCACCAGAATCTGTCATCCCTCTCCAGTTTTTAAAAGAATCAGAAATTAAAGCATACGTAGGAATTGTAGTAATGGTGTTATCAAAATTTTGAACTTTTACGGTAGATAAATTAATTTCGGTAACATCTCCATCTGCACCATATTTTTCGAAAGTTATCCAATCTCCAATTCTCACCATGTCATTGATAGAAATTTGAATACTAGCAACAAAACCCATAATAGTGTCTTTAAACACTAAAATAATTACCGCAGAAGCCGCACCAATTGTGGTAATAAATTTAATAAACTCAATACCTGTCATAATTGCAAAAGCAGACAGAATTCCGATTACCCATGCAAAAATCATAAATACTTGAATATAACTATCGATAGGCTTATCCTTTAAACTTGGTAAGGTTTTAAAGTAATCTTTAATGGTTCTTAAAAGGCTTCTAACAATCCAAAGTATAAGAATAATGGTAAACACTTGCAATCCTTTGTGAGCAATATTTTCACTGTAAGGGAAATCGACGAAAATAAACGGAGTAAATTCTAAAGAAAAAATCAGCGGAATAATATGTGCAATATTTCTTGGCGCTTTGTTTTTTATTAATAAATCGTCGAAATTTGTTTTAGTTTTTGACGAAAAACTTGTAAATACTTGCAATAAAATTTTTCTGACAAGAGCATGGACTAAAAATGCAGCTACCACTGTTAAAATCAGTAAGGTTAGCATATTTATATATGCCGCTGCTGTTTCAGTAAGACCAGTTGTTACTAAATAATCGTATAATAAATGTTCAATATTCATAAGTATTTAGTTTTAAAACTTAAACTTTTAATGGTTATTAAAAACGAAATCTGACTTATTTATTCTTTTTATTTTAAATAAAATAGTATTGATAATTAGTTTCCGAAATCAAAGACTGTGATACACTACCTATATTTTATTAAAATAATTAATTAAATCCTCTTTAAAAAGTATGTCTTTGTTCTTCTGTAGCTGAAGCACTTAATAACTCGTTAAATAATTTTACACTATTAAAATCGGCTGTAATTGCATCAGAAACCCCAATTCCAGAAATACCTGTTTCTAAAATATCTTTTACATCTTCTGGGATAATGCCACCCATACCTATAATTGGTGTATCGGTTTTTAAAACATCTAGAATAGCTCGGTAACCGTTTAAACCTAAAGCTATCTCTAAATTTTCTTTAATTTTTGATCCCTTAAAAGGACTTAAACCAATATAATCTACTTGTTTGCTAATGACTGTTTCGCACTCTTGAATAGTGTTTGCGGTTGCACCAATTATTTGCCAAGTATATATATGAGTTCTTGCAATTATAGGACACACATCTGAAGTTTCTAAATGAACGCCATCTGCTTTTACCTTTTTTGCTACTTTATAATGACTGTTTATAATCAATCTGGTTTGGAAATGAGAAGTAATTTCTCTGGCTTCTTCTGCAAATTTTAAACATTTTTTTTCTGAAATATTTTTTAAACGCAATTGCACCAATTCGGTACCTGCAGAACATGCTTTTTGAATATTTTCTAAATGTTCTTTAGGAGAACTTCCTTGAGATAAATAATGTAATTTAGGAATCATAAAATATAAATTTTTAATCGAATGGGGTCAGAGAAAGAAATAACAGCGTCTTCAAATTCTTACATAGCGATTGTTCTTGCGTGTTTCATAAAATAAGATTCAAATCGTTTTAAAAAAGGATGCATTTTTTCTGAATAAATTACAAATTGGCATTTGGTTAGGCTTTGGGTAATTGCCATCATTTCTGTAAGGGGGGTATTCTGGTTTAAAAAACCCGCATCATCGATGCACAACATTTTTAGTTGCGTGGTATTTACGCCATTTAATAAAAACAATTTGTTCATAATTTTAGGCGTAGCAATAAGAATATCTGCACCTTCAAATATTTCTGATTTTAGCATATCAATATGTAACTTTTCATCACACAGATAAACGCGCAATGAAGTACGTCTTGTATAATCAGCAAAAGAATCATTTAAAGTTTTTGCTTTTTCGTTATCACCCACTAGAATAATGGCTCTTGGTGCCGTGCCTACTTCTTCACATTTTAATTTTTGCATGGTTGTGAGAATCAAAGCCGTTGTTTTTCCGCTATTTTCTGGCGCAACACAAAAAATATTGGCGCCACTTTTTATAACAGAAATACTTTTGCTTTGAAATGGCGTAGGAGTCGTTATTTCAAGATCTTCTAGCTTATCTTTTATTGCTACATGTAATTTTTTAAAAGGCATAGGAGTTCACTAAAGTGTTGTTTTGCGTAAGATTTATAATGAGCGCAAAGATACAATTATATTGATGTAATTATTTTTTCTAGCATTTGTTTTCTTTGCCATGGTTTTAGAGAAGGCTCGCTAACTTTTTTTGTACACTAGTACATCTTATTTATTTTTTAAATTCTTGTTCGCTATTTATTTGTAAATCTATTTTAAAAATGGTGTGAAGATAATTTTAATAATAAAGTATTGATTTATAGTTATTTGTAAATATTTTTGTTTGATAAAAAAAACCTATATAAAACCACCTGAATCATAAAATTTATCATTTTAAAGCTAATTATTTTACCATCTTTGTAGAATGCATCAGTCTATCAGTAATCACATCAAACAGCATATCAATCCGTCCGAGATCGATTTACAAGTATTTAATGCTGCGTTAAATGAAATAACGGTTCGTAAAGGTCAGTTTTTACTAAAACCAGGGACCCACGTAAAACACGAATATTTTGTACTAAAAGGATGTTTAAGTGCGTATTATATGGATAGTAAAGGAAATAAATGTATTATTCAGTTTGCTATAGAAAATTGGTGGGTTGGCGATTTTGATGCTTTTTACAACCAAGTGCCCTCTGTTTTGTATATCGAAGCTATTGAAGACGCTCAATTAATATCGATTCATTATGATCATCTGCAAAAAATTTATGCAGAAGCGCCCATCTTTGAGCGTTACTTTCGGCTTTTAACCACTAAAGCATTTATAGCGCAACGCAAACGGATTTTATCAACTTTAGAAAAAAACACACAAGAACGGTACCTTGAGTTCTGTGCGTCCTATCCGAATATAAAAGAAAGAGTTCCTAATTATAATATTGCAAATTACTTGGGGGTTTCTCCAGAAAACTTAAGCAGAGTAAGAAAGAATCTAAAAAGTTAAATCTGTCTTAATTGATATAGATCAAGTAGATTGATGTGTTAGTTATGTAGCTTTGTTTTAATTAATAAACAGAATAAGACACATGAACAAACAATTTCTATTAACTCCATATCATAAAAACATTAATTTAAACAATCGCGTTGTGATGGCACCCATGACGAGAAGTAGAGCAGATAATGAAGGCAATGTGCCAACGGATGAGCTACATGGTTTATATTATGAACAGCGTGCATCTGCAGGCTTAATTATTACAGAAGGGGCTCAAGTTTCTAAAAAGGCGGTGGGTTATATTCACACTGCGGGTATATATTCTGATGAACAAGTAGAAGGCTGGAAAAAAGTAACCAAGCGTGTGCACGAGAAAGGCGGAAAAATATTTATTCAATTATGGCATGTTGGTAGAATATCGCATCCAGATTTTCATAACGGAGATTTACCACATTCAGCATCAGCTTTAAATCCTAACGAACAATCGTATACTCTTGATGGATTTAAAGATACCGTTACGCCAAAAGAAATGACGGTTGAAGAAATTAAAACTACAGTTCAAGATTTTAAAAATGCCGCTGCAAACGCAGTAAAAGCAGGTTTTGATGGTGTAGAAATACATTCTTCTAATGGTTATTTATTTCATCAATTTTTTAACGGATCTTCTAATAAAAGAACAGACGAATATGGTGGAAGTAATGAAAATAAAGCACGTTTCTTTTTCGAAGTTTTAGATGCGATTAAAGAAGTGATGCCACAAGAAAACATTGGAGCACGTTTTAATCCGTCTTTACATGGCTTATTTGGCATGACGATGGATGAAAATACGATTCCGACTTTTGAATACATTATTAAAAAATTAAATGATTATGATTTAGCATATCTGCACTTATCGGAACCTTTTACAGATGTTTCAGAAATATCATACGCTGTAAAGGAAATCGCTAAACATTTTAGACCATTATACAACGGAACATTAATGATTAATGCTTCTTTTGATCAAGAAAAAGGAAATAAAGTAATTGAAGAAGGGTTCGCAGATTTGGTGGCTTATGGCAAACCATACATCTCAAATCCAGATTTAGTAGAGCGTTTTGAAAACAATTTGGCTTTGGCTGAATGGAATCAAGATACGTTTTACACCACAGGAGAAAAAGGATATATAGATTATCCAATAGCTTCTAAACAAATAGTTTAATTTAAAAACATATCATATGAAATTTACAAGAAAAGCGAATGCTGCATGGAAAGGAAGTGGAAAAGACGGACATGGAAATCTAACCACAGGAAGTAAAGTTTTAGATAAAACACAATATTCATTTCATACAAGATTTGAAGATGGAGAAAAAGGAACGAATCCAGAAGAATTAATAGGCGCAGCGCATGCAGGATGTTTTGCAATGCAATTAAGCTTCTTCTTAAATGAGGCCGATTTTACAGCAACCACTCTAGATGTGGATGCAACCGTAACTTTTGAAGACGGAACCATTACAAAAATAACCTTAAATTTAGAAGGAGATGTACCAAATATCGATGCAGAACAATTTCAGCAAATAGCACACAAAGCAAAAGAAGCGTGTCCTATTTCTAAATTACTAAACACAGAAATCGAATTAAAAGTAACCTTAAAAACCGCATAATAATGGCAACTACAACAGTAAAAGCATACGGTGCAACAGCATCAACAGAAGATTTAAAACCTTTAGATATTCAAAGAAGAGCAGTAGGGGTCGACGATGTTAAAATTGATATTACTTATTGTGGGGTTTGTCACAGTGATATTCATACTGCAAAAAACGATTGGAAAGGAACAAAATACCCAATAGTTCCTGGGCATGAAATTATTGGACGTGTAACAGCGATTGGTGCGAATATTAGCACCCATAAAGTTGGCGATTTAGTAGGTGTAGGTTGTATGGTAGATTCTTGCCAAACCTGTTCTTCTTGTGAGCAAGATCTTGCACAATTTTGTGAAAAAGGAGCAACGTTTACCTATAATAGTCCCGATCCACATATTGAAGGCGCACAAACCTATGGCGGTTATGCAACATCGGTAGTGGTTGATGAAAAATTTGTATTACGTATTCCAGAAAATTTAGATGAAGCAGCAACGGCACCTTTATTGTGTGCAGGCGTTACAACTTGGTCACCTTTAACACACTGGAAAGTGAAAAAAGGAGATAAAGTAGGTGTTATCGGTTTAGGAGGATTAGGGCATATGGGCGTTAAATTTGCCAAT
The DNA here is from genome assembly GCF_007997085.1 of Polaribacter sp. IC066. Taxonomy (GTDB): domain Bacteria; phylum Bacteroidota; class Bacteroidia; order Flavobacteriales; family Flavobacteriaceae; genus Polaribacter. The sequence goes on from NZ_VORR01000053.1 coordinate 20,205, forward strand.
GCATTAGGTGCTCATGTGGTCATGATTACTACATCACCAGAAAAAGGAAAAGATGCAAAAAGATTAGGTGCACATGAAGTGATGGTTTCTAAAGATGCCAATGACATGAAAAAACATCAGGGTAGTTTCGATTTTATTCTAAACACCATTCCTGTTGGTCATGAAATGAATCCTTATTTAGGATTGCTTAAAATTGATGCAACGATGGTTTTAGTTGGTGCAGTAGAGCCTTTAAAACCATTTCATGGAGGAAGTATCATTATGGGACGTAAGCGTATTGCTGGCTCTTTAATTGGCGGAATTAAAGAAACACAAGAAATGTTAGATTTTTGTGGGGAACATAATATTACCAGTGATATTGAGTTAATCGATATGCAAGATATTAATACCGCTTTTGAACGTATTATAAACAACGATGTTAAATATCGATTTGTAATTGATATGAAATCACTTAAGTAAAATAGTTTTTCTATAAAGTATAAAACAGCATCTAAAATTATTTTAGATGCTGTTTTTTGTTTAATAAATTTATTAGAAAACGAATAAGAGATACCTTTTAAAAGTTTCTCCTCCCCGTGGCTCCTATAAATTATAGCCGTAGTTATTTTTAAGAATCTAGTAATGATTCTAAAACTGCCCATGTATTTTTAGCCAATATTTGATGACCTTCTTTTGTAGGATGTATGCCATCTGCTTGGTTTAATTCAGGAACACCGCCAACATCCTTTAATAAAAACGGAATTAATTTCAATCCATTTTTTTTTGCCAATTCAGGAAAAATAGTTTTAAACTCTGTGATGTAATCGATACCCATATTTGGTGGAAGTTGCATGCCCGCTAAAACTATTTTTGTTGCAGTATTTTTTGCAAGTACAGCATCAATAATAGCTTGTAAATTTTTTCTTGTTTCTTTTAAAGGAATGCCGCGTAAACCATCATTTGCGCCTAATTCTAATATAAAAATATCTACTTTTTGATTCAGAACCCAATCTATTCTGCTTTTACCACCAGCAGAGGTTTCACCGCTTAAACCAGAATTTATAACCGTATATTTTAATGAAAGTGAGTCTATTTTAATTTGAATTAATGCAGGAAAAGCATCATTGATATCGTCTAATCCATAGCCAGCCGTTAAACTATCACCAAAAAACAATACCTTTTTTGTTACGACTTTTTCTGCTTTTTTACTTTCAGTTTTAATGGAAGTTGTTTCTGATGTTTTCGTTTTTTTAGAAGTATCCGATCCGCAAGAAAGTAATAGTACTACTGATGAAAAATAACATAACTTTAAGAAAATATTAGAGCTACAATCCTTTACATTTAAATTCAATTGTTTATTTTTCGACTTTATCATTTTTGAGTAAAATTATATGAAATAAATACAATGACAAAGATATTAAAGATTCACGAACTAGAAAAAACATATACCAGTGGTTCAAAAGAATTAACAGTTTTAAGCGATATTTCTTTTGATATAGAAAAAGGAAGTATCTTTTCTATTGTAGGGCCTTCTGGAAGTGGAAAAACCACTTTATTGGGTTTGTGCGCTGGCTTAGATCATCCGAGCAACGGAAGTATAGCATTGTGCGGAAGTAATTTGCAAGATTTAGATGAAGATGAACGCGCTCTTTTACGCAATAAAGAAGTTGGTTTTATATTTCAAAATTTTCAACTGTTGCCAACTCTTACGGCATTAGAAAATGTAATTGTTCCTTTAGAATTGCAAGGCGAAAAAAACGCAACTAAATTTGGGTTAGAATTGTTGCAAAAAGTAGGTTTATCAGATCGTGTGCATCATTACCCAGCTCAATTATCGGGTGGTGAGCAACAACGAGTTGCACTGGCTAGAGCATTTTCTAACAAACCTTCTATTTTATTTGCGGATGAACCTACCGGAAATTTAGATGAAGAAACTGGCGAAAAAGTTATTCAATTATTATTTCAATTAAACAAAGAAGCGGGCACTACGTTGGTGATTATTACACACGATTTAGAGTTAGCCAATAGAACACAGCAAATTTTAAGATTAAAAGGAGGAAAAATCATGTCTAATGAAAAAACAGTAGCAGTTTCATGAGCAAATTAACCTCAAAAACACCGGTACAATGGCTTTTTAAAATGGCTTGGAGAGATGGCAAAGCAAGTCTTTCTAGATTGCTTTTATTTATGGCTTCTATTATTTTAGGCATTGCAGCAGTTGTTTCCATTCAATTATTTAGCGATAATCTAAAAGACAATATTAAAAATCAGTCAAAGTCTTTAATGGGCGCCGATTTTATTATCGACAGCAAACAGCTTCCTTCTAAAAAAGTTTTGGCAATTATAGATTCTTTAGGAGCAGATGCTTCTGAAGTTAATTTTGTCTCTATGGCCGCATTTCCTAAAAACGAGGGAACAAAATTAGTAAAAGTACGTGCCATTAAAGGTGCTTTTCCTTTTTACGGAAATTTAGAAACCGCACCAATTAACGCTGCTGCAACCTATCAAGAATTAGGTGGTGCCTTGGTCGATGCTACATTATTATTACAATATAATTTAAACCCTGGCGATTCTATTAAATTAGGCAAGTTAACATTCCCAATCATAGGAGCGTTAAAATCGATTCCGGGTAGTTCTGCTATTTCTAGTTCAGTGGCGCCAACAGTGCTCATTCCTTTTCGTTATATAGACGAAACAGAATTGTTACAAATAGGGAGTAGAAAAGAATATCAATATTTTTTCATTGCACCAAAAATGGATTTGGAATTGCTAAATAAAAAAATAGATCCTATTTTAGATGATGAAAATGCAGATCTTGATACGCATACAGACACAAGTGCCCGTTTAGGAAAAGGGTTCGACAACGTTACGCGATTTTTAAATTTATCGGCATTTATTGCCCTATTACTAGGTTGCATCGGAATTGCAAGTTCTGTTCATATTTACATTAAAGAAAAACTTAAAAATGTAGCTGTTTTAAAATGTCTAGGAGCTACAAGAAAACAAACATTTTTAATTTATTTACTGCAAATTATTGGCATTGGATTGATTGGTGGACTTCTAGGTTCTGCCATTGGCATCGGCTTGCAATATGCTTTTCCGTATGTTTTAAAGGGATTTTTACCTTTTGATGTTCAAGTATCTATTAGTGCAACGCCCTTAATTATGGGTGTAGCGCTGGGGGTGTTAATGTCGGTTTTGTTTGCATTATTGCCGTTGTTAGGTACTTGGTATGTTTCTCCTTTAGAAGTATTGAGAGGCACTGATGATAATTTGGTAAAACCAAGAAAAGCTAGACTTTTTACTTTTGCAGCGATCCTACTTTTTATCTTTTTATTTTCGTTTTGGTTGTTAAAAGATGCTTTTAACGGACTCGTATTTACGGTTGGTATTTTGATTACTTTTTCCATTATGGCAGGGGTTTCGAGTTTATTTATGAAAGCTATCAAAAAATACTTTCCTACTAATTGGGGTTTTACAAAACGACAAAGTTTGCTAAATTTATACCGGCCCAACAATCAAACGATGGTTTTAATTTTAGCCATAGGATTGGGGACTTTTTTAATTAGCACCTTATATTTTACCAAAGATATTTTGTTGGCAAAAACATCTATGGATAGCAATTCAAAGGATGCAAATATTATTTTAATGGATGTACAAGCCGACCAAGAAGAAGCGGTTGTGAGTACAATTCTTCCGAAAGGATTAGACGTTATTGATAATATTCCGATTGTAACCATGCGAATGCATCGTATTAAAGATCAATTGGTAAATGATATTCGCAAAGATTCTACATCGACCATGAACCGATGGATTTTAAACCACGAATTTAGAACCACTTATCGAAGTGAATTAATAGCATCCGAAGAAATAGTAGCGGGAACTTGGGCACCAAAAATAGAGGAGGGCGAACCCATTTTAATTTCAATCGCCGATAATATTGCCAGAGATGCGAGTTTAGAAGTTGGCGATGCGGTCATTTTTAACATTCAAGGAGTTTTAATGGAAACTATTGTTGGCAGTATTAGAAAAGTAAATTGGGCAAATATGCAATTGAACTTTTCGATTGTTTTTCCGGCAGGCGTTTTAGAAAAGGCTCCAAAATTTAATGTATTGACGACCTATGTGCCGAATGATGCGAGCTCTGCGGATTTACAACGAGATTTGGTGAAAAAATTCCCAAATATTTCTATTTTAGATTTAAGGCAAATTTTTACCATTGTAGAAGATGTGTTAGATAAAATATCATGGGTTATTAATTTTATGGCCTTTTTTAGTATTCTTACAGGAATTATCGTCTTGGTAGGTTCTGTGAGAAATAGTAAATACCAACGCATCAAAGAAAGTGTGTTGTTAAGAACATTAGGAGCCAAGAGCAAACAAATTCTGCAAATTACGGCGCTCGAATATGTGTATTTAGGAGTTTTGGGTAGTTTGGTCGGAATTCTATTATCGCTCATTAGCAGTCAGTTATTGGCAACTTTATTATTTAAAGAACCCTTTATACCCTCTGCTGTACCGTTTTTAGTATTTCTACCCGGAATTACCATTTTGGTTGTGCTCATTGGTTTAAGTAATATTAGAAGCGTTTTAAAAAGTCCGCCTTTAGAGGTTTTGAGGAAAGAGATCTAAATATTTATTTCTAGGTATTTAAAGTTAATTCAATATAATAATGTATATTGATTCCGAATTTATTTCAAAAAGCTATATTATTTAAAAATTTGCTATTTTTATTCTTCGTAATTAAGAATATAAAATAGGAATAAATAGAAGTTTATAAGCAATAAGAAAACGTTATAATAAGAGCAGATATTAATCAAAAAAAAGAAAAATAGATCTGCTAAAACAGCAATTATTTATGTTCTTTTGCCGCTCAATTTTTTACTAAAGATGGATAATCTAATAACATTCGCAATTACTGTATTTACTGGCTTTTTTGCCATAACCAACCCGATATCTAACATGACGGTTTTTGTGTCTTTAACCCAAGGTTTAGACAAAAAAGTAAAAAGGGATATTAATAAAAGATCAAACATCATTGCTTTTATTATTATTACAGTATTTGTCTTGTTAGGCAAATATATTTTTGAATTGTTTAATATTAGCATTCCTGCATTTAAAATTACAGGAGGAATTTTAATATTTTTTATTGGCTTTGATATGCTGCAGTCCAAACAATCTAATGTAAAAAGTTTAGATACTATAGATACAAAAGAAGATATTGCTGTTTCTCCAATGGCGATTCCTATTTTAGCAGGTCCAGGTACTATTGTAACTGCAATGAATTTTGTGGCAAATGTAGAAAATATTCAAATCTTTTTGGTAATTGCTATATTTGGGTTTATGAGTTTGCTTACATATCTAACTTTTAGAGCAAGTGATTTTATCGTGAAAGTTGTTGGTAATAATGTTATTTCGGTTATCGGAAAAATAATGGGTTTAATTATCGCTATTATTGGCACTGGTATGGTTATTACAGGTATTAAAATTTCTTTTGATTTAATGAATTCATAAATTTACTTCGAATAATAAGAATTACACAGCATATTAAATAAATGCTTTTAAATAAATATTCTTATTAGTGAAACACAATTTTCTTGTCCGGCAGGAAGGCTTGTTTCAGTATTTAGCGGGATCTTGGGTTTAATACCTCGACGGTCTGAGTCGAAATATTAAAAAGATATTCCTTTTTGATACCTAAATAACACTGCCTTATGGTTGTTCATTAAAAATTAAAGTCCGGATAATTTTTTGTTTAGATAAAAAAAGAAGATGCTTATCCCTATAATTTGTCCTTATCACTTCATAGTAAAATACATCTTTACCTAGAAACGTTTTTAAACGATTATATGATAACTTCGCTTAAAATAAACCCATACAATTGAAAAATCAAATACTAGAAGAAGCCAAACAAGAACTTGTTAACGGACATTCAAAAAAACGACATGCTTTTCGATATTTCGTTTTGGCTACCAATGAAAATGGCAAACCAAGGCAGCGCACGGTTGTGTTGCGAAAAACGTTGGCCGATTTAAGTTTGGTAATTTATACAGACAAAAGAACTCAAAAAGTAAAAGATATTCAAGATAATGCTGAGTTTAGCGCCTTGTTTTATGATTCTAAAAAGCTACTGCAAATACGGGTTGAAGGAAAAGCCGAATTAATCACAGATAAAGAACAAATTGCAACCTATTGGCATACAGTGCAAGCCGAGTCTCGAAAAGATTACACCACAAGTATAGCACCGGGTACTCCCATAAAAAATCCCGATGAGGTAGGTTACAAAGCAGAAGAAAACTATTTCTGTCCTGTAAAACTTATCCCCAATACAATTGAATATTTACGTTTAAAACGACCTAATCATATAAGAGTTTTGTTTACGAGAATGGATACTGATTGGTCTGGTGAATTTTTAGTGCCTTAATTTTTTGGTTCTGACTATAAACAATAATTATAACGAACAATACTAATTTTGGCATGTCAATTGCTAATGCATATTAAAATTTCATAACTTAAAATGAGCCATATATTTCGTTCATATTTGTATGTCATACTTTAAGAATTATCTCTTAAATAAATAATTTTAATAATAAAGAAAATGAAAAATCAAAAGCATATCAAACTATTTTTCGCGCTATGTTTAATCTTGATATTTGCAAACTGCGATTCTAACAACCACTTTTAGATAACACCTCTAAAGCAAGAGCTACAGATTTTACAATAACCGAGTTACTAAAATTACATGAAGGTTCTGATAAATCGTGGAAATTAAAAGAAATTATACTGCCTGAAAAATTCAGAGGTGATCTAAATTTTATAAGTAGCGAATGCGTTACAGACGATACATATACTTTTTTAGTTCCTACTTCGTCAATATACGAAAGTACCGAAGAGGTTAAAATCGAATTAGGAGACACCCGTTGTTTCGGAACATCTACTGATTCGTAAAAAATTGAAGATGAAGTAGTTAATACCAATATACATTAAACGGTGTAGAAGTAATGAAGACTTCATTATTTTTAGAAAAATGCAGGATTACCGATAATGTTTCCGTAGGCACAACTGCAAGATGTTGGGAGCTACTTATCCGTTGGTTGAGCTGTTTAAAGATAGAGTGGTTTTTTCAAATGCCACATTTATAGGAGAACAGACTTTTGGTTATGTATTTGAAAAAATAGATAAATAGCCTTAAGACCGTTAATCAAGCAAAAGTAATAATTTTAAAGGAATCCCACACAAAGAGAAGAACAGTCTAATAAATAGATTTTTTTATTCTTCACAATGACGAAGAGAAAAGAACGAGCAGCAAAAAAGAGCTATTTATTTAAGTGCCATTAATGTAAAAACAGAGTAAGCGTTCTGTAATGTATACTCATTACAAATAGGATCCCGAAAAATTAGGTTTAATAATTTGAAAATTATCTGTTAGGATATTTTTGAATTCCTCATTTTTCCAAGAGTGACTTTCTAAGAATTCGATTACCTTTTCTCT
>NZ_VORR01000054.1 GCF_007997085.1 Polaribacter sp. IC066
ATTTTAATATCGACACATAGTTGGTAAAAAATTCTGACTTTTTATGGGTATCACAAAAAGTAGCACTAAGTTCTGATAAATTTTTAATATCTTTGGTATGTAGCATTTTTAGCGTATTGGAATTACATCTTTAAGGTACTGAAATTTAGAAACTTAAAGGAATAAAAATGCTACTTTTTTTATTCTTTTTCTCTTTGTTTTCAAGGGGTAGTGACCTGCGAAACTTGAGTTATTACTTCCAGATTTTTCATAGGCAATCCAATTAGAATCAGTAGACTAGTTCATTACAATGCCTATTCGCTCTAAATTATTACCACCAACATCAATCGTTTTAATTTTTTCAGTTTCAAGATTCACAACTCTTAATCGCACATCATCATCTACAAAAGCAATGTATTTTCCGTTTGGAGACCACGTTGGTTCCAAGCCATTTTAGATTCATCAATAGAAATTTTAGAGATGTCAGACATTCCATCTTGATTTGCAGTAAACAAAGCATATCCTTTTTTTATCTTTATCGGAAAACCAAGCAATTTTATCGCCTTTAGGAGACCAAATAGGTGTACGATCTGCAGTTCCAGAACTCTGTGTAATATTACGCGCATCGCCAAATTCTACAGGAACCGTAAATATTTCACCTCTAGATTCCATAATACCTCTTTTTCCGTTCGGAGATAAAGAGGCTGCTTTTGCAGCTTTTGTAACATTTTCAAATTTAGTGGTTGCCCAAGGGAAATCTCCAACTATATTAATTTTTAATTGTGTAGATTTTTTAGAAGAAAGACTATACGTGTGTAAATATCCATCACGTTCATAGGTTAATGTATTTTTATCGCCTGCCAACCATTTAATGTCAGAACCCTTAAATTTAGTAATTTGTGATAAATTTTTAGTATTGATATTGTATTTCTAGATATTCATGACGAAGTCTCTATCAGAAAGAAAATAAATAGCATCGCCTATCCATAAAGGTTGCACATCTGTGGTGTTGGTATGTGGTAATAAAATTTCTTCAGAAATTTTTAAGTATAAAAGAATCAAAGGCGTATTTTGACCGCCACGGTAAGCGCTCCATTCTCCATCCCACCGGCTCATTTTATCAACAACCATTCGCTGACCATCTTCAGAAAAAGAACCATCATAGCCCCATTGTTTAGAAATTAAAGTTGGCGCGCCACCCTTTACAGGAACAGTCCATAATCTATTATAAGGTCTTGGTGCAGTTTCTCTAGAACTTGCATACAAAACTGATGTTCCATCATTCGGCCAACCGCGAACATCAGAACCATTGGGGTGCCAAGTTAATCTAGTAGTTTCACCACCAAGAATGGAGACTATGTAAACAGCATTACTTCCTGATTTATTGGAGGTAAAAGCAATCCATTTTCCATCAGGTGATAAGTAAGGATTCGATTCTCCCGCAGGTGTACTCGTAATTCTTTTAGTTTCATTAGTATCAAAAGTATGCACCCAAATATCATTTGCATAGGTAAATACTATATGTGTAGCATTGATGTCAGGTTGTCTTAATAGTCTTGTTTTTTGGGCGTTTGTTATTTTGATGTCCAAGAAAAGGAACAGGATTATCAACGGCAAAACTTGGCACTTCTTTTTAAAATGTAACATAGATATTATTTATTTGATTGGTTTTTTAAAGGTAAGTAAAAAAGAGTAGTTCTTTAGAGTTAATGATAGGTACTCCGTTAAAAAAGAAAGGGTTATAAATATGTAATAGATTTTATAACGTTTTTTAAGCATACTGTTTTAGATTTTTGGTAGCCATAATTTCATTTTTTTTGTTCGCTTGTTAAGAGTCGCGCTTTATTTCCCAACCTACCAATATGCTTTTTTATTGCGTAAAAACGGAAATAAAAAAGTATTTCCATTGCAATTACTAACCCAAGTATATTTGCAAACAATTTGAGTAATTAAAAAAAAGTGATTTGTTTTAAAGTTGTTTTTTTATTCATTTGACCTACAAATAATAAAGAATAAATTACCTTTGTTTTGAAAACCATAACTATGACATTAATAAAATCAATATCAGGAATCAGAGGAACAATTGGTGGCAAAACTGCTGACAATTTAACGCCAATAGATGCTGTTAAATTTGCAGCTGCTTACGGCGCATTTATCAAATCTAGAAGTAAAAAAAGGTCTGAATTAAATTCAGAACGTGTAAAAGTAGTTATTGGTAGAGATGCCCGTATTTCTGGTAAAATGATTTCTAGTTTGGTTGCAAACACATTGGTAGGTTTAGGAATTGATGTTATAGATTTAGGGTTATCAACCACACCAACCGTAGAAGTTGCCGTGCCTTTAGAAAAAGCAGATGGCGGAATTATTTTAACAGCATCTCACAATCCGAAAGAATGGAATGCTTTAAAATTATTAAATGAAAAAGGAGAGTTTTTAAACGGTACAGAAGGCGAAGAAATTTTAGCTTTGGCAGAAAGTGAAGCTTTTTCTTTTGCAAAAGTAGATGATTTAGGTGTTTATAAAAAAAATAAAAAATATTTAAAAAAACATATTAAAGAGGTTTTAAAGCTTGATTTGGTGGATGTAAAAGCTATTAAAAAAGCAAAGTTTAAAGTCGTTGTAGATGGTGTAAATTCTACTGGAGGAATTTTTATTCCTGCGTTGTTAGAGAAATTAGGGGTAGAATGTGTAAAATTATACTGCACACCAAATGGCGAGTTTCCGCACAATCCAGAGCCTTTAAAAGAAAATTTAACTGATATTTCTGAATTGGTTGTGAAAGAAAAAGCAGATTTAGGAATTGTAGTAGATCCTGATGTAGATCGATTGGCTATTATTTCTGAGGATGGTTCTATGTTTGGCGAAGAATATACATTAGTGGCTTGTGCAGATTACGTTTTAGGACGTTTAGGTGGCGGAAATACAGTTTCTAATTTATCTTCTTCTAGAGCGTTAAGAGATGTTACTGAAAAACATGGCGGAACTTATACTGCAAGTGCCGTTGGTGAAGTAAACGTGGTGATCAAAATGAAAGAGACCAACACAGTTATTGGTGGCGAAGGAAACGGAGGAATCATTTATCCTGCTTCTCACTATGGTCGTGATTCTTTAGTGGGTGTTGCATTGTTTTTATCACATTTAGCGCATCAAAAAGTGTCTTGTAAAACATTAAGAGATTCATACCCTAGTTACTTTATGAGTAAAAATAAAATTCAATTAACACCAGAAATTAATGTTGATGAGATTTTAAAAACAATGGCATCTACTTACAAAAATGAAGATGTAAACACAATAGATGGTGTGAAAATTGATTTTGCGAACGAATGGATTCATTTAAGAAAATCGAATACAGAACCAATTATAAGAATTTATACAGAAGCTAAATCTCAAGAAGCAGCAGATGCTTTGGCACTAAGATTCATCAATGAAATAAAAGCAATTATAGCCTAAATGTTTCAGAAAAAACTGTTATTATTAGGGATTATTCTTTTTGCATTATCAATAAGTGCGCAAGAAGAAAAGAAAAATAAAGTGATTAATAAAGGTAAGTTCTTTATGTATTGGGGCTGGAACTGGGCTGGATATTCTGGCTCTGACATCCGTTTTAAAGGAAATAATTATGATTTTACCTTACGAGATGTAAAAGCACGAGATACACCATCGGACTTTACGTTTAAAAAATATTTTGGAATTACAAACTTAACCAAACCGCAAACAAACATGCGAATAGGTTATTTTTTTAAAGAAAATTATACAATTTCAATTGGTGTAGATCACATGAAATATGTGGTAAACAACGATCAGTTTGTAGCTATTGATGGTGACATTACTATTGCAGATAATAAGTATAATGGTGTTTACACGGGGCAAAAAATTCAATTAACAGAAGATTTTTTACGATTAGAGCATACAGATGGTTTAAATTATATTAATATGCAAGTATATCGTTTTGATGATATTAGCCGTTGGTTTGGTTTAGATTCAGAAAGTTTTCAAATAAATGTAACAGAGGGTTTGGGAGCAGGTATTTTATATCCGAAAACAGATACCACGTTGCTAGATCAAGAAAGACACGATGATTACCATGTTTCTGGTTACGGTCTTTCTGCAGGAGCTGGATTAAATATTGTGTTTTTAAAACACTTTTTTATTCAGGCAGATTTAAAAGCTGGTTATATAAATATGCCAGATGTTAAAATAAGTACCAATCCTTTGGATAGTGCTTCTCAAGATTTTTTCTTTTTACAGAACAATATTTTAATTGGCGGCAAATTTAGATTATAATGGAAAATTTAGAGCAATATTTCAATCAATTTCGCAAGAACATTGTAGGCATCAATCAAACGTTTGAATCTCCTTATGGAGAACAAAATTTAATTTACACAGATTGGACGGCAAGTGGAAGGTTATACCATCCTATTGAAGAAAAATTGTTGCATAAATTTGGGCCATTTGTAGCAAATACGCATACAGAAACATCTACATCTGGCGCAGCAATGACCTTGGCGTATCACGAAGCTAGAAATATTATTAAGCGTCATGTAAACGCAAATAACAATGATGTTTTAATTACAACAGGCTCTGGAATGACGGCCGCTGTTAATAAATTTCAGCGAATTTTAGGTTTAAAAGTTACAGAGAGCTTAAAAGAGTACACAACTGTGCCTGAAGATTTAAGACCGATTGTTTTTATCTCTCACATGGAGCATCATTCAAACCAAACATCGTGGTTAGAAACCATTGCCGACGTAGAAGTTGTTCCTTGCAACGATGAAGGTTTAGTCTGTTTAGAAAGTTTTGAAAAATGCATTCAAAAGCACGAACATAGAAAAATAAAAATAGCTTCGATAACGTCTTGTTCTAATGTTACAGGCATAAAGACACCTTATCATAAAGTAGCAAAATTAATTCATCAGTATAACGGATTGTGTTTTGTAGATTTTGCTTGTTGCGCACCTTATGTGCAAATAAATATGCACCCAGAAGTAGAAGAGGAGTATTTAGATGCTATTTTCTTTTCGCCGCATAAATTTTTAGGAGGTCCCGGTAGTGCCGGTGTTTTAATTTTTAATAAGAAATTGTATAAAAATACAATTCCAGATAATCCTGGAGGCGGTACGGTAAGTTATACAAATCCTTGGGGGCAACACGATTATTTTGATGATGTAGAAACCAGAGAGGATGGCGGAACACCTGCTTTTTTGCAAACTATAAAAATTGCGCTTGCAATTCAGTTGAAAGAAAAAATGGGTACGGCAAACATCAAAAAAAGAGAAGATGAAATTAACGAAATTGTTTTTAAAACGTTAGAAGGTTTAAAAGGTGTAAAAATATTAGCGCCAAATCAGAAAAAAAGATTGAGTATTTTTTCTTTCTATTTCGAAAAATATCACTTTAATATGGTGGTAAAATTATTAAATGATCATTTCGGAATTCAAACAAGAGGCGGTTGTTCTTGTGCCGGAACTTACGGGCATTTTCTATTAAACGTAGACCAAGAAACATCTAATAGAATAAAAGGTGAAATTTTGTTGGGTTGCAGTACTCAAAAACCGGGTTGGGTTCGTTTGTCTTTACATCCAACAATAACAACAAAAGAATTAGATTTTATTTGTAATTCATTACAAGAATTATCAGAAAATATAGAAACTTGGTCTAAAGAGTATATGTATGACACGGTTAAAAATGATTATGTGCATAAAACAGTAAAACCAATTGAGCAAGCATTGGTTACTTCTTGGTTTTCGGTTTAGCAACTCTCATTTTTTGCCATTCTTCAAATTTATCTCTATGCTTAAATCGTTTATGAGACCATAAGTATAGTTCAGGTTGTTTTTTGACGTTTTCTTCGGTTAAAGCAAGATATTTGTCGGTAATTTCATATCCGTCGACATACGCTCTCGGACTTTCTGTTAGCATTTGGAACTCTGTTTCGTAATGACCTCTTTTAACTTTTCTAGTTACGTAGTTCACAACGACCAGATCAAACTTTTTGGCAAGCATTTCTGCGCCTGTATGGATAGGTACTTTTACGCCAAAAAACTCGGTCCAATAATGTGTTTTATGCAATTGTGGCGATTGATCACTTAATAGAATATACAAACCTTGAATTTTTTCAGTATAATTCTTTTGCATTCCTTTTACGGTATCTGAGGTTTTGTAACCAATAATTCCAAATTTCTCTCTAGAATCTCTCACCGCTTTTTCAAAATACTTATTTCCTAATTTTGTGTAAGCTCCGTAAATATTACCCGCTGCAATTAGCGGTAAACTAATAGACCATTCCCAATTTGCTTGGTGTGCACCAACTAAAGCAATACTTTTTCCTTGTTTTACAAAATCATTAATCAATTCAGGATTTTTGTATTTGTAGCGTTTTAAGATTTCTTTTTCACTGATAGAAAAAGCTTTTACGCTTTCCATAAATAAATCTGTAAAATGTTTAAAAAAGAGTTTAGAAATTCGCTTTTTTTCTTCGGATGATTTTTCAGGAAACACCAAAGAAATATTGTCATAAACTACCTGTTTTCTGTATCTAAAAACATAGTAGATTAGAAAGAAAAATATATCAGACTTTATATATAAAATCCGCATTGGTAATCTTGAAAGTACCCAAATAAAAGGGTAGGTAAGTGCAAAAATTAAAAATGACATATGTTTATATTTAACCAAACAAATATCCGTATTTAAAATTAAAACAAGAGAGCAAACCCAAAGAGATTTGTTATTTTTGTAGGATGTTACAAGGGTCAAATATTACCATATTATTAATAATTGCTGCCAACGTTTTATTCTCAATGAAAGGCTTTGACGATTATAAATTTTTAGACAAGTACAAATTTCAAGTGGGCAGCATAAAAGGCGATGAAAAAATTAGAATGTTAACTTCTGGCTTTTTACATGTAGATTGGATGCATCTTGGCTTTAATACGTATGCACTCTATATCTTCGGCGATTTTGTTTCGAATAATTTAGGGACAATTCCTTTTTTAATTATCTATTTTGGTAGTTTATTGGCTGGGAGTTTATACACTTTACACTATCATAAAGATGAGCCTTATTATAGCGCTGTTGGTGCTTCTGGGGCTGTTTCCGGAATCGTGTACGCATCAATTTTAGTATTCCCAGATATGCAGTTGTTATTGTTTTTTGCAATACCTATTCCGGGTTATATTTTTGGAGTTGGTTATTTGTTGTATTCTATTTACGGTATGAAAAAGCAAGTAGGAAACATTGGGCATGCAGCACATTTAGGCGGTGCGATAGGCGGTTTTATTTTAACGCTCGTTTTAAAACCAGCATTATTTTCTACAAATACTATTTTTGTAGTTTTATTAGCAATTCCGATATTAATCGTCTTGTTTTTTGGTGATAAATTGAAGCGTTTATAACTTGAGATAAAGCTAATGTCACTATTTTATTTTAGGAAACTCAATTTCGTAAAATAGGGAAGTTATAAATCCAAAATGGCAAGTTGAACGAACTCCACTTCTTGTGTCGATTTTGTTTCAGGTTCTAGCGTAATGCTGTGCTCATTATTCTTATGTGCTCTATAGTAGTTTCTTAAGATGTTATTTTTTGATATTACGATGGTTTTTTGGGGCGTTTGTTTTTTATTTAAAATTTATCATCTTAATTTTTAGAATTTTCATTAAATTTATGGCATAAAAAAGACTTCTTTATTTCTAAAAAAGTCTTTTGAGCGAAAGACCAGGTTCGAACTGGCGACATTCAGCTTGGAAGGCTGACGCTCTACCAACTGAGCTACTTTCGCGTGGTAAAGAGCTGCAAATATAGAATCATTTTTGACTTGTGCAATGTTTTTTTAACCAAAAAGTTAGTAAAATTTTTTATCTTTTCTGATTACTTTTAAAAAGTGAAAACCATAAATAGCATAGCCCTGATTATAATAGAACTTATGTGATTTAGCGTTAGTTACATAAGTGTTTAATTCCATGGCTTCACATCCTTTAGATTGTACATAAACATCAATCCAATTAAAAAAATATTCTCCTAATTTTTTTCCTCTGAACGCTTCATCTATTACAACATGGTCTGGCGCTGCACTTTTACCAATATAGTGCCTTGTGGTATACCAAAGTCCAGCAATGCCCACAAGTTTATGGTCTGAAAATAACCCAACGCATTCGTAGTGAGTTAAATGAGCCATTTCTAAAACTCTCTTTTCTAATATATCTAAAGGAGTTTTTGTGTTGATTGTAGATAAAAGCGGTAGTATGATTAGAATATCTTCTGTTTTTATAATTTCAATATTTATGGACATCATAAAGTTTTTAGTGAATACATCGTTTATATTTTAAATCCTTAAAACGTTAAAGGAGTTTAAAAAATATTAAAATTAAAATGTTTTATAGCATTAGCATTCTTTTTTTATCAGTTTATATAGTAAGTGTCAAAAAAAGAAGCGTTCAAAGACTGCTCATAATCAACAATAAAAAAGAAAATAAGTAGGTGTTTAGAATTGTTCTTGTGCTGTAAAAGAGGTGAGATTTCTGGGTTTTTAGAACCAACCTGTCTGCCGGTAGTCAGGGAGCCAATACTTAATCCTTGCTATCTGACAAACATAGATGAGTTAAAATAATAATGTTTTCTTTATCTCGATGATATTATTTTAATTAAGCAAGGTGTCATTAAAAAAAAAATAGTGCAATCCTTTATTTTAAAAGGGTTTCTAAAACTATTTTTTTAATAGAACACTAATAATTCAGAATAGAAGCACTATAGCTTTCAGTAGCTTTTTTCAAACTTTCTGATAGTGACTTTAACCAACTCATATGATTTGAAATTAAATAGGCTTCTTGCAAACTATGAAGGGTTTTGGTATCTAATGCTGTATTTCCTTTTTTTATATTTTCATCTCTTAAATTAGACAATTGTTGGTATGTACTTAATAATTTATCTTCTGCTTCTTCAACCGTTTCTGTGTTTATTTGTTCTTCAATTTGCTTGTTCTCTAAACTGTCGCAAGATCTTTGTAGCGTATTAGAAATTGTACATGTTAAGGTGTTAAATTCTTTAGAGGCTGGTGTGGTTTTATGGTTGATAATAAAATTACCGATAGACGCAATCGCAGAAATCATTGTTTGGTTTAGGGTTACAATTTCATAAATTAATTGAAATTCTTTTTGTTTCGATTTCGGATCTTGCGTTAACCTTTGAAAGGACGCATTTAAATTACCAATCGCTAAAAATGCATCTTTTCTGGCTAAATTATAAGAAAGTCTATGCGCCGTTGGGTTTTGATATAATTCTTGCGTGGCCAAAAGGTATTTTTTGTTCATTTTTAAAGCGTTCAATAATATCTTTTTTAAATTATTGGCTTCCCAGCTTGGTAAAATTAGATAATTAGAGACTACGGCAATGGTAGCGCCAATGATGGTGTCGATAACCCGATACTGAATTACTTCAAAAGCATCAGGATTCATTAAAGAATACACAAAAATGATGCTAATGGTAATCAATGCAGCTGCGGATTTATAATTTTGCTGAATTAATGAAAATGCTAAGATCAAAGAAATAAATGCTAAAACACCATAAACATAAGTGTTTTGGGTAATTAATACAATGCCAACGGCAATTACAGCGCCAATGAGTGTGCCAATGATACGATCTTTTGAGCGCTCTTTTGTTAAACCATAACTCGGCCTCATAATCACAACAATGGTCAGTAAAATCCAATACGTGTTTTGTATATCAAACAGAAAGCCTAAAAGATAGCCAAACACAATGGCCATTGTTAGTCTAAAAGAATGCCTAAACATGGTAGAATTCAAACTTAAATTTTGAATAAGAACATTTAATCGATACTCTTGTAAGGTTAAAAACTGACTCGAATCTTCTCTTTTTAAAGATACTTTAGAGGCGTCTTGAACATTGGCCATTAAACGTCTAATAATTCTAATTTCTTGCAGTAATTGTTCTTGGTAATCGTATAAATTTTTTAAGACAATTGCGCCTTCTCTTGCTTCGGGTAATTTTACCGTTTCTATGTAGTTTGTAATCGATTGGTTTGCTTTAGATAAAGCGCTTAATAGAATTTCTTTGTTGGGTATTTTATCATTTTGAATCAACAATTCAGATAAAAGGATGAGGTGATTCCCCATTATTTTGTTCAGCTTTTTAGAAGCTTTAAGAAATTCTTTATGTTCGCCAAAAATTTCGTCGATCATTTTGTAATCGAGATGTTTTGCTTCTATCAATTCGAAAATTTTAATAGAAGAAACGAAAATTAAGAGTTGTTTTTCTTCGTAACGCGAGCGCCCAGAACGTTTACGAGCTGTTAGTAACGTTTCTCGGAGTGTTTCGTGCTTTTCATTTATTTGATGTTGCAACACAAAGGTTTGTTTCATGCGTTCATCTCGCTTTGTTTTTTTTGTTAATAATTTGGCGCGTAACTTTAGATATTCGCCAATAAGCAGTAACGAATCAGATAGTAATTGGTTCTGATCTTTTTTAGGCGCAAGTTTTTGAAAAACAAGCGATACTACTAAATACCAAAGACCACCAATGCCCATTAAAGACACATGCATCAAAATATCTTGTGTTGTTTCTTTTTGAACAGCAAATGATATCACGATGGCTAACAAGCCAGAAAAAGAGACTAAAGACGCTCTAAAACCATAAACAGAAATAAGTGAAACAAGAAATGAAATAATAGCAAGTGTTATTAATAATAGCGGTAAAAAGGGTTTTGAAAATAGAATGATAGCGGTAATTAGCATCGTTAATACAATACTTATTAAAATGGCATTTACTTTACGCTTTATACTTCCAGGGATGTCTCCTGGTGTATTTAAGAAAGTACCAACAACAATAGCAGGTGCATATTCAAAGTAGCCTAAAAAATAAAGCAAAACAAAGGGCACAGCAATTCCTACGCCAAGGCGGATGCCTCTATCAAAGTTAGAACTTTTTAGAAATAATTCTAGTTGTTTAAGTTTATCTTTCAAGTACTTTTATAATTTGACTACAAAGTTATGATAATTGAATGAGGTATGGTCTTTTAAGGTTGCTTTAGTTGTGATGTTAAAAAGTAGTTTTAGTTAAAAATGAGATACAATCTTTTTAGTTAGATTTTAGTTTAATAACCCGACGCTTTTATTTTATGCCAGTTTAATGCTAAAATGTCGTTTAAATAGTATAATTTTAGTTTCAATAATTTTTTCGAATAATAAAGATGCTACCATTTATTAATCAGAATCTATTGAAGATTTTTAGATAGTAGCGTAGTATTCTTTATCAAGCGCAGAAAGATAATTTGAGTTTTAATTTTTTACGACTGTGTGCAGTTAAGTTGGTATTATTTTAATTCTAAATATGTGAATAAATATGGGTAAGAAATTTCTAGAATATAAGGCAGAAGTAAATAGCGTTTGAAAAACAAAATATAGAAACCATCAACTTTAACAATAAATAGAAGTGTTTACAACAGGGTTTGCCATAAATGATGAGATAGTTAATCGTTAATTTAAAGCTATAAGTATTACTACAATAAGTAGGTTTTTAGACCGAGTTAAGTAGGCGCTGAATACATCATTAAATACGTTACGTTTGGCAAACAACAAAGCAGCGCATCTAATTATTAAAACTTACTTTTGGAAATAAAACTATGAAACATAATTTTAATACTTTTTAATAAGAAGTATCGAGTAATTATCTTGAAAGATAACAGGCAAAGCAAGCTCTTATAATTTGGAAATATCGGTAATAAAGTAGATGTTTGTATCATTATTGCAGGTGTAAATACAGGCGATATTGGGATTGTTCTTGATGACAGCGTTTAACTTATAGAAAACCAAAAGCAACAAGTACAAAAAAGTGAAGACTTGTTTGATAGTTTGTTGTATTCACATTTAAGGGAGTGTTGGTAAAATAAATTCATTGTGATTTAGCGATGTATTGAGCGCAGTCAAAATGAAGCAATCTCTCCATAAAATAAACAGCTTGCTTTTGTTAAATAACATGTAATGATTTTGCAATCCCTTATAAAATAACAAAGAATGTGTAAAGAGCTAAAGTTTAAGAAATTATCAACAAAAGATTTGGCAGCATTAAAAGCAGCTAAAGAAACGATGCATACTTTAGGTTGGGCTATCCGAAATGTAAATAAGATTGGTAATACCATAGAAGATGGTATAAAGTACGTACCAGAAAAAACTTTGGTTAAAATTCAAAAAGCGACCAAGTCTATATTATTAGGCGTTATAAAAGCAAATTTAGTAACGATACAAAAAAATAAAGAATTTAAAAAACCATCTAAAAGGACTTACAAAGCAATTGTAACAAGTTCTGGAGTATTAAGTGGTTTTTTTGGATCTACAACTGGGTTGGGTACCGCTATTTTTACATCAGAATTAACCCTCACCACAAAATTTATAATGCGTACTATACTTGATATTGCACGCAGCGAAGGCGAGGATATTTATACTTTAGAAGGGTAGTTGGCTTGTTTAGAGGTCTTTGCTTTGGGTGGCGATTCTAACCAAGATGATGGTATGGAATCAAGTTATTATTCAACCCGCATTGCATTAAGTTCTGCCTTATCTTCTATTTCTGCATCAGGTGTAAAATTAGGTGTTGATGCTATGATACAAGGCATAAGTGCGGTAGGCTCAGCTGTGCTCACTAATTTTATCTCTAAAATTGCCACACGATTAAGCCTTTTAATTAGTGAGAAATTTTTGGCACAAGCCATTCCTATAGTAGGTGCAATTGGTGGCGGTTCTTTAAATTATGTATTTGTGAATCATTTTCAAGAAATGGCATCAGCACATTTTAAAGTAAGACAATTAGAACGTATATATGGGGCGTTGCTAGTACAGGAAATCTATGAAAATATTGATTTGGATTGATATAACTAAAAAAAACGATCATGGAAAACAAATCTATTCAAAATGAAATTTGGTTATTAGTTATTGGAGTTGATTTTAAAGAGCTTATATATAAAAGCGAAGTTTTAGAAAAAGGGGCCTAAAACCAAATAGAAAAAGCGAGCATTCATTCTTTAAAGCACAAAATAAAGTTAGTAAACAACCGAGAGGCCTTAAAACAAGTACCTGCAATAATTAGGTATTTACTTATGATTCGTTATTAAAATAATTTTAATTAAATGATTAGAGTCAAATGTTTTTTAGACAATATCAAAATCTGGAAAAAGCATACAAATTATATCGAAATTTATCTAGGCTTATAACCAACAAAAATTAAAACTTCGGAAATTATAGGATAGGTTAAATGTGATAAAAAAGTGAGATCATCACAATTTAAAAGCTTTCGTAGTATCGCTAGAAGAATGTTTTTACTCTATAAAAAATACTCAACTATTTTTGATAATAGAAGTATAAATGATTCCGCAGAACTTTTAAGTGTTAAAAAATAAAGCGTTTAGAGTGCAATTTAGAGGCGTTAGCGATGTGAGTTTTTTCTGATATAGACTCCCTAGATTATTTGCTTAATTATAATAATCTCACTAAAACAATTGTTGATTTGAGCTTTGACCAAGCAGTAATATCTACCCCGCCAGTAAAGATTTTTGGTTCAGAATAATTCAATTTCATAGCTGAATTGTGTACTCTTTTGTGTACCTGTTGTAAAAGTAAGAAAATAGAAGACATAAAAAAACGAATTGTGAGACACAATTCGTTTTTTAGTAGGTTTAGGTCTTGTAGCGAGAACGGGATTTGAACCCGTGACCTCAGGGTTATGAATCCTGCGCTCTAACCAACTGAGCTACCTCGCCATTATTTTTCGAGTGCAAATATAGAAACTTTTTATAGATTAGCAACACGTGTTTTTAATTTTTTTTACATTGATTTATTACCTATATTGCCCAACTAACGAAACAAAGAATGGACAAAATACAATTTGAAATAGAAATACCTATACATGCGTCTCCTAATATGTTGTATCAGTATATTTCGTCGCCATCTAATCTACAAGAATGGTTTGCAGACAAAGTAAACGCTAGAGGTAAGGTATTTAGTTTTGTATGGGAAGGTACAGAAGAATTAGCCGATTTAGTGACAAAAAAAGCAGGCGAGAGAATTCGTTGGAAATGGCATGAAAGTGAAGATGACGAAAGTTTTTTTGAAATAAGAATTCAAGTAGACGCACTTACAAAAGATGTTTCTTTAATTGTGACCGATTTTGCAGACGATGAAGAAGAGGTAGAAGAGTCTAAGCAGCTTTGGGAAAATCAAATAGAAGAATTGAGGCACACAATTGGTGCTTAAAATTAATCTTAAATAATATTAAAACCAGCATAATTGCTGGTTTTTTTATGCTTACAATCTATTGAATTACGTTAATTTTGCAATTCTTAAAAATAAAATAATGGTTAATTTTAATGGCGAGTTATTAATTGAAAAAAACGTACAACTTTCTTCAGAAAATAGAGGTTTTAAATATGGAGATGCAATTTTTGAAACGATAAAAGTAAATCAGCATAAAATTGTTTTCTGGGAAGACCATTATTTTAGATTAATGGCATCTATGAGAATGTTGCGTATGAAAATACCCATGCAATTTACCATGGAGTTTTTAGAAGAAGAAATATTAAAAACAGTTGCTGCGCAAGATAAAGCACTTGCCTATAGAGTTCGGTTAAACGTTTTTAGAAAAGATGGTGGTTTATATACTCCTAAAACCAATGAAATAGATTATTTAATTGATGTAAAAGCGAGCGAATATAAAACGAAAGATATCTATTTTGTAGATGTTTTTAAAGATTTTTATAGTTACTCGGGTTTATTGTCAACCATTAAAACCAATAATAGAATGCTAAATACTTTGGCCAGTATTTATGCTAAAGAAAATGATTTAGATAACTGTGTTTTAATTAATGAGAAAAAAGGGGTTGTAGAGGTTGCCAATGCCAATATTTTTGTCTTAAAAGGAAATGTTATAAAAACGCCTGCGCTAACAGAGGGTTGTATAAAAGGAATTGTGCGGGGTAAGGTCATTGAAATTATTGCTAAAAACCCAGGTTTTACGCTAGAGGAAACTACAATTTCTCCTTTCGAAATTCAAAAAGCAGATGAAGTTTTTATAACCAATGCAATTATGGGGGTACAAGCCATTACAAATTATAAAAAGAAAAAATTTATAACCGAATTTTCGAGTAAAATAAGTAAAAGTCTAAAAGTTTTAGAAGTTACATCGGCCTAATTTAAATTGATATCACTCGGGGCGTTTGCCCAAATTTTATAATTACCACCTTTCTGTAATATTTTATTTCTCCATAATGAAGCGTTATCTTCAGAGAATATATTTTTAAGGTCGTTTTCTGAAATAAACCAAGAGTTTATATCGAGTTCATCGATAAGTTGATGTTTTCCCCAGCCAGAATATCCTAAAAAAAAGCGAATATCAGTTTTAGCTAAAGCTGCGGTGTTTAGTAATTGTTTTAAGGCATCAAAATTGCCTCCCCAATAAATTCCACTAGCAACTTCGATGCTATCTGGTATTAGGTTGGGTACTCTATGAACAAAGTATAAATTATCTTGCTCAACAGGGCCTCCTTGGTATACTATAAAATCAGAATTTATTTCTGGTAATAAATCTTGCAACGTAAATTCTAAAGGTCTGTTTAATATAAAGCCAACAGAGTTGTTTTCGGTATGCTCTGTAATCAATATAATTGATCTATTAAATGAATTATCATTCAAAATAGAGGGTTCAGCAATTAATAATCTACCTTTTAAAGGTTTTAAATAGGGCATAGGTAAATATATAGAAAATATAGGAATAAAAAAAACTCTCTTAAAAAGAGAGTTTTATTATAAATTATCTTGTAAAGACTAGTTTACAGCTTCACTTAAGCCTGCCCCAGCTTTAAATTTAGCTACATTTTTAGCCGCAATTTGAATCGTTTTTCCAGTTTGAGGGTTTCTACCACTTCTTGCTGCTCTGTTAGAAACAGAGAAAGTTCCAAAACCAACTAATGCAACTTTACCACCATCTTTCAATGCAGTTGTTACATTACCTGTAAAAGATTCTAAAGCTGCTTTCGCTGCTACTTTCGATATTCCTGCATCAGCAGCCATTGCATCGATTAAATCAGATTTGTTCATAATAAATAGATTTTAAATTAATTGTATATTGTTTGTGCTTTCAAAGCTCAACAAATATAGACGTATTAAGGGTTTGCGCAAATTTGCACCCATAAAAAGCCGTGTTTTGTTAATAAGTAGCTGTAAATTGTTAATAAAGGAAACCTTAAATTTCAAAAAATCTTAAAAACCTTGTAGAATGTAGTATTTAAAGCATTCTTGCATTTTCAGAGAACGTAAACCCGTTTAACAGACTTTGTGTGTTCATTTTCTTTTTTCCTGCCAATTTAATTTCTTTGATGATAATAAAACCATGCTGTACAGCAACTTTCATTTCTTTTTTTGAGGTAATAATTTTTCCTGATGCAAATTCATGCACTTCTTCCTCTTTTTGAACTTCATAAATTTTTGCAGAAATTTCTCCATCTTCATTATAGATTTGTGTCCAAGCAACCGGAAAAGGATTTAAACCTCTAATTTTATTATATATAAGGTCTATAGATTTAGACCAATCTATTTTTGTGTTTTCAGAATGTAGTTTTGGGGCTGATTTTTCTTCTAGTTCAGGTTGTTTTTTTGTTGTTATATTTCCTTCAGCAATTAAATTGACTGTTTTTGCAACTAAATCTGCACCTAAAACCATTAATTTATCATGCAAAGTACCAACAGTTTCTTTACTAGTTATGGAAATCTCTTCTTGTAAAATAATTTCTCCGGTATCAATTTTGTCATCAATAAAAAATGTGGTTACACCTGTTTTAGTTTCTCCATTAATAATTGCCCAATGTATAGGGGCGGCTCCTCGATATGCGGGTAATAAAGACGCGTGTAAATTAAATGTGCCAAATTGTGGCATTTGCCAAACTACCTTTGGCAACATTCTAAAAGCAACAACAATTTGCAAATCTGCTTTTAGATTTTTTAATTCCTGCTGAAATTCTTCGTTTTTTAAATTTGTAGGTTGTAGAACTGTTAAGTTTTGAGATAGTGCATATTTTTTTACGGCAGATTCATTTAGTTTTCTGCCTCTTCCTGCGGGTTTATCTGCCGCAGTAACCACACCAACTATCGTGTATGTATGTTCTACTAAATGTTTTAAAATGGTGACAGCAAAATCTGGAGTGCCCATAAAAACGATGCGTATATCTTTCATTATTTTTGTTTTAATTGGTATTTATTTTGATAGTTTATCTGTATTTTATGATCAGACAACAGGGACCGCAAATGTATTAAAATGTCTTTTTCATTTGCCTGTAATTGTTGGTTTATTTCTTGTGATGATAAACTAGTATTTTGTTTTAAAATTGATAAAATCATCAAAGAAACATCTAAAGGTTTGGCTCTTTTTTCTGCTAAACAGACATCACAAATTCCACATTTTTTTGTTGATTTTTCATCAAAATAACCTAGAATTTGAATACTTCTGCAGGTGGTATCATTTTGAATATACGCTAAAAAGGCTACTGATTTTTTTTCTTTTTGTTTTAGAAATTGCACAATTTCTCTAGAAAAAACATTGATAGTTCTATCGTCTTCTCTAGGCACTAAAAACTTTATTTCTATGTCTGTGTGTACTCGATGATATATTAAAATTTTATCTGTATGCAAACGTTCTAAATTGGCAATCACCTGTCTAGAGGTGCAATTGTTTTTTTTTGCTAATAGAAATTCATCAACTTTAACTTCTTGTTGAAATAAACCTGTATAAGTTCTTAATAAAGAGTTGATAAAGTTTTTAGTATCAATATTATTGATAGCGTAAGAAATAACTGTTTTACTGCTTTTATCAAAAATTATGGTAGATTTTTGGTTAAAGGTATTTGCCATTTCTATGACACCATTATTCGCTAAAATATTTAAAACAGTGCCTACTTTTTTTTGTGAAAATTGATAAATTTTACAGAATTCAGAAACCTGAAGTTGAAGCATTTCTTCTAAAATTTCTCCCTTTACAATTCTAAAATATTGATATAGTTTTCTGTGAATCTCTTTTACTTCGGCTAGCGATGGAAGCCCTTTTTTTAGTTGCTGTGCATATACGGCAATATCATTTTCATTTTTTAATAAAACAGCAAATGACTTGTTTTCATTTCTACCCGCTCGTCCAGATTCTTGAATGTAATTCTCTAATGAAAAAGGCAAATCAAAATGAATAACTACGCCAACATTTGGTTTGTCAATTCCCATTCCAAACGCATTTGTTGCTACAATTATGGGTGTCTTTTCGGTCATCCAATTTTCGTAAGCATGTTGTTTTTCTATGGCAGATAATCCGCCGTGATAAAAACTGCTTTTAAAATTATTGGCATTTAAAAATCGGGCAATTTCAGCTGTTTTTTTTCGAGAGCTTACATATACAATTGCAGGCGATTTTGTTTTTACAAAAATTTGTTGCAACCTTAATAATTTATCCTCTACATTAAAAACTTGATAGGCTAAATTTTCTCTAAAAAAAGATTTCCTAAAAATTTCTGGTTCGTTTAAATCAAGATTTATAGCAATATCATGCAGCACTTTTTTATTAGCGGTTGCTGTAAGAGCAATAAAGTTAACATCTGGAATTAGTTCTTTTAGAATTTTAATACTTCTGTAAGAAGGTCTAAAATCATGACCCCATTCAGAAATACAATGTGCTTCATCAATGGCTACAAGGCTAACATTTAGTTCCTTTAGCTTTTGTTGTATGAATAAAGATTGCAGTCTTTCTGGAGAAATATATAAAAACTTGTACTTGCCAAATTTTATGGTGTCAAAAAGTGCAATCATTTCATCCTGTGTAGCGCCAGATTTTATGGTTGTCGCTTTTATATTTCTGCTTTTTAAGTTTTCTACTTGATCTTGCATCAAGGCAATTAAAGGAGAAATAACCAAGCAAACACCGTCTTTTACAAGCGCAGGGACTTGAAAACAAATCGATTTTCCGCCGCCTGTTGGCAATAAGGTAATTACATCTTTTTGTTGTAAAACTGCATCGATAATAGCTTCTTGCGGCTCTCTAAAAGAGTCGTAATTCCAGTATTCTTTTAATATGTTTTTTGCCGAATTCATAAATCGCAAGAAAGCGAATGAATTATAAAATTAGTTCGTTCATCTACAGTGCCAAAAGGCACATTTATAATTTTGTACTTTAAATCTGCGTAGGCTTGTAAAAGATAGGTATCGATAGCAATCGATTCTTCAAAAGTCTCATAGCGTTCATTATCAGTAGTGTGTATTTCTTTCCAGGGCGAAAAATGAAAAATAAGATTGTATGTATACTGTTTACTTTTTTCGAGGAATACAGAAGGGAAATCCGTTTTAAAATAATTCATGTAGGCATGCACATCCGGAATTCCTCTATCAAAAAAAACAAGATCTTTTGTAAGCTGCTCTGCCGCTATATATTGTTCTTCTCTGCCTTTTAAAAGCATTTCGCTAAAAAGCAACGGTTCGGTTAAAAATAGTTGTTCAATTCCTTGTTGTTGCGCTTTTAGTGTTACAGCTCTAGATACTTCATCAAAACAATGGTATCCTTTTGTTTTTAAGGCATTTATAATAGTCGTTTTCCCGGTTCCGGGGCCACCAATTAAAACAATTTTTTGTTGGTTATTTTGCAATTATTTCGTGTTAGAATTGTTATTTTTGATTTTCTCTTTTAGTGAGTTCCACAAAAATAAATCATTCGTTTTATAAAACTAATTTTTAATGTAGTTTTGTGGCTTGCTATTTGTAAATAGTGTAATAGACTTTCAATTATGAGTGATAAAAATGAGTTTTATAGCAATTTAAAGGTTCAGTTAGAGGATACTACTGATTTTCCTGCAGATTATATGTATAAATTTATAGTGCCTACAGATGCCAATCAATTAGAAGAGGTGCAAAATTTGTTCGATAATAGGGGGGCTGTTATTAAAACTAAAAATTCTAAAACGGGCAAATATGTGAGTATAACCATCGTTTTAATGTTAGAAAATGCAGATCAGATTATTAGTTACTATAAAAAGGTAGAAAAGATTAAAGGAATTATATCATTATAAAATTATAAAATTATGAAAAAGTTAGTATTAGTTGTCGTTTTATGTTTTTCAAGTATTCTTTTTTCGCAAAAAAGAGACAAAGTACTGTTAACAATTGATGGTAAAAAAACCATGGTTTCTGATTTTAAAAGAATCTATGAAAAAAATTTAGATGCCATAGATAACGAAGAAGCAAAAGATGTAGAGAAAAATTTAGAGTTATACATTAATTACAAGCTAAAAGTAAAAGAAGCATATCGTATAAAGTTAGATACGTTATCGTCTTACGTAAAAGAAATGGAAGGGTATAAAAACCAACTTTCTGCGCCTTATATGCAAGATACAACGTTTATTAATAAATTAGTTCAAGATGCGTATGATAGAACTAAATATGAGATAAAAGCAAAACACATTTTGGTGAGAACTCCAAAAATCCCGACTCCTAAAGATACGTTAGAAGCGTTTCAAAAAATTACAAAAATAAGAGATAGAATTGTAAAAGGAGAAGATTTTGAATTGGTAGCAGAAGAAGCTTCTGAAGATGATTCTGCAAGAGATGACGTTAAAAGTGGCCGAGAAGCAAACAAAGGTAATTTAGGTTATTTTTCTGCTTTTAAAATGGTGTATCCTTTTGAAGAGGCTGCTTATAGCACCAAAGTTGGTGAAGTTTCTAGGCCGTTTAAAACACGTTTTGGTTATCATATTATAAAGGTAGATACTTTAAGAGCCTCTAGAGGCGAAATAGAAGTTGCACATATTTTATTAAACGATAAAAGTGAAAAAGGCGAAGAATTGATCAATTCTATTTATGATAAATTAGAAAATGATGAGCAATTTAGAGCGTTAGCTAGAAAGTATTCTAATGATGAAGGTTCAAAATCTAAAGGAGGAAAATTAAGAAAATTCGGAACAGGTATGATGGTAAAATCTTTTGAAGATGTTGCTTATAGCTTACAAAATGAAGGCGAATATTCTAAACCTTTTAAAACGCGTTTTGGTTGGCACATTGTTCAGTTGATAAAAACACACCCTGTTCAGTCTTTCGAAGAAATGAAAGATGAGCTAAAAAGCAAGGTAAAGTCAAGTGCTAGAGCTCAACTATCAGAAAAAGCAGTGGTCGATAAACTGAAGAAAAAATACACGATTGTAGAAAATAAAAAAGCCAAAGAAATTTTTGACAATGAAAACATAAGATCAATTGCTACAGATTCTCTACAATCGGTATTGCTTACAATCAACAAGCAAGAAATTAAGCAAGAAGCTTTTATAGCGTATATTCAGAATAGAAATAGCCTGCCCGTTTTTGAACTTTTTGAAGAATTTAAAGACAAAGAAATTTTAACATATTACAAAGACAATTTAGAAAAAACAGAACCTGAATTTGCATATGTTTTGAGAGAATACAAAGATGGTTTGTTGTTGTTTGAATTGATGCAAGAAAAAATTTGGAGTAAATCTTCTAAAGATACCTTAGGTTTAAAAAACTATTACACCACCAATATTATCAGGTATAATAAAGAATATGAAAAAATAAAAGGTGAAGTAATGAACGATTATCAAACCTATTTAGAAAAAAAATGGATTACAGATTTAAGAAATACAAGTGCGATAGAAGTAGATAAAAAACAACTTAAAAAATTGATTAAATTTTATAAAAAGTAAATAATGAAAAAATTTACAGGGCTTTTTTTATTGATTGTATTTGCTACTTCTTGCAACTATTTTCGGGTAGAAGAAAAAGAGGATACACCTTCAGAAATAATAGCTATTGTAAATACTGAAAAACTTTTTAGAGCAGACTTAAAAGATATTTTGCCAACTAATATTAGTCCAGCAGATAGTATTGTCTTGGTAAAAGGGTATATCAATGATTGGGCAATTAAACAATTATTGTTAAAAAATGCCGAAACCAATAGTTCTTTAGAAGATGTTAAAGAGATTACAACGCTTGTAAGAGATTATAAAGAGAGTTTATTAATTAACAGTTATAAAGAAAGGCTTATTAGGCAGCGTTTAGATACCATTATAGAAGAAGAGGAAATTGAAGTTTTTTATGATAAAAACAGAGAGAATTTTCGATTGAATGAAGAGCTCATAAAAATAAAGTTTTTACATTTTGATAACAATATTATCAATAAAAAAGAATTTATAAATTTGTTTAAATCTGATAAAATAGAAGATTTAGAAGCATTAGAAAAGCAACAATTAAGTTTTAAATATTATCAGTTTAACGATTCTGTTTGGACGCAATTAGATAAGGTTTTGTTAAAACTACCATTTTTGAAGGACGATCTGTTAAAAAAAACGAAATTCACTCAAAAACAAGATTCATTAGGTTTATATTTGGCGACTATTAAAGACGTTTTAGTTAGAAACGATACCGCACCGTTAAGCTATATAAAACCTACAATAAAGCAAATGATTTTACACAAACGTAAAATTGAATTAATAAGAGACATAGAAAAAATATTAGTAAAGGATGCAACAAAAAACAAGAATTTTAAAGAGTATTAAAATAACACTAGTATCATTCCTTTTTGGGTTGATGAGCATTGCTACTTTTGCACAAAAAATAAAAATAGATGGGGTTGCAGTAGTTATTGGTAAAAATATTGTTTTAGAGTCTGATATCGATAAGTTTAAGCAAGAAATAGAAGTAAGGTCTGAAGGTAAAATTAAAATTACCGATTGCGAAATGTTAGAGGAGCTGATGCAACAAAAATTATTAGCGCACCATGCTATCATAGATAGTGTTCTTGTTGTAGACGAAGAAATTTCTGCAAGAGTAGATAAAAGCGTGCAGTATTTTACACAGCAATATGGCACGGTAGATAAGGTAATTAAAGCCTATGGTTTTAATGATTTAGACGATCTAAAAAAAGAATTATTTACGGTTCAAACTGAAAATGCTTTAATAGAAAAAGAACAACAAAAAATTACAGAAAAGGTAGATGTGACTCCAGAAGAAGTTCGTATTTATTTTAATAGTTTAAAAGATAAAGGAGAGTTGCCAGAGTTTTCCGCAGAAATTGAAATAGCACAAATAGTTCTGAATGCAAGTCCAACTGAAGAAGAAACAGAAAGAATTATCAATAAATTAATAGCGCTTAAAAAAGAAATTGAAGACGGCGCTCTTTTTAAAATGAAGGCAATTATAAATTCTGATGATCCTGGGGTTGCTCAAAACGGAGGAGAGTATGAAGTTACGAAAGAATCTCAATTTATAAAAGAATTTAAAGAAATGGCTTTTAGTTTAGATGTTGGTCAAGTATCAAAGCCATTTAAATCAGATTTTGGGTATCATTTAATGCAGTTACACGAAGTGAGAGGAAATATGAGGGTTGCTTCTCATATTTTAATGCAACCAGAAATTCCGAGTTCTAAATTAACAGAAACAAGAGAAAAAGCAGAACAGCTTGTAAAAGATATTAGTGCTGGTAAAATTACGTTTGAAGAAGCGGTAAAACAGTATTCTAATGATGAAGATACAAAAAACAACGAAGGTTTAATTTTAAACCCTTACACCGGTGAATCTACATTCGATTTAATAGGAATGGATCCTGCTTTGTATGCTAGAGTGGCAGAACTAAAAAAAGGAGAGCTTACCGAAGTTTTTTACGATCAAGATAGAAGCGGAGAGAAGATGTACAAATTCATGATTATGAGAGATAGAACAGATACTCATAAGGCAGATTTAGTGCAAGATTATGTAAAAATACAAGAGCTGGCTCTTACAAAGAAGAAAGAAGAAACCGTTACGAAATGGTCTAAAGAAAAAATAAAAGACACTTATATTAAAATGTCTAACACCCATAGTAAGTGTAGTTTTGAGAAAAATTGGAAAAAAGAAACAGGTAAATAATGTCTGATGTGCAAGCTGTAAATGATTTAGTAGTAAAATACAATTCATTAAAAACCGAAATTGGTAAAATAATAATAGGACAAGAAGGGGCTGTAAACTTTACGTTATTATCCTTCTTTTGCGGTGGTCATTCGCTATTAATTGGCGTTCCAGGTTTGGCAAAAACGTTGTTAGTAAATACTGTTTCTGATGTGTTAGGTTTAAAGTTTAACCGCATTCAATTTACGCCAGATTTAATGCCTTCAGATATTTTAGGCAGCGAAATTCTAGATGAAAATAGACAGTTTAAATTTATAAAAGGACCTATTTTCTCGAATATTATTTTAGCGGATGAAATTAATAGAACGCCACCAAAAACGCAGGCAGCTTTATTAGAAGCAATGCAAGAGCGTTCGGTAACGATTTCCGGAAATCATTATAAACTAGAATTGCCATTTTTTGTACTAGCAACTCAAAATCCTATCGAGCAAGAAGGCACTTATCCTTTACCAGAAGCACAATTAGATCGATTTATGTTTTCTATTAATTTAGAATATCCAACATTTAAAGAAGAGGTAGAGGTTGTAAAAAGCACAACAGGTAACATTCAGCAAAAAGTGAGCGCTATTTTTTCTGGTGATGAGATTATTGCGATTCAACAGTTGATTCGAAAAATTCCGGTTACAGATAATGTCATTGAATATGCTGTTGGTTTGGTTGGTAAAACAAGACCAAAATCAGAGGCGGCAACAGAAATGGTAAAAAGCTATTTAGATTGGGGTGCTGGGCCAAGAGCTTCACAAAACTTAATTTTAGCAGCCAAAGCGTATGCTGCTGTTAATGGAAAATATTCTCCTGATATCGAAGATGTCAAAGCAGTAGCCATTCCTATTTTAGCGCACAGAATTGTAAAGAACTACAAAGCAGAAGCAGAAGGAATTACGGTTTCATATATTATAAATTCACTTTTATAATTCTCTTTCTCTCGATTATAATAAAATAAACTTCAATTTTTATATTGATTTTAAAATTCATAAACCTTGCAAGATTCCTTTATCTAGCAAGGTTTTTTTGTGTTAGGTGTTTTTTAAAAAGTTCTTAATTTAGCAGTTTAAAAGAGCTTTTCTTTTAAAGAGTATGTGCTTTAAAACGATTAGGTAGGCATATAACAAAACAGACAAAAGAACGTTAGCTTTAAATCGTGTTCAATCAAATAAGAAATAGCGTATTTACCAAAATCTTTTGGGGATTTATGGGATTACATCTGCTCAACATAAGTGTTGATACGGCAGACCATAAGCCTGCACATATCCCTGAAGATTTATCAATTAACGACCAAGAAAGTATTCTCGAAATAGTTTTTGAAAATGTTTTGGGTTACGAAGATGCTTTTAAAGAATATGATGACCACGATAAAGAAGACCACAACAAAAAGACAAGTGTTAAAATTGATTTAACAACTCATTGCATCGCTCATATAGCCTTAAATCAAAAACCTATAATAACAGCTTCACAAAACTTTCCTGACTATAACGCTGTTTTAACAAACGGGTTTCAAAAGCTTAACTTTCCACCGCCCAAGATTTGATTTGTTTTACGAATTGACTAATTCCTGCCTATAAGATAGTAGTGGGATAATTTCATAATGCTTAAAAAACAAAATCTAAAATGTATTTAAAAAAATCATTAATGCTGATAATCCTATTAGCATTCTCAACATATTCTAGTGCTCAAATCACAAAAACTGAAAAGGACAGTATTTACATCCAACAAGTAGAAGGCAAAAAAAAACCTAACAAGGTATTGCACGCTGAACCACTTTTTATTGACTTAATTCGCGATTTGGGGGCGAGGAAAGGAGAAAAAGAGTGGAACATAGGTTTGGGTTTAGCAGATAATTTAAAGTTTGATGCTTATGAAGCTCTAATTGAATATGAATGGGCACCAATTGACAGATTAGGACTTGAGGTCGAATTGCCTTTTACCTTTTATTCACCACAAAGTGGAATAGAAAAGGATTCAATACCTTCAAATAGTCTAAATAGTATTAAAATAGCAATTCAATGGTCATTCTTTGTTAGTGAACCAATGGCAACTTCGATGGCAATTGGGTATATTAATGAGTTTGAGTTATCCGATTTTAGAAACTTTGGAGAGCCTTTTATTAGAGCTAACGTGTACAACCCATTTTTCGTAGTTGCAAAACGTTGGGGAAATAACCTTCATTCCTTAATTTACACAGGTCCAAAGATTGAACAGAATTTTCGGACAAATAAATTTTACATAACGTATGACATTAACACGAGTTTTCATCATATGATTACAGGCACAAGAAACTTTATTGGCATTGAATTCAATAAAACTTTTGACAATGGCGGCTTTGATATGACAGTGCGACCTCAAATGCGTTTAGGAATTTCGGAAAACTTATTAATTGGAATTGTGGCAGGAATTCCAGTGAGCAGAGAAAATGAAAGATTAAGTTCTTTTTTAAGGCTGATTTGGGAACCGAAGCATACACAAAATACGGCTAGCGGTAATGTATATAAAAAATAGGCCAAACACTTTTAAAATTTGACTATTGGCGTGCATGAGGCTTTGTGCTTAACCGAAATTTTCATAGTTCTATATCGCTAACTTTTAACAAACAAAACAGTGGTTAGAATAATTATTAAAGCTTGTAACTATTCAGCCATTTCCGGTAGGAACGGATTTTTGCTAAAAGCAAGCTGAATATTTTCTAGTACTTTTTGTTTATTTTTTTTGAGCGTTGTAATATATCCTCTAATTCTAGCAAAATATTGTGC
>NZ_VORR01000055.1 GCF_007997085.1 Polaribacter sp. IC066
AAAACTTTACCGGAACATTACAGTCTGATGGCTATAAAGCCTATCACAATTTAACAACTAAAGGAACTATTTCTCTTTTAGGTTGCATGGCGCATGCTAGGCGATATTTTGAGAAGGCATTAGATAATGACCCTAGAAGAGCAGATCACATACTGCTGCTCATTCAAAAATTATATAGAATAGAAAGAGTCTTAAAAGAACGAGAAGCGTCTGTTGCTGTAATCAAGAGATTTAGAATGCGCTATGCATTGCCAATTTTAAATGAATTAGAACTGTATTTGATTGCTCAAAAAGAGAATGTATTGCCAAAAAGTTCAATAGGGATTGCCATAAGATATACCTTAAATATTTACCAGAATCTAAAATACTATATAAATGACGGGAGGTATGAAATTGACAACAATAACATTGAAAATGCGATTAGACCTTTAGCGATAGGCAGAAAAAACTACCTCTTTGCTGGAAGTCATGAATCTGCACAAAACATCGCAATGTTTTACTCCTTTTTTGCAACTTGTAAAACCTTAAACATAAATCCATATCATTGGTTAACTGATGTCATTGAAAGAATCCCGGAATATAAAGCAAATAAACTAGCTGAATTGTTACCTCAAAATTGGAGTAAAAGATAGTTGTACATTACAGAACGCTTACGTTTGTAAACAGGATAATAAGTACTACTGACAAATAATTTAAAATAATTTTCATACATTAAAACATTTAAAACAATTTTTCTTTAAATTGTTTAAGTGAACATTAATAGAATAAAAATTAAATAAGTGGGGAATATTTTATTATGAATAAAAGACGAATAGGGATTTGTCATATACTTGGGCAAATTTACTATAATTAGTTTACTATAATGCTATACTGTTCTTTTTATTCAAAAGATAGGCTGTATTGTAATTGAAAATAATTTTGTGCGTACATCGATGACTTACTTCTTTTCTTTTTAAAGACTCAAAGAGGTAAGCCTATGATTTGTCATTCCGCAGAAATCTTACAGCTTTGTATTTCTTTCGAAACGCTGATGTTTTATTTTTAGCGGCTTTATGAGAGTTCCTTGCAGGAAGACAAACAGTGCGGAGTTTGTTTATGTGTACAAGAAGCAATCCTGCGCTATGCTTCGTTTCTACAAGTACTGCAAATATTTTGGCCTTACTTTGTTAGCAATCGTTAAAAACGAGCGCTATCCCAAAGGGTTTGATAAAAGAAAACATCTATAGAATTTGTCGTTTTGCAGGAATCTCACAGCTTTATATTTTTTTTTAAAAGGTATGTTTTATGATTAAATGCTTTGCGCTAGATCCTAACAGTAAGACAAGTTGTGCGGAGTTTGTTTGTTTGTACATATAAAAGCAAACATCTCTATCGCAGGAATCTCACAGCATCGTATTTTTGTATAAAACGTATGTTTAATGTTTAGATGCTTTATGGGAGTTCCTTGCAGCAAGACAAACAGTGTGGCGCTTGTTTGTGTGTTTCTACATATCTCTCAATTGCTAGTGCTCGTTATTAACAAGTACCGTAAATGCTTTGAGTATAATTTGCTGACACTTTTTAAAAAAAGAGGGTTAGCTAAAAGAGGGTATGCAAACTACACGTTCATAGTTGAGGTTTTGACTAGGCGTATCGCACCATTTATAGATAAAAATGCGTTGATATGATATGCAATGCATACTGTTATTTAGAAAAATAATAGTGTTATCATAAGTTATTTGATATAGTTTGATGTTTTTTAATTTTATACAAGTA
Source organism: Polaribacter sp. IC066 (assembly GCF_007997085.1). Classification (GTDB taxonomy): domain Bacteria; phylum Bacteroidota; class Bacteroidia; order Flavobacteriales; family Flavobacteriaceae; genus Polaribacter. The sequence goes on from NZ_VORR01000055.1 coordinate 1,756, forward strand.
GCTTTTAGACCTGCTATTTAAAGAGACCTCAAAATTACAGTTTATAAAAAACCTTTTTTATCAAAAAAATGTTTTAACCATTCAAAATAACCTAATGACATAAAAATTAATAGTGCATTTAAAACTGACTATGAATCTTATACTTCTAAAGAAGAACACTAACTTTTAGCTATTTGTTAAGGCATAAACAATGATTTGTATCGTAACTTTTAGTTGTTTGATACTGATCTAACAACCATTTATTGTACAATAAATGAGTAAAAGTTATACTATAATTTGTAAAATAGTGTAGAATAAATTATATTATTGTGTAGAATATTTTTATGACTAGTAAAATCCAAGCATAATAAAGAATACAACAAAATACATCAATTAAAATAAAAAATATGGCATTACGGTATAGAATTACAAAAAGAAGCAACAATATTGGTCATAAAAACGAACAGTATATTTTACAGGCAATACATACAGGTACTATCGATTTAGATATGTTAAGTGAGCGCATAAGTGATGAATGCACATTGCATAGTGTAGATGTAAAAGCGGTTTTGATTGCGTTAGGTTCTAAATTAGATTTTTATTTAAAAGAGGGTAAAATTGTAGATTTAGGAGATGTTGGCAAATTTAAAATGGGCTTTAAAGGCACAGCTGAAGACAAGCCCGAATTGTTGAGCGTTAAAAAGAACATTCAGAAGTTTCATGTTAATTACCAACCGTCTTTAAAATTAAAAAGAAAATTAAAGGCAGGTGTTGATGTGTATAAGGAGGGTAGGAAGTAGGTGTCTTTATTCTTTTTGGTACCTCGATGTCTTTGTCTCAAGGGTGTTCATTTAAAAAAAGTGAACGTACGGTTTGTTATTTTGTACTCATCAATTACTGTAAACGTTTTGGCCTTACTTTGTTAGCAATTGTTAAAAACGATTCTTAGCCTAAAGGGTTCGGTAAAAGAATATATCCCCATAAATTGTCATTTAGCTGAAACCTCACATATTTGTATTTAAACCTTCTATTTTTCTCTTATGATTAGCTGCTTCGTGAGTGTCCCTTAAAGTAAGATAAGTAATTTAGACAATATTTGTCATTCCGCAAGAATCTAACATACTTCTACTTTTTGATAAATGATATGTTTTTCTCTTCTGATTAGCTGCTTCATGAGCGTTCCTTAAAGTAAGATAAGCAATTCGGAGTTTATTTTCCAAAATAGTTGTCATTCCGTAGCATCTCACAGAGTTGTTTAGCCGATAAAGAGGGATTGGTTCAACGTACAATTTAGAGTGCACAGCTTTGCCGTTTCTTAAAATTTAGGCTTGATGTTGCCAAATGAACCCAATTTTGTTAAATTTTACTGACATATCTGCGGACGAGGGCATGGATTATAATATTTTTTAGAAAAATTTTCTAAAATTATGCTTGCTGGCTATGAAGGCGCTATAGACTTATTTTTGTCTTTTAAAAGGTGTTATTTGTGGCTTTATCTCACTTTAATACCCTTATTTTGTTTTGTGGCTTGATTTTCGCAGCATATATAGGTAGAAGTTTAAATGAAAAATATTTGCTGCATAAGAATTATGCAAATACTATTTTTTGAGATTAAATATATAGAGTATGATTCAAGTAAAAGAGAACAACACAGTAAAAGTAAATTACACAGGAAAATTATCTGACGGAAATGTTTTTGACAGTTCTGAAGGTAAAGAGCCAATAGAGTTTACTTTAGGACAAGGACAGGTGATACCTGGCTTTGAGAAAGGTCTTATTGATATGGAGGTTAACGAGAAAAAAACCATTACAATTGCTAAAGAAGATGCTTATGGCATCGTCAATGGTGCTTTAATACAAGAAGTTCAAAAAAGTGAACTTCCACAAGATATGGCTCCAGAAGTAGGAATGGGATTAGTTTCTAAAACTCCAGACGGTAGAGAAATGAATTTGGTTGTTGTTGAGGTAAAAGAATCTTCTATTATTATTGATGGAAATCATCCTTTAGCAGGTAAAGACCTTATTTTTGATCTTGAAGTTTTAGAGATTAAAGACACCGTAATTACAGAATAAAGTAACTTATAATTTTTTAAATTACTTAATAGCCTTTGTAAACACTAGCTTTACAAAGGCTTTTTGATTTACTGATGTTGCACATTCTTTAAAATTAGCTTTTGTAATAAATGTGATGCTATTAACCTCGAAGTAATTATACTTTAAAGTTGTCTTACAATTTTATTCATTTTTCTTTTCCATTGACCTTTCGACTTCGCTCAAGATAAATTCCAAGAAACAAAAATCTAGACTTCTGATAATTTTATTGAATTTTACAAGATATTTCGCTGTCGTGTCCAGACCGCAAAAAAGCTGTAGGACAAGTAACCGCTTCCTATCTTTTGAATTCTTACTAAAATTATCGCATGGCGGGTTTAGATGGTGAATGCTATATTCCGAAACGTCGGGAGTATAAATCTGTCATCTAACGCACGGAACTGATGATGTCCTTTAACAAAATAGGTTCTTTAAAAAGTAGACTTCTATTGATGCGAGTTTAATACGTATTGCTATTTTGTCAAAATAATTTACAACAAAAAAGCACATTGATTCTTTATAGTATTTTTGATTTTTTCAAATCACGATACCCATATAACGCCTTTCATTTTAAGGTAAGAGGAAAGTATAGCAGAATAATTTCAAACAAATCAAAAAATTTTGAATAAGCAATTCTTTAAGACGTAAGCTTCGCTATCTAATTTTAACCAAAATATACCTTGCTTTTATCTGGCGTTAAGGAAGTCTTAAAAATGCCAAATAGCAAAGTTTTAAACCTAAACAATTTAGCACTTTATATTTTGTTAGTGTTTTTATTATTGCATTAGTCTCATGAGCATATCCTCAAAAACTTGTTGCTGAATATTTCGGTCTTTCTGTGTTACATCGTCGCGCCCATTTAATCGGGTAACCACATGTAGTTCTGAATGAAGCATTTCAATATTAATAGGTAAATTATCGCTGTTTTTTAACCCTTTGTAGATTAAAACAGCACTTACCGCATCAGCAACATCATCTTTTATAGATTTATATACTTTTAATTGCGTGCCCGTGGGTAGCTTGTATCCTTTTTGCAAGTCTTTGCGAACTTTATCTATCAAATCTAACAATTCGTTTAAGGTTTCTTGTGGACGAAAACGATAATAATAGTTACTTTCAATAGTTGTATTTGTCGCTTCAAAATAACCCAACATTGGTCCAACTAGTCCTACAAGCGTAAGCGTTTTATCAGAGGGAATTACAATAGGATCGATCAGAAAGATGTTTTTCATTCCGTTATCACCGATACTCCCTTCCTTTATTAAATTTAATACCAACGGGCATGCAGTAGACGAACCTGCAAAGCTGATATTTGTATATCCTTTTTCTCGCAGGGCATTATACTCTGCCATAATTGGTTTTTGCCAGTCTTTCCATGTAGATTTTTTAAATTCCTCATAAGTACGACCATGACCTCCCAAAAGCACCTGTGATATTAGAATATCAGCATTTATGGCACTAAATGCTCTAAATTCGTCCCATTCAAAAGTAGAGCCCGAATATCCATGAACTGCAATAATAACGGATTTATTTTTTTGAGTACTACTTGGATTATCTATAGAAAGTGACACCAAATATTGTTCAGGATTGTAAAGTGATGGGTCAAAAATCTGGTCTCCATCTAACATCGTTTCATTGTCAATTTCTGGGCTATCGGAGCAAGCCGCAAAGAATAATGATAAAATTAGGAGTAGTTTTATAAATATATTTTTAGTGCTCATGTTATTTATTTTTGAATAAAGTATAAAAAATACTCATTTGATAATATACAGGGTATAAAGTTCCTGGGCCATCAGCTCCTGTTCCTGTATTTAAATTATATCCTACGCTTAAGTGAACCGTAAAAGGGGCATCAAACTTATAAGCCAATCCTGCATCTACTGAAAACAAAACCGCCGTGTTTGGTAATTCATCAAAAATAGCAGCCTCATAATCAGCATAAAAAAATCCTGTGTTGATGCGAGCAAAAGGTTGTAATTTTTTTTGAGGGCGAAAAAAGTACCCCATGTTCAATAAAAAATTATCTTGTTTAATTGCGTTGGTTCCCATGGCACTGCCAAGCCTTGTGGTTACATAACTAAACCCTAAATGCACACGATTGTTCATGATTTTAGGGCTTGTAAAATTTACTGTTAAATCATTCTCCCAGTAGAGTTTTTGTGTTTTTTGAGTTCGAATACCTACTTTAAATTCTCCAAGCCAATCCTCGTTTTTATCAGTGGTTTGGGCTTGTAGGCAGATCATAGAAGTCATAAAAAGGAAAATTAATATTGCTTTTCTTTTTATGAAGCTGTTTTTTTTATATCTATAGAGGCTATGGTCATTTTGTGAAAGTTCAAGTAATTATTTTATAAGGAATGATCATTAAAAAAAGATATTTAAAAAATTAATGATAAATTATTATTGGCAGCAGATTAATTATTGAGTTTTTTAAATAAAAACCTTTTTGACGCTGCTGCTTCATTATTAAATAAACATTTATTATTTTTTAAAAAGTCTCTATTTACCTTAATCAAAAATCTTTTCTACCGCAATAAGATTATCATCTGGTATGCGATCTATCATTTTATTATACGGATCTATACCTGCTTTTACTGGAACTTTATTTGTAATATAGGTAAATGAGGAGGTTCCAGGTTGCACCCATACTTTCTTAAGGATTAAAGCAGATTTGACCATCATGCCTTGTGTATTCTTAATATCATTGTCAAAAACGCCAATATCTAATGCATTTGCTTTACTACCTTCTTCTAATAACTTCCCATTGCCATCAAAATAATTTTTAGCACTTTCTACCTCTATGGTTACTTCATACTTGTTATCCTCTAATTTTTTATAGGTAGCCTTTGTTACCTTATTAGAATACAGAGTTATCTTTTCAAAACTATCTTCTAAATAGTATTGCAAAGAATCTGGTGTTACTTTCTTCATATAATTATACCATTCTATGGTGGTTGTAAAAGGTGGTTCTCTATATTTAGCAGTTGTTGTATAGGCTTTAAAACTTTTGTTTAAAGCGCTTTCTCCTATTAAATCTTGCAATCCGTATAAAATTAACCCACCCTTTCTATACCATACATAGGCTTGGTCATCATTATCTAACAAGGTTTTTTCAAACTTACTTTCATTGGCTCTGCCTCTTAAATAGCTATCTAATTCATCTTTTAAGAAATCTTGCATGGCATCTACACCATATTCTTTTTTCATGACCATTAAAGAAGAATATTCTGCCATAGATTCAGAGATTTGATTTGCCCCACGGGTAGCAGAAGGTGTAACTTGATGACCCCACCATTGATGGGCTACTTCATGCGCCGTTACTAGGTACACATAATCTAAATCTTTAGGGTCACTAAAATTGCCCACCCAACCAAAACTCTCTGCAAATGGCACGGTGTTTGGAAAAGATTGTGCAAAAGTAGCATATCTTGGAAATTCTAAAATTCTCATTTGGTTATGTTGATATTCGCCATAATTTTCAGAATAATAATCCATAGAATGCTTTACACCCTTTACCAATCGGTCTAGATTATAGGTATGTGTTGGATGATGAAAAATTTCGATATTTACTTTTTTTCCAGTTGCACTCGTCCAAACTTCTCTATGAACGGCATACTTTGCAGAAGAAATATTATAAAAGAAATTTAATTTTCTATTCATTTTATAATGATAATATTTACGTCCGTTCTCTTCCCATTCTTTCTGCAGTTGCCCGGGCATAATAGCAATTTGATCTGGCGCTGTGCTTACGGTTCCTTCAAAAGTAATGTAATCTGCATCATCATTAAAAAGTAAATTATTAGTTCCCCAAGCATCTGTTTGCACCGGTAATTGATAGTCTTTTATCGGTAATTCATACTTTTTACGATCTTGATCGCTCGTTAATTCTCCTTGGGCGTCATAACCAAAAGAAGGAAAGAAGCTATTATTTAAAAAAGTACCATTGTATACAATATCCGAGCCTGATCCTTCATTAGGAAAACCTTTATAAGATGCGGCTACTTTTAACTCTAAAAGTAGGGTATCTTTTGGTTGCAAAGGAATCTCAAAAGTATATATTTCATACCCATAATCGTCATAACGTTTGCCTAATTTTGGTGCTTTTCCGTTTATTGTAAAGGAGATTACTTCTTTTTTAAGCAAACCTTCTGCGCCCCAATTTAAATGCAAAGAATCTATTGTTTCACCAGATTTATTGACCATGATATAGTTTGTCTGTATTGTTGCAGACCGTTCTTCAGGAATTAAATCTGCTAATACTTTTACATCAATTATTTTGGGTTGGGCAATTTTATCATACTTGCTTAAATCTTTTTCATAATTTGCACGCTGAAGGGTATTTGCATCATTTGTTGTGTACTTATTTAATGTTTTAGTGTTGTAGTTGATGAATGCACCAGCGCCAAAAAAGACCACAAGCAATAACCCAAGTAAAGAAATTGTTTTAAAATTTAAACGTTCTTTTGCTAAATGCCATCTTGCTTTGAAACCTGAATCTGTGCCACGTTTCCAGAACAGGTACCCAACAATTGTTAAAAACGCTCCGCAAGCTAGCCAATAGGTTCTAAACCATAATAAAGCTTCACCAAAATGACCAAAACCATTCATATCAGAAAGGGTGTAACCTGGGGCATAACTATACAAGTATAAATTATTGTCTATTTCGGCTAAATTATTCAAAGCAAAAAGAAACGCCCAAATAGCAATGGCAATAACGTGCCCCATAAACTTTTTTGTAACTATAGAATGTACAAAAAAAGCAAGCATAACGAAGGTGATATACTTCGGGAATTCTATTAGATATAAATCGATAAAATACAAATCGAATTCAAAATTAAAATAGCCTTTTAATACTTGATTGATGACGCCACTTACTAAAACTAAATTGACCAAGATAAAACTGATCATGACCAACGCCAAAAATTTAGAGCCGTATACAATTATATTCGGAATTGGTAAAGAACCAAAAATCTGATCATAGTTTACACTTCGTTCTCTGTGTAAAACTTCACCTGTCATAAAAACAATCAAAATAAAGATTAGAATGATGTAGATAGCATCTTTTACCTCTAACATATAGAGCGTTAGGGGTAAAGACGGCGTTCCATATATAGGAGCCCCAAACCAGCCGTCAAAAAATAAGAACAAAACAGCAGCTATAAGGATGGCTTTAAAGAAATTATCTCTTACAATATTCTTGAGTTCCATAAAGGCTAACTGAAATAGTAAGCGAAGATTTAAGGCACTAGAAAACATTTTAGAAACTTCAGGAATCTTCGTTAAAGCAGCAGATGCTTTTGGTGCATCTAAATTATCGTGTTTCTTTTTACTCGTATAATTTTTATTTAAAAACCTTTGAAAATTAAATCGAAATAGCGTAAAAAATAAAGCTGATAAACCCAGCCCAACCCAAATAACACGATTCCAAACTAACATTCCTGTAAAGGGAACTGTTTGAGAATTTTGTTCCTCTGGTGTCCAGTACCTAATAATATTATTAAAAGTTCCTGAACCAAAAGGATCTAATAAACTTACTAAATTTTTGTTTTCAAAATCTTGTGTTAAGGTTAATGTAATTAAGTAGGTAATAAACAAAATTGCACCACCTGCGTAGGCAAGCATTACCTTTTTTGTTAAACTAACAAGCGTAAAAAAGATACAGCCAGCAAAGAAAAAATTAGTCCAATAAATCGTAATTGTAGGTTGTATATAATACCATAAATTAAAATCGGTAAAACGATCTGCTTCTATATAACCCGCAAACGGTCCTATTGCAAAGCCTATAATTAAGCCAACATGTAACCCTAAACTCACCAAAAACAACACCGACATAGAGCCTAAAAAACGACCTAATAAATAGCCTTTTTCAGTAATAGGATAGGTGAAAAAATAATTTTCTGTTTTATGTTCTATATCTCTGTAAACAGGAACGCCCATAATAGCGCTAGAAAGCATAATGCCAAAGATGCTAATAACAGAAAGCATGGTAGCGATCGCTACAGGAGAGTTTACAAATACTTTTTCTGAAGCAGGGCCATTGCCACCAATAGAAAAAATAAGCCCAAAAATTAATAATATTCCGAAATACGCCCAAGTAGCCGGACGCTTTAATCTGTATGTTATTTCAAATAGAAAGATTTCTTTAAACATAATTGAATGGTTTTAAAATTGATTTATAAACAATTATGCAGAGATTGTTTCCATACGAGCAGTAATTTCCGCAAAATAAACATCTTCTAAATTTGCAGTACTTTGCTCAAATGACGCATTTGGTTGCGCATCGCTTAACACATGAATTATCGTTTTACCCGCTTTTAAATGGGTTGATATGACTTGCATATCCTTTTGATACTTTTCAAGTGCTACTTTTTCAATCGATTTTTTCCAAATTTTGCCTTTAATGCCTTCAACTAAAGTAGCAGGGTTTCCTTTTGCAACGACTTCTCCTAAACAAATAATTGCCATATTATTACATAAATTAGAAATGTCTTCTACAATATGTGTTGATAAAATTACGATGGTATTTTCGCCAATTTCGCTTAATAAATTATGAAAACGAACCCTTTCTGCAGGATCTAAACCCGCCGTAGGTTCATCAACAATAATTAATCTCGGATCACCAATTAGGGCTTGTGCAATGCCAAATCGTTGTTTCATTCCGCCAGAATAAGTGCCTAAACTTTTATTACGCACATGCCAAAGATTTGTTTTAGTTAATAAAGATTCTACTAAATCTTTTCTTTCGCCTTTGCTAGAAATTCCTTTTAAAGCGGCAATATGGCTTAGCATATTATAAGAACTTACTTTAGGATACACGCCAAACTCTTGTGGTAAATAACCCAAAATTTCTCTAACTTTAGCTTTATCCTTTAAAATATCTAGATCCCCTAACATTACAGAACCAGTATCTGCTTGTTGTAAAGTGGCTAAAGTTCTCATTAAGGATGATTTTCCTGCACCGTTAGGGCCTAGTAAACCAAACATTCCTTGCGGGATTGTTAGAGAAACATCTTTTAGTGCCTGAACACCGTTTGAATAGGTTTTACTTAAATTTTCGATTATTAATTCCATAGTTTAAAGAAGGTTTTGTTAGTTCATTAAAACGATACTATGGTATGTATAATGGCGAGGGATGAGGGTACCTGTATAATTTTCAGAAAGATACATCTTTCGATTTATACAATAAACAGGAAAAACCACTTTTTTAAAATGGTATTAAAAAGGAAGGAAATAAAAATATTTAAAGTACTTCGTCTATGGTTTCTAAAATAATGGCGCAGCCTTCTATAAGTTCTTCATCGGTTATGGTAAGTGGAGGTGTAATTCTCATGGCTTTGCCTTCAAACAAAAGAAAAAATAAAATTAAACCTTTTTCAAGACATTTTAATATAATTTTTGCGGCTAGTTCTTCCGTTTCAACAAGCGCTACCAGCATTAAACCTTTGCCTCTAATTTCTTTTATAGCCGGATGTTGTAATTGTTCTCTTATAATTTTTTCTTTGCGTAAACTTTCTGATAGATACTCTTTTTCAAGAATTTCTGTGACCGTTGCTAAAGCTGCAGCGGCAATTACTGGATGGCCTGCAAAAGTAGAAATATGTCCTAATTTTGGGTTGTCTTTTAGTAAACTCATATGCTCAAAAGAAGCAATAAAAGCACCAATAGGCATACCACCACCTAAACCTTTGCCCGTAATAATAATATCAGGTATTACGTTGTAATTTTCAAAGCCCCAGAAAGTTCCTGTTCTACCGATTCCCGTTTGAATTTCATCTAATATCAATAGTGCTCCAACTTCTTGGCAACGTTTTTTTACTTTGGATAAATACTCATTTCGAGATTCTATAAAACCAGCACCACCCTGAATGGTTTCTAAAATAACTGCCGCCGTTTTTGTGGTTATTTTTTCTAAACAATAGTCGCAATTAAAAGCAATAAACTTAACACCCGGAATTAAAGGTCTAAACGCTTGGTTTTGTCTTTCTACACCAGAAACACTCATAGCGCCTTGTGTATTGCCGTGATACGAATTTTTGGCCGCAATAATTTCTGATCTTTCTGTAACTCTTTTGGCTAATTTTAAGGCCCCTTCTGTGGCTTCTGTGCCAGAATTAGTAATATAAACAGCTGCTGAAGTGCCGGGTAGGGTGGCAGCCAATATTTTGCAAAGCGCTACTTGTGGCTGCTGAATAAACTCTCCGTACACCATTACATGTGTATAACTATCTACCTGATTTTTAATAGCTTCAGAAACTTTAGGATGGTTATGACCAAGACTATTGGCAGAAACACCTGCAACAAAATCTAAATACTTTTTACCTTTTGTGTCATAAATATAACTTCCTTTTGCATGAGAAATTTCTATTGCCAACGGATGAGGTGTGGTTTGAGCCTGGTATGTATAAAAATCTTCTTTCAACTTATTGACCTATTTTTGAAATTGAAGATTCTTTTTTCTTTTTTTTTCCCTTTATAGGATCTAGAGGTAAAGCGGGTTTTTCTAAAGTTTTCTTTTTTAATGGTGGTTTTTCTTCATTGGTATCTCTTATAAAGATGTCTTCCATTTTTTTAGGTTGCTCATCTTCTCGCCAAATAAAACCTTTTAATTTTTGCACATCTTCTGGTAATAAAGATGGCGGATATGTTTTGCCATCTGAAGCCTTTAAATATTTGATAGATTGTATCACTCCGGCTTCTAATGTGAATTCAATATTGCTAGAAATTTCTTTGGTAATCGTTTCTAAAACTTGTGTTTCTTCATTTCTATTAAAATAGATAGATTCTGCATTTCCTTTTACAAGCAGGGTTTTTAACTTACCTTCTTCAAACTTACCAAACATATTACGACCTTTAATTTGATTATAATTGTTGTCTGATAAAGAATCTTTAGAAATGATAAAAGAGTTGTTAAACACTTTTAAAGAATCTAATTTTTCTGTTTCTACATTCGATTGTAAGTAGATACTATCTCCAGTAATCTGATTTCTGTCAGACCAAATTACAGGGTTTCTATACATTTTGGTATAGCCTGTTGCTTGATTGGTGAAAATAGAATCGCACTTTCCTTGTAAATCAGATTTAAATATTTTTACATTATGATAGGTTCTAACGATTCTTTTATCTGTTTTACCAGTTACTAATAAAGTATCTCCATGAATAAACATAGAATCTTTATCGATGATAGAAATAGCGACTGCCTTTTTAATGATGTACAAGGAATCTTTTAGCTCAAATAATTCAGCATAATTTCCTTTGGTAATAAAGTTTTGAATGGTGTCAATTACCTGTATATTATTGGTTGCTGAAGCAAAGCCTCTATTTTTATCATAATACAAACTATCGCCTTCAACGGTTCTTTCTTTTAGAAAAAGTTTGGCATTTTTGGTAAAATGAGAAATATCTGTTTTGGTATTATAAAAACCTTTTTCGCAGTAAATTTTATTTTCATTTTCGGTATTTGTAATGGTAGATGGGCCGTACAAATACGTAATTCCTGACGTACTGTAATAATCTAAATGATTAGATACTAATGTGTGTTTAGGGTTTGTAACCGTTACTCTAGTTGTTGCTGTAAATTTTTTGTCTTCTAAATAATAATTACCGTATTTACTTTTTAAGGTGTTTGTAGTGTCTTTAATCGTTGCATAACTTTGGTAATATAACTTTTGATTGATCCTGTCAAACTGTAAAGTGTCTGTTGTTAACGTCATTGTAGGATCTTTTAAAACTACGTTACCCCAAGAAAGTGCTTGTTTAGAGTTGGCATCATAATCTGCATAATCACTAGTTTGCGTAATAGTATCTCCTTGTTTAATAAGTACATTACCAATGGCTTTAAAGAAGTTTTGTTTTTTATAAAACAGGGCTTGTTGGCAGGTTAACACAATACCATCTTGTACCATTTTTACCTTTCCTAAAAGCATGGTAGCCCCAGGGTATTTTTCTTCATCGGTATCTTGCTGTTCAGCATAATACACTAGTTTCTTTTCTTCTTGAGAAAAAGAGATGAAGGGTATGCTAAATAGTACTAAAAAAAATATTTTTTTCAATATATTTGTTTTGCTACAAAAATAATGAAAAGATTATTGCTGGCTATTAAAGAAAAGTGAAAGTTGAAATAATTAACTTTTGAAGCTTTTTTAAACGAACCTAATTTTTTGAGTGTTGTTTTTAGATTGCTATTAAAATTGTGCTTTTCTAAAACTTTACTTGAATTCGGAAGAAGAATAAATTGCAAGAATATAATTTTAGTTTTTAATCGATAGAATTCCCCGACGCTCTGCGTCGGTGGTCAAGAGGAAAGTTTGAAAACCTGGGTTTTCATCAAACTAAAAATAAGGTTTTTTTCAGCTTGATACCTCGATGGCTCTGCCTCGAGGTTGTTCATTTAAAAAAAAGAGCGGAACTAAACTTCCTTTCCGACATGCAGAACTTCCTTTGGCTTTTTTTTCTGATCTTTTTGTTTCAAGCTTTTTTTCTTATAAAGAATATAAAGGTTAGGTAATGGTTTGGGGGCGTGAACTGTTTCTTTGAAATAACTTGTTATTACCCTTACTAGGTTAGTAACATCTTGTAGTTTTGTAAAAAATAAAATAATGAAACCATTTTTTGATATATCATTAGAAGAAATGAAAACTTATGGCTATAAAATTGTTGATTTAATAGCTGAACATTACAACGAAATCGAAAATAAAAAACCTGTAACCACTGCTTCTAGAGAAGAAATGGATACCATTTTTTTGCAGGAGGCACCTGAAAAAGGAATGCCAGCGGACAAGGTTTTAGACTTTGTTATGGATAAAGTGATACCGAATAGTAATATAACTAGCCATCCAAAAGCATTTTCTTTTGTTCCAGGGCCAAGTAATTTTATTAGTACCATGGCAGATTCTTTAGCAACAGGATTTAATATTTTTTCTGGTGGTTGGATTGTTTCTCCCGCAGCAGCAGAATTAGAAATTGTTACTATAAATTGGTTGTTAAAAATGTTTAATTTCCCTGTAACTAAAGGGGGCGGTATTTTTACAAGTGGAGGTTCTATTGCTAATTTAACGGCTTTAGCAGCAGCCAGAAGAATAAAATGTGGTGATGATTTTTCTAAAGCAATCATCTACTTATCAGATCAAGCGCATTCTTCAAACATTAAAGCCATTAGAATTTTAGGGCTTAAAAAAGAACAAATTAAAATTATACCGACAGATGTAGAGTTTAAGATAAGTATTAATAAACTTAAAAATGAAATTGCAAAAGATCAATTACAAGGAAAAAAACCTTTTTGCATCATCGCTTCTGCAGGTACAACAAATACAGGAACTGTAGATCCTTTGTACACATTAGCAGATATTTGTGAAAAAGAAAACCTGTGGTTTCACATTGATGCTGCTTATGGAGGTGCTGCAATTTTATCAGAAAAAGGAAGTAAAATTTTACAAGGAATAGAACGTGCAGATTCTTTAACTGTAGACCCGCATAAATGGTTTTTTCAACCTTATGAAATTGGGTGTTTGTTGGTAAAAGATGCTTCTTGGTTAAGCAATACTTTTAGCGAAAAACCAGAATACTTGAGAGATATTGAAGGCAATGAATCTGAAATTAATTTTTATGATTATGGCATTCAATTAACAAGAAGGTTTAGAGCTTTAAAGTTTTATATGTCTATTAAAACCTATGGTTTAGAAACTTTTAAAGCAGCTATTTCTTATAATATTGATTTAGCAGAAAAAACCGAAGATCTCTTAAGAAAAAGTAAAAATTGGGAAATAGTTTCTCCTGCTGCATTAGCGATTATTAATTTTAGATACAATCCTTTAGGTTTAAACTTATCTAATGAAAAACTAGATAAATTAAACCAAGAAGTTTCTGCTCGGGTGGTTGCATCGCAAGAAGCTCTCTTAGTGACAACAGTTTTACAAAATCAGGTTGTTATAAGAATGTGTTTGATAAACCCAAAAACTACTTTAAATCACATCAAAGAAACTTTAGACCAATGCAATCAATTTGCTAATGAAGTTCTTGACGAGTGGGAAAGTTAGTCACACTATTTCCCGCTTTCAATTGATGTTTTTTAACTAAAAAATAAAACCTTTTTATAATTATTTTAGAGAAAAAATAGCGGCAATAAAAAGTATAAAGAGTGCTAAAAAAATGAGTGTTAAAATTATTTTAATACTCATTTTTTTTGGGATTATGTCTCATTTTTTTTCTTTTACTAGTCTACTGTAAAGTGATAAAAGTCATATTTTAGAATAGTAAATAGGAGTACTTTTCGCCGAATGGATAAACAGTTAAACTTACAATAAATAATGAAAAATATACATTCATTTCATATTCCTGTAATGGGAATTGGATTTACAATAGATTCGCCTTTAAAAGTTGCGCAATACGGCATCGATTCCGTAATTTCTTTGGTTGATGATATTCTGATAGAAAAAATGCGAAAGGTTTACAGCGAAAAATTTGAGGTTCCGTATCAAGAAATATCAGATAAAGTTGATGATTTTAGAGCGAAAAGAATTACCTCTTATTTAAATTTTTTACAAGAACAAACCGAGGCTAAATTTAATCAATTAAAGAATATTACATCAGTAAAAAGTAAGGCTTTAAAAGAGTATGTAGATATGTTACCAGAATATTCTGCTTTAAAAAAGGAGTTTATGAAACTTACAGAAGAAAATGTCGATTTTTTTACGGTAAAAGATTGGGTTCGTACTAATTTAAAAATGGGTGCTATTGATGTGAATATAATGACGAAGGTAGACAAAGCAAACTATCAAAATAAAGAATTATTACCTATTGAATATAATGACGCTCACGCAGCGTTAAGAGGCTTTGCAGATAGTAATTTAGCATCTTCTTTGGTGCTTTCTGCGGGTATGAATCCAAGGTTATATTCTTATATCAGTAAATTTAATGATTTTTTTCCTGATGAAAACGGATATATTAAAAAGAAGATTACTCTAAAAGTAAGCGACTATAGATCTGCGTTTATACAAGGAAAATTTCTTGCAAAAAAAGGTTTGTGGGTCAGCGAGTATAGAATAGAATCTGGTTTAAATTGCGGTGGTCATGCATTTGCAACCGATGGTTTTTTATTAGGTCCCGTTTTAACAGAGTTTAAAGAAAACAAAGAAATTTTAAAAAGTGAGACTCAAAAATTACTGATGCAAGCTTTAAATGAGGCAAACAAAGTTTTGCCAAAAAATGAGTTCGCATTAAAAATCACAACACAAGGTGGTGTTGGCACAGCTGAAGAACATTCTTTTTTAATGGAAGAATATCAACTAGATTCTGTAGGTTGGGGAAGTCCATTTTTATTGGTTCCCGAGGCAACAAGTGTAGATGAAAAAACTATGCAAAAACTAGCAAAAGCAAGAGAAGAAGATTTGTATTTAAGCAATTCATCGCCCTTGGGAGTCCCTTTTAATACACTGAAAGGAAATACAAAAGATGCAGAAAAGCAGCATCTTATAGGAAAAAAAAGACCAGGTAGCTCATGTCCTAATAAATTTATTGCTTTAAATTATGAATTTAAAGATACTGGTTTATGCACCGCTTCTAGAGAATATCAACATTTAAAACTAAAACAATTAGATACGTTAGCTTTATCTAAAAATGAAAAAAAACAAAAATATAATGCAATCACAGAAAAATCTTGTATTTGCGTTGGTTTAAGTACATCAACCCTTATTTTAAATAATATGAGTACAAAGAAAACAGGCATGGGTGTTGCTGTTTGTCCGGGGCCAAATATGGCTTATTATGATAAAATAGTGAGTTTGCGTGCAATCACAGATCATATTTATGGTCGGAAAAGTATGTTAACGAGAACGGACAGACCAAATATATTCATCAAAGAATTATCTCTTTATATTGCCCTTCTAGAAGAAAAAGTTGGCAGTATAAAAATAAATTTTGATCAAAAACAATTTCGATCTTTAATAAAGTTTACGAAGAATTTAGAAGTAGGTGTTTTATATTATAATAATTTATTTAAAAATCAAAAACAAACCTTTGTTCATAATAAGGAAGCACTGTTAAATTTGCTTGCAGTTGAGCATGAAAAATTGGTTTTAATTGGTTTAAAAATAGAAAAATTATAAGCCATTAATTTTAGCTCATAAAAAAGCATCTCTTACATTGTAAAAGATGCTTTTTAATTTTATGTTTTATTTAAACTATCGATTAATGGTTTGCTTTCTATCTGGTCCAACAGAAACAATAGATACAGGAACCCCTGTTTCTTTTTCAATAAAAGCTACATAGTCCATTAAGTTTTTTGGCAGTTGCTCTGCAGAAGTCATGGCTGTTAAATCATCTTCCCAACCTTTAAACTCTGTGTAATTTACAGATACATTTTCTGGTTCTATATTAAAGGGTAAATGGGTAATTTCGTTTCCTTTATAATTGTAAGAAGTACATATTTTTAAAGTCTTAAAACCAGAAAGTACATCACCTTTCATCATCATTAGCTGTGTAACCCCGTTAATATCTACGGCATATTTTAAGGCGACTAAATCTAACCATCCACAACGTCTTGGTCTGCCAGTTGTAGCGCCAAACTCATGACCAATTCTTGCCATATCTTCGCCATCTTTATCAAATAACTCTGTAGGAAAAGGACCTGAACCCACTCTTGTGGTATAGGCTTTAAAGATGCCAAAGACATCACCAATTCTATTTGGTGCAACTCCTAAACCAGTACAAGCACCTGCGGCAGTTGTGTTAGAAGATGTTACAAAAGGATAGGTACCAAAATCAATATCTAATAAAGAACCTTGTGCGCCTTCTGCTAAAATTGTTTTTTTATTTTTAATGGCTTGGTTTAAAAATTCTTCGCTATCAATGAACTCTAATGTTTTTAGTTTATCAATGCCTTTTCTAAATTCAGCTTCTAATTCCGTTAAATCGTAGTCAATCTGAACATCGAAAAATGCTAACATTTTTAAGTGCTTTTCTGTTAAAGCGTCATACTTTTCTTTCCAGTTTTCTAGCTCTAAATCTCCAACACGCATTCCGTTTCTACCCGTTTTATCCATATATGTCGGACCAATTCCTTTTA
The DNA here is from genome assembly GCF_007997085.1 of Polaribacter sp. IC066. Taxonomy (GTDB): domain Bacteria; phylum Bacteroidota; class Bacteroidia; order Flavobacteriales; family Flavobacteriaceae; genus Polaribacter. The sequence goes on from NZ_VORR01000055.1 coordinate 18,884, forward strand.
ATGTAGAACCAATTTTTGCTTTTCCTTTAGACGTTTCAGAGGCGGCATCTAATAATCTGTGCGTTGGTAAAATTAAGTGTGCTTTTCTAGAAATTAGTAATCTAGACGTATAATCAATGTTATGCTTGTCTAAATTTTCTAGTTCTTTTTTAAAAATAACAGGGTCTATAACAACACCATTTCCAACAACATTTAAAGCTGTTTTATGAAAAATACCAGAAGGAATTGTGTGTAAAACATGCTTAAAACCATCAAAAATTAAGGTATGTCCTGCATTTGGTCCTCCTTGAAAACGTGCAATAATATCGTAATTATTCGTTAAAACATCTACAATTTTACCTTTTCCTTCATCTCCCCATTGCAATCCTAGTAATAAATCTACAGCCATTATTTTATTGTGTAATTATTAAATTTTTAATCTTTTATTTTTAAACAGCTACTAAAAACTGCTTACTGAATATTGCTTACTCTTTCTTTTTAGCCGTTCCGTAAAAATAAAGCGAATGACTATTAATGTCAATATCAAAAATATCTTCTATTGTTTTTTTGATCACTTGAATTCTGGGATCACAGAACTCTTTTACTTCACCCGTATCTGTAAAAATTACATGATCGTGGTTTTTATCAAAATAGCTTTTTTCATAACGCGCCATTGATTGGCCATCAAATTGGTGTTTTCTAACCAAATTACAGTCTAATAATAAATCTATGGTATTGTATAAGGTAGCTCTACTTACTCTATAATTCTTGTTTTTCATTTTAATATATAAAGATTCTATATCAAAATGTTCTTCAGCATCATAAATCTCCTGAAGTATGGCATACCGCTCAGGTGTTTTTCTGTGCTTATGCTCTTGTAAGTAAGAGGTAAAAACTTTTTTAACGACTTCTTGGTTTTCAAGAGAATTACTCATGGTTTTAATTTTTACGAAAAACAAATTTACAGTTATTTCTCATTAAACATCTACTTTTTACAAAATGATATTACATTCTATTAACACGCTCTACTGTTTTTACACCGTCTACTTTTTGTATGCGCTGTATGAGCTTATTTAGTTGCGAACTATTTTTTACACTTAATGATAATTTACCATCAAAAACACCCTCATCACTAGAAATATTAATACTGTGAATAATAACCCCAATATTACTAGAAATTATGCGGGTTACATTATTTACAATACCACTATTGTCAACACCGTTAATGTGTAAAACTATTTTAAAGTCTTGCTTTGTAGAGTCTATCCATTTTGCAAGCATTACACGATATGCGTAATTAGATTGCAGTGAAATTGCATTTGGGCAATTTTTTTTATGCACCTTAATGCCATCATTGATGGTTATAAAACCGAAAACTTTATCACCCGGAATAGGATTGCAGCATTTAGACAGTTTATAATCTAATTTTTCTTCTTCTTTACCAAAAACTAAAGCATCATATTTATTGGTAACTTCTTCTGTGTTTTCTGCAATTTTATTGGTCGATGAACTTCTTCTTAACTTCGTTTTAAAGAAGTTTAAAATGGTACTATTTCGTTGAGATACAAATGCCTTTAATTGAGTGTTGTCTATAGCACCGTTACCAAAACGATAAAATAAATCGAAACTTGTTCGTAATTTAAAGTAGATAACTAATTCGTTCACCGATTTTTCATTAAAAGTAATTTTTAAATGACGTAATTTTCGCAGTAATATGGCTTTTCCTTCTTCGGCAATTAATTTTTCTTCGTCTTTTAAAGCCGCTCTAATTTTGGTTTTTGCTCTTGCGGTAATGACAAAATCTAACCATCTAGAATTTGGTTTGTTTGTAGAACTGGTAATTACCTCAATTTGGTCTCCACTTTTTAAGGTATAACTTAAAGGAACTAGCTTACCATTTACTTTTGCGCCTCGGCATTTTAAACCTACATCTGTATGAATTGAGAAAGCAAAATCTAACGCAGATGCGTCTTTAGGCAATGATTTTAATTCTCCTTTGGGCGTAAAAACATAGATTTCTTTTGAATATAAATTCAGTTTAAAATCTTCAACAAAATCTACGGCATTAATATTCTGACTTTCTAATGTTTCTTTTAACTTGTTTAACCAACCTTCTAAGCCACTTTCGTTTTCTTCCCCTTGTTTGTATTTAAAATGCGCTGCATATCCTTTTTCTGCAATTTCATTCATACGATCAGAACGAATTTGAACTTCTACCCATTGCGCATTTGGACCTACAACAGTAATGTGCAGCGCCTCGTAACCTGTAGATTTTGGTTGCGAAATCCAATCTCTTAAACGGGCAGGATTGGGTCTAAAGTTGTCGGTTACAATAGAATATATTTTCCAGGCATCGTGTTTTTCGTCTTCAGAAATTGGTTTAAAAATTATACGAATTGCATATTTATCAAAAACTTCATCAAACGTAACATTTTGTTTTAACATTTTTCTTTTGATGGAATAAATAGATTTGAATCTACCTTTTATTTCAAAAGAAAATTTCTCTTTATCTAAACCACTTTTAAGGGTTTCTGTAAAGCGTGCTAAATAATTTTGCTGCTCTTCTTTACTGGCTTTAAGCTTTGCAACAATGCTATTAAAAACTTCTGGTTCGGTGTATTTTAAGCCTAAATCTTCTAATTCAGTTTTAATATTATACAAACCTAATCTATGTGCTAAAGGCGCATAAATATATAATGTTTCTGACGCTATTTTTACTTGTTTGTGTGCTGGCATAGCATCCATGGTTTGCATATTATGCAACCTGTCTGCAATTTTTATCAAAATAACTCTTACATCATCATGCAAAGTTAAGAGCATTTTTCTAAAATTCTCTGCTTGTATAGAGGCGTCTTGTTCTTTGTTTAAACGCGATATTTTAGTGAGACCATTTACAATTCTTGCAATGGTTTCACCAAACAAATGTTCCATATCATCAATGGTGTATTCGGTATCTTCTACCACATCATGCAATAAAGCAGCGGCAATAGAGGTAGCGCCTAAACCAATTTCCATGGCAACAATTTTTGCCACAGCAATAGGATGATAAATATAAGGTTCGCCCGTTTTTCTGCGTTGTTTAGAATGCGCATCTACAGCAATATCAAAGGCCTTTCTAATGAGTTCTTTATCTTCTTTTGATAAAACTTCATACGTGCCTTTTAACAGATCTTTGTACCGCTTGGTGATCTCCTTATTTTCTTCTTCTATGGTTGCTGTGTACTGCATAGGCTACAATCTAGAGTTTAATTATACGTAAAGTGAATTTATGAATAACTATTTTAACAGCCAAGCATAAAGGTTTCTAAATTTGATAAAATGAATTGACACGAATTATGATTTGAAAAGAAATAATTTTAAAAGATTGCATTAATTTTTTTGATTGTTTTTTTTGGATAAAAATTAGCCAGCTTTAAAAAAGAGGCAAATTTCATTAACCTGTATTTTTTTTCTTCGGATAAAAAAGTGACATAGAATACCTGATTTTTACAGATTCTTGTTTGCGTTGTAAATCTGTGAAATCCGTTTCAAAAAACGTCATTTAGCGAATGAAATTATATCTTATTTTTCTAGATTTTCTATGCGCTCTAACAAAGTAGGATGTGAATAATGCATAAAAACATAGGCAGGATGTGGTGTTAAGTTACTCAAACTATTTTTTGATAATTTTTTGAGTGATGTAATTAAAGGAGCAGCCTCAAAAGTTTCTTTCGCATAATTATCTGCTTGGTATTCAAATTTACGAGACATATAATTCATAAACAAACCCGTAATTTCTGATATTGGGGTATATAAAATTCCGAATGTAATTAAACCAATATGAAAACTAGGAATAGCAACGCCTAGTGCCTCTGATAAAAGAGAAGAATTTATAAAAAGCGATAAAACAAATAAGGTTAAACCGGTTAGTAAGATGGAAGATATTAAATTAAAAACGATGTGTTTTCTTTTATAATGGCCAACTTCATGGGCTAAAACAGCAACAATTTCGGCTGTTTCTAAATCGTTTATTAAAGTATCGTAGAGCGTAATTCTTTTTTGCGAACCAAAACCAGAAAAATAGGCATTTGCTTTGGTCGATCGTTTTGAACCGTCAATCACAAAAATATTATTTAAGGTAAAACCTACGTTTTGTGCGTAGTTTTCTATGGCAGATTTTAATTCGCCAGCTTCTAAAGGTTTTTGTTTGTTGAATAAAGGAACAATTAGTTTTGCATAAAACATGTTCATTACTAAAGAAAAACCGGCAACGAAAACCCAAGCATATATCCAAAAATCTGCGCCTGCAAAAAGATTTAACCAAATAATTAGTGATAAAATTCCGCCACCTAAAACAATGCTCATCAACCAACCTTTTATTTTATCAAGCCAAAATATTTTTTTGGTAGCTTTATTAAATCCAAATTTCTCTTCAATCACAAAAGTTTGGTAATAAGAAAACGGGGTTGTTAAAATATCTGAACCCAACATAATGACTCCGAAGAAAATTAAAGCAACCAAAATAGGGTTGCCTGTAAAACCTCTCGCAAAATCATCAACATATTTAAAACCATCAACAAAGAAAAAACTTAACGTTAAAACAATTGAAAAAGTGGCTGTTAAATTAGAGAATTTCTCGTTGGTTTTTTTATAAGCTTGAGATTTTTTATAAGCAGCTTCATCATATACATCGGCTAATTTATCGGGAATTTTATCATCAAAATGTTTTGAATTTAAACCGTCTAAAATTTTATCAATAATAAAACTGATGCTGATAATTGCTATTAGAATGTAAAATAGGGTAGTAGGTTGCATTTTAATGGAGATCTAATTGTTTAAATTTTTTAATAATTATAAGATGATAACTTTCTTTGTAAGCTTTAGTGAGAAAATTCATATCAATAAAATGACGCCATTTATTTTCCAATTTCGTAATTATTTTTAAACGTTATCAATAGTTTTATCATTTATTTCACTTTTTTGCACAGCAATTAAAAAATATTTTCATGTTATTTTTACCATAAAGGTTTAAGGCTAACTCTTCCTCATCGGCTTCAACGACTAATTCTGATGCTAACAGATCATAAGCAGAACATAGGTTATAATGAAGTTCTGTGTTTTTTAATAAAGAGAGATGTTTTAGATGCATATCATTGTTACCTGTTAAAAAAAATAATACAAGTTCATAAAAGTTTACGATATTAAAACCAGGATCCTTTGAAAATGCTTTAATTTTTTTTTTGCAATTTGCTCATGAGAACCTTTGTATTTATGTTCAGTTTGCCTTTCTGATAATTGACACATATCTGCCAAGTGTAATTTATTATTTTTTAAGCTGTCAATTCTCTTTGTGAGATATGCTAGATGTCCTGATTTTAACCGTTTCAGAGAATGTTTTACTGTTTTTATGTTAGATATTTTAGCAAGATGGATTGTTAAATGTTCAATTTCATGCAGTTGTTCGTAAAATTCTGTTTGAGGTCTTAAAATATAGCCTCTAAATAAATCAACAATCGTAAGTTTTCTGTTGCAGGGTTTTCGTCAGTTTTAACTGTGCTTAAAGAAAGCTTTGGTTGAACGCCGGTGATGGTTTTTTATAATTTTTCAGCTAATCTAAATATTTTATTCTGTCTATATTCTAAAATTGGCGGACTATTGTTCCAAATATTTTTTTACTACCACATCTATGAAATTCATAACCTATAAATTTATTTTGGGTTTTTTCTTGGTAACATAATAAACATTTATGCATCATTATTTATCGTTAATAATTCCATTTAAACTACACCAATACAATTATTACAGGTAACCAGTAAAATGCTCATTCTATCTTTAACGTCAAATTTCCAGTTTTTTTTCAATATCTAAAAGCCATCTTCTAGGAATTAACCCATCAATAAAAAATAAAATTTTACTTAAATATTTTGATGATTTAAGAAAAAGCGTAAAATTAATTGCTTTTAGATTTTTACTTTACAGGTAATTGTTCTCGTAACAGAAATGAAAACCTCCATCATCTTCAAAAAGTTTTTCTGGTCAACTTTTAGGCATAAAAACTTTCGCTTTTTTCATTTTTGTTATTGATTTTCGGGGATTCTAATGCACCTAATTCAAAGCCAAATAAACAAAGTTCTTCATTTACTTTATCCATTTTAGTGTTTCTTTACCTTGCTCTAGTTCTCTAATAAAGCGAATTCCCTTACTAGATTTTTCAGACATCTCTTTTAGGTCATTCTCAAAGATTTTCTTTTTAATCTTACAAAATCATTTAGTGATGTATATTTCATTACGATACCTTTTTGAGTATAAATATAGTTTTTTATTGTTAGTTCTACCCTTTTGGGTATTAAGTTTATGCAATTAAAACAGATTGTTTTGCGTATCTATTTTTTTAAACGGAAATACGAACAATAAGTTTGGTGTTTTTAGTTGTCTTTAATTAGAACAATATCTTCAGGCAGGATATTCGGAATATCAATAATTTTTTTAAAATCAAAGTCGAGTAAACCAACTTTTTCTTCATTTTCCATAAAATAAGAAATTAGTATAAAATCAGTTGTAACATCAATAATGTGTATTTTTTCACGTTTAAATACATCCACTACTTCTAGATTTGTATCTATTTTTTGAATTTCATCTTGTTTAATGACTAGAAACTCCGAATCATTGATCCAATGTGTGTTAAAGTTTTTAAAATCGAATGGAACTGATTTTTTATTGGAGCCATTATAAAGTGTTAATTCTTCTGTGTTACTGCTAAAGTCTTTATAGGTTCCAATAGCGATGCCTTTGCGATAGCTAGAAAAAGATTTTAAAGGATACAAAATTGTTTTATTGAGTTTATTCGTAACAAAGTCAATATTAAATTTAATCACTCCATTTTCTCTATTAAATGCTATAATATCAAGAAATTGATTCTTATTGTAATGGTATTCTATTTCATCAAAACTAGAGTTAGAAACGTAAAGAGTGTCAATTTCTAAATTATTTAGACTAATTGAAATGAACGCCTTACTGGTATGATCAAAACCATATATTTTGTTATTATAGGTCGATAAAGACCATGAATTAAAGTAATCTGAAAACGAAACAATTTCCTTTATAGAATCGTTTTTAACGTTGTATTCTAAAATCTTATTATAATCAAATATGCCTTCCATTTCATCTGCTTTATAAATTGACATGAAGACTTTGTTTTCATTAAAGTTTACTTGCACGGGATAGTTAGCACCTGCAGAACTATATTTACCCCCCATTAAAACATCTTTGTAGGGTCCGAAGCTTATAGCACGTTTACTTGAACTCAAAACAGTGTCTTTTAATAAATACTCATGTAAGATAATGCCATAATAATTTAGTTCGTAGTCGTAATCATGGGTTACAATCAAAAGAGTATTCTCTTTTTTAATGATCGCATCTTTTATTTTTTCTTTTTTAACTAAAATAGAGGGTACTCTCTTGCTATCAACTTTTTTATTGGTGCAGGCAAATAGAAAAAATGAAATAAATATATAACTTCTAATATTCATATTTTGTTGATGAAATTCAAAATCTTATTTCCCCGCTGTGCTAGCATACATAGCAGCACCAATAATACCAGCATTATTCTTAAATTTAGCAACTTTTACGTTCACATCAGTTTCTAAATATTCTGTAACTATTCAGCGGATGTTTAGTGGTTGTTAACAATTTGATTTATTTTATCCACAATTTTTTATTTTTAGTCATTCTATTTCAAAAAAAGCAGTTGTTTATGCACATCGGTTGATAAGTGTGTGAT
>NZ_VORR01000056.1 GCF_007997085.1 Polaribacter sp. IC066
CCATCGACTAACTATCGCGAAACCAACCACCAACCACGAACATCGAACCACGAAACACGAACCACGAACCATTATTAACCTCGAAGTAATTATACTTTAAAATTGTCTTACAATTTTATTCATTTTTATTTTCCATTGACCTTTCGACTTCGCTCAAGATAAATTCCAAGAAACAAAAATCTAGACTTCTGATAATTTTATTGCATTCTACAAGATATTTCGCTATCGTGTCCAGACCGCAAAAGGGTTGTAGGACAGGTAACCGCTTCCTATCTTTTGAATTCTTACTAAAATTATCATATGTCGGGTTTAGATTGTGAATGCTATATTCCGAAACTTCGGGTTTGCTTTTAAAAAGTAAGACATGAAAAGTGCTGTTTTCTATCAGATCGTATAAATGGCGGCATACATCAAATTATTTTCTAATTATAAGCAAATTCTTGCAGCTCTTTTTTTGAGATTATAGTCCACAAAAAAAAGTTAATCGAAACAAGTTTCAATTAACTTTTTTTACCGTTCTACAGCACAACAAGTTTTTTAAAGCACTATCGAAAGCGACAGCTAAAGCATTCTTTATTTCTTATTCTTTAAATTCTCTTTTTCTTGAACCTCTTTGCGCAGCATGCTGCTAGAAAAACGATGCTCTCTTTTGTTATAAAAAAGGTCTATCCCCGATTTTTCGCAGTACTCGCGACCCGTAAATGGTTTTGTAGCATATTCGTCACCTATAATCCGCACATCAATTTTAAAAGAACGTAAAACATCTTCTAAATCTTGTTCTGTTGCATAAGGCACTATTTCATCTACATATTTACAGCCTTTTAACTGAATGTATCTTTCTACGACAGATTGAATCGGTCTATTTTTCTCTGGGCGATCTATTGTTGGATCTGTTTGTAGACCGCAAATTAAATAATCACACTCTTGTTTTGCATCTTCTAACATTTTTACATGTCCGGCATGAAACAAATCAAATGAACTAAAGGTTATTCCCACTCTCATAGCATTATTTTTTATTTAATAACCAAGAAGAAGATTGTATTTTATCTCCGAGGCCATCGATTAATTGAATATGTAATTCTTTACAAATTGGTGCTTCAGGAATTGAGTTATTATCTTGATCGCCACCATTGGCAAAACCTAAATCGTATGCGTGCCCGTAAGTTTCAAAAATATGTTGAATGGACGCACAAACCGTTCTGTCTTCATCTACAGAGATAATTGCCTTATCTACCGCTTTTATATTCTGAACAATGAATAAACGCTCGTCTTCCTTTTGAAATTCTTTAGAGCCTTTTAGTGCTCTTTGTAAATCGCTATTCACAATCACAAAAAGCGCATCGGCTAGTGCTCTCGCATTATTAAAGTATTCTAAATGTCCTTTATGGATTGGGTTGAAGTACCCAGAAACGATGATTGCTTTCTTTTTCATATGCTCTTCTTTTCAATTGGTTTGTTACAAATATATATATGTATTATCGCTAATGTACGAATCAAGCTATTTTTTATTTTATAAATCCCTCTAAAACAAGTACTATGCACGTTTTTAAAGAACACCTTGCCTTTTTAAAAATAACTTTATCAAGATAAAATAGTTCCTTTTAAATGATAACTGTTTGTTTTATCGTTAGCGGTAAGTCTTGATGCTCGCTTTTCGCTTTTCGCTTTTCGCTTCTTGCCTCTCGCTTTTTGCCTCTCGCCTCTCGCTTCTTGGCTCTTTCATTACACAAGAATAATTTATAACTCTAAGGACAAAAAGGATGCTTTTCCCCGAGTGTTACAATCGGATTGTTTCTAATTTCTTGAGCTATTTTTATAGACTCCATTGCGGCATCCAAGCCGAAACCTTTTCCGTTGAGTATGTGTCGATAACTATCGGTGTGTAATTCTGTAAACCCAGAACTAAACTCAAGTTCTTCATGATTCACTGTTATAGAGCGATAGGTTCTTTGTCCTAATTCTTGAATTCTGTTGGGCAAGGAGTTCTCATCTATGGATAAATACCAACGAACCCGCGCTTTTTCAAACTCTAAATACCCTGCGGATTTGTCTTTTTCTCGCAAATGCACCTTATTTTCTTGAACTTCTCCAAAAAGCCAAGAAAGCATATCAAAGAAATGAATCCCGATGTTGGTGGCAATTCCGCCCGACTTGCTGTCGTCTCCTTTCCATGAAATATCGTACCACTTTCCTCTCGACGTAATATAGGTTAAATCTACGTCGTATTTTGTATCTGAATGCGCTAAAGCTATTTTTTTCTTGAGTGCGATAATACTTGGATGCAATCGTAACTGTAAAATAGTATGTACTTTTTTTCCGGATTCTTTTTCAATATCCATCAAGGCATCTAAATTCCAAGGATTTAAAACCAACGGCTTTTCGCAAATTGCGTCTGCCCCGCTTCTTAAAGCCATTCTAATATGCGCGTCGTGTAAATAGTTAGGTGTGCAAATACTCACATAATCTAATAGCACTCCGCTTCTTTTCAATTTTTCTATATGCCGATCAAAACGTTCAAATTCAACAAAGAAATTTGCATTCGGAAAGTAACTATCCATCACCCCTACACTATCAAATCGATCTAAAGCACAAAGTAAATCGTTCTTCGTATCTTTAATCGCCTTTAAGTGTCTCGGAGCAATATAACCTGCAGCTCCTATTAAAGCAAAATTTTTCATTATAGACTTTTATCTTTAGTTTCTAAAAAATTCTTGATGTCATACACCACCGATTTCTTCTTTTTTAATTTCGTAATATCAATGGTTTCAAACTGTCGATGTGCCACTGCCAATACAATAGCATCGTACTTATGATCCTTTAATTCGGGAATTAAATCAATATCATATTCGTCTTTTACCGTTGCTTTCTTTGCCCAAGGATCATACACATCAATAGCAACGCCATAACTTTTTAGTGACAAATACATATCGATTACCTTTGTATTTCTGGTATCAGGACAATTTTCTTTAAAGGTAATGCCGAGAATCAATACTTTTGCGCCTTTTACTTTTACCTCTTTATGAATCATCAACTTTACAACTTCAGAAGCCACATGTGCCCCCATACTATCGTTTAATCTTCTTCCTGATAGTATAATTTCTGGATAATACCCAAATTGTTGTGCTTTTTGCGCTAAATAAAAAGGATCTACCCCAATACAATGACCGCCAACTAAACCGGGTTTAAAAGGAAGAAAGTTCCATTTTGTTGCGGCTGCCTCTAAAACTTCGCTGGTGTTGATATTCATTAAACTGAATATTTTAGCAAGTTCATTTACAAAAGCAATATTAATATCTCGCTGACAATTTTCTATAATTTTTGATGCCTCTGCTATTTTTATAGAAGAAGCTAAATGGGTACCGGCTGTGATTACCGATTTGTATAAATTATCTACTTTCTGCGCAGTGTCTGTAGTAGAGCCAGAAGTAACTTTAATAATATGTTCTACGGTTTTTACTTTATCGCCAGGACTGATGCGTTCTGGAGAATAGCCCACAAAAAAATCTTTATTAAACACTAAACCTGATTCCTTTTCTAATACAGGGATACAATCTTCTTCGGTTGCCCCTGGGTATACAGTAGATTCATAAATAACAATATCCTCTTTTTGTAAGTATGTAGCAATGGTATGACTAGCGGATAGCAATGGTGTTAAAACAGGTTGATTATTTTTATCTACAGAGGTAGGAACTGTAACAATATAATAGTTGCACTCTTTTAGAATCGCTGGATTTGAAGTCACAAAAAGTCCGATTTCTTGAGAATATTCACTTTTAAGAACATCTGCCAATAAATGATTCGCAACTTCTTGTGTAGCATCCATTCCCTTTTTTAGCTCTTCAACTCTTTCTGTATTGATATCGAAACCAACTACAGTGTATTTTGTAGCAAATAATCTAGCAAGTGGTAAACCTACATATCCCAAACCAATAATTGCGATTCTAATAGTACTCAAAATAACATATTTTTAGTTTACAAAGCTACAAAAAAAGGATTTTATCTATCTTATAAATAAAAAAAACCTCATCAATTAAGATGAGGTTTTGCTTTGGTGGGCAATGAGGGATTCGAACCCCCGACCCTCTCGGTGTAAACGAGATGCTCTGAACCAACTGAGCTAATTGCCCTAGGCGGGTGCAAATATATAACGGATTTAAGATGTAGCAAAATAAAAATGCACTTTTTTTTAATTATTTTTAAATTATTTCTGCAACCACAAACGTACTGCCGCCAATATAAATCATATCTCCCTGATTTGCATCCTTTAAAGCTTTTTGATAGGCCTTTTGAACCGAGGTGTATTTTTTACCTATTAACTTAAAATTAGTTGCTTTTTCTTGTAAAATGGATGCATCGAGTCCGCGCGGAATGTTTGGCTTGCAAAAGTAGTAGGTAGCATTTGTAGGAAAAAGCCCTAAAACGTCTTCTAACTTTTTATCTGAAACAAAACCCAAGACCATATGTAGTTTGTTGTAGGTTTCATTTTTGAGTTGATCTAAAACAAGTACTAAACCTTCTTTGTTGTGAGCCGTGTCGCAAATTACCTTCGGATGCTCTTGTAAAATTTGCCATCGCCCTTTTAAATTGGTGTTTTTTACCACGTTTAGCAATCCTTTGGTGATGTTTTCTTCAGAAACTTGAAATCCTTTTAATTGCCGAATTGCCGTTACCGCTGTTTTTGAGTTTGATTTTTGATAATGACCTAATAAATCCGTCTGATAAGCTTTCATATCATCAGCAACAAAGACAATATTCGCATCGCTTTCTTTTGCTCTTTGATAAAAAACACGCTCTACATCTGCCTGTCTTTCTCCAATTACAACGGGTATGGTTTTTTTGATAATTCCGGCTTTTTCAAAAGCAATTTCAGGCAAGGTTTCTCCTAAAAACTGTGTATGATCCAATCCTATATTGGTAATAACAGTAAGTTCTGGCGTTATGATGTTGGTAGAATCTAGCCGCCCGCCTAAACCGACTTCTATAATGGCAATGTCTACCTTTTCATTGGCAAAATAATCAAAAGCCAACCCTACCGTCATCTCAAAAAAAGATAATTTTTGCTGTTCTAAAAACTCTTTATGCTTTGTTATAAACGATGTAACTTTTCGTTTCGGAATCTCTGCACCATTAATTCTAATCCTTTCTGTAAAACTCTTTAAATGTGGCGAAGTATACAAACCAACTTTGTAACCCGCTTCTTGTAAAATAGACGCCAACATATGCGATGTTGAACCTTTGCCATTGGTGCCTGCTACATGAATTGTTTTGAACTTTTTATCAGGATGCTGCAGCTCTTTTGAAAATGCAGCAATATTTGTTAAATCTTTTTTGAATGCTATTTCGCCTACTCTTTGATACATTGGCAACTGCGCAAACATCCAATTTAATGTTTCTTGGTATGTCATATATAAGCTAAAAAAATACTATTTAATTTGAGTTGAATTTTTGCTTTAAAAGCAGTCATGGAGATACAAAAAAGAGCTTATTTGGTTAAAGAAAACTTGTAGATAATGCTTCCTGTTTGGTTTATAGGCGCGTTGCTATCTGCGTTCCAGGTTGTTCTTAAAGCAGCTTCTTTGGCAGGCTCTAATAAACAGGCAGCAGTATTTGTAGAACCTTGCACCCCAGCAACAGCACTAATTACTTTTCCTCTTTTATCAACCGTAATTCTCACCACCACAATGCCTTCTTCTTGGCAATCGGGCTGCTCTATTGGTTTAGACAAAGCTTGTCGGCCTGCTAAATTGTAATTCCCTCCAGAACCGCTTCCTGTATTTCCGTAGAACTTGTTCGCATTCGGATCTCCTTTTTCATTTCCTTTTACCCCTTCTTTTTTGTCATCTCCCTCACCTTTTGGTTTTCCGTCTGATGAATTGCCGTTTAATAAATTGTTTAAAGCATCCTGAATTTCTTTTGAGGGTTTGGGTATAGGCTTTTCTTTGGGTACTTCTTTTTGAACCACGGCTTCTACTGGTTTTTTCTTTTCTTCTTTTTTCTCAACAACCGGAACTTCTTTTGCAGCGTCGTCTGTTATAAGATCTTCTTTTATAAGTTCTTTCGGAGTTTCTTTGACCGCCTCAACCACCTTCTCTTTTTCTACTACTTTAGCGGTCGCAACTTTTTTAGTTCTTTCTACAGGTTCTCCGCTTCCGATATTAGAAGCTCCGTAATTGATTGCCAAACCGTATTCTTCTGGCGGATCTAAATAGGTCATTCCATAATTAAATATAACGAACAAAAGCAACAATAGTATGATTGCTGTAATGCTTGCTGATTTTCTTTTATGTTTGGTTTCTAATATTGGCATATTCTATTTTATCAATTCCAAGGGGTTTAAACCCATTGGAATTTTTTATTTGCCTTCTACAGCTAAAATCATTTTCAATTTATTCTTATTGGCAATGTCAATTACTTTCATCACATTTTTATAAGGCGCATCTTTATCTCCTCTAATAATAATTGTTTTCTTTTTGTCTGCACCCACACTTTTTAAAATTTCACTTTCTAAACTTGCTGCACTTACCGCTGTTTTATCAATATAAAAAAGCGACTTGTTAGAAATGCTAACCGCTATAGACGTATTGTTTTCGGTTTTTCCGCCTGCCTTTGGCAATAAAACATCAATAGCACTTACGGTAACTAATGTTGATGTGAGCATGAAGAATATCAACAATAAAAAAACAATATCTGTCATAGAAGACATATTGAATGCTGGGTCTACTTTATTTCTTCCTCTTAAATTCATTTTTGATGATTAAAATACATTAGTGTCCGATTAAAAATATGTATTAGTTTGATAAACCTTGTTATAATAAAGGATGCTACGAATTTTGTAAATGACAGCTTCCTATTTTGAAAATACTTTCATAAAGATAAAGTAGCGCGTTTTATTTCAAATTATAGCTGTGTATCAGATCGTTAGCATCAAGTCTTGGTTCCCTGTCTTCAAGCTGAATGCTTCTAAAAGCCGTGCAATCTTGCGTCTTTTATCAGACAATAATAAAATAACTTAAAGATGCTGTTTTCATAGATCACTTTTTTAATTACTGAATAACTTTACATAGGCTCATTTAACAAATCTAAAAATTCTACAGATTTCGCTTCCATTTGATACACTACTTTATCTGTTTTTACCACCAAATGGTTGTACGTACTATAGGCAATAATCCCTACAATTAAGCCACCAACCGTTGTGGTCATCGCGGTGTACAAACCATCAGAAAGCATTTTTATATCTATTTGTCCGCCTGCATTCGCGATGGCATGTATGGCAACTATCATCCCGATTACCGTTCCTAAAAAGCCAATCATAGGCGCCACACCTGCAATCGTTGCCAACACAGAAACATTTTTTTCTAGTTGATAAATCTCTAACTTTCCTGCGGTTTCTATCGCCGTATTAATATCATCTAAAGGTTTTCCTATTCTAGAAATCCCTTTTGAAATTAAGCGCGCTGTTGGTGTGTTTTTACTTTTACACAAAGCATCTGCAGCTTCTAATTTTCCGTTAGAGACATAGTCCTTAATTTGATTCATAAAATTCTTATCCTCCTTTGATGCTGCTTTAATGGCAAAAAAGCGTTCAAAATAAATATACAAACCCACTGCTAATAACACAAAAAGAATGGCAATGATAATTTGGCCGCCCAAACCACCATCTACAATTAACTTATAAATGGAAAGTGTTTTTTCTTCTTGTATTGCCTCCGCTAACAACTCTTGGTTATCTTGAAAAAATGATCTCATTCAACTACTTTTTAAATTCTATATGATAAACGACTTTTCTTTTCTTAAATTGTTTCGTCAGAAAATAATAGTCTCTTTTCTTTTGCAAAAAAAATGCCATTTCAACTGCTTCTGAAATGACATTTTATATTTTTTATATGGATTTCATTAAAATAAAGTTCTGGTGATCATAAATGCTGCAGACCCTACTATAAAACCAATTAAAGCTAACCAAGATATTTTCTTTAAATACCAAAAGAAATCTATTTTTTCCATTCCCATCGCTACAACTCCGGCAGCCGATCCGATGATTAACATAGAGCCTCCTGTACCTGCTGAAAAGGCAATAAAATGCCATAACTCATTATCTAATGGTTCAGAAAACATGCCTAAACTTGCTGCTACTAATGGCACATTATCTATGACTGCAGAACCAACGCCCAACAACATTACAACTAAATCAGAAACTCCTGTAGCGCCTTCTAAATGCATTTCAGTTCCCATCATTGGTATGTTTTCTTGTAATGTAGATGCAAAATTAAAAAGAATTCCCAAAGATTCTAGTGCTGCTACCGCCATTAAAATACCCAAGAAAAATAAAATACTTGGCATTTCTATTTTAGATAACGATGAATGTACAGGGCTATGATGCGCTGCTGCTGCATGTTCAGTTGCCTGTTCACCTTCTGCACTTGAAATTGAAAATTTAGATTTGCTAAAAATTTCTGCACAGGTAGCTACAATTGCTAAAGATAACATCATACCCACATACGGCGGTAAATGCGTAACTGTTTTAAATACAGGTACAAAAACAATAGCTCCTAAACCTATAAACAACATTCTTGCACTGTACTTACTTTTTGGCTTTTCAGCTTCATCTTCATCAAAATCAATATCCCCTTTAAAAGCAGGTAAAAACGATGCGATAAAAGACGGAACGATCATACACAATAAAGACGGAATGAATAAATATTCGAATAATTTTAGCGTCGTTACCTTATTACCAATCCAAAGCATTGTTGTGGTCACATCGCCAATAGGAGACCAAGCGCCACCTGCATTTGCCGCAATAATAATTAAACCTGCAAACCAGATTCTTTCGTCTCTATTTTTTACAATTTTCTGTAAAATAGAAATAAGTACGATGGTAGCTGTTAAGTTGTCTATAATTGCAGAAAGAATAAAGGCTAAAATAGAAAACATCCATAAAAGCTTCTTTTTACTTTTAAAATTTACGTAGTTTTTTATAGTAGAAAAACCATCAAAATAATCGATAATCTCTACAATTGTCATCGCACCCAATAGAAATACCAGAATCTCTGCAGTTTTTCCTAAGTGATGCAACAAGGTTTCTTCTACCAAATGCATTTTATCGGCATGAGCCATAGACCCGAAATTATCTACAAGTGCATGCTGACTAGAATCGAACCAATTTGAAAAGCCATCAACCCCTAAAGCAACAATAGCCCAACATACTGCCATCATGATTAAGGCAGGAATTAGCTTATCTAATTTGATATTGTGCTCTAAAGTAATCGCTAAATAACCGATTACAAATACTATAATAATCATTGACTCCATATATACTAGTTTAAATTAGTTGTTTTAATGCGATTTCGAATGCGGTTGAACAAATTTTTGTTTTAGAGGCACTTTTCGTAAAAGTTCTTTGCAATGCCTTTTTTATAATGTTAGAGGTATCACTAAAAATTGCTTTGTCTTGCATTGGTAACGCTATTTTTGATTCCATGAAATAAGCAAAAACGCGCGCAATTCCGCAATTAGAAATAAAATCTGGTAATAAACTTAAATGACTGTCTGTATACTCCATAATCGGACCAAAGAAAATTTCTTTATCTGCAAAGGGCACATTGGCTCCGGGAGAAATTACTTCTAACCCAGCATCTATCATTTGTTGCACTTGGTCTTGAGAAACCAATCTAGAAGCTGCTGCCGGCACAAATATCTCTGCAGACAACGTCCATATTTTACGGTTAATTTCTTCAAAAGGAAGCATCCTTTCTGACACTAATTTATTGCCATCTTTCGATAAAAATAAAGCGGTCATTTCTTGCATTGTAAATCCTTTTTCATTGATGACACCGCCGTCTCTGTCTATAATTCCGACTACTTTTGCGCCAAGTTGGGTTAAATAGTATGCCGCTGCAGAGCCTACATTACCAAATCCTTGAACAATAGCTCTTTTTCCTTCAATTTTTCCTCCGTAAATATCGTAATAATGTTTTACAGCTTCTGCCACTCCGTAACCGGTTAACATATCTGCAACCGTATATTTTCTTGATAAATCTGGCGAAAATTCTTTATCTTCAATAACTTTAATAACACCGAGCCTTAATTGACCTATTCTGTTAATTTTATCTGCTTCTGTAGGTTTAAAATGACCATTAAAGATTCCTTCTTGTGGATGCCAAACACCACAACTTTCGGTAATCGGAATTACATCTTTATCGGCATCTACATTTAAATCGCCACCAGTGCCATAATAATGTTTTAACAAAGGAGTAACG
The DNA here is from genome assembly GCF_007997085.1 of Polaribacter sp. IC066. Lineage (GTDB taxonomy): Bacteria > Bacteroidota > Bacteroidia > Flavobacteriales > Flavobacteriaceae > Polaribacter. The sequence continues at coordinate 10,254 of NZ_VORR01000056.1, forward strand.
GCTTTATACCAACGTTCTAAAACGCCTCTTTTTCTTGGATCGTTCGGATCGAAGTTGATACCCGACTTTGCACCTCCTATTGCAGGTCCAGAAACGGTAAACTTCACTTCCATTGTTTTTGCCAAAGACAAAACCTCATGCATGTTTAGTCCCTTACGCATTCTTGTACCACCACCGGCAGCACCGCCTCTTAGAGAGTTTATAACCGTCCAACCTTCTGCTTCGGTTTCTTGATCTTTCCAATGAAAAACAATTTCTGGCTGCTTATTTTCGTATAATTTTAATAATTCTTTCATTCTAAATTTTAATAATTTTCAACTTATGAGTTACAATTTTCTGATGCAATTTTTTCTCGAAATTTAAATTAGAAAAGCTAAAGTTGATTCATTTTTTAAATTGTTTTTTAGAATTATATTTCTCATACACTAGTTCCACAAACTTACTGCAAAAAAAGTAATTGTTAAAATTTTTATGTGAAAAGAATTTACAGCAAACCCCATCTTAACGTTCGTTAAAAATAGTGTCTTCTTAAATAAGAGCAAGCTAAAAACTACGGATAAAAAATAACACCCGAAGAATGATTTTTACGAGCGCCTGTTACCGACTTTAGGCAGTTCACCTGATGCTTGATTTTTAAGTATCCTAAAAAAGCAAACACTAGGGCTTCTTTAAAGTCGATGAGTTCTTGAGTAGGCAACTTCATAGAATTCTTGGCATGATATTCTATTCTATTCATTAAAAAAGTATTAAAAACCCCACCGCCAGTGCTTAAAACCGCATTATTTTTATATATAACGCCACCTATTTGCATGGCTATATGTTCTACAAAAGTTCTTAATATTGATGGAATATCGGTTTCTAAACGATCAATTAAAGGAAAAATTTCTTTTTGAACCCATTCTAATCCCAAAGATTTTGGGGGTACTTTTTGATAAAAAGCTACTAGGTTTAACGTTTCTAAAAGCGCTGTATTTATTTTTCCTTCGGATGCTATTTTGCCAGATGCATCAAATTCTAAATTTAATTTTTGCACATAAAAGTTTAAGACAATATTTACGGGACAAATATCAAAAGCAATTCTTACTCCCTCTGTATGATACGAGATGTTAGAAAATCCGCCAAGATTTAAGCAAAAATCATATTCAGAAAAAAGTAATTCATCACCAATCGGAACTAAAGGCGCACCTTGCCCGCCTAACTTTACATCTTGCGTTCTAAAATCACAGACTACTTTTTGCTTTGTAATTTTAGCAATTTCATTGCCCGCACCAATTTGTAACGTAATTCCCTTTTCTGGTTGATGTAAAATAGTATGCCCATGAGAAGCTATAAAATCGACCTTTAAAATTTTATAGTTGCTTATAAAATGGTTGATGATATTGCCTAAATACTTTCCGTAGGTACGATCTAATTTCTGTAATTCCGTTTCATCAGAGAAAATTGCATTTTGTAAAAGTTGTTTCCATTCTTTAGAGTATGCTATGGTTTCTGCATGAATAATTTTAAAATCTGCGTACTTATCTTCATTAAAATGCACATAAACCAAATCAATTCCGTCTAAAGAGGTTCCAGACATGACGCCGATTGCAAAAATATTATTTTTAACCATATCTGTAAAAATAACAAAACTCCTTTCAAAATATGTTACGAAATCGATATATTTGTACTCGAAAATTAAGAATATTATAAAACATACAAATGGATTTTAGTTTAACAGAAGAACACATCATGATTCGTGATGCTGCCAGAGATTTTGCGCAAACAGAATTATTGCCTGGTGTAATTGAGAGAGATAACAAGCAAGAATTCCCGCAGGAATTGGTCAGAAAAATGGGCGATTTAGGTTTTATGGGAATCATGGTAGATCCTAAATACGGAGGAAGCGGTATGGACGCCATTTCTTACGTATTGGTAATGGAAGAGCTCTCTAAAATAGATGCTTCTGCTTCTGTAATTGTTTCTGTAAACAATTCATTAGTTTGTTATGGTTTAGAATCTTACGGCAACGAAGTACAAAAAGAAAAATATTTAACAAAATTAGCAACCGGAGAATTTGTAGGTGCATTTTGTTTAAGCGAGCCAGAAGCGGGTTCAGATGCCACGTCTCAAGCTACAACAGCCATAGACAAAGGAGATCATTACCTTATAAACGGTACAAAAAACTGGATTACAAGTGGCGGCCGTGCAGACGTTTACTTGGTAATTGCACAAACAGATAGAGAAAAAGGACACAGAGGAATCAATGCTTTTATCGTAGAAAAAGGAACCGCAGGTTTTCATGTAGGTCCTAAAGAAGACAAGTTAGGTATTCGTGGATCTGATACGCATACCTTACAATTTAACGATGTAAAAGTGCCAAAAGAAAACAGAATTGGTGAAGACGGATTTGGTTTTAAATTCGCAATGAAAACACTTTCTGGTGGTAGAATTGGTATTGCTGCACAAGCTTTAGGCATTGCTGCGGGCGCTTATGAATTGGCTTTAAAATATTCTAAAGAACGCAAAGCATTCGGAACAGAGATTTGCAACCACCAAGCAATTGCGTTTAAATTGGCAGACATGTACACAGAAATTACCGCCGCACGTCATATGGTCATGAAAGCTGCCTGGGAAAAAGACAATGGTTTAAATCACGACATGTCTTCTGCAATGGCAAAATTATATGCCTCTAAAGTGGCAATGGAGCAAACGGTAGAAGCGGTTCAAATTCATGGAGGAAATGGCTTTGTAAAAGAGTATCACGTAGAACGTTTAATGCGAGATGCAAAAATTACGCAGATTTACGAAGGAACTTCAGAAATTCAGAAAATCGTTATCTCTAGAGGCGTTATCAAAGGATAGTTGTATAGAAGATAGTTTTACAGAAGAAGTTGTACAGACCTCACAGGGTTTAAAAACCTGTGAGGTCTTTTCGATTCGTATCATTTAAAATCTATCTTTATACAAGGTAGATTTTTCTTTTGGACTATTATTATTTAGTTAGTTGAGTGCAACGGATATCACCTGTTTTCTTAGAGTGATCACGCTACTGGGCGTGATTGTATCGAGAACATTTTTTAAAATAACAATTGTACAAACAAACAACTTCTCGATACAATCACGCCGCAAAGCGCGATCACTCGAAGTGACATTATGATTTGCATAACAATTTTACAGACAAACAAAAGCGAAACAAAATCGCTTTTACAAATTTTGTATTACAGCAAACAGAACCTTCAAAGGTTTTAAAAACCTTTGAAGGTTCTGCGCTGATACGCTTATAAAACCAACTCAATATCAAATAACTGCAAACCAGAAGAAGGCGCAATATTTCTTAAAAACATCTTATCATTATCTTCTTTTAAAGATGCTTCCATAAATTGCAGGTCAAGGTCTCCTTTTCCTACTTCAAACAAAGTCGCCATCATCAGCCGAATCTGATACCTTAAAAAACCACTTCCTCTTACTTTTAACACATAACTTTTCTCTGGAAAAAAATTAGCTGTCAAAATATCGTTCTCAACAATTTCGCAAGAATCGATGGTTCTTTTAAAAATAGTATCGGCAGATGGTTTTGTGCAATATTTATGAAAATAATGTTCTCCTGTAAATAATCGTGCAGCTTTTATCATTGTATCAATATCCAAATCGACCAGCAAACCAACGATAAAAGGAGCTGAAAAAGGATGATTTTTTTCACCAAAAGAAAAGTAATAGTGATATTCTTTTATTTTTGAAGCTTGAATAATATTAAAATTTGTGGCAACTTCTTTTATGGAAATCCCTCTAAAATCAGCTGGAAGATTAGAATTTAAAGATGTCATAAAATTGCTTTCCTCTACATCCTCATTCAAAAAAAGCTGCATATAAAATGAATTTGCAGATACTTTTGCATCCGTTCTTCCAATACCTAAAGTCTTAAAATTGCTATGCTCAAAGACATAAGACAGCGATTTATCTACCATTTCATGCAATGTTTTGGCATTTGTTTGTTTTTGCCAACCAGAAAACCGAAAACCAAGGAATTGCAAATGAATTAGGTAAGATTTTGAATATTTCATAGGTACGAAAGTACAATAATTACATTTTTTTTTACGAAAGGTGCATTTTTATGAATATAATAAAATTATAGCTTACTTTTTTACGAACCTAATATTTTAGACCCCTAAAAAGTAAAAAAATATATTTATCTCAAATTAACCCCCTTTTTTTTGAGGGTACATACTATTTATATATCGTTTTCGTAAAACACACCCCTTGCCACTGTGAATATAATATATACATTTGACCCAGATTCATTAACAAATAATTAACAAACAAAAGAACTTTACAGTATGAAAAAAATCATTTTAACTTTATTGTTAGCAAGTAGCATAATAATAAATGCACAGGAAGAGGATAAAGGGACTTTCACTTTAAGTGGTAGCGTAGATGTTTACGGAACTAGTAACTTAAAAAATAATTCAGCCGGAAGTGTTGGTATTTTATATGGTGGCAGTGGAGTGGCAAATGGATTTGGACTAGGAATGGCAAATACAATTTTTGCATACCAAAAAGGAAAAGCAGGAGTAATTGCTGATTTAGCTTTTGGACCAAGAGCAGCTTCTGCGAATGCTTATGAAGGGGCAATAAACCAATTATATGCGTATTACAAAGCATCAGACAAAGTAACATTTACTTTAGGACAATTTAATACTTGGTATGGTTATGAGGTTATTTCTCCAGTAGGAAACTTTAACTACTCTGTTTCTTACTTATTTAATGCGGGTCCGTTTTCACACACTGGTTTTAAATTAGATTATGCAGCTACAGATGATTTATCTTTTATGCTTGCAGTTACCAATCCTCACGGAATTACCGCTGGAGCAAACCCAAGTAAAGATTACCAATTAGGATTTCAGACAGGTTACAAAGGTCAATATTTTAATTTAGCGTATGGTGCTGACGGATTTGGAGACACTGATGTACTTTATTTAGACTATACAGGTGGTTTTGATATTTCTGATTCTTTCTACTTTGGAATTAATGCAGCGTATGCAAACTCTAGTGATGCCGATGCAGGTTACCAAGGTTTTGCTTTGTACTTGCAAAACACTTTTTCAGATACATTTTCTGCAGGTTTTAGACCAGAGTTTTTTACAGCAACTTCTGGAGCAGGAGATACTAATGTTGCTGCTTTTACCTTATCAGGAAATATTTCCTTAACTGAAAGCCTAAAATTTATACCAGAAATAAGATATGATACCTCGGATGATATGATAATCCCTGGTTTTCCTACCGATACAAATATGACTGGAATAACTTTAGCGGCAGTTTACTCTTTCTAAAAGGAATCAATCACTCATAAATTTACTTTATCATGAAAAAAATAGAAGCAATTATAAGAAAATCAAAGTTTAGTATAGTAAAAGACGCACTACATACTATTGGTGTAAACTTTTTCTCTTATTGGGATGTTACAGGTCTTGGCAACGAAAAAGAAGGGCATGTTTACAGAGGTGTTAGCTACAGTACCAGCGACATTCAAAGAAGATATTTATCTATTGTTGTAAATGACGATTTTGAAGAAGTGACCATTAAAACAATTATTGAAGCAGCATCTACAGGCGAAGTTGGCGACGGAAAAATCTTTGTAAGTGACGTAAAAGAAGCTTACAGAATTAGAACCGGAGCAAAAGGAGGAAACACTTTAAACTAAACTATTACAAAATTTAATTATGGAATTACTTACTACAAATAATGTATGGATGATGATCTGTACAGCTTTAGTCTTCTTTATGCATTTAGGATTTGCATTTTTAGAAATAGGACTAACGAGACAAAAGAACACACTTAATATTTTATTTAAAAATATATTTATCATCACATCTGGCTTGCTATTGTATGCATTAGTTGGTTTCAACTTAATGTACCCAGCTTGGGGTGCAAATTCTGCTGGTTATTTAGGTGATTTTGTTTTCGGACTTTCTGAACCTTTAAAAGACGGTGTTTTAGATTTATCTTATAATGAAGGATATACTTATTGGACAGATTTCCTTTTTCAAGGGATGTTTGCAGCAACGGCAGCAACAATTGTTTCTGGGGCTGTAGCAGAAAGAATGAAAATTTTACCTTTTCTAATTTTTGCCGTTATTTATGTTGGCTTTGTGTATCCGATTGCAGGTTCTTGGAAATGGGGTGGCGGATTTTTAGACCAACTAGAAACTCCTTTTTATGATTTTGCAGGGTCTACTTTAGTGCACTCTGTTGGTGGCTGGGCAGCTTTAGTAGCTGTTTGCTTATTAGGTGCTAGAATAGGAAAATTCAAAAACGGAAAAATACAAGCAATTCCGGGTCATAATATTCCGTTAGCAACTGCAGGAGTCTTAATACTTTGGTTAGGTTGGTTTGGTTTTAACGGTGGATCTGTTTTATCTGCAGACCCAGGATTAACTTCTTTAACACTTGTAACTACTTGTTTAGCTGCTGCAGCTGGTGGGGTTGTTGCTGCAATTGTATCAACAGTGCTGTATAAAAATTTAGATTTAACCATGTTTTTAAACGGAATTCTTGGTGGTTTAGTTGGTATTACTGCCGGTGCAGATCAAATGTCGCCAATGGATGCTATTTTAATTGGCGGTATTGCAGGTGCAATTATTGTTTTTGCAGTGAGCTTAATCGATAAATTAAAATTAGACGATCCTGTTGGAGCGATTGCTGTGCATTTAGTTTGCGGAATTTGGGGAACTTTAGCAGTAGGTATTTTTGGAAACCTTGCAGGTGGTGCTCAATTTTTAAGTCAATTAATTGGTGTTGCTTCTTATGCGGTATTTTGTATTGCTACCTCATTTATCATCCTCTTTATCTTAAAGAAAACAATGGGAATTAGAGTGAGCGAAAAAGAAGAAATAGAAGGTTTAGATACCCATGAACATGGGATGGATGCTTACCCAGATTTTAGATTAAACGAACACTAAAAGTTATCATTTAGAACAAAAACCACCTTAAAAGTTTACTTTTTTAAGGTGATTTTGTTGTTTTTGTGAATATCTGAATTAAAATAGATATAATTATCATAAATAATATTTTTTCATCATAATATTCATTTCATCATAAAAATTACATCAAATAGCCATAAACACTGAAATATCTTCAACAAAATACATAGCTTTGTGAGTATAACTGAAAATAACATGAAGAAACAAGGCTTATATTTACCCGAGTTCGAACACGAAAATTGTGGTGCTGGATTTATTTGTAATCTGAATGGAGACAAAACCAATCAAATTATACATGATGCACTAGAAATACTCGTAAAATTAGAACATAGAGGAGGCGTTAGTGCAGATGGAAAAACAGGAGATGGCGCTGGTTTATTAATAGATATTCCTCATGAATACTTTCAAAGAGTTTGTGATTTTACACTACCAGAACGCAGAGAATATGCCGTTGGTATGGTCTTTTTACCAAAAACTTCTAACCAGTATAAGTATTGTAAAACTACTTTTGAAACTGAATTAAAAGGACAAGGTCTTGCCATTTTAGGCTGGAGAAAAGTTCCTGTAGATTCTTCTCAATTAGGAGATATTGCTTTATCATCAGAACCTAGTATAGAACAACTATTTGTTGGTAAAACTGATGAAATTACAGAGGCTGATTTTAAAGCAAAATTATATGCCGCAAGAAAAATAGCAGAACATGAAATAAGAAATTCTAAAATTTCTGATAGTACATATTTCTATGTTTCAAGTTTATCAATAACAACGATTATTTATAAGGGTATTATTATGCCCGAAGATATTGGTCCTTATTACAAAGATTTACAAGAAGTAGATTTAGTAACGCGTTTGGCATTAGTACACCAACGTTTTTCTACAAATACCATGCCTACCTGGGAGCTAGCACAGCCGTTTAGACACCTGTGTCAGAATGGAGAAATTAATACGTTGCGTGGTAATGTAAGTAGAATGCGTGTTCGGGAAGAAATCATGAAAAGTGATGTTTTTGGACCGCAAATAGAAAAATTATTTCCGATTATTTTACCAGGAAAATCAGATTCGGCTTCTATGGATATGGTTGTTGAATTGCTAACGCATACAGACAGATCATTGCCAGAAATTATGATGATGATGATTCCCGAAGCTTGGGAAAAACACACAACAATGTCTCCCGAGAAAAAAGCGTTCTATGAATACAATGCTTGTATTATGGAACCCTGGGATGGCCCAGCTTCTGTGCCTTTTACAGACGGAGATTATATTGGCGCTTTATTAGATAGAAATGGGCTAAGACCGTCAAGATATACAATTACAAAAAGTGGTAAATTAATTATGTCATCAGAAATTGGTGTGGTTGATATAGCCCCTGAAGATATAAAAAAACATGGTAGATTAGAACCAGGAAGAATGTTCTTGGTCGATATGAATGAAGGTAGAATCATTGAAGACGAAGAAATAAAAAATAAAATTGTTTCAGAAAGACCTTATAAAAAGTGGCTAGACAATACACTTTTAAACCTAAAGGATGTTCCGTATACAAGTGAAACTTGCCCAATTGAAACCATGGATATTAAAACGCGTCAGCGTTTGTTCAATTATACTTTTGAGGATATTCAAGAAGTAATAACCCCCATGGCACAAGTAGGTAAAGAAGCTTTAGGATCTATGGGAACAGATACTCCTTTAGCGGTTTTGTCTGATAGACCTCAATTAATTTCTAACTACTTTAAACAATTATTTGCCCAAGTTACAAATCCGCCTTTAGACGGAATTCGTGAAGAAATTGTAACAGATATTAGTTTAAATCTCGGAAAAGATAGAAACATTTTTAGCATTACAGACAGACAGTGTAGAAAGTTAAAAATACAGAATCCTGTAATTTCTAATGCAGATTTAGAAAAAATTAGAGCTATTGATATTGATCAATTTAAAGCCGAAACCATTCAAATTTTATATCCGAAGAAACAAGGATTAAACGGATTAGAAGAAGCGTTGGATGCTGTTATTCTTCAAATTGAAAAAGCATTAGACAACAAAAACAATATTATTATTCTTTCTGATCGAGGCGTTAATCAAGAATTAGCTCCGATTCCTGCTTTGTTGGCTTGTTCTTATGTAAACCATCAAATGAATCGTTTACGTAAACGTTCTTATTTTGATATTGTCATAGAGTCTGCAGAACCACGTGAACCCCATCATTTTGCTACTTTATTTGGTTATGGCGCAAGTGCTGTAAACCCATATATGGTGAACGAAATTATCCGAATGCAAGTAAAAGAAGGTTTTATTACGGGTATGGATGAACAAAAAGCGGTAGATACTTTTAATACAGCCATCGGAAAAGGAATCTTAAAAGTGATGAACAAAATCGGAATCTCAACATTACATTCTTATAGAGGTTCACAAATTTTTGAAATTGTAGGATTTAACTCACAATTTGTAGAAAAATACTTTCCGTATACGGCTTCAAGAATTGAAGGAATTGGTTTATATGAAATTGAAAAAGAAATTGATCAACGCTATAAACAAGCCTTTCCGCATAATCAGATTGATAAAAATTTAGGTTTAAATATTGGAGGCGATTATAGATGGAGAAGAAATGGCGAGCGTCATTTATTTAACCCAACAACAGTTTCTAAATTACAACAGGCAGTTCGATTAAGTGATCAGGCTAGTTACGACGTGTATGCCAAAGCAATTAACGACCAAGCAGAAAGTTTAATGACCATTCGGGGTTTGTTTGAATATGATAATTTAGACCCTATTCCGTTAGAAGAAGTAGAAGATTGGACAGAAATTGTAAAACGTTTTAAAACGGGAGCCATGTCTTATGGATCCATCTCGCGAGAAGCACATGAAAATTTAGCCATTGCCATGAACAGAATTGGAGGGAAATCGAATTCTGGTGAAGGTGGCGAAGATAGAAACCGTTTTCAAAAAGATGTAAATGGCGATAGTAGAAACTCTGCTATCAAACAAGTTGCATCCGGTAGATTCGGAGTAACTTCTCATTATTTAACCAATGCAAGAGAGATTCAAATTAAAATGGCGCAAGGCGCAAAACCTGGTGAAGGTGGTCAATTACCGGGCTATAAAGTATTACCTTGGATTGCCGCGGCGAGAAACTCAACCCCTTTTGTAGGGTTAATTTCTCCGCCTCCACATCATGACATCTATTCTATTGAAGATTTAGCACAATTAATCTTCGATTTAAAAAATGCAAATCGTGAAGCAAGAATTAATGTAAAATTAGTATCAGAAGTTGGTGTAGGAACCATTGCTGCTGGTGTTGCAAAAGCAAAAGCAGATGTTGTGTTAATCTCTGGTTATGATGGTGGTACAGGAGCATCTCCTTTAACATCTTTAAAACACGCAGGCCTACCTTGGGAACTTGGTTTGGCAGAAGCGCAACAAACGTTGGTAATGAATAGCTTACGAAGTAGAATTGTTGTAGAATGTGATGGACAATTAAAAACAGGTAGAGATGTTGCCATCGCTGCATTATTAGGTGCAGAAGAATTCGGATTTGCAACGGCTCCTTTAGTAGCTTCAGGGTGTATTATGATGCGAAAATGTCATTTAAATACCTGTCCCGTGGGTATCGCTACGCAAGACAAAGAGTTGCGTAAAAACTTTAAAGGAACGCCAGAACACGTTATTAATTTCTTCTTCTATATTGCAGAAGAATTAAGAGGAATCATGGCACAATTAGGGTTTAGAACCTTGGATGAAATGGTGGGACAAACGCATAAAATTAATGCGAATAAAGCCATCAAACATTACAAAGCAAAAGGCTTAGATTTATCGAGTATTTTACACAGACCTGATTCTTATAGAAAGTTAGTTGTTAGAAATACAGAACAACAAGACCATAATTTAGAAGGTGTTTTAGATTTTAAAATTCTAAAAGATTCACATAGAGCATTATATCGTAAAGAAAAAATGACACTCGCCTACCCAATTAAAAATACAAACAGAACTGTTGGAGCTATTTTAAGTAATGAAATTTCTAAAATATATGGCCATTTAGGGCTACCTGAAGATACTTTAAACATCAACTTTACAGGTTCTGCAGGTCAAAGTTTTGGTGCTTTTGGTGCCTTCGGATTAACCTTTATTTTAGAAGGAAATACAAATGACTATTTAGGAAAAGGTTTGTCTGGAGCAAAATTAATTGTGAAGAAACCTGCTAAAGCCGATTTTATTGCAGAAGATAATATTATTGTTGGCAATGTTTGTATGTTCGGCGCAGTAGATGGGCAAGCCTATATTAACGGAATTGCCGGAGAACGTTTTGCTGTGCGTAATTCTGGTGCCGTTAGTGTTGTAGAGGGTGTAGGAGATCACTGTTGTGAATATATGACGGGTGGTATTGTAGTGGTTCTAGGAAAAACTGGGAGAAATTTTGCCGCAGGAATGAGTGGCGGAATCGCGTATGTATACGACCCAGAAAACAAATTTGTGAACGGTCTTTGTAATACAGAAACCATTGAATTTGAAGATATTTCTGAAGAAAATGAAGTTGATTTAAAAACTTTAATCGAAAAGCATGTCTTGTACACAGATAGTAAAAAAGGAGAATCATTATTAGCAGATTGGAATACAAGTTTAAACAACTTTGTAAAAGTAATGCCAACCGAATACAAAAAAGCTTTAAAACGTTTAGCAACTGAAGCGCCAATGTTTGAAGAATTAACAATAGCATAATGTCATGGGAAAAAAAACAGGATTTAAAGAGTTTGAAAGACAAGATGAAACTTACACTTCTGTAACAGATCGTGTAAAAAATTATAAAGAATTTACAGTACCTCTTTCTGATAAAGAAGTTACAAAACAAGGTTCACGTTGTATGGATTGTGGTATTCCCTTTTGTCATAGTGGTTGCCCGTTAGGAAATCTAATTCCAGATTTTAACCACATGGTACATCAAGAGGAATGGCAAAAAGCATCGTGGATTTTGCATTCAACCAACAACTTTCCAGAATTTACAGGTCGCTTATGCCCTGCTCCATGTGAACAAGCATGCGTATTAGGAATTATTGAAGACCCCGTATCGATCGAAAATATTGAGAAAAATATCGTAGAAAGAGCTTTTAAAGAAGGATGGATAAAACCACAACCTCCAAAAATTAGAACAGGAAAAACAGTTGCCGTAATTGGCTCTGGACCTGCAGGTTTGGCAGCGGCACAGCAGTTAAATAGAGCGGGTCATACCGTGACTGTTTTTGAAAGAGATGATGAAGTTGGTGGTTTATTACGTTACGGAATTCCTAATTTCAAAATGGAAAAAGGAATTATCGATAGAAGAATTGTTATTTTAGAAGCAGAAGGAATTTTGTTTAAAACGAATATCAATGTTGGTGTAAATTATGATGTAAAAGATCTAAAAGCTTTTGACAGTATTGTGTTGTGTGGCGGATCTACAGAAAGTAGAAGTTTACCCACTCCTGGTATTGATGCTGATGGCGTTGTGCAAGCAATGACTTTTTTAAAGCAACAAACAAAAGCGTTATTTGGTAAAGAAGTAAAAGACCAAATAATGGCAACGGGTAAAGATGTGATTGTAATTGGTGGTGGAGATACAGGATCTGACTGTATCGGTACTTCCAATAGACAAGGAGCCAAATCTGTTGTTAACTTTGAGATTATGCAAAAACCTCCTGGCGATCGTTCACCAACAACTCCCTGGCCTTTTTGGCCTTTGAAATTAAAAACTTCTTCTTCTCACCAAGAAGGGTCTGAACGTAATTGGCTAATCAACACAAAAGAGTTTGTTAAAGATGATAACGGAAAATTAATTGCTTTAAAAACAGTAAATGTTGAATGGAAAATAGTTCCTGGACAAAGACCACAATTACTAGAAGTTGCAGGTACAGAAAAAACGTGGGCTTGTGATTTAGCTTTATTAGCTTTGGGTTTTACAGGACCAGAAAGCACCTTGGCAGACAAGTTAGGTATTCATAAAGATGATCGTTCTAACTACAAAGCTGAATATGGAAAATATCAAACAAATGTCCATAATATTTTTACCGCTGGTGATATGCGCCGTGGACAATCATTAATTGTTTGGGCAATTTCAGAAGGTAGAGAAGCAGCAAGACAAGTAGACATCTATTTAATGGGAAAATCAGAATTACCTTCTAAAGATATTGCTGGAGATTTAGTAGCCATGTAAGATATTTTTGTCAGGTTGAGCACAGTCGAAACCTAATTAAAATATCAAAATGTCATTCTAAACTCATAGAAAAATCTCGTGAGAACACAAACTCATCAATTTAAATATTGATGAGTTTTTTATTTTTCACAATGTCCGTTCGAGTGATTTCGCTTTTGGGCGAAATTGTATCGAGAACAACCTCAAACCTTCATTGCAATACTCACAGTAATTTAAAAATAAAGCAGTGCAAATTACAAGTATCAAAACTATAGTTTCAATTTCTTTATGTGATAAAAAACAAGTATATTATAAATAAAATTGCTTTTATGAAAGACAGTGCTAAAGGACCTGATTCTGGCTATATTTATCAATTTGAAGTTGCACTTATAGAATAATCTAAATTAAAACAATTAGAATCCATAAGTATCGAAAAAATAGATGATATAGCAAAGGAAGATAAAAACAGAACATATATTCTTACAATTAAAGCTAATCATAGTATTACTACATCCGGTAAAACGTTTGGCAATACTTCTGATGATTTCTAGAAAACTTTCAAAATTTGGATTAGCAAAATCAACTTAAACCTTTTAACAGATAAAAATACCTTTAAAGTAATTACTAATGTTGGTATTCCATCAAATTTAATTATTAAAAAACTCAAATCAAACTCATTAAAAGAAAATATTTAAGGCTAGACCAAACCTTTATATCCCATGCAGAACTTTAGACTCTTTTAGCCCATAAAGATGCGAACGATAAAAAAGGAATCTACTAAAATTCTAAAGGAGATTAAGAAAAAAGTTACTGTAGTAAATCTACACATCAATATTTGAACCAAGATTTAACCAGTATTTCTTACTGGAAGGAATTTTAGATTATTTTGATATTATTTCTGATACATTATGTAATTATCGGACTCATTTTTATTTATGATAAAATATACTTCCAACCCGATATTAAAATGAGGTGTCGTACCCCAAAGGTTTTTCTCAAAAATTGACAGTTTAAAATTTTCCTTGACAGGAATCAGTATTATTTCACATACAGCAAAGACCTTGATCACTTTTAAATTCAGGCAAGATTGTAAAAGCCTAAAATTTAGGCGCATAAGACACTCCAATAACTTAAGAATTTTTCTTCTTTTTTGAAATATACAATTCAGGAATCAATTTATTAGCAACCAACATTTTGGAGATTATTATAAATCCAAGAATAGCTCTCTTCAATATCACTTTAAAAACCATTTGCATGACTTTAAATACTGTACACAAAAAGAACACGTAGAAAATTGGCTACCTTATAATAAAAATATCAGAAAACATTTCAGTCTCGACGAAACTCCTTTATTCAATGTTAAACTTTAGACTCTTTTAGCCTATTAAATGAAGGCGATAGAAAGGAAAGTATTTTGGCTATTTTAAAATAAACCAAGTCAATTTATGCAATTAATGTACTTCATAAAACATGAATAGAGAAAAGAATTGTCGCAAAAGAAGTTGCGCTAGATATAGAAGATAGTATTAATTGAACTGGTCAAAAGTGCTTTTCTAAAACTGCAATAGTCACCGATAGGTTTCATGTTCAAAAATTGGCATCGAAGGATTTGCAAGAAGAACGTATTCGATTGCGATAGGACATTATAGAACTAGAAAACAAAGCGAAATAAGAAGTTCGAGAAAAGTAGCTCTAGATAAACCCTAAACTTCTCAACAACTAAAATACGTACAGACAATTACTAGTTAGGAAACGAAACTTGTCATGGAAATCAAATACCAAATGGACGGTAAGACCCTAGAAACTGAAGCGATATATGAAGGTTTAGAAAAGAACGTTTTATAGAACCCTAAAATTTTTAATAAGGATAGTACATTCAGACAATTATTAACTAGTGGGCGATACTTATTATTGCAAGCAACGACGAATAGACCATAAGAGAAATAGAAGCAGTTGAAATATTACTCACATTATATCCAAAAATTGAAGAGCGCATGATTTAGCAAAAGCATAAAGGTATAACACTATTAATGTTTAGAAACTACATCCCACAACATCCAAGTTTTATCAAGCTTTATCAAGCCCTACTTAATCCAATAAGATTAACAACTATTTAGTTTTTTCTCATAAAAAACATCAATCGTTAGATTGATATTTTAAGTTTCTGAACTAGGTTCAGGTAATAGAACTACAAATACCGATACAAAATCTTATAAAGCTGCATAAAAGAATCTAGAGCAAAATTTAAAAGCATTCGAACGATAATATTCTTACTTTTAGTTTCCCACTATTTATGCTTAGCCACTACATCCCCCAGCATACAATTTTTATCAAGCCCTACTTAAGCTATTAAGATTAACAACTATCTCGTTTTTGGTCATAAAAAAACCTCAATCGTTAGATTGAGGTTTTAAGTATCTGAACAAGGTTCAGATCTAAGAAAGGCGGCGACCTACTC
>NZ_VORR01000057.1 GCF_007997085.1 Polaribacter sp. IC066
TAATAGTCCGTAATTCTGTTGAAAGCACATCATAAAATGCCTTAAACACATAGCGACTCATGATCAACACAAATGTGGTCACCAAATAATGTATTAAAATAATAGACCTTGGAATTGTAAAATCAGGGAACACCCCAAATATTTGATTGAACAGCACCAAAGTTCCTATTAAAAAACTATAAATCGTAACTCCTAAAAACACATTAAAAGCATCTCTAGTACCCGTATGCCTGATGATGCCTTTATAGGAACCAACAGATAAAAAGGAAATGAGTGCAATTGATAAAACAATGGGTATTTGGATTATTAATGCTGAAAAATCAAAATTTAAGCTCACATTAAAACGGATCGAATAAGCCACTACAAAAGAAAAACCCACTAAAAAAATATCAATCCCTAAAACTAGCCATCTTGAAGCATACTTATTTAGCGCTTTTAAAAGTATCTTTTTTAACATAAAACTTATTTAAGACGAATTTACAAAAATTATTTAATTGATTAGGCTCTGTGAAACTACAAAAAAAATAACGCCTATAAATGCAAACTAATTAGCAAACAAATATCCGTTCTTTTTTTTAGTTGCTACTTATATAGAAGTATGCTCTATCCGCTTAAAAACCATATAATATAAAAGGCTAAAGAAGAATACAAAAAATAGCATCATCCCGTATTGAATCCACATCGATGCATCGTAGCTATAATAGATACTAATACTAACGCTCAATTGCAACATTGCGTAAACCCCTGAAACCTTTAAGTGTGACCACTTTTTAACATGTACTAATTTTTGATACAAATGAAGCCTATGAGCCTCTGTTAAATTTTCTTTGATAATGATTCTATATAATAATGTGTGGAGCGCGTCAGCCCCATAGACCACCACAGAAAATACGATTAAAGGAGATTTGGTGGCAATCACTAAAGAAACCCCTATAAAAAAAAGAATCATGGCAATTGTGATACTCCCAATATCGCCCGCAAAAAACCGTGCTTTCTTTCTAAAATTATAAAATCCAAAAACCAACAGCGAAAGAAATGTACACAGAATCAAATTAGCATCGACCACATTTAATTCTAAATTTATCAAATAAAAACCAAACAATACCACTATAGAATACAAACCTGTAATCCCATTGATGCCATCCATAAAATTATAAATATTTATAAAAGCGACCCCTAAAACTAAGAGGAAAGGTATTGCATAGTATGGAAAACTACCAATGCCTGCTTGATAAAAGATACTGAAAATAGCGATAAACTGAAAAGGCAGCCTAATTTTTGAGCTCAATGTTTTTAAATCGTCAATAAAACTAATCAAAGCAATTAAAAAGGTGCCTATCACAAAATAGGGATACTGGAAACCCTCTAGGATGAAAAAAATAAGAAGTGCAACTAAAAAAAGAATACCACCCCCTCGGATCGTATTTTTTGTGTGCGAACTTCGTTGGTTGGGTTTGTCTACAATATTAAAACGTTCCGCTATTTTAATGTATGCATAAGAAATAAGGAATAAGAGTAAAGTAACAAGGATTAAATTTTTCATAGTTAACGAAACGACTTTATGGTTTTTGTAATGCCCTCTATTGCTGATAAAGGCAATTCTTTCCCAATCGCCTTTTTTATTTTTTCATTAGAAACCACATAGTTTTCTGTTAGCTTCTGAAGCCTTTCTGAATTAATTGGTAAAGGAATTATATTACCAATTTTAGCAAAAAAATGCACTACACTTTTTGGTATCTTTAAAATTTTGGTAGGTTTATCAATAGCTAACCCGATGGTACTTACCAACTCATTTGTTGAAAGTGCCTCATTATCTGCAATATTGTATATCCCTGATTTAATTTGATCATTGTCTATCAACTCATTGATTATAAAACATAAATTTTCTACAGATACAAAAGATCTTTTATTTTCATATGCCCCAAAAGGATATGGAATACCTTTTGAAACAAAATTATACAGTAAATTAAGGTTTCCTTTGTTATTCGAACCATGAATCATACAGGGTCTTAAAATATACACTCTTTTATGTTTTGGAATTTTTTTGGATAAAATATACATTTCCGCGGCCAATTTAGATTTGCCATAAACGGTTATGGGATTTGGGGCAACATCTTCAATTAAAACTCCCTCAACTTCGTCTGCCACAGCTTTTACAGAACTCATGTATATAAAAACTTCACAATCGCTTTCTAAAAATTGATTAAAAAGTGTTTTTGTTAATTCTGTATTTATTTTAAAATATTCTTGATCGTCCGATGTTTTTTTTAAATCATGTGCTTTACCTGCCAAGTGAATCAGCGATTTAGCCTTGTTTAGAATCGTAGCATTTAGATTGCTATAATCAATTTCATTTTTTTTCGGATTTCTAGAAACCCCTACAATAACTTTATTTTTATTGCTAATATAGTTAGATAGATTAGCGCCCACAAATCCTTTATTACCTGTAATTATGTGTATATTCTTTTTCAAAATCTAACCTTTATTTAAAAAACCTATAATTTTCCAAAATCCTCTTAATTTTACTTTAAGGTAATTGAATTCAATATTGTTTATAATTAACGCTTTTTTTATTTCCTGTGAAATCAATTTATAGCTACTAAAACCAGAACTACTTACCCCCCCAATTAACATCGAGGTTGTGGTAATATCAGAAAACTTCCAAGAGATTTTATGCTTTAGAAAAAAACGCGTTATCAATTCATAATCAGCACCTATTTTAAAATCTAATTGGTAATTTCCATATTCTTCAAACAACGCTCTCTTAAAAAAGATCGAAGGATGTGCCGGCATAAAGCCGATTTTCAGTTTTTTTGGATTCCATTTTTTTGCTGAATACTTACGAACCGTCTTTCCTTCGGTATTAAACTGAATAATATTACCTACAGAAGCATCTACATCATTTTCTAGATGAAATTTTGCAATATTTTCTAAAACAGTATTATTTGTAAAGATATCATCCGAATTTAAAACCCCCACAAGGTCGCCAGTTGCAAGAGCGATTCCTTTGTTCATCGCATCATATAAACCTTTGTCTTTTTCTGATATAAATTTAGATATGATTTGTTTATAATTATTAATAAGCTTTTGTGTATGGTCAGAGGAGCCCCCATCAACCACTATATATTCAACATTTTTATAAATTTGGTTTTGAACAGATTGAAAAGTTTTTTCAATTGTTTTTGCGCTATTGTAACAAACGGTTATAATGGTTATTTTCATAACATAAAAAATATTTTTTATTTGATAAAGCATTAATAACTAAGATGTGATATAACTTAAAGGGTCTAATTATAGCAGCCTTTAGTTAGTTGCGTGCATATTAAATATAACAAAAGAGTGTTTGTAACCGAAATAGTTCTGTTGTTTTTTATATTACAATGGAAATTTTTAAGTAGTTATTTATTTATTATTTGTTTTAACGTATTTCATAAACGGCACTAATTTCTTAAAATATATGGTGTCTTCTTATGGGCTTAGTTTTACTTTTTGAAAAGTACTGACACTTTTTTTCGATATGCAATTGCAATAAACGGCAATAACATGTGTTTTCATAAAAAATTAATTTTGATCTAATGAGTAATTGTTATTGTCTTAAGAAAAATGAAAAGTAATTTTATCTTCAAATTTTTGAATGTCATGAAAAATAACATTGAGTATTTTAAAACAGCCGTTTTCAAACTTAACTTTGTCAAATCTTTCAATATACTCCAATAACTTAATATGTATATCATCTGTCGAATCAACAACAAAACCTAAATTATACTTTAAAACAAGTTCTGCTTGAAAACTTTCTGAATTGACAATCAAAGGTTTTTTATGCACTAAAGATAAGTAAAATCTATTGCTAGTTAATGTGTTAGACAAAACAGAAATGGGTAAAATAACATTAATAAAGTCAGATTCTTTAACAATGTCACCTTCATCATCTTTATTATATCTGCCTGAAAACAACACATTAAAGAATTTCATTTTTGAAAAATTTTTCAATTTTTCAGTAGCTAAACCACTGCCGGCAAAAGTCATTCTAATATTATCTTTATTTCCTAATGATTCAATTAATCTTGAATTAGATGTAAAATCTCTTATTTGACCAATCGTAAGAACATTAATCTTATTTGAATCTCTTTTAATTTCATTACCACAACTTAACATCAAAGCATTCTCGATTACTCTTTTTCTAACATTGTGCCCCATCACATAATTAGAATATTTAGGCAACCATTTTTTAAAACCCTCGGAAGAAATAGTGGTAAATATTGAATTACGAATAAGATTAGCTACTTTCTTTTTCACAAAAGGATACATAGGCGAATAATCTCTAATATCAAATATATAACGACTTTTAAATTCCTTTTTTAAATAATTACCTAAAAAGCATCCCATTACAATTGTATGAACAGTCAAAAAATCATAGTTATTACTTTTTAAACATTTTACAACAAAGCGTGAAAAAAGCCAATAATCATAATTCTTCTGAACCATAGAGTTTGACTCTGGACCAGAGTAATTATAAAGATGCATTCTATCAGTATTTGTTAACGCTGTATAAATTTGATTTCTATCCCAGCAAATAATTTCATAATTGACCTCCATTCTATCAAAAACATCAATGTAATTCTTAATATAGGGAACTGATTCTATTACGTTTGGGATAATTATTGCGATTTTCATATATTAAATCTGGGCTTTTATCTGTACATTAAAATAAAAAAATCTACTTAATTTCTTAAACTATTCAATTTATAGTAGCTTTTTGGAAATAAAACCTTAAACCAAGCTGTAATAAAAACTATCGGATAACGGTATGGGAAAAATCTCTTTTGAAACAGTAATGATTCTTTAAACTCCAATCCAAGAGGCCCATACAAAAATTTAATTCTTTCTTTTAAAGTAAGCGAGTTGAACTTAAAATAGCCATCTTCTTGATGATCATCTTCACAGATGCCTTGAAATCCTTTTAATATAAAAAGTGGCATTTTATTGACATAGGCATTATATGTATAATCATAATCGGCAATACTATGTATGTAACTTTTATGTAAAATCCCTATTTTATCAACTACATCTTTTGAAACATACGTTATATTAGCATTTCCTAAATGACATTCTTGATAGCTATCTGTTGGTTGCAACCAAACTGTTGTATTCAAAAACTTATTTATAAAAACAGAACCACCGTAGGTCAAAGA
This sequence comes from Polaribacter sp. IC066, assembly GCF_007997085.1. GTDB lineage: Bacteria > Bacteroidota > Bacteroidia > Flavobacteriales > Flavobacteriaceae > Polaribacter. The sequence continues at coordinate 5,193 of NZ_VORR01000057.1, forward strand.
AGTTTCTTCCGAATTAGTAGTTGATCCTACATAAATCCCACCTTTTCCATACTTATTGTAAGAATATAAATTTGCTTCAAAGATTTGCTCAAAAACATTTTCAAAAACCAGGGTATCATCATTAAGCATTAAATAACCCTCAAATTTATACTTCAATGCTTCATTCCATGAACGCCTCATTCCTCCCGCCCAATAAAGTGAGCCCGATCCTTTTAAAACAGTAATATCTCTGTCCAAAAATTCGTCAAGTATTGCCTCAATTGTGCCGTCTGTGCACCCATCATCCGTTAAATAAAGTGATATAATAAAACCGCCATTATTTATTTCATATGCTTTATAGAGGTTTCTTAAACATTGTAAAGTTTTTTCTTTACGATTATGACATGTAATTAATACAGCTAAAGATTTCATGATTTTTTTTTATAATACAGGAATTAATACAATACACTAAAAATGATTTATAAAATAATATAAATACTTATTATATGATTAAAGTTTGTTATCTGATTATGTCTTTCTTCGGCTACTCAAATTCCATTTTTCTGACATTTTTTTGGCCAAATAATCACCAGTACAAATTTTACATATATTTCAAGAAAATAAAAACTAGTAATATATCAGAAATAAAATTATTTATTTTCAACTGTCATATTTTACTAAGATATAAATACAAATAAATTGGGATTAATAAAATTAAAGGCATGACAAGCGAAGCTACAGAAGAATAAAATATTGCTAATAAAGGAACCTGTAACAGTAAAATTATTATAAATGCATTTTTCAGAGACATGGCATTTCCAATTGGCCTTAATTTCTTTACTATAAGATAATAAAATATGGCTAAAATAAATGTAATTATATATCCAAAATCATAAACCAATTCGCTTACTAACCCGTTAAACAACCAATAATTATCGGGCAACATTTCTTCTCTAATTTCTAAATAATTATATTCATTTATAATACCGTATTGTTCAAGTAAACTTAATAAAGCTGAAAAGGAAGCTTGCCCATTAAATGTTTCAAAATTATAATCGTCGAGAATTCTCATACCATTCACATGTGACTGAGAGAGGTAATCGAAAAGACTAAATGCAGTTGGGTTTTGTATTATAGAGGATCTAGGGATCTTGTTGCTATAAGATATGTTTTCATCAAACCGATTGTATGAAATTGAAACAAATAAAAAGATTAAAATTGAAACAAAAATTGTCGAAATTCTAAAAATTTTTTTTCGAATTTTCTTGTCAAGCGAATTTTTAAACATAAAAAATGCAAGAAAATATAGTAATACATAATTTACAATTGTCCACCTTGAAAAAAATGTTAGTCCGTAAAGTACTATGTTTAATGATAAAATAAAACAATATATGGACATTTTATAACTTCCTTTTTTTAAATAATAAAAATGAAGCACGATCAAAAAATAACTTAAAGAATGCAAATAATATGCTAGTAAATAACCCTTTACAAAAATTGGAAATTGATCATATAGGATGTCCATAAAGTCACCCGAATATTTTAATTCATTTATTTCATCAAAAAACGTGAATACAAATATTGAAATAATTACGAGTGAAATAAATATAATTAAATTTACCCCCAGTAAAAAAATGGTGACTTTTCTAATTTTAGTTTCTCTTAGATAAACTATTTCTTTAATATTTTTATATTTCCTCCAAGGTGAAATAATGAGTACTAAAATTAAAATTGTAAAACAAGTATTGAACGCTGTTGTAAATGAATCAACTACATAATACTCACCCACAAAATAAACTCCAGAAAGAGATAAAACCTGCAGACCATAAAGAAATGACGCAGCAGACTTATTTTTAAAGTTAGAGATATATAAGCTAATAAAAACGAATAGATTAATCATAAATTTCGTAAAATGGGTAAATATATATATAAAAATGACTGCCACCTACTTAAATATATCTTTTAAATTGCTTTTAATTGTTGGTTAAACTACTGCTAATAATTCATTTTAACTTTCCTACTATCTTTTTAAAATCGTTATTTAAACCTCACGTTACATCTATTTTACTATTTCAAACATAAAACAATACTACTAGCTAACTGATACACATCATAAAATATAGAATCTGATTTCCTCATTCAATTAAATTATCTAAAATTTTGAATCTCTAGATGATAACTGACTAAAACAACAAATAATAACCTACTAATGAAAATACCTTTTTAAGGATAGATATTCTGTTGTATTGATAAACTTTAATTTCATTTTCTATATATACATGTCATAAATCTTACAAACAAAGCGCTATAAAACCACGTCCTTCTTTCATACTTTATTATTTAACATTTTACAGGTTCTTAGGTATTTATTGAAAATAATTAGAAGTTCTGATGATTGCTATCCTTATTTGCAATTTATTTATTTGAACTCTTCTACTCATTTTAAAAAATTCTCTCACTTTTAATCACATGAGGTTTTCAATCTTAAAAAAATTACTGTGTCTCAAAAAAATAATTTTACACCTTTTTTGAGTTCTATTTAAGCTCATTAGCTGTAATCATACGTATGCTTGTAAAATTAATAATATCGTTAAATTCATAACAAGCAGAAAAAGAAACAACTACTATGGCAACTGTTTTATTGAAACTCCATTGAACTTTTCTAACCATCTTTTTATATTCTATACAATTTGATTTGCATGTTGTGCGTGGTAATTCCCTTTCTAACATCTTGTTTTACTGACACTTTTATGGTTAGGTGTTTGCGTTGATTTTCTTTTGGTAAAGCTAAAAAAAACATATGATTATCTATGCATAAAACTGTTTTTTGAGCTAATTTATACCTAAAAATAGTATAAACGTCTTGCGTAAATATTCTGCCTTTTATTGCAACTTGTAAGTGTATATTTCCTTTTTTATCCCAACATGTCAGAATTGCTACCTTATCTTGATTGATACCTCATTTCTTTATTATAAAGACACTTTTTTCTCTTTTTTTCGTTTTCGTTTTATCTTTTGATTTACTTTTTCTGAGAATTCAATAAAAAGATCATTACTCACAAATTCCTGACAACATTTGTTCTTTTTAGAATTACCCAAAGTGGCAAGGATTTTAGGCCTCCAATCAATAGAACTATGTTTGCTAATGCATCTTTGTATAACACATTTATCAAAGTATATCCTTCCAATATATTAGGAGTTTAAACTTTTAGTGACTCCTTCTTCTTTAAATAAGCGGTTATAGTGTTTATACTTGCTTTGAAATTTCTCCTACAAGTATTGCAAACAGCAAGTTTTATTTTTTACTGACGATCACTTTTCCTCGTCTTTGTAAAAACAATGAGGAAACTTAATGTGCAGCTGCTTTTTCTTTGTTTTGTTCTTTTGCAATAGAGCGACTTCATTATCAAATAAACTTCAATCCTTTATAACACAAAAATAAATAATATATTTATTAAACTAAAGCTAGATAATTTAATAAAGGCTCATCCAACTTTACTAAATTGGCTTGTCCAGCAATAATTAATGATTCTGACATTTCTACTCCTGTTAAATCTAAAAGCAAAACCTTACAGCCAAATAAGGGAGCCTCAAATACTGCTGTAGAAAAGACACCAATAACATAGGTTGATTCAGAAAACAAATCATACACTGAAGCTTCATTATTAACCAAAGTCAAATTATCAAACTCTGATATCAAAGGCTCCATTATACGCATAGCAATATTAAAATCTTCTACAGGGTGTAATTTGTAAATTATTTTCCACTCTCTTAATTCGGATAAATTACAAGAGAGATATTCTAAAATTTCCTTTGAGTTGTATGGCTGAGATACTATGAGTATTTGATTCTTTTTCTTCTCTTTCTTTTTATTTTTTTGCAAAAGATACTCTAGATGCTTGTTTGGAAATTTTACGATATTTTTATCCGATAAAGGTAATTTACTTGTGTACATATTTAAATTATTCCAGATATAAAACTTGTTCGGAAAATACTCCAAACTATCTTCCTTAGTATAGGGATAATTTGCAATTAGCCCTTCTTTTGTAATTAACCCATGCTGTAGTTCATTAACCACAATACCGCAGTCTTTAGCTGCCTTTATCAGTGCACATTTGTCTACGGAACTTATCAAATAAATCTGATTAGCTCTTTTCAGTTTAAATAATAATTTGTAAAGCGGATATTGAGATTTGAATCTAATGATTTCTTGCTTAAAAACCTCTCTTAAATTTAGAGAAGCTCCTAGTGCCTTTTTAAGTTCCTTTTCAATTTTATTAATTAACTCTAAGTCCGTGGTTGTAAATTTTACACGAATCAACTTAGACTTAACCTTTGATACTAAATTAATAAAATCTAAATTTCTAGAAATATCATTTTTAACTTTAATACGATAATCTACACTGGGCAGAATGTATTCTTGACACTTCACTCCATCACTCTCAAGATCTTCACGGAAATAACTGGTATAAATATCTAAATACTTCCCATCAACATAATTATTCCTCCCACTCCGAAAAACTAAAGCATCAGATTTTTCAAAATCGAAAAAAGGATTTCTTGAAAATAAAACTTGATTAATTTTTTTTAAAAGTTTAAATACACTTACTCTTGGCTTTATGTAATCAATGTTATTTGGAACAATGACATCTAGTAATCTTAAATATATTATTGACCTACAGGCTTGCCATACAAAAACGCCATCTATCTCTAAACCAAGTAAATTGTACTTATGCTCGAGTTCAAGGATTGAATTAGTTATTCCTTTCAAGTTTTCATGGTTACTATTCATAAAAAAATTATTTTTCTCTTGTTGCTTTAAACGTTAAATAAAACCCTAAAATTAGTGAAATAAAACTTGCCAATAATAAACCATAAGCGACACCTATAAACCTTATTGAAAAGTATTTTGCTCCTATATATGTTAAAATCACTAAAATTAAGGAGCTTGTTATTTGATAGATAATAATGTAATTCCATCTTTTCATACTCCACAATGCGTTTACACCAATCACACTTCCTTTAAACATTCCTGCAAAAATTAATATTTGCATTATTGGAATACTTAACACATAATCTGGGAATAAATTAGAAACTGCAATTGGAATCAAATAATATCCAATAATTGATAAAGGGATTTGAATTAATAATAGAAGTACTGTAATTTTTTTAACCAACAACCACAATGCATTTTTATCTCCATTTTTAGCAAAAGCATAAGTCATTTTAGGGTATATATAACTTGCAATTGACGTAGAAAATAGCATAAAGGAACTAAAAGCAAAAAAACCAAAAGAATACAAACCCACCTCTGTTAAACTTGCGTATTTTAACAACCAAATTTTATCTGCAGTTGCCGCAATTGATGCAATATAGGCCAAACCAAAAATAGGAAAACCTACCTTTAACAGCTTTATGAATGCTTTTTTATTCCATAACAAACGAACCCGAATAGGTCTGTAAAAATGGAGTAACAACACATAAATTAATAAGGCTACTACTGCTTTCATTAGTAACCCATAATATGAAAAATAAACCACAAAAGATAGCGTAGTAATATTTACCAATGCATCTATTAACTGAATATACCCTAGTTTTGAAAAAGAATCATTTGAGCGAAAAGTACTCATCAAATAGTTTTGATAGTAGCTCAATGCAATCACCATTGTAACAGCTAATATTCCATATTTTATTTTGATATTTTCTTCTGGGTAAAAAACAAAACAGAGAAAACCTAAAATAAAAACTAGAACTGATGAGATTAAGGTAAACATTTGGGCAGTACCCGCCATTAAAACCCCTCCTCTCTTATCTTCTTTACCATAAGCCAGTGGAAGTTCTAAGTTTAAACCATTGATAATACCTGCTTGTAAAAAAAGAGCATAGGTCAACGCCAAGTTTATAGTGGTCCACAATCCAAAATCATCCGGAGCCACAAATTTAGCAATGGCAAAACCCACAATTAATTGAGCTATAGATTTAGCAACTGAGCCACCAGAGTATAGTATTGGAGTTTTATACTTATTGTAAAGGTTTTTTATCTTTTGCATACAATCACTTATTGGTTGGTAATAAAACTTGTTCAAGCATCTTGAATAAATTTCAAAAAATTATAGACTAAATCCGTCATCAACAACAATATTTTGACCGTTTACATATTTAGATAAATCTGAGAGTAAGTATAATAAGGTTCCAGAAATATCTTTTGCTTCTAACATCCCTTTATTCATACAAAAATCCTGATACGCTTTTAGGAAACTTTCTGGTTGCTGATCTTTTAAACCGCCTAAAGAGACAGCATTTACCCTAATGTTTTTATTTTTAAAATACTTTGCCATATATTTTGTTAAGTGCAGCAAACCAGACTTTATAGCAACATATTCTACCGGTGTAGTCATAGATGTATCCTTATATATTTCAAATCTTGGAGCTACTACGCCATATATAGAGGACATATTTACAATATTTCCAAAACCCTGTTTATAAAAATATTTTGCAAATAACTGAGATGACAAAAAGTAACCACCAAGATTCATCCCTAAATTATCACAGAAATCATCGTATTCAACATCAAAAAAATGTTTTCCGTAATTTTTATTTCTGGGATATGCACTATTTACAATGGCATCTATCTTACCAAACTTTTGATGTACATTATCTATCAAAACTTTAAGCGATTTTTTAGAGGTAATATTTACCTTCTCAATAATTAATTGATCATTATTTATTTCCCTTTTAAACTCCTCGGCGAGTGCGATATTGTACTCTGCAACTATCGCCGTTCCTCCATTTTCTATAATCATTTTACAGAAATCTCTACCGAGTAGTCCTGCCCCACCTGTTACTACTACTATTTTATCTCTTAAAAGCATAATTCTAGCACTTTATATCCCTCTTCAATTGTATTAAATGTATTCTTCTTTTGTGTTATATTTTTTATAAAAAAGCGCATTTGATTCGTGTACATGTCCATAATTTCTTGTGGTTCAGCATATATTTCTTTATTGTTAAATCTAATTTTATTCTCTATTAAATCTAAAAGGTAGGTTCCTTTATCTGTAAGCACTTCAAAAGTTCTCTTTGTATCTTTTCGATAATAATTTAAAACCACATTCGCATTAAACTGCTCATAAGTCCATAAGTAATTTGCGTAATCGTACGCAGTTATAGCTAAACTAGATGTAGCACCAAATGTTTTCTTGGTCAAGATAGGTTTGCCAAAAATCCAATATATATAATCTAATTCATGTATTAAATCTATGTGCACACCTCCACCTTGCTCTTTATTTGCACTATATACCTCTTTATAGTTTACATTTGGCCTCCAATTAGGCAAGTAAGAACCACAATACACATTCACCTCTTCAATGCGTTTCCCCAATAACAGAGATTTCATTTCTATTATACCTTTGTGAAACCTTAAATTGCAGGCAATATAAGTTGAATTATTTCTATTTATTAAGTCTACTAGTTCAGCTTCTTTAGGGCCTTTTTTACTAAATAATGGTTTCTCTATAAAAAGTGGTATGTTAAATTTATAGACCTCTTTAAGCGTTTCAAAATGAACATTTGTAGGATTTGATATCATGATAAAGTCAAGGCCTAATATTTCAATATCCTTTAATGAATACAACTGTTTTATACCATTCTCTTCCTTTGAAATTGCGCGTCTTAATGCATAGATTTCCACCTTAGAATCCACCTTTCTTAACGCTAAAATATGTTTGTTAGCAATAGACCCTAAACCAATTATTAAAACCTTCATAAATTAAATTTAAAATCTAATTTATTATTTTTTAGCAGATACTCCATAAAATCAAAATCTATTGGATGGTCTATATCAAAACAAACATGTTCCATTTCAAAAACTATAGAATAATTCGTTATTACGGTCTTATAATTTTGATTAAAAAAAGAGTCCTTATAAATATAGAAGGATGCATTCATTTCAAACACTTGTGGTGCTTCTTGACGACTTAAAAACTCTCCTTTTTTGCATAAATTACAGAAACCATCTTTAGTTTCTTCAACCATATTGAAATAAGGATTCTTATTTGCAACGTTCACAGAAAAAATATTGAATGCCCTTGTATTGTTCTTTAATTTTTCTAACGCTAAAAAGATATCTTTTGCTGTTCTTAGAGGAGAACTAACATCTAAATCTATCGTGTAGTCATAGGTTTTATTGTATTTTTCAGACATAAAATTTTTCACATCTACTATTGCCTCTAACTTACCAGATTGATCTGTTGCTAAATACTCTGGTCGTGTATAGTTTAACTCTATATTGGCGTTATCAAATTCCGAGACAACCTCTTTAATATCCTTTGAATCTGTGGATAAAACTACATCACAATTTTTAAATGCATTATTTTCTTTTAATTCATTGATTAAACTAAGTGTGTAATATATTAACGGTCTACCTAACAAATTTTTAATATTTTTATTAGGAACTCCTTTAGAACCTCCGCGAGCACAAACAGTAATTAGTATATTCATTATTCAATTAGAATTTAATTTGATTGATATCTACTTGTGCTTTTTCAAAATCTTCGTGTTTGCCAACATCTAACCAATAGCCTGACAAGGGATACGAAATTACTTTTTTATTTTCTTTGATTAATTTTTCCATTAGATCAGTCGCATTGTAAAAAATTTCTTTTGGTATGTATTTTAAAACAGCTCTTTTCATCAAATATATACCCCCATTAGAGTAATACGTATACGACGGTTTCTCTTTAAAATTAGTTATTTGCCTTTTATTTGTTTCCAATACGGCGTAAGGTACACTTACTTTATAGGGTATTGTAACTACAGAGAAATCAGCATCCTGCTCTAAAAAATCTACAAAAAAATGTTCGTAATCTAAGTTGGTGAGAATATCTGAATTTGTCAATAAAATATAATCGTGCTCGAAATTCTTAATTTTCGATACCGCACCTATTGTTCCCAAAGGGACCTCCTCCCATACGTACTCTATATTTCTATTTTTATTATTTCCATTCCCAAAATATTCTTCAATTTGTTCTCCGAGATATTTGACAGAAAACCAATAATCATCGATTCCATATAAAGCTAGCCTGTCTATATTATGCTCCATTATAGCTTTATCACCTACCTTTAAAAGTGGTTTAGGGACTGTGTTAGTTAAAGGTTGCAATCGTGTACCTCGTCCACCAGCCATTATTACTGCATCCACTGGTAAATAGGATCTTGTTTCTCTAAAGTTTATAACATTTACAAGTTTACTTTCTTTATCTAAGACCGGTAGTATTCTAAAATTACCTTCACGGTACTCAATTACTTTTTTAATATCTCTATCTCCTTTTCTAATGAATTTAGGACTGGACTGTATGATACTATTTACGAGGTCCTCTATTGTAATTCCTTTTAAAAGACCTCTACGAACATCTCCATCCGTTAGTGACCCAATTAAAACATCCTGGTCATTTACAACAAAAAGAATGGCATCTTTTGCTAATAGCTCTAGCTTTTCTAAGGCTTTTTTTATGGTCTCTCCTGAAGTTATAAGATGATCTCTGAAATTTCTCATATTTCTTTTTTTATTACTTTTACAATCTTTTTTGCTGTGTGCTCTTTGAAATAGATATTTCCTCCTTTATATTCACCAAACTTTATACATCTATTCATAGCTTTTAAAATTTCTGCACATTTAAAAGAAGTATTCACAATGTTCTTACTTTGCGCTCTTCCTTCTTGTCTTCTGCCTACATTAACAACGTACTTCTTAAAAGATGCTGCTTCAATTATACCGCTAGAAGTATTGCCTAAGAGAAATTTTGAATAGTACATCGCCGAAAAATAATTTTCCTTTCCAAAATTCTCTATTAAAAATACTTTTTCTTCTTTCCCCTCTTTTAGTAAAAGAAGTTGTTCTCTATAAACTGAACCCATAGTATCTGCATTGGGCATCGTAATGACTAAATTTATCTGTTTGGATAACTGTTCTAAAGCTCTTTTCATTTCTATTGCAAACACTCTATTTTCCTCAAAAGCATTTGTTTCAGGGTGAAATGTAATTAAACAATATGGTTTATTTACTATTTTAAATTTTAATAAAAACTCCTCTTTTTTTATGGGTATAAAATCTTTAATATTAGAAATACTTAAAGAACCAACATTAAAAATATGTTGGTCGGACTCAATTAAATCAGCAACCCTAGATTTAAATTTATTTGTGGATGTAAAGTGAATTTTAGCTGCTAATGAGATCTGATGTCTGTAGATATTATCTGTAGCCCCTAAAGTCGTTTCTCCTCCATGTATATGAGAAAACTTAATTCCAAAAGGAATACCAGCTTGCACAGCTGCACTCATTTCATATCTATCACCAAGACAAAAAACTAAATCATATGTATTGAGATTCCAAAAATCCGCAAATTTAAGCACTGTAAGTCCGTAGGCTGAAGCTATTGAAACTTCGTTATCGTCCACTATTAATGAACTAATTTGATGTATTTTAACTTTATATTTATTTTTTATGCTATCTAAAGTATATCCGTGAAACTTAGAAAGATGTGTTCCAAACGCTATTATATCTAATTCAATAGTGTCTTCTATAATTAATTCATCAATAAGAGATTCATAAATACCGAAGTCTGCTCTCGAACTCGTTAATATTGCTACTTTCATATTAAATCATTCCAAATTAATTTATGAAATGCATTCACATCTTTATTGACTACTCTTCCAATAACTTCATCATACTTCATGGTTGAAATACCATCACCAGGCCTTAAGGGAATGAGATCATCTTCTGTTATTAAGGTTCCTTTTGTTACGCTATTCTTCAAATGAATACTTTTCCTAGCGATACTTTTATTTTTCACTTCACTTTCACTCGCTTCCTTAATTCCGTTTCCACTAAGCGCCGATTCTATATTTCTTATTGCTAAAACCATCGCTTTCAATTCATTTGGTTCCAGTGAAGCCCTATGATCTGGACCTGGAAAATTGCGGTCTAATGTAAAATGTTTTTCTATCACTGTGGCGCCTAAAGCTACAGCTGCAATAGGTACTTCAATTCCTAAAGTATGGTCTGAATAACCAACTTTAACTCCAAAAGCTTGTCCAATCGTATTCATTGCTTTCAAATTAACATCTTTCATTGGTGTTGGATATTCTGTATTACAATGTAAAACAGTAATATCTGAACGCAATGTACCGTATTTCATTAGCGTATTTATAGCTTGTTCAATATCTGTCAAATTACACATTCCTGTGGATAATATAATTGGCTTACTTTTTAAAGCAATGGCTTTTAAATACGGGTAATTGGTAATTTCTCCACTAGGCACTTTAAATATAGGGAAATTTAAACTCTCTAAATAATCTATTCCAGCAACATCGAACGCGGTTGAGAAGAAATCAATACCTTTTCCTTTACAATAATCAATTAACTCGACATGATCCTGATGACTTAATTCTAATTTTTTAAGCATCTCATACTGAGTAGCATCTCTATCTTTCGTGTTTTTAATTTGATAATCGGCTTTTTTAGCTTGTGGGCTAACAATACTGTCTGCTTTAAATGTTTGAAATTTAACCAAATCAACCTTCGCTTCTACCGCTACATCAATCAATTTCTTTGCTGTATTGATGTTGCCATTATGATTTACTCCAGCTTCAGCTATTATTAGTACTTTTTTCATTATTTAATAAATTTACCCGCACTAATTACACTATTTTTTTCTATAATTATTCCGTTTGAAATGGTTGCATTACTTCCTACAAAGGTTCCCTTTTTTATCAAAGAATCTCCATTTACAATAGCTCCAGTAGAAATATGACAAAAATCTTCAATTTTAACATTATGTTCTATGTTAGCTTTGGTGTTTATGATACAATGTTTTCCTATCTCTGCTGCTGCATTAACGAATGAATGATGCATTATAATAGTCCCTTCACTTATAACAGCGTGCTTTGAAACATACGCTAAAGGTGAAATTACTTTCGCTAATTGTGCCTTACTTTTTTTTAATACGAATGAAATTTTTTCTCTTATTGCATAGTTTTTTATCTGACCAACTGTTATCAAAAAAAACGTATTATCGTCAATTAGATTTCTAATTTCATCATCACCTCCTAAAATAGGATACCCTAGAATCTCTTTATTTTTGGTTGAAGAATCCAGGATCCCTTTAATAAGGTATCTATTTTCTCTCTCTACGACATCTATAACAGACAAACAATGGCCTCCTCCTCCTAAAAGGATTAGCTTTGGTTTGTTTAAATTATGATCTAACACTACTCGGTATATTTACAATCCTTTCTTCTAAAAATAATGCATTTGTTTGGTGGTCTTTCTGACAATTTTTATACATGGGTAATCTGTGCATTAATTGCCAAATTGGTCTTGTCATTACTCCGGAAGCATTCGTTTCTTCTAAAAATAAATCTCTTTCTTTTTTATCGTTTAGCTCTACGCACATTAACCAATAATTTGCTTTCGTATTTTCTGTTTCTGTCCTAAATTTAATTCCTTTATTTTCAAAGAATTTTACATATTCTTTTGCTAAAGCTCTTTTGTTGTCTAAAAAATAGTCTAACTGCTCTAATTGAGCACAAGCTAAAGCTGCATTTAGATTGGGCATTCTAAAGTTATACCCTATTTCATTATGCACATATTCATAAGGATGCGGCTCTTTTGCTGTTGTTGTTAGAAACTTTGCTTTTTCACCTAACACTAAATTATTGGTTACTATTGCACCACCTCCGCCACAAGTAATTATTTTATTACCGTTAAAAGATATTGCACCAACTTCGCCAAAACCTCCAGTTGGTTTTCCTTTATACTGGCTACCTAAGGACTCGGCTGCATCTTCCACTATAGGTATTCTCCATTTCTTACAAACCAAAATAAGTTCATCAAGATGCACTGGAAAGCCAAAAGTATGCATTGGCATGCACGCTGCAATCTTTCTTCCTGTTTTTTTATTGTAACAAAAACCATCTTCTCTCAAATCGCCATATTCTTCTAAAAAGCTATTTACCGCTTTAGGCGATAAGCCCATCGTATCAAGATCAACATCCAAAAAGATAGGATGTGCATTATTATATGCTATTGCATTCGCTGTTGCTACAAAAGTTAAGGCCTGTGTTATTACTTCGTTTCCTTTTTCAACACCTACTAACCTAAGCCCAACTTGTAAAGCTGCTGTGCCATTAACAACTGCTATCGTTTTTTTAGCTTGCGTTATTTTACTTAATGTTTCTTCAAATAAATCAACATATGCACCTACACTAGAAACAAAAGTTGTGTCTATACAATTTTCTAAAAACAATTTTTCTTTACCTCCAAAAGTAGGGACGTGTAAAGGTATAAATTCTTGTGTATTGAATTTATTTCTAATAAAATTAATTAACTCTTTGCGCATTACATTTTAGAATCTAATGATTTACCTACTTCTTTATGATCAAAATTGATTAAAAAATCTTTCATTATTTTTACAATATCTGCTTTAGTGGTTGATGTATCCTCAAAAGCTTGTTTTAATAATTTTAGCAGCAGATTTATTTCTGACATTGGTCTAGGAATTAAGTTTGTTACAACACCTAGTGCTTTATATCTATCTAATTCAACTTCTTCTCCAGCTGTGTAAAACTCTTCATATGGTTTTTCTCCGGTCGTATTACTATCAGAATAATAGACAGGATAATGAACTGTTATTTCCTTCGATTTCTGAATTGCTTCTTGTTCAGAATTACATTCGTTCACCTTAAAACCATGTTCATTCAATAGCTTATTCGCCATATCTGAAAAAGTCATCACTTGTTCTTTTTTCAACTTTGGAAAATATATTTCCCCTGATTTTCCTAGGATACAAGCCAACAAACATATTTGTCCACTTTCCTCTGGCGAAACGAAATAACGTGTTACGTCTTTGGGAGCAGAAATGGGTTGGCCTTTTGAAATCCTTTCTAAAAAACCAGCAGGTAATGAACCGTTAGAAAAAGCAACATTAGCAAAACGAGCTGTAGTAACGGGATATTTTTGAGAAAAAGTCATAATCATGTCTTCCATGATCTTTTTACTACCTCCCATAATATTTACGGGATTAGCTGCCTTATCGGTAGAAACACAAAAAAAACGTTGTGGTGGATATTGTTCTAAAATATCTAATAATGCTTTCGCATTAATTATATTATTATTAATTAAAGCTTCCACAGAAAAGCGATCTTTTTCACTCCTAACGTGTTTATGGGCAGAAAAATTTGCTACAATATCAAACCCTTTTCTTTCTTTAAACATTTTGTAAAAAACAGGATCAGCATAATTCATTGGATAAGTAATGTACTCTTCTGGAACGAAAAGCTCTTCAGTACTTCTCAAATCTCTTGTTAATTCTGTCAATCCATTTTCATTAATATCAACAACCACCAATGATTTTGGCTTAAATTTCACTAATGCTCTAATATAAGAGCTACCTATAGTACCCGCTCCTCCAATAACTAAAACTGTCTTGTTTTTTATACTATGACTAAGTTCTTCAAAATTATTTTGAATATCCCAAGCAAACATGCTAGTGTCTCTTTTAGTAACATGAGTCGATATAAATTTACTTATATTTAACATAATTAATTTTAATAGTTCTGTAAAAAAGGCAGGTGACCTTTTGAATTATTTATAAATATAATTTTAACAACGCTTAAAGTAACTTCTTATCTCATTCAAAATGATTTGAAATAAAGGACTTACTTATAATTATTGATGTATTTGAAATTATTCAGCTTGTTTCAATATTTCATGACCTGCCTTTAACAAAACAAGATCTTTTTTCATTATTGAAACATCACTTTCCATCATATCTTTTACTAAAGATGCCAAGTCATGCTCAGGCACCCAGCCTAATTTATTCTTGGCTTTTGATGGGTCCCCTATTAACAAATCAACCTCTGTTGGACGAAAATAAGAAGGATCAACAGATAAAACCTCTTTACCTATTTCAACTTGGAAATCTTTATGATTACAAGCTACAACGTATGCTTTTTCATCTACTTCTTCTCCTTTAAATTCTACCTCTATTCCAACTTCTTTAAAAGCTAACCGCACAAAGTCTCTTACGGTAGTAGTTATGCCTGTTGCAATTACCCAATCTTCAGGTTCCTCTGCTTGTAAAATCATCCACATCATACGCACATAATCTTTGGCATGACCCCAATCACGTTTAGCATTTAAATTGCCTAAAAAGAATTTTTCTTGCAATCCTAGGGCTATTTTTGCTACAGCACGGGTAATTTTTCTTGTCACAAAAGTCTCTCCTCTTCTTGGTGATTCATGGTTGAATAAAATACCATTACACGCAAACATGTTGTAAGCTTCTCGATAGTTTTTAGTGATCCAAAATCCATAAATTTTAGCCACACCATAAGGCGAGCGAGGATAAAAAGGAGAATCTTCATCATAAAAACCTCTTTCATTTTTATTTTCTGGCATCCCTCCGTATAATTCAGAAGTAGAAGCTTGATAAATTCTTGTTTTCTTTTCTAAACCCAAAATACGTACCGCTTCTAAAATTCGTAATGTTCCCAGTCCATCAACATTCCCTACATATTCTGGCGTATCAAAAGAAACAGCAACATGCGACATCGCTCCCAAATTATAAATTTCATCGGGTTGACATTCTTGGATAATGCGAGTCAAATTCATTGCATCCGTTAAATCTCCGTAATGCAATTTTAACCTTTGATCTGGATCATGTGGATCCTGGTATAAATGATCGATTCTAGCGGTATTAAAAAGTGATGATCTTCTTTTAAGTCCATGCACCATATACCCTTTTTCTAATAGCAATTCTGCTAAATAAGAGCCATCTTGCCCCGTAATCCCTGTAATTAATGCAACTTTCATGTTTTTTTCGTTGTTTGCTAACCGTTGTTCGATGTTCGATGTTCGTTTTTTGATGGTCGTATTTAGATATTTGTTCAACGATTCTCGTTGTTCGTTGCTCGCTTTTCGTTGTTTACTTTATAGCATTTCGGCGAATCTCGAAGAACGGTAAGCGATTTACGTTGTTTGTTTCTCGTTGTTCCTTGTTTGCTCTATGTAATACAAGACAATCTCGGCGGCCGATAAACGATGGACGGTAATCGTTGTTCGTTTCTCGTTGTTCGTTGTCAGTCTCTCTACATTCGTTTTTACCCGAAACTGTCGATAAACGAAAAACGGTAATCGATAGACGACTTACGTTGTTCGATTCTCGTTTCACGATGGACGATTCTCGATGTTCGTTTTTACCCGAAACTGTCGATAAACGATAGACGAAAAACGGTAAATGTTTCGCGATGGACGAGAAACGATAATCGAAAAACGCTCTTCTTATTTTATTGTACGCTTGTACCAAGACTAAAAATTTCAAAACCTATAGCCTTCATATCACTTTTCTTCAATATTTTTCTACCATCAAAAATAAAAGCTGGTTTTTTCATATTCTTATAAATCCTCTCCCAATCATACTCTTTGAACTCATCCCAATCTGTTAAAATTGCTACTGCATGCGCATCTTTCATTGCTTCATAAGGATCATTAGACTTCTTTAGAAAAGTTTTATTTTCTTCAGCACTTCTAGTGTTTAGATAATCCAAATCACCATAAATCTGACTCTCTTTTACTTTTGGATCATATACAACAACATTTGCATGTTCTTCTAATAGATGGTCTGCAACATAAATTGATGCTGATTCTCTCGTATCATTGGTATCCTTTTTAAAGGCCCATCCAAGAAAGGCAATTTTCTTTCCTGAAACGGTATTGAATAATGTTTTTACAATAGTATCTGAAAAACGTTTCTTCTGATGATCATTCATAATGATTACTTGCTCCCAATAATCAGCTACCTTGTCTAAACCATAAGATTTAGCAATATATACTAAATTTAAAATATCTTTTTGAAAGCAAGAACCCCCAAAACCAACAGATGCTTGCAAGAATTTTGGTCCAATTCTGCTGTCTGTTCCTATTGCTCTAGCTAATTCATCAACATCTGCACCAGTAACTTCACACAATTCAGAAATTGAATTAATAGAGGATACTCTTTGTGCTAAAAACGCATTGGCTGTTAATTTAGACAATTCTGAAGACCAAACATTAGTTGTTAAAATTCTTTCTGCAGGAATCCAATTCGCATAAATAGCGACCAATGCTTGTATAGCTTCTTTGCCTTCGGCTGTCTGTAACCCTCCTATTAAAACCCGATCTGGATTCAATAAATCATCAATTGCCGTGCCTTCTGCTAAAAACTCGGGATTAGATAATATTTGAAAATTCACACCATTTCCTGTATTTTCTACAATAGTTTTAATCGTCTCTGCAGTTCTAACAGGTAAGGTAGATTTTTCTACTATTATTTTATCAGATGTTGCTACTTCCGCAATTTGTCTTGCACAAAGTTCTACATATTTTAAATCGGCTGCCATTCCTTTTCCTTTTCCATAGGTTTTGGTAGGTGTATTCACAGAGATGAAAATCATATCTGCTTTCGCTATAGCTTTGTTAACATCAGTAGTAAAAAATAAGTTTCTACCACGTGCCCTTTTAACTACTTCATCTAGCCCGGGTTCATAAATAGGTAAGTTATTTAAATCGACATCATTCCAATCAGCGATTCTCTGTTGATTTAAATCAACAACTTCCACTCGTATATCAGGGCACTTATCAGCGATCACAGACATTGTTGGCCCCCCAACATAACCAGCTCCGATACAACAAATGTTTTTTATTTTCATAACTCTTTTATTAATCTTATTAAAATCGTTTTTCGATTCTCGTTGTTCGATTCTCGATATTCGATGGTCGATTTTCGTTGTTCGATGTTTGTTGTTCGTTGTTCGTTGTTCGTTTTTAACGAAACTGTCGATAAACGAAAAACGTTTCACGATGGTCGCTTTTCTCCAGCCTGTCGATGAACAATAAACGGTAAACGTTTCACGATAAACGACACCCCTACTTTAACGATTTAATCAACTTAAACAACATCATTTTAATCCTTGTACAAATTTCAAGCAATTCAACATATTTGTCTTCACTTATATATTTTAAATCTTTTGCCAAAAACAACTGATAATTTGCTTCTTCCAAAGAACCTTTTGCAATATACAAAAATTGAATAAACTCCTTTTTATATTGCCTTCCTTGTCCTTCTATTATATTGGTTGGAACACTGCTTACGCTTCTTCTAACTTGACTGGTTAAACCATACATCTCTGGAGAAGGGAAGTCTTTTGAAACCTTATACACCTCCAATGTTAGTTGATGTGCTAATTTCCAAACTTCCAGTTTTGATTCCATTTTTTTTTGTTCGTTTTTCGTTTTTCGATGTTTGCTCTATCCATACTATTGAATCTCGACAAACGCTAAGCGATGGACGATAGTCGATGTTCGATTTCCGTTGTTCGTTTCTCGATGTTTGCTCTATCCATACTATTGAATCTCGACAAACGGTAAGCGATGGACGATAGTCGATGTTCGATTTTCGTTGTTCGTTTCTCGATGTTTGCTCTATCCATACTATTGAATCTCGACAAACGGTAAGCGATGGACGATAGTCGATGTTCGATTTTCGTTGTTCGTTTCTCGATGTTTGCTCTATCCATACTATTGAATCTCGACAAACGGTAAGCGATGGACGATAGTCGATGTTCGATTTTCGTTGTTCGTTTCTCGATGTTTGCTCTATCCATACTATTGAATCTCGACAAACGGTAAGCGATGAACAATTTTCGTTGTTCGATTCTCGTTTCACGATGGACGATAAACGGTGAACGATGGTCGATAGTCGATTTTCGTTGTTCGTTGTTCGTTTTTCGATGTTTGCTATATTCCCTTTTCTCGAATCTCGGAAAACGATAATCGATTTTCTCCAGCCTGTCGATGAACGATGGACGAAAAACGGTAAA
>NZ_VORR01000058.1 GCF_007997085.1 Polaribacter sp. IC066
TCATGTAATTGATTTATATGGCTTCTAGGGTCTTCTAACTTACCAAAAATACTTATTATTTTACTATCTGGATTCATACTGTTAATGTATTGATTATCAGTATAATATACGGTTTTAAAACAACTTAAACAACTATAAAATAGCTATTTATAATGCTTTTTTAAGGAAAAAAAGTGTGAGTTTGCCCTGTGGTTGCTGTAAGGTATATTTTTTGATGGGTTTGATTTTTGTATATTCGCAAAAATTTTAAAAATTATGGAGAAACAAGAAAAAAATACGAATGCTTTTATTCTAAAAGGGGTTACTAGTATGCTTATTGGAGGTTATATTTTTATTGCAGCTTATGCACTGAAAACAATTTTAGATACATTTTTAGTGAGCGACCCAACACTTGAAACTTTATCCTACAAAAGTGTTCAACTTCTTGCAGCATCTATAATTTTAACGCTTTTAATTCTATCTGCATTCACTCTTTATAGTAGTGGAAAAAAAATATCAGAAAAATTAAAAGAAAATTTATGGACTTTACAAACAAAAGCTATTGTTAAAAATTTTGTAATCGGTATGCTCGTCATTTCTTTAAGTTTAATCGTATTAGTTCAATTTGATTTCTTTAGCTTTCTAACTCCTATTTTCTTACTTTTTTATGGAATTTTACTATTCTTTCTGAAAAATAAAAAACGTAAAGATTTTTTGATGTTATCTGGGCTTTCTGTTTTGTTGGGTTTACTTTGTTTTTTAATTCCGAGTTATTGGTATTCTTCACTTACTATTTTAGGCATTGCGCATATTACTTATGGCGTTGTGGTTAAGGAATAGTTTGTTTTACTTTAGGCTTCACAGCCTTTTTTTTTTTAAGATTTCATATAGAAAAATAAATATTTCATTATTTCATTGTCCATATTAATATTACACCTTACTTTATAATTCAAAGTTCTTTAAAGATCAGTTCAAAAGATTATTTAAAAGACATATCAGAAATTAAAACCTTAATGAATAAATCGTCAAGGTTTATTTCATTAAGCGGCTTATCTGGTATTTTAGCAGGTATCTATGCATTAATTGGCGCCGCTTATGCCTATTATTTTACAACACAGAAATGATACGCTACTTCTCGATAACACCGTTTTTAAATTCATCTTGTTAGATTTATTTCTAGTGGGTATATGTAGTACTGGTAGCGCAACACTTTTAACCACTAAAAAAGCAAAGCTAAATAACGAGAAAATTTGGGATTCTCTTACCAAAATACTTTTAGCCAGTTTTATAGTGCCTTTAGCGGCTGGTGGCATTTACATGCTTATCATTTTAAAAGAACAACGTTACGGGCAAACCAGTGCTTTAATATTATTATTTTATGGTTTGGATTTACTAAATGCATCAAAATAGACATTGAGATCTATTAAATATTTAGGATATACTCAAGTAATTTTAGGCTTGCTTTGTGCTTTTTTACCAGGATATGGATTTTGGTTTTGGGTAGCTGGTTTTGGTTTTATGCACATTATTTATGGCGCGGTGATGTACTATAAATATGATAGAAAATAGTTTACTTTTACACGCTAAATCTTTTATTTGAAAAATATAATTCTACCTATAAATAAAGCTTTTGACCATAGAATAAGACTGGGAATTATGTCTGTTTTAATGGTAAACGAATATGCAGATTTTACAACTTTAAAAGAATTATTGGGCGCAACAGATGGCAATTTAGCAAGTCACGCAAAAGCCCTAGAAAAAGTAAGCTTTATTAAGGTAGAAAAACAATTTATTGGCAGAAAATCAAATACAAAATATTATGCAACAGAGTTAGGCAGACAAGAATTTAAGAAACATATTAATGCGCTTGAAAAATTAATTAGCAACAAATAGTCTATTTTTTTACCCACTTACTTTGTAATTCAAAGTTCTTTTAAAAAAAAATACTATGAAAAATTTAACAATATTAATCAGTGCATTACTATTTAGCAGCTTTTTTTATCAGCAAAACAATGGTTTAAATGTGTTGCTATTTACAATCCTTACCTTTATAATCGTAGCGATTAAACATCAGAAAAACATAAAAACAATACGTATACCATTGTAGCCTATTTAATTACAGGAATTACTGCTTTTTTATACACATCAAATTTAGCACTTATTGCCAACAGCATTACTTTTTTAACACTTATAGGTGGTGCTTCTAGCCACAAATCTTCTATTTATATACAATGGCTAAACGGCTTATACACAACGATAGCCTTTGTGTTTTCTTTATATTATGACACTTTACATACTGAAGAAGAAAATGTAAAAAAGGTAAAAATAAATTACCTCTCTTGGTTAAAAATAATCGGAATTCCGATTACTCTACTCCTCATTTTCATAAATCTGTACAGAAATGGAAACCCAGTGTTCGATGAATTAATATTAATGATAGACTTTAGTTTTATCAATTTACATTAAAGTAGTTCGTAATAAACCTATATCGATTACATCGCCTTTAATTCCGCCTAACTTTACACAATCACCAACTTTATAAAAATTACTTGTAAAACCGTTACATAACCCGTTACAATTACCTCTTGCAAGGCAAAAGCAATGCCTGCACCAGCAACACCTAAAGCTGTGCCCACTCCAGAAAGTTTGGTGTTAAAAAATGTAAAAATTTCCGAATACAAATAAAAGATACGCTACAAAATTAATGAGTTTTTTAAACTTGTACTTTGAGCTATTAAACTCGCATTAATAGAAGTTTACTTTTTAAAGAACCTATTTTGTTAAAGGACATCATCAGTTCCGTGCGTTAGATGACAGATATCTACTCCCGAAGTTTCGGAATATAGCATTCACAATCTAAACCCGACGTACGATAATTTTAGTAAAAATTCAAAAAATATAAAATGATTACCTGTCCTACAGCCCTTTTGCGGTCTAGACACGATAGCGAAATATCTTGTAGAATTCAATAAAATTATCAGGAGTCTAGATTTTTGTTTCTTGGAATTTATCTTGAGCGAAGTCGAAAGGTCAATGGAAAAAAAAAATGAATAAAATTGTAAGACAACTTTAAAGTATAATTACTTCGAGGTTAATAGTGTCTTTTACTATTTTAAAAGTTGCCTTTTGTAATACTTTTACAATGCTATAAATAATCAAAGAAAGAAATAGATGCCGATTTTGTAAAAACTGGGTTATTCCATAAATCATTAAAATTCACAAGCAAATTTGAAAACCATAGTAGTAAGATGGTTTTCGGCTACAAATATATCAATTACTTATTACTTACTAAAATTAGGTAAAATCTTGTTGAATTTTACGCACAATATCTTCTAAACCATTTAATTGTAGCTCATAAACAAGATTCATTTGTTGCCCCAATTTCCCTTTCGGAAAACCTTTGTTGCGATACCAAACTATATAATGTTCTGGCAAATTAATTAAAAAGTACCCTTTGTATTTACCAAAGGGCATTTTCATTTTTGCTAAATCGATCAGAAATTGCTGATTTTGTATATTATTCTCTTCCATCTACATAGTCTTGTAAATAAGAAAAACGTGCTGTCAGCTTTCCGTTTTCGGTCATTTTAGAGCGTTCTAGAACACCATCCTTATCACTGTTAAAAAAAGCAGGAATTACATTTTCTAAAAATAGTTCTCCAAAACCTTCACTAGCGTCTTTTGGCAACTCACAAGGCAAATTATCTACAGCCATGACTACAATTGCATTTTCATCTTTATAATCTACTTCAGATTCCGTTTGTGGGTTGTACCCATAAATTGGATTGGCAATTGTTGATGCTCTTAAAGTAGAGGCAACAGGACCATCTACATCACATGAAATATCTGCCACGTATTTTATTTTAAAATCTTTAGATTTCGCATCTTTTCTTGTAAATAAATAAGGTGCTCCATTTCCATAAAAGTGACCCGCAATAAAAAAATCTGTAACCGTTGCAAAGCGCATAAAATTAGATTCGTAGTTTTCTGGATGGTTGTAAAAATCTAAATTATCTATTGTTTGGCCATCTGTACGTTTGTTATAGTCTAGTACATCTGCAATACAATAAACAGCATGCTCATAATTTTTTGTTAAGTAATCAGTTACAGAAACACTCGGAATAGCCATGGCATCTAACATTTCTTTTGCGCCAAGCGCAACTTTTCCGTTTCCTGTTAATACTATTTTAAGCTTTCCTAATTTAATATTCTTTAACGCTAAAATTAGTTCCTTTTGACTGTCTAGGGTTTCTGCTTTGGGTAAATAAAACGTTTCGTCTGTTAATCCAATAGCTCTAAAACCGTTGTAAGCGCCCACAATACCAGCATACCGACCAAAACCAATTAATCGTGCTCCGTTTTCTTTAATAATGGTTTCGTGATCAAAAAGTTCAATATTTTTATCTAAAATTGTCTTTAATAAATCTCTATTATAAGGCTGCTTTTTAATTGTATGACTAAAGAAAAAATATTTTTTATTCGGAATTAAAGCATCCATCGGTACTTCTTTTACACCGAATAACACATCGCACGTAGAAACATCATTAGTTACTTTTAATCCTTTTTCTTGATATTCGGAATCAGAAAAAACACGAATATCTGAACTCTCTACTTCAATTTCTGATGCAGGAAACTGTTTTTGAAATTCATTTAATTTTTCAGGAGAAAAAACTACTCTTCTATCTGGTGGGTTTTTTCGCTCTTTTATAATGCCAAACTTCATATTCTTTAATTTTGCTCGAAGATATTTTATTTTGAAATGAATTGCAAGTCGATTTTCTAATTTAAATAAGAAATAAACTTTGTAAAAATTATAATATGGATTTCACGAGTTTTCACAACGTTTATTTCCTTACTTTATTAGATTTGAATTTACAATCTCTTCTCTTTCGTCTATTTTCTTTTCTCTTTTATACATCTGCTCTTTCTACTTCACTTTCTAGTTTTAACAAATAGCCACCATCTTCTTGCTGAATGTACAAAGCTTTATTACCCTCTTCTCCGTTTCTGACAACTTCAGATCCTTTAATTGTTTTCGTTATTTTTTCTTTAAAAGTTTCTTGCACTTTGCCTTTAGCTGTGCCGTTTCCCCAATTCCACTTTACGTATGTTCCTTTTCTGATCATCTTTAATATTTTAAAGTCCTTCAAAACTAAAAAATTCATCCTTTTTTATTCTTAAATTTTCTTTAAAATTACATCTTGTTATTGTTTTAACTTGTTGTATTTTTGCAGACCGTGTTAAGCATTGAGCCGTTATCCTTTTTTAACTTTTCCGTTAAAAACGATTCAGCCTTTCTACTTAATTCAATATAAATTTTAAACCTGAACAAGTTTTTGTTTGGCAACCTTCTTGCAGCAGGCAGATGCTTAAAAAAATTTGTATTATTTTTGTGTTAAATGTTCTTTGAAAAAATAAAATGAAAGATTGAAAATATCCTGAATCGAGTTCAGAATCAATTCAATTACGCAAATTAAAATTTGCTATTTCATTAAGGGGACGACTGGTTTTGACAGCAAGGACAGTGAATTTGTAAGCATATCGAGTTATGAAATAACACTCGTTAAACCTAATTTCAACTTTTTAAACGGCGAAGATAACTACGCTTTAGCTGCATAATCCGAATCACAGTAGGATTTGCCTAGGCTCACAAGGTGAGCAAGCTTTATGTCCACGAATAGCCTTGGTTTGCGGCGCTTCACTTTTGGATATCGTAAAAGTAAACATAGAAAACTTGGTACTTTGACAGGTTTTTGAAACTAAAGAAGTTAAGTTAAAAGTGGATTGTTCTTAATCATCTTTTGATCGAAAAATAAGAAAGAACTATATATGTAGAAAGCTTCTTGGCTGCTTGTTTGGACCCGAGTTCGATTCTCGGCGTCTCCACAATACACCCTGTAAATTATTGATTTGCAGGGTTTTATTTTTTAAAATTTAGACTAAACCAACATCCGTTTCTTTTTGCTTTTTAGCTTTAAGTAGGGCTTGCGAATATGCAACATTAACACCCTTCATATGACTCTTAGTATAAAATTTAATTTATAATCCTGTTGCTTTGCTTAAAATTTCTCTATAAAATTCTCCTGGTATGTTTAGCTTTCCTTTTTTATATCCTATAAGCTAATACATAATCATTGTAGCTAATTCGAAAACACTTTCTTCATTTTCTTTCGTTGTGTTTTTATAGTTAATCTATAAAATTCTTCGGTTGAATTTACTTTTTTTAGGACCAATTTCCTTTAAGTAATTTCTTTTTTGATGATACCGTTAATTAGAACCACTATCTAAAATTATAGTATAAAAATAAATTTTACATTTTAGTTAATGAACACAATATCTTAAAAAGTCAGAGTAATTGATTTCTACCAAAAACTAAATAAACTCCATTTCGTAGCATAAAAAAGCATCAACAACATTTTTTTTTATCCGAAGCATATAACAACCAAAGCAGTGTTCTAATTATTCTAGCGGAATAAATTGCTTGTAATGGTCATAACGTTCAAAAATTTGCTCGATATAATTGGCGGGTTCTTTGCCACGCACGTACCCGTATTTTATAAACGGCTTGTTGTAATTTTTAGGCAAGCTCAGCGCTAAAATCATCGTTTCTACATTTTCTGACCAAATCGTAGCATCTAAATCATTTTCTACCGCCAAACGCTGCGCATCTCTTACATGACTGTAACCGCAATTGTAAGACGCCAACGAAAATTTAATTCTGTTAATAGAATCATTAATATCTGTAAACTTATTGTACAATCGATCTAAATAATCGGTTCCTCCTCGAATACTTTCATGAGGGTCAGAAACATCTGTAATCCCTAAAGACTTGGCTGTGGCAGGCATAACTTGCATTAACCCTTTTGCGCCAGCCCAAGATTTTGCAACTGGGTCGAATCTAGATTCTTGATATACTTGCGAAGCCAGCAATCGCCAATCCCAACCAATTTTATCTGCATGTATCTTGATTAAATTATCATATTTACTAATTTGATTATTTTTTAAACTATAGTAATTACTTCTTATACGTTGTTTAAAGGTGCGTTTGTTTTTAAAATATTTATTATACGTAACGTTAAAATTTCTTTTTCTTCTTTGAGAAACAATCCATTCATTGACCACCTTTCTAAACAAGGGCGATTTTTTTCTGGTTACCCAAGCAATTCTTTGCGAAAAAGAAATAGGGACATCTATTTTTAAAATGGGATTAAAAGAAGCATTTATTTTGGCTAAATTTTCATCTGCTATCGTGTATTCAATTTCTCCGTTTGCCACCATATCGATAATTTCGTCGGTAGATAATTTGCTATCTAAAGTATCAATAATAATATTTCCTCCTATTTCGTTTGATAAACTTAAAATACGTTCTATATAAGACGAATTTTTTCTGATAGATATGGTTTTATCAATTAATTCAATAGGATCATGAATTAGTTTTTTTTGCACGCTGCCCCAAGACATATTTAAATAATTATCTGGTTTTTTCTGAACCAATACCTGTCTTGTTAAATATAAGTGTTCTGTAAAATCAACTTCCCATTTTCGCTGATTTGTAATGGTCATTCCGTGTGCAATTAAATCTACATCACCCCTATTTAAAACTTCAAATTGCGTATCTAAATTGCTCGATACGACCAACTCTAATTTTAAACCGAGATGCTCTGCCAACTGTGTTAAAAGGTCGTACTCAAACCCCATGGCTTGCCCTCGATACAAAAAATAACTTGTACTACTATACACAACAGAAGCCCTTAAAATACCGTCTTCTTTAATTGCTTCTAAATCTCTATTTACAGAGTTTTCTAAAAAAGGATTTGTTTCACTTTGTGCCGCTGCTATTTTATTTTCTTTTTGCTGTTTGCAGGATGTTAAATTCAACGAAATAATTGCAATTATGACCAGTACAATTGAACCTAAACTATTTATTTTCTTTTGTTTCATATTATTTTCTTTTGAATTTAGCCGAAACTTTTTAGTCTGCCGAATCATTCAGCTTTTCACTAAGTTACTGAAAAAATAATAAAAGTAAAATTATATGGATTTTAAAGGCGTTTATCTACTAAAAGAAATTGTAAATTTAAGAGCTAAAAAAGTATTTTTAGCCTGTATAATATTGGTGTTCGAAACAGTTTATTAAAGAAGAGATTGTTTAAAAAATTTTCACTTAATTATTTTTGATAATTCTTTAAATATTCATTTACCAAAAGATCCTAAATTATTTTTTATCATTCTGTAAGAAAAGCAGAAAGCTAACGTCTATATAAAAGATAAGATTCTTCTTATCATTCTTTTTCATAGCAATTTCCCACTTCTCGTTGAGGAGTGGGTTTTTTTTCTTTATATTGCGGCAAAGAAATCGATTTGAAAAAAATAATAGTTTCTGTCACAAATGATTTGTCTACTGATCAGAGAGTAGAAAAAGTTTGTAACACACTTTTTAATGCAGGTTATGAAATTCTTTTGGTAGGTAAAAAAGACACAAATAGCAAGCCCCTGTTAAGAAATTATAGGACTAAAAGAATCAAAGTTTTTTTTAAAAAAAGCATTCTATTTTATGCCGAATTTAATATAAAACTATTTTTTATACTTCTTTTCACAAAAAAAGACATATTTTTATCTAATGATTTAGATACACTTTTACCTAATTATATTGCTAGTTTACTTCAAGATAAAAAAATAATATATGATAGTCATGAGTTATTTTCTGAAGTACCAGAGCTCGTAAACCGTCCATTTGCCAAAAATTTTTGGTTACGTCTTGAGCGACAAATACTCCCAAAATTAAAAAACACGTATACCGTTTGTGATAGTATTGCAAATTTTTACAACACAAAATACGACACAAACTTTAAAACAATTATAAATTCACCTAATAAAAAAGAAGTTACTACGAGTTCATTCCCTTTTACATATAAAGACGAAAAAATAATTTTATACCAAGGAGCTATTAATATTGGTAGAGGTTTAGAATTGATAATAAATACGATGCCATTTCTTAAAAATTGCATTTTAGTGATTATTGGTGAAGGTGATATTTTTGAGTCTCTAAAAAAAAAAGTTACTGTAAAAGAGCTACATCATCAGATTTATTTTTTAGGTAAACTAAATCCAAATGAATTGCATCAATTAACACCTTTAGCAGACTTAGGAATTAGTATTGAAGAAGATTTGGGTTTAAATTATAGATTTGCACTTCCTAACAAAATCTTAGATTACATCCAGGCCGAAGTGCCTATTTTAGTTTCTAATTTACCTGAAATGAAAAAAATTGTTATCGACTACAAAGTTGGGGAGATTGTATACCAGAGAGAACCTAAAAAACTAGCTCATCAAATTAAGCAAACTTTAGCAAAAGATTTTACCAAAGAACTAAAAAATGCTAAAGAAAAATTAATTTGGGAGCATCAAGAAACAAAATTATTAGCAATTTTTAAGAACGCCAAATAGCTATTTTTTATATTGATGTGGATTCTCTCGAACTCCTTTTTTAAATATTTTACGCAAGCCAGAGCGCAAACTATTATCAATTTGCAGTAAAACATCTTTTACTTGCTCGGAAGATCTACCTCTAAAAGTAGTCACATGAAATTGGTCTTCGTCCATAAGAGAATTATCAGAAAAATAATAATTAGACACACAACATCTTATAGCATCTTTTTTTACTTTACTAACAGAATGCCAAGATTTTTGATGTGTTGTCATCACCACCAATCTATTAAATTTACTCTCTATAATAGTTTGTGGTTGTTTTAATCCTTTTGGCCAAATTTCTAAATTACCACCATTTTCAACTTCCCAATTTGGCGTTACATAGTACAACAAATTTAATACCCGCCATCTTTTTCTATCTTTATCGTGAGAATTATCTAAATGCGGATTCAAAAAATTATCTTTTTTCATCAGAGATAAACCGCCAGCATATAAAAATTCATCACCAAACACTTTCTCTAAATTACAAATTTCAGAAACTATTTGAATTACTTTTTTTTCTTGAAAGGCATAAATCACTTCTTCTAAAAGAGCCTCATAAGCATTCATTTGATAGGCCGTAAACTTATATTCTTTTAAATTTTTTCTTTTGACTGTTTTTTCTAACAAAGGAAATTTATTGTGTATTTCTAAAGCCAATTCTTTTGGCAACAAATCATCCAAAAAAAAATAACCAATATTGTCTTTAGATTTTAAGAATTGCTCTTTTAAAACCTCTTTATTTTCATCTAATTGCTGATAAATAAAATTTCCGATTTCACTTCTATGCATGTTTCGATTTTAAGTGACACAAATAACATACTTTCATAACGTCTAAAAAAAAAACTGATGCCCCTTTAACGGCTAACTTCTCAAAAATTGGATAAAACATTCCAGCAATTTTAGCCATTTTAATTTTTTCTATATTGTTTGTAAAATTTAATATTGCAATTTCTTCTTCTTCGATCAACTCCTCCAGCACTAAAAATAACAAATTTTCCATTGCTTTTTTTGTTTTGGCTACAAATTGTTTATTTTCCTCTATTCCTAAATGATATACTTCATTCTCTAAATGTTCAATTTTATAGCCCTTTTTAACCAAACCTAAAGAAAACAATAAATCTTCTCTACCGTATTTTATCAACTTCTCTTCAAAACGAACGGAATTAAAAACTTTTTTTTCAAGTAAAAAATTAGAGCTAAAAAAATATTTTTCTGGATTTATTTTTCTTTTTTCTACAGAAATTTCTTCGTGCTTTTTACCATATTTATATCGCAATAAACCTAAATTTTCTTTTTTATTTTGATACAACAAACCACCACAGAAAACTGTTTTATTTTTTTTAAAGCAAGCTATGTATTTTTTAAAAAAAATTGAATTTACAGGAACAACATCTGCATCTAAAAAAAGCAACCATTTATACTGTGCCTTTTCCGCAAGCAAATTTCTAATAGCGCTTCTGCCAATATTATTTTCTAGACTGTTAAAACTACCAAAAATTAAAGTATTTATCTTTTCATTTTCAGTATTTAGTTCAGATTTAGAGCCATCATCAAAACAAATAACTTCGAAAACAATATTTTCTAAAAGTAATTGCTCATGAATTTTTTCGACCAAAAAAAGCGTATTATAATGATATGTTGGTATTAAAACAGAAAGCATTAAACGGTAGTTCGTTGTACAATTTCAAACAACTCACCCCCTTCACACTTTAAAGTCTTTTGCTTAAACTTTACAATTAACTGGTAATCATGGGTTGCCATTAAAATGGTTTTACCACTTTTATGAATATCATTTAAAAGCTCCATAACTTCTAACGATGTTTTTGGATCTAGATTACCTGTTGGCTCATCTGCCAAAATTAATTCAGGGTCATTTAACAAGGCTCTAGCAATTGCAACTCTTTGTTGTTCGCCTCCAGAAAGTTCGTAGGTGTTTTTATAATGTTGAGATTTTAAACCAACTTTATCTAAGACTTCCTCTATTTTTTGTTTTATCTCATCTTTATTTTTCCAACCCGTAGCTTTTAAAACAAATTCTAAATTGCCAAAAACAGTTCGATCACTTAATAATTTAAAATCTTGAAAAACAATGCCTATTTTTCTTCTTAAAAACGGAATTTCTTTTTCCTTTAAATCTTTTAAATCAAAATCTACAATAGCACCGCTTCCTTTTTGCAAAAGCAAATCGCCATATAAAGTTTTCATTAAGCTACTTTTACCGCTTCCTGTTTTACCTATCAAGTAGCAAAAATCGCCTCGATTCATGGTAATATTGACTTTAGATAAAACCAAATTATCTCTCTGATAGATGTCTGCATTTTCTAAATGTAAAACTGGTTTTTCCATATACTAGTACTTTTTACAAACTTATTAGTTTCTAATCATTTTATAACACGAAAATTAAAGAATTCTCACTTTTACTGTAAATTATTTTGAAAAATATTTTCATTTTCATCCAACAAATTAAAAAAATGTTCGTTTATTAGACTACAACCAAAATAATTGTATGAAATTTCGTTTTAACATAAAACACTTTTTATCTTCCGCGCTTTTTTTTGCGTCTTTTGCACTTTTTTCGCAACAAACTATTGTAAACACAAGTGTGCTTGCAGACTATACTGATGCGCTAAAATTATACCATAACAAATCATATGCAGCTGCTCAAAAAACGTTTGAAAAAGTTCAGGTAAATGCGCTACAAAACTCAAGTGTAAAAGCAGATGCCTCTTATTATGATGCCATGTGTGCTGTAAAACTAAATCAAACAGATGCCGATAAAAAAATAGTTAGCTTTGTAGAAAACAACCCTACAAGTAATAAAAAAAATAAAGCATTTTTTAATGTTGGTAATTATTATTTTGCCAATAAAAAAGCTGCCCATGCCCTAAAATGGTTTCAGAAAGTAAATACAGATTTATTATCAAAAGAAAACCTTAAAGAGCTCAATTTTAAAATGGGGTACGGTTTTTTAATCGCTAAAGAATTATCGTTGGCAAAAAATAAATTTTTACCTCTAATTAATGATGCTAAATATGGTAACGATTCTCGCTATTATTATGGCTTTATCGCTTACAAATTAGAAGATTATGGCATTGCAGAATCTACTTTAAAAGAAATTGCTGATAACAAATCTTACAAATCAGAAATTTCTTATTATTTATTAGATATCAGTTTTAAAGCGGGGCAATTTGAGCGTTGCGTTACAGTTGGCGAAAAACTTTTAAAAACGGCTCGAAAAAGAGATGTTTCTGAAATCTCTAAAATTGTTGGCGAAAGTTATTTTAATCTACAGAAATATGAACAATCCATTCCGTTTTTAAAAGCTTATAAAGGTAAAACTGGTAAATGGAATAATACCGATTATTACCAATTAGGGTATGCTTATTATCAACAAAACAACTTTGAAACTGCCGTTAGTTATTTTAACAAAATTATTGATCAAAAAAATGAAGTTTCGCAAAATGCTTACTACCATTTAGCAGAATGCTATTTGAATCTTGATCAAAAAAACGAGGCTTTAAATGCGTTTAAAGCTGCAAGTGAAATGAGTTTTAATAACACTATTCAAGAAGATGCGGCTTTAAATTATGCCAAATTAAGTTATGAAGAAGGCAATCCTTTTGAAAATGTTTCTGATGTTTTACAGAATTATTTAAAAAACTACCCAAATTCGGCAGCTTACAACGAAATTAATGAATTGGTAGTTACGTCATTTATACATCAGCAAGATTATCAAGGCGCACTAGCGTATTTAAAAAGAAAGAAAAGTGAAGAAAATACCGCGTTAACTTTTGAGGTTTCTTTGTATAGAGGAATTCAATTATTTAATGAGCAAAAGCTACAAGAAGCGCTGCCGTTTTTTACAACCTCAACAAGATCTGCTACTTCTGTAATTAAACAAAGAGCACATTACTGGGAAGCAGAGACTTTATATAGATTAGAACGTTATGATGCTGCACTCGCCAAGTTTAAATTAGCAAAAAGAATGTTAAGTTCTAACAATCAGCAAGAGTTTCCTTTCCTTGATTATAATATTGGTTACAGCCACTTTAAGCTAAAAGAATATGAAAATGCTATTGCGTTTTTTAATCAATTTTTAAAAGAAAACATTGACGATGAGGCTATAAAAAGTGATGCTTTTATTCGTTTAGGTGATAGTTATTTTGCGACTAGAAATTATGCTGATGCCATAGAAACCTACAAAACTGTGGTTGCTACATCTGGCTTTGAAGCAGATTATGCCGAATATCAAATTGGAATGAGTTATGGTTTTAGAGATGAAGATGATGCTAAAATTATAGCCTTAACAAATGTCATTAACAACTATCAAACATCTACCTTAAAAGATGATGCATTATACCAATTAGCAAACACATACACAAAAATAAAAAATAATATCAAAGCACACCAAGCTTATGATCGCTTGCTAGAGAAACATCCAAAAAGCGCGTTTATACCAAAAGCTTTAGTGCGCCAAGGTTTGTTGTATTATAGTGATAATCAAAATAAAAAAGCATTAGATAAATTTAAGATAACAGTACGAGAATTCCCAAATTCTGCAGATGCCATAGAAGCGGTTAGAAATGCAAAAAACATTTATGTTGATGAAGATAATTTAGACGAATATGTAACTTGGACAAAAACTTTAAACTTTGTAAATGTTTCTGATACAGAGTTAGAAAATTCAACTTTTGCAATTGCCGAAAGAAAATATTTTGAAGGGCAAAACAACAGCAGTATTTTAAGTTTGAAAAAATATCTAAGGAGTTTTCCCAATGGAAAAAATCAATTAAAGGCAACGTATTATTTGGCAGACATTCTTTTTAAAGAAAAACGATATCCAGAAGCATCAGAAAAATATACCATTATTTTAGGTGCCGGTCAAAGTGAATTTACCGAAGATGTTTTAGCCAAATTATCTCAAATTTATTTACAAGGAGAAGATTTTGTGAACGCACGGCCACTGCTTGAAAAATTAGAGCAAGAAGCATACATTACAGAAAACATTCTGTTTGCTCAAAGTAATTTAATGAAGGGCTATGCTAAAATAAAAGCCTATGATTTAGCTTTAGAGTATGCTAAAAAATTGTTGGCCAAAAATAAATTAGATACCAATGTAAAGTTAGATGCAAAAACAATTATTGCAAGAACCTCTTTTATCAAATTTGATTTAACAACCGCCGAGGCCTATTATAAAGAAATAGAAAAAGAAGCTACAGGAGAATTAAAGGCAGAAACTTTATACTACAATGCCTATTTTAAAAATCTTGCGAATGAATACGAAGCTTCTAATAAAGTGGTGCAGGAATTAATTGCAGATTATTCTGCCTACAAGTATTGGGGCGTTAAAAGTTATGTAATCATGGCTAAAAATTATTATCGTTTAAAAGATGCCTACCAAGCAACTTTTATTTTAGAAAATGTAATTAAAAACTTTACTCAATTTAAAGACATTGTAAAAGAAGCGCAAGCAGAACTAAAAACAATCAAAGAAACCGAAGCTAAAACGAATAATTCTATAACCCCACAAAATAAAAATTAATGAAAAGAAGTTTTCTTATATTTTTAATGCTCTTTGGTTTTTTAAGCGTTGTTGCTCAAGTAAAACCAAAAGAAAAAGTAGCTCCTACTGCAACACGAGATACCGTAAAAACTGAAATTGTAGAAGTAATTACAACCTACAATCCTAAAATTGCAGATGCAAATAAGATTAAAAAAAATCCGATTATACAATTCATCAACCAAAGCAAGAAAAAAAAATTAGGATACACTATTTTTTCAGCGCCTGTTGCTTCTACATTTATTCCTAAAAGTGGTGTGGTAAAAGGAATTGATGTGGGCGTAAAAGAACGTGTTTACGACAATTATATTGCCGCTGGTTTTGGTAATTATACATCTCCCTATGCAGAAGCATTTATTCATCAATATACGCGTTTTCAGAGCGAATTTGGTGTATCTGCAAAATACATAGCTTCTTTAGACAATATAGAGAATACAGTTTTAGATAGTGATTTTTCGAGTTTTACAACAAGTCTTTTTTACAAAAAAGAAGAACGTTATTTCGATTGGAAGGTTGTTTTAAATACCGAGCGAGATAACTACAATTGGTATGGTTTAAAACCAGCTACTTTTAGCGACCTTACCATTGGTAACATTCAAGAAAACCAAACCTACAACCATTTTAATATTGCAGGTGAGCTAGATTTTTTAGATGCCTATGTTGATAAAAGTAACCTGTCTCTTTCTTACTTTACAGATGCTTTAAATAGTAGTGAGTTTCTTATCAATTTTGATACAGATTTAGATGTACCACTAAATTTTATCAGTAGAAACTTAAATAGTTTGCAAGTAAAAACATCTTTAGAATTATTAACAGGTAAATTTGAAAGCGATTATGCCACTCAAAACGAGTTGAATTATACAATGTTTACCGCAAAAGTAAACCCAGAATACAATACTACTTTTAAAGGATTTTCATTAAAATTAGGTGCCAAACTATTTGCTTCTTTTGATGCCGAAAATAGCGTAAATCATTTTTTAGCCTATCCAGATATAAAGATTCAAAAAGCGATTATCGAAGAACACTTAACAATGTATGCTGGTGTTTTTGGTGATTTTCACACCAATACCTACAAAGGCTTTACCGAAGAAAATCCTTTTATTTCACCAACACAATTCATAACGCAAACCGCAGAAAGATATAATGCTTTTTTAGGGTTTAATGGCGTTTTCAACAACGATTTTAGTTTTAACATATCTGCAAGCATGAGAGATGAGCAAGACAAGGCACTATTTGTGGTAAATAACTCAAAATCTAACGGTATCAGCAATTTTGCAAGCGGAACCGAGTTAAAAGGCTATGAATACGGCAACTCCTTTAGCGTGGTCTATGATGATGTAAAAACAACTTCTATTTTTGCTGAATTAGCCTATGATGTAACCAAAAGAGTTACCCTTTCTACCTATATTCAATTCGATAATTTTAAAATGACAACCCAATCTGAAGCGTGGAATTTACCTACAATTCAAACAGCGCTTCTTGGTGCATACAAAAGCAATAAATGGTTTGCCACAACTACTATTTTTTATATTGGCGAAAGAAAAGATGTTTTGTATGCTTCTACCTATCCGTCTAGCACAAACGGCATTCAAGATGTAAACTCATTTGTAGATGTAAATCTGAATGGAGGCTATCATTTTAACGATAAATTCTCGGCATTTTTAAGGTTAAATAACATTCTAAATACAAATTACCAGCGATTCGCGAATTTTAACGTGCAAGGTTTTCAAGCTTTAGGTGGCATCACGTACAAGTTCGATTTTTAAACAACGCACTCTTAAACGACTATAATGAACTAGTGAACTAAAAAAGTGCAAGTAAAAGGCCTTTTTACTTATCTTTGTAACGTATGTTTTATTATTTATTTATTGCCCTTCAGGCTTTTTGCCTTTTTCATGTTTACAAGAGTAGAAATGAATCTTACTGGTACTTGGTAATCTTTTTTGTGCCTATAATTGGTGGTCTATTTTACTTTTTTTCGCAAGTAATTAATAAAAGTAACTTAAAAAGCGTTGGTCAAAAAGTTACAGCTGTTGTAGATCCAAAGAAAAAAATTAGAGATTTAGAAAAAAAGTTATCTTCTTCAGATACATTTCAAAACAACCTAAATCTTGCAGATGCTTTTTTAGATAATAATAATATTACAAACGCAATTATCTATTACGAAAAAGCTTTAGATGGCAAATTAAAAAACCACCCTACCACGTTACATAAAATGTTACAATGCTATTTTAAAAACGGACAACACAAAAAAGTGATAGCATGTGCCAGCAAAATAGATTTAGAAAAATCTTTTAGAGACTCTATTTGTATTTATGCTATTTCATTAGAAAAATGCAATTATTTTGAAGAGGCTGAAGTTCAATTTAGAAAAACCGATAAACGCTATTCTAATTATGCAGAAAGATTAGAATTATCAGAGTTCTTAATTAAAAGAGAGAAAATTCAAGGAGCTCAAATAGTGCTTACTGAAATAGTTTCTGAAATTGAAAATATGATTGAAACAAATAAAAAAAAACACAAATTCGTTTATCAACAATCTAGCAAATTATTGAATGAAATTTAAATTTTTTATCAATAAAACGTTTCATTTGTTTCTTATAATTTTGCTTACTATTTTTACTCAAATTTGGGGAATTGTCTTTTTGGTTTCTATGCTAATGGTCTCCAAAAAAGTCGAATTTCAGAATTTTAAGAATCTTTGCTTTTAGTATCTTTTATGTTTTGGCAACGTTCTTTATTGTTCCGAATATTGCTCCTTATTTTGGCAAAACAAAAATTAAGGAAAATTACGGTCTTAAATCTCACATTTTCCTAACAATTCTTTGCAACAGAAACTATGTTACCACAAAATTACGTGCTGTTTTAACAGGGGTGTCTCTAGAATTAGAAGAAACACCTCCAAATACAAAGCTCCTCTATCTAGATGCTAATTTTCCTTTTTTTGACAGATTTCCATTATCGACTCATTGAAGCCGTAATGATGGCAAAAAAAATGACATTTCATTTATGTATAAAGATGAAAGAAAAAGAACAACTAATTTAAAACCATCTTTAAGCGGTTACGGCGTTTTCGAAAAACCTCTAAAAGGAGAATTGCATCAAACTAAAATTTACAAAGAGCATAATTTTTGGCAATACGATCTTACTAAATATAAATCTTTTGGCCCTTTCAGTAAAAATTTGAAGTTTTCTAAAACCGAAACAAAAAAATTAATTCTGCTCATTTTAAAAAATGATTAAGTCAGTAAACTATTCATAGAACCACATCTAAAAAATAGATTAAAATTAAAGAACCCAAAAATAAGATTCCAAGGTTGCAGAGCAGCAAGACATAATGACCATATTCACTTTCAAATATTTTAACAACGCTTAAGATTTTAATATATTTACACCATGTTATATTATATAATTATCGCACTTCAAGTTTACTGCATCTATCATGCATACAAAAACAAGAGTAGTTACTATTGGTTTTTTATCATCTTCTTTATTCCTTTGCTTGGCTGTATCGTTTACCTTCTTACACAGGTAGTTAACAAAAAAGATGTTACAAACATTACGGATGAAATTACCACGATTATAAACCCAACTAAAAAAATTAAAGATTTAGAAAAAGAGTTCACTTTTTCTAACACGTTTCAAAATAAAATAAATCTTGCAGATGGTTATAAACAGCTTAAAGAATACGAGAAAGCAATTTTGTATTACGAAAAATCATTAATTGGTAACTTTGTAAGCGATCCGCATACAATAAACAAACTCATACAATGTTATTTTAAAGTTGATGATTTTGATAAGGTTATTGTTTACGCTAAAAAAATTGATCTAGATAAAAATTTTAAAACATCGCTGTACTATTATGGTTTATCATTAGAGCAAAAGGGTGATTTTAAGGCAGCAGAACATCAACTAAAAAAAATGGATACACGCTTCTCTAATTATGAAGAAAGAATGGAACTTGCCAATTTTTTAATCCGCAGAGATAAAAACGAAAATGCAAAAGAGATTTTAGAAGAAATACAGGTAGAGATTAAAAGTATGACAGACACCAACAAAAAGAAATATCGTTTTGTGCACCAAGAATCTCAAAAAGTTTTAAATCAATTGTAATGAAAATTTCTCGTTTCATTTTTGTAGTTTTATCGCATTAAACAACAAATTTATAAATGAAAAAAATCATCCTACTAATTTCAATTTCATTCTGCATTTTAGCTTGTAGCCAAAAACAAGAAAAAATAGTCAATACCAATCAATTATCTGCCACAGAAAAAACAGATTCAACAACTATTAAAACACTGTTTAACTCCGTCTTAACCGAAGGTAAATCTTATGAGTGGCTCAAAGATTTAACGCAGAATATTGGGGGTCGTTTATCTGGATCTCCAGAGGCGAAAAAAGCAGTCATTTGGGGAGAAAATTTAATGAAAGAAGTTGGTTTAGATTCCGTTTGGTTACAACCAGTTATGGTACCTCATTGGGTTCGTGGCGAAAAAGAAACTGCAACGTACACCACAAACGGTGTTCAAAAAAATGTACCCATTTGTGCTTTAGGCTTTTCTATTGCAACCCCAACTACTGGCATTTTAGCAGAAGTTATCGAAGTACAAAGTTTAGAAGAAGCCAAAGCTTTAGGAAATACGATGGAAGGAAAAATTGTGTTTTTTAATCGTCCTTTTGATGATACCTTAATTAATACGTTTAGTGCTTACGGCGGTTGTGTAGATCAACGAGTTGCAGGTGCCATCGTTTGTGGCGAGTTTGGTGCAAAAGGTGTCATTGTGCGTTCTATGACAAATTCTATCGACGACTTTCCGCATACAGGAACTATGAGTTATGGAGATTTACCTATAGAAAAACACATACCCGCAGCAGCAATTAGCTCTAGAGCCGCCAATATTTTAAGTGATGATTTAAAACAAAATCCAGATTTAAAATTCTACTTTAAACAAAGCTGTGAAACATTAGCAGATGCACCTTCTTTTAATGTAGTTGGTGAAATAAAAGGTAGCGAAACACCCGAAAATATTTTTGTTGTTGGTGGTCATTTAGATTCTTGGGATTTGGGCGAAGGTGCTCACGATGACGGTGCAGGAATTGTACAATCTTTAGAAGTTGCTTATTTATTCAAAAAAAATAACATCAAACCTAAAAACACTATTAGAATTGTGTTTTTTATGAATGAAGAAAACGGAACAAGAGGCGCAAAAAAATATGCTGAACTCGCAAAATTAAACAAAGAAACTCATATTGGAGGTTTAGAATCTGATTCTGGTGGTCATACACCAAGAGGCTTTTCTATCGATGCAAATACTGCTAATAAAACCTTATTGCAAAGCTGGAAAAAATTACTATCTCCTTATGGCTTACACGATTTTAAAAGTGGTGGTTCTGGTGCAGATATTTCGCCTTTAAAAGCAGAAAACGTAACATTAGTTGGTTACAAACCAGATTCTCAACGTTATTTTGATTATCACCATACAAGCAACGATACTTTTGATAAAATAAACAAACGCGAATTAGCATTGGGCAGCGCATCTATGGCCAGTATTGTGTATTTAATGGATATATATTTATATGTTGACGCACCTGTAAAACCTTAACTGATGGCTATTTCAACGTTGATTTTAAAGTTTGTTTATGGAAGCATTTTCTGTTTTGCAGGAATTATGCACATTATAAAACCGCAAATGTTCAAGCATTTTATTCCTGACTTTTTTCCTAAAAAATTAGTGAACTACATCGTTGGTTTTATTGAATTAGGTTTAGGATTTGGACTATTTTTTAATCAAACAACAACATATGCATCGTTCGGTATTTTTGTTTTACTAATTTTATTATTACCTATCCATATTTGGGATGTCACAAAAAAAAGACCTGCAATTGGTCCTAAAAAAATAGCAATTATTAGAATACCGCTACAATTTGTATTCATGTACGGAATCTATATTGTGTACCTAAAATCTTAATTTATTTATGAAAAATAATTTTCTATACTTTATTTTAGTTCTTGTTATCTGTTCTTGTAGTAAACAAAAAGCAGATTTAATTGTTTTTAATTCAAATACATACATCGTTAATGAAAAATTTGAAACCGCTAAAGCATTTGCGGTTAAAGATGGTAAATTTATTGCTGTAGGCACCAATCAAGAAATACAAGAAGCTTTTAAGTCTAAAACAGTAATTGATGCCAAAAACCAAACCATTGTGCCGGGTTTCATTGATGCGCATTGCCATTTTTATAGAATGGGTTTGCAGCAACAAAAAGTATCATTAGAAGATACAAAAAGTTATGATGAAGTTTTAGAGAAAATAGTTGCCTTTCAGAAAGAAAAAAATGTAACTTTTATTTCAGGACGGGGCTGGGATCAAAACGATTGGGACCTAAAAGAATTCCCAACAAAAGAAAAACTAGATCGATTGTTTCCTACGACTCCTGTTGCCGTTGGTAGAGTAGATGGTCATGCATTATTAGTAAATCAAGCTGCCATCGATATTGCAGGCATTACAAAAGATACAAAAGTTTCTGGCGGGGAAATTATTCTTGTAAACGGAGAAATGAGTGGTGTTTTAATTGATGCCGCTATGGATTTTATCAAATTTCCTGAACCTACAAAAGAAGAATCTATTCAAGGTTTATTAGATGCACAAAAAATTTGTTTTTCTTATGGTTTAACCACTGTAGATGATGCTGGTTTAGATAGAAGCACGATAGAATTAATAGATGAAATGCAAAAATCGAATGAATTAAAAATGCGTGTTTATGCAATGATTTCTGGAGACAATCAAGAACAAATAGATTATTACATCAATAAAGGAATTACAAAAACAGACCGACTAAATGTACGCTCATTTAAAATATATGGCGATGGCGCTTTAGGATCTAGAGGTGCCGCAATGCGCGAACCATATTCTGATAGAGAAAATCATTTTGGCGCTTTAATTTACCCTCCAGAAAGATATCAAGAAATTGCAAAACAAATTGTAGCGTCAGATTTTCAAATGAACACCCACGCTATTGGCGATTCTACAAACACCTGGTTGCTAAAAACCTATAAAGAAGTTTTAAAAAACGAAAAAAATAGACGCTGGCGAATTGAGCATGCTCAAATAATATCATCAAAAGATTTTCAAAACTTTGATAATATTTTACCTTCTGTACAACCAACTCATGCTACTTCAGATATGTATTGGGCAGAAGAAAGAATTGGTAAAGACAGAATGAAAGGTGCTTATGCCTATAAGAACTTATTAAATAGATACGGTAAGATTGCTTTGGGTACAGATTTTCCTGTAGAAAAAGTAAATCCATTTTTAACCTTTTATGCCGCAGCGGCCAGAAGAGATTTAAACAACTTCCCTGAAGACGGGTTTCAAATGGAAAATGCCTTAACAAGAGAACAAACCTTAAAAGGAATGACCATTTGGGCTGCTTTCTCTAACTTTGAAGAAGATGAAAAAGGATCTATTGAAGTGGGTAAATTTGCTGATTTTGTGATTTTAGATCAAGATATTATGGAAGTATATGGTAGTGAAATACCAAAAACGAAAGTAGTTTCTACATATTTAAATGGTGAGAAAGTTTATTAAAAGTTAACATAATAGTACATATCTTATTCATAATTTTAAAAATATTTATGTAACTTATAGGTTTAAAAATGGCATTATTTTTGCTGTTTAAAATCTACACTAAAAAATCATTCTAAACTAAAAAATCATTATGAAAACAACAAAAACAATATTCGTTTTACTTGCAATGTTCTGTTCATTGCATATTTTTTCTCAAGAAGAAATGACAACAGAAAAAGTTAAGTTAACCATCCTTGTAAAAGACGGCAGTAATAACCCAATTCCTGGTGCTGTTATTTTAATAGATGGTGTAAAACAACCAAGAGTGGCAAATTCTGCCGGCTATTTTAAAATAAAACTAGACAAAGCACCAAAAGAAATTACCGCTTTCTCTCCTTTAATCGGCGTTAAGAAAGTTCCTTACACAGGTAAAAACTCTATAATAATTAATATTATTGCAGAAACAAATACTGCTTATTTAACAGATACAAATACAGAAAAAGTATCTGATGCCATACAATTTAGAGATATTTATGATTACTTAAGAGGTAAGGTTGCCGGTGTTACCATATCTACATCGAATAAAATAACTATTAGAGGTATTTCAACTATGAATGGTAATAGAGAGCCTTTATTCATTTTAAATGGTGTTCCGGTAGATGAAAATTCATTTAGAGATATTGTACCAACAACCATTAGAACTGTAAAAATTTTAAAAGGTCCTGAAACTGCAATCTACGGATTGCGTGGAGCAAATGGTGTTATTGAAGTAAGAACGACCATAAATTAAGAAGTAAATTAGCTATTTATTCTATAACGAGCCACACTTGATAATAATCTAGAGGCTTAAGCTTTTAAAAATGTAATAGTTCGCTAGTTTAAAGTTTAGCTTTTTTGCAATCAGAAATCATAGCATATAGTTATAAAATAAATACTTGAAGCTTGCATTCGGATAAACATATTGATACTTTCTTTGAGATAAAAACATCTCTTTCTACATGATAAAAAAGCCAGTGAATTGTTATTCACTGGCTTTTTTATATTTGATATTAAGACTAAAAAATAATAGCAATCCTAAAATTACATTTTAATATCTGCTAGTAAAACCTCCACAGCTTTTTTTAATTGATCATCTTCTCCCCTAGCTTTCCAACCTGGTTTGTTTTGGACTAAATAATCAGGCACTGCTGGCCCGTGTTCCATATTCATTCCAGATTCTTTTACATACCAAGCTCTGTATGGCATTCTTATAGCGCCATCTTGCAATCTTTGGGAGCCTGTAGAAATTACGGCTCCGAACGTTGGTTGCCCAACCAATTTACCTAATTTAAAACTTTTGGTTCTTCGCCAAAAGTTATGGATTAGTGATTCCCTAAGAAATATATCATATTACAAAAATTATCAATATTCCTGAAACCTCTAGCTCTAGATCGTGCTAATTGCATGACACTATTTAATCCTTCCG
>NZ_VORR01000059.1 GCF_007997085.1 Polaribacter sp. IC066
AGTTTTGTTATCGAATTAACCGTTCTCAAAGCAAAAAAAATATCTTTAATAATTTAATAGTAAGAATGGTCAAAGCAGATAAAATATATCAAGCAAAAATCATATGTTCTTAACTACTTACCTCAATTAATTTTATTGGAGAAAACCTTTCAAACGGAAGCAGAAAATCTTTTACAAATGGTAGTTTTAAGAATGTTCCTAAAGAGTTATAATTTACTCCTACTACTTCTTTAATAAAATTAGAATAACGGTTTAGTTGTCCTTACATAGATTGGGAGCTGTATAAATCTCGATTTACATTAAATTTAGAAACTTTACATACTAAAACTAGTATCCGATAATAAGGACAAAATTTAGGAATATAGCATGCATAAGGGCTGTAGTTTAGATTTGTGTTACTATCTGTTTTTTATCGAATAACCCATAGCTTTACAATTAATTCAAAACCAAGATATAGTGTGAAGCACTGGTATCAAAAAATTTTAAGCATCAACACTATTTGAAAATAGAGCCTTTATAAGTTCTTATATCTAATTACATCTTACTATTTCAGTTTATTCACAGCTATTGATAGTGAGCTCTTTACAAATTATACGCGGCTAATGCAAAATGAAGATGAATGCAGTTGATTTGAGGCAACATGCTGTGAATTTATAAAACCTAGACGCGTTGCAGTTGAAATTCTAAAGAGAAGTTTTTAAAAGCTTTAAGCGTATTATCGAAGTCATCAGCAATACGTAAGGTTGGCACATCACTTAAATAAATAGAAGCTAGCGGGATAACATTTTTTGCGGATGTTTTCAAAAGAAGAAATAATAATCAAAATAAAAACACTAGAAATAAGATAGTTTTTAGTGTTTTTATTTTAATTGTTTTATGTAAGAAATTCACAAAATTAGTGCGTGTCTATTATTTAAAAGCATTTAAGCCAGTAATATCTAAACCTGTAATTAGTAAATGAATATCGTGTGTACCTTCATACGTTACTACACTTTCTAAATTCATCATGTGGCGCATAATAGAATATTCACCAGTAATACCCATTCCGCCTAACATTTGTCTTGCATCTCGCGCTATTTTTAAAGCCATATCTACATTATTACGTTTTGCCATAGAAATTTGAGCCGTT
Organism: Polaribacter sp. IC066; assembly: GCF_007997085.1. Taxonomy (GTDB): domain Bacteria; phylum Bacteroidota; class Bacteroidia; order Flavobacteriales; family Flavobacteriaceae; genus Polaribacter. Next base: position 1,130 of record NZ_VORR01000059.1, read on the forward strand.
GTTGCTTTTCCTTCATTTTTTAGAGTTCCTAAACGCCAAGCTAATAATTGAGCTTTGGTAATTTCTGTAATCATTTCAGCTAATTTTTTCTGCTGCAATTGAAACTGGCCAATCGGTTTGCCAAATTGTTCACGCTCTTTTGCATATCGCAAAGCGGTATCATAACAATCCATTGCCGCGCCAATTGCGCCCCAAGCAATACCATATCTAGCAGAATCTAAACAACCTAAAGGTGCACCAAGTCCAGATTTGTTGGGTAATAAATTTTCTTTAGGAACCTTTACGTTGTCAAAAATCAATTCTCCAGTTGATGATGCTCGTAAAGACCATTTGTTATGTGTTTCTGGCGTAGAAAAACCTTCCATACCGCGCTCTACAATTAAACCATGAATTCTACCTTCTTCGTTTTTAGCCCAAACAACAGCAATATTGCAAAAAGGCGCGTTCGAAATCCACATTTTTGCACCATTTAGCAAATAATGATCCCCTTTATCTTTAAAGTTAGTTTCCATTCCTGAAGGATTTGAGCCGTGATTTGGTTCTGTCAATCCGAAACTTCCCATCCATTCACCAGAAGCTAATTTTGGTAAATATTTTTTACGTTGCTCTTCATTACCATATGCATAAATAGGATACATCACTAAAGAAGATTGTACGGATGCTGTAGAACGAACACCAGAATCGCCACGCTCTATTTCTTGCATAATTAATCCGTAAGAAATTTGATCCAAACCTGCGCCGCCATATTCTTCTGGAATATAAGGCCCAAAAGCACCAATTTCTGCCAAACCACCAATAATTTGTTTCGGAAACTCTGCTTTTTGAGCGTATTCTTCAATAATAGGAGAAACATCACGTTTTACCCATTCACGGGCAGACTCTCTAATTAGTTTGTGCTCTTCCGTTAATAAATCATCTAAATTATAGTAATCTGGTGCTTGAAAAAGATCTGCTTTCATGGAATATATATATTTAAATCAATTTTTAAATGTGTAATATTTAACAAAAATATCAATAATTGTTTAATTTTAATACAAATATCGGTAAAATATGTGTTAAATAATGGATATAAAAATACAAAAATTTTAAAGTTCATAACATGAAACAACCAAAAAGTTGTAGTTTTCATTTAAGTTTGCGCTAATGAAGTGTACGCTAGGAAAAAAAGAACGATTAAAAAGTAAAAAGTTAATTGAAAGGCTTTATAAAGAAGGAACTTCTTTAAAAGCTTTTCCGTTAAGAATGATGTATTTACAAACAGTACATACGTCAGATTTCCCTGCTCAAGTTGGTGTTTCTGTGCCAAAAAGAAACTTTAAAAAAGCACCAGACAGAAATCGATTAAAAAGATTGATGCGCGAATCTTACAGACTGCAAAAAGGAATTGTGTATGATCAACTAGACACACCTCATATTTTTATGATTTCTTATCTAGGCAAAGACGAGTGGTCTTATAAAGATTTGTATGTAAAGATGGAAAAACTGCTAACTTTATTTGTGCAGGAAACAAAAAACATAAAAAACGATGAAATTTAAAATCTCAAAAAAAATAATTTTTATTCTTTTAGCGGCGACACTTTTTTTAACATTTTCATTTCAATCTAAATTTTTTGAAGTTGCCAAACAAATAGAAATTTACAATTCTTTATTTAAAGAGTTAAATATGTATTATATAGATGAAATAAATCCGGCAGCATTCACTGAAAAAGCCATCAAAAATACTTTAAAAGATTTAGACCCCTATACTAGTTTTTACAATGAGCAAGATGTTGAAGATGCTAAAATTAGAAGAGAAGGCGAATATGCGGGTATTGGGGCGTCTGTATATTACACCGGTAGAGGAATTCAAATTAGCGAAATTTACAAAGGATTTTCTGGAGATAGGGCCAATCTAAAAGCGGGTGATATGATTATTTCTGCAGACGGGCAAGTTTTAGAAAATATGGAAAGAGAGCAACTTTCTATGTTTTTAAAAGGAGCACCAAACACAAAAATATCTTTAGAAATTGAACGGCAGGGAACTAGAATGCTAAAAATAGTACAAAGAGAAAAAGTAGTTATAAATCCTGTTCCTTATTATGAAATGATGGATGAAGAAACCGGTTATATCTCCTTAACTCGTTTTAATAACAAAGCTTCATCCGAAGTAAAAAAAGCCTTTAAAGCTTTAAAGAAAAAGGGAATGAAAAAGTTGGTTTTCGATTTACGCTCTAATCCAGGAGGCTCTTTAATGGAATCGATTAATATCGCTAACTTTTTTATCCCAAAGGGAAAAGTAATTGTGACCACAAAAGCAAAAATTAAAAAATGGAGTACTACCTATAAAACATCTAATGAACCGTTAGATTTAGAAATTCCGATGGTGGTTTTAGTAAACGGACGCTCTGCATCGGCATCAGAAATAGTGAGTGGTTCTTTGCAAGACTATGATAGAGCCGTGATTATGGGGCAGCGTTCTTTTGGTAAAGGATTGGTGCAACGCCAAAAAGAACTAACTTATGGCACGCAATTAAAATTAACAATTTCTAAATATTATACGCCAAGCGGACGCTGTATTCAAGAACTAGATTATACCAATAGAGATGCCAAAACAGGCAAGGTTCCTAAATTTTCTGATAAAGGTATTAATGCGTTTAAAACAGAAAATGGAAGAACAGTTTATGATGGCGGAGGTGTATTGCCAGATGTTGAAATTAAAACATCTGAAAGAACTGCAGCAACAGAAAAGTTAATAAGTTCTAAAGCAATATTCGATTTTGCTATCAATTACTATTATCAGAATTCACAAATAGCAGCAGCAGCAGCCTATGAATTTACGAATGGAGATTTTAAAAAGTTTACACAATTTTTAGAAACAGACACAACTTTTGTAACAACACAAGAAGGTTTATTTAAAAAAGCATATGCAGCCTCAAAGAACAACAATATCTTTAAAGAATATGAGAAAATAAAGGAAAAGTTGTTTGAAGATAAAATTAGTGAAATTTCTAAAAATCAAGATATTATTAATAATTTGTTAGAAGAAGAAATTTTGACCAAATACTATTATCAAGAAGGCGTTTATCAGCATCACTTAAAAAAAGATAAAACGATGATTGAAGCCTTAGAATTGCTTAAAAATCAAGTGAAGTATAAACAAATTTTATCAGGGAAATAATTTTATATTTGCACCTCAAATCTAAAAATGCAACAAACTAAAAATATAGAGAGAACAAGAGCGCAAGAGTCTACAAATGCTATAGAAAAGCTATACATTTCTATGCGCCATTTATTTAGCAGAGGTTTTTATAAACCCATGGGTGTTTCTGGTGAAACGCTGCGCAAATCTTTGTTGCTTTTACGTCCAGAAATTTATGGATCTATTGCAGAAGAACGATTAGAATTAGATGGTTTAATCTACGTTATAGAAAGGCTACCTAAAGGAATTGAAGAGTGCCAGTTTATTAATTTAACGGCAGATGAAGGCTATAAAAATTCACATTTCGAAGCTATAATTCCACCAAAAAGAAGAAGAAATTGCTATAGAATAGACAAAGATCAAATGAATATTGAGATTACCAGAGGAAGGTCTGAAATCTATGATATTTTAACGCATCTTACATTTTTATTTATAGAATCTCACAAGATTCAAGCACGGGTTTCTTTGAATGAAGGTGAAGACTATATCAGAGAATGGAAACATTTAGAGGATGTTGTTTTACATCAAAAGAAAATTTCTGAAAAAGAAGTAGAAGTTTTAATTGTTCATTTAGGAAACATTCTTGGAAGAACTTTTGATGAAGTTTGTAGAATTTACACAATCTTTAAAACAGAAGAAAATCCGAATAAATTCTTTAATTTAATTTATTGGTTAGGTAAACTAGCGATTAACGAAATAGAAGAAAATAAAAAAAGAACCATTACTTTTAGTTCTGTTTTAATTGAAGAAATTGGGCATCATATTTATGGTGAAATTTGGGCAAACAATATTAAACATATATTAAAAGAGCATAAGCTTTTACAAAGACCAATTCATATTATTAGTGCAAATATGCACAGTGTAATGAATTCAATTTACGGGCAAGGAGCCCTGACAGAAGAGTATAAAAAGCATAAAAATTTCGAATTATTTCAGTTGTTAAGTAATGCAAACAGCAAGACTTTGCAGAAAAAGGTAAAAGATTACGCTTCAGAAAACGGACTTATTTACGTGAAAGATACTTCTGGTACCAATATTAATGTGCAAATAATTGATACGGATAAAATAAATTACGACGTTTCTGCGTTTAAAAAAGAAAACTCTTTATCAGAAAACCCTGTAATTATTGTCATGGATTATGCTTTTGGAGAACAAGCTTTTGAAACAATGGATGAACTTTTAAAGCCATACCATGTGCATAACGAAAAAGTCCATTTAGATGTGAAGTCTGTTTCCATTATGGGGAAAGCAGGTATTTTAGAGGGAGGAAAAGGAGATGTTATGATTCCAGATGCTCATATTTTTGAAGGTACTGCAGATAATTATCCTTTTAAAAATGAATTAAAGAAAGAGGATTTAGAGGGGTTTGGTGTAAAAGTTTTTGATGGTTCTATGATTTCTGTTTTAGGAACCTCTTTGCAGAATAAAGATCTTTTAAGGTTTTTTCATGATTCTACGTGGAATGTAATTGGTTTAGAAATGGAGGGAGCACATTATCAAAAAGCAATTCAATCTGCTTCTAAGATTAGAGGTAATATTTCTGAAGATGTAAAAGTAAGATATGCGTATTATGCTTCAGATAATCCTTTAGAAACAGGAGCAACATTGGCTTCTGGCGGATTAGGAATGACAGGGGTTACCCCAACGTATGCGATTACGCAAAGAATATTAGAACAAATTTTTTAACGGGTACGAACCGATTTATAACCAAACCAAAAACATGTCATCAAACCAACAAAATAAAAATAACGAAGAAGAAGTAGATTTAGGCTCCTTATTTGTAATTATTGGAAAAGGGTTTTCAAAATTATTCGCTTTTATTGCAAGTGTTTTTAAAGAAATCTTTAATTTTTTAATATTAATAGTAATTTTTTTAAAAGAAAATTTAATAAAAATAGTTATTGCAGGATTTGTCGGTTTGGTGATCGGTTTATTTCTAGAGGTTAAAAAACCAACAACGTTTGGTTCAGATTTATTAGTAGAACCAAATTTTAAAAGCGCTAGGCAGTTGTACAATAATGTAAATTATTACAATGATTTAGTAAAACAAAAAGACACAACGGGTTTAGAGGAAACTTTTAAAATAGACAAAGAAACCGCTGCTTCGCTTAAGAAATTTGAAATTGAACCCATTGTAAATGATATCGATATTATAAATTCGTACAACGATTTTATTTTAGAAGTAGATACCGCAACGGTAAAAAGCTATGATTTTAAGGATTTTAAATTAGCGTTTACAGATTTAGATTACAAAATTCACAAAATAAAAGTTGTAGCTGAAAAAAACAATGTTTTTATAAAATTAGATGATGTTATTATTTCGTCTGTTGTGAATAATAAGTATTTTGAAAGGTTAAAGAAATTGACCAACGAAAATTTAAATAGAACAGATTCAATGTATCGTCAAAATTTATCACAAATAGATTCTTTGAGAAAAGTGTATATGCAAGTGATGATAGAAGAGGCAAAAAAGCAAACATCTGGAACAAGTATCGATTTAGGAGGAGAGAAAAAAACAACAAAAGAATTAGAGCTTTTTGAAACAAATAGAAGAATTAATTCCGATTTAAAAAATATTGTTATCGATAAATCAGAAAAGTACGAAGTGATAAATGTGATTTCTAATTTTCAACCAGTTGGTTATGAAATTAAAGGGATTACTAAAAATTACGCTTTTTTATTAGCTGCTTTTGGTGCGGTAAGTATGATTATTTTGTTAATGTTATTAAAATTAAATAAGTATTTAACCAATTATAAAAAATAGCGTGCAGTGTTTTTTTACATTTAATTTGATTAGGTAGCAATAAATTATTGGTCGGAAACTTCATTTAAGTGTAAAAGAGGTTTTGAAAACAGAAGAATTTGCAGAAATCTTTAATATAGAATCAATAACAGAACTAATAATTTATACATAGCTCAATAAATCTTATAAATATTAGGTCCTATTATTTCGAAAAAAGAGTCTTATAAAAATTAAATTAGTTTTGTAATAGATAGATGTATTCATATTCTTTAAAGGATATAGAAGGATATAATATTTTTTTTATTTTAATAAGTCTTTTCAATTAAAGTAAAACTTAAGCTAAAAGAAAATTTGTAGTGAAAGATGTTAATTTGGAGGGTATTAACGTTAGTGAAATTGAAAAAAAAATCTTGTTATTGGTAAAATTTATAAATTGAAAGTTAAAAAGGTTATCCATACTATTTAAAAGCAGTTAAACAACCCGAGAAGGCTGTGAAGAGATAAGTTTTTTTATACTTAAGTGCTTAATGCGAGTAATCCTATTGGTGCGAGTTATTCAAAGACAAGGTTTAAAAATTGGTTGGATTGAAGAAACTCCTTATGGAGGTGGTTTTATTACAAAGAAAGAATTACAAAAATTAGCTAAGCCATTAATAAAAATTGGTTCCGGTAAAAATTTAATGGAGATTTAATGAAAGTAACAGAAATCAATTTAAAAGGAATTTTTGTAATTGAACCTAGAGTTTTTGGTGATGGCAGGGGAAGTTTCTTTGAGAGTTTTAATCAAAAAAGTTTTAAAGAAAAAACAGGATTAAAAATTAATTTTGTGCAAGATAATCAATCTTTATCTCAAAAAGGAGTCGTTAGAGGTTTGCATATTCAGCAAGGTAAGTTTGCACAAACAAAATTAGTAAGAGTTATTCAAGGAAAACAAGATGTAGTGGTAAACGTAGGGAAGAATTCAGAAACTTTTGGGCAATCTTTTTCTTGCCTTTTATCATCAGAAAATAATAAGCAATTGTTTATTTCGAAAGGATTTTTACACGGTTTTTCTGTGTTAGAAGATGCTACTATTTTTGCTTATAAATGTGATCAGTATTACAACAAAGAATCAGAAGATGGCGTTGTATTTAATGATAAAGACTTAAATATAGATTGGATGATCGATGAGAATGAAATGATTTTATCGGAGAAGGATTTAAAAATGAAAAGGTTTAAAGAGTATTGTATATGAAAAAGAAAGTTTTAATTGTTTTTGGAACAAGACCTGAAGCTATAAAAATGGCTTTAGTAATAAAAGAATTTCAGAAGAACCCCGATAAGTTTAATGTTAGAGTTTGTATAACCGCACAACACAGAGAAATGCTAGATCAAGTATTGAATTTTTTTGATATTATTCCTTTTTATGATTTAGATTTAATGAAACCAAATCAAAATCTATATTCATTAACGGCGCAAGTTATAACTAATTTGAAGCCAATATTAGAAGATTTTAAACCAGATTTTGTTTTCGTACATGGAGATACTACAACTGCTATGGCGGGAAGCATTGCAGGTTTTTATTCAGAAGCAAAAGTTTGTCATGTAGAGGCGGGTTTAAGAACTTTTAATTTAAAATCTCCTTTTCCAGAAGAAATGAATAGGACAGTAATTGGTGCTGTATCAAATATACATTTTGCGCCAACTGTTAATTCTAGACAAAATTTAATCAAAGAGAACAAAAATGAAGGCAGTATTATTGTTACTGGGAATACAGTAATAGATGCTCTATTATATAGTGTAAGTAAAGTTAATTCTAATTTTAAGGATTCAGAAATAGAATTTTTGAAAAACATTATCAAACCGAATAGAAAATTGATTCTAGTTACTGGTCATCGCAGAGAAAATCATGGTCAAGGTTTTCTAAATATATGTGAAGCTCTAAAACAGATAGCAAATAAAAATAAAGACTGTGATGTTTTTTATCCTGTTCATTTGAATCCAAACGTTCAAGAGCCAGTTTATAAACTTTTAAATGATGTCGTTAATATTAAATTACTTAAGCCATTATCTTATCCAGCTTTTGTTTGGTTAATGGCAAAATCTTTTTTAATTATAACAGATAGCGGTGGTGTGCAGGAAGAGGCTCCTAGTTTAGGTAAACCTGTTTTATTAATGCGAGATACAACAGAAAGACCAGAGGCTGTAGAAGCGGGTACAGTAATATTAGTAGGTACAGATACTAACAGAATTGTAGCAGCGGCAGATAGATTACTAAATAATTCAGAAGCCTATTTGGCTATGAGTAAATTACATAATCCTTATGGAGACGGTAATGCATCAAAAAAAATTATAAATTATATTTTAGATATTTCTTAAAACGAGGGGTTTTTTAATAGTTTAAGAAAGAGAAATATCATGAGTAAAGTAATTAAAGGGTTTAGTTGGAATTTTATTACCCAAGCCTATAAAGTTTTGTTTTCTTCTTTAGTGTTAATCATTTTAGCAAGATTAATTTCGGTAGAAGATTTTGGAGTGATAGGGATGGCAATGGTATTTGTTTTATTTTTTAACACAATACAAAATATTGGATTTGATAGTTCTATTATTTATTCAAAGAACTTTAAGGAAAAACATTTATTATCTCTATTTCTATTAAATATAGTTTTAGGGTTTTTAATATATTTAGCAGGTTATTTTTTATCGCCTTTTTTATCTTATTTTTATGATAACAAGGAAATTCAAGTAATTTTTAGATCACTTGTTTTAACAGTTATATTTTCTAGTTTTGGCATTGTTTCTAAAGGATACTTGCAGAAGAAGCTCAATTTTAAAAAATTAGCAATTATAGAAATAATTGCAATAACTATTGCAGGTACAACAGCTGTTTTTTTAGCATTAAAGAATTTTGGTTATTGGTCATTAATTGTACAACAATTAGTTACAGCTGGTTTAACTTCTTTTGGTTTCATTTTAATAACTTTTAAAATTATGTTAAAAGAAAGATACTTTTCTTTTAACATAATTAGAGAACATCTACAATTTGGGTACAACGTTTTTATTTTTAATGTTTTCAATTTTTTTGCTCAGCAATTAGATGTCCTTTTAATAGGTAAATTGCTTGGAGAAAAGCAGGTTGGTATTTACTTATTAGCTTTTAATTTAGTCTTAAAACCTGTTTCTTTGTTAGTTCAGGTTTTTAACAAAACAGTTTATCCTGTATTAACAAGAATAAAATTCCCTGAACTTAAAGATAGTTACACAAAACTTACAAGTTCATTTTTTTTATTTTTAGCACCATTAATTATATTTTTTGTGGCTATAAGTCAAATTCTAATTCCAGAATTATTAACAGATAAATGGCTAGAGACTTTACCTTTGTTAATTATATTTGGTTACCAATCAGTAAGAATGATAATTGCCTCTCCTTCTGGGCTACTTTTTTTAATCACAGGTAACCCAAATAAACAATGGAAATTTGCTGTTTTTATTTCTTTTCCGTTGAGGCTTACTGGAGTTTTATTAGGATATTATTTTTATAAATCAGCATTAGGAGTTGCTCTGGGTATAAATTTATTTGCGACAATAGAAATGTTGATTGGCTTTTTTATTGCGTTTAAATTAATTGATTTAAAAATGGATGCTTATTTCGCTTTCTTTACAAACACTTTTTTTCAATTATCTTTATTAACGCTAACTTTAGTAGGCTTAAATTATTTTATTACAACATATTTATTCTTACTATTGCTTCAAATAATAGTTATTATTTTATATGTTATATTAATTCGAAACAGAATAATAGAAAATATTAAGAACATAAGAGATATTATATGAAACGAATTGGAATAGTAACAACATGGTTTGAAAGAGGTGCAGCTTATGTTTCCAAACAGTTTAAAGAAGTCTGGGAAGAAGAAAATGAAGTTTATATTTATGCAAGAGGAGGAGAAGAGGTTGTTGTGAATGACCCTAAATGGCAAGCGAAAAATATTACACACGGAAAAAGGTATTCTTACACAAAGCTAGATTTAATAAACCTTAATCATTTTGAGAATTGGATAATAACGAATAATTTAGATATTGTGTTCTTTAACGAACAACATATTTGGGATCCTATTTTGTTGTGTAAAAAATTAGGAGTTCTTACAGGCTCTTACATTGATTATTATACAAAAGAAACGGTTCCATTATTTGCTATTTTTGATTTTTTAGTCTGTAACACCAAAAGACATTACGGTGTCTTTAAATGGCATCCTCAAGTATTTTTTATTCCATGGGGAACTAATCAAAATTTATTTAATGCTACACAAAAAAAGAAAACAAATATAGATGAAATTATATTTTTTCATTCTGCAGGGATGAACCCTTATAGAAAAGGGACGGATTTTTTAATCAAGGCTTTTAGTAAGGTAAAGTTAAATAATGTAAAATTAATTATACATACTCAAGTAAATATTTTTAGTTTTTTTCCTGAACTGTTTAACGTTTGCGAAGATTTAATAAGTAAAAGTAAATTGGACATTATAAATAAAACTGTTTCTGCACCAGGTTTGTATCATAAAGGCGACGTTTATGTTTATCCAACTAGATTAGAAGGTATTGGTTTATCTATTGCAGAAGCAAATAGCTGTGGTTTGCCAGTTATTACAACAAATGAAGCACCTATGAATGAATTTATAATAGATGGCGAAAATGGGCGTTTAATAAATGTATCTAGCAAAAAGCAGCGAAAAGATAAATATTATTGGCAAGAAAGTTATATTGATATAGATCATTTAACTTTTTTATTAGAAGAATATGCTAACGATACGATTGGTTTAGAGAAGAAGAAGCTAATATCACTTGTTTATTCTAATATGAATTTTGATTGGAAAAAAAACGCAAATAAATTAAAGGCTGTTTTGTTCGAAATAAAAAAAATCAAAAAAAATCAAGAAGTAGTAGATAAAATACAGACCTATGAAAACTCTAGAAGCTTAAAGTTTTATGCAGGTAATTTGGTGATTTATGATAAATTCAAAAAGTTTATTAAATTTAGCAAAAAGTCAAGTTAAAAAGTTATCAGTTTATGAATATTGTTATTATTAATACTTTGTATTTTCCTTACAGCATTGGTGGTGCAGAAAAATCTGTAAAATCTTTAGCAGAAAATTTTACAGTTATGGGTAATAATGTTGCTGTAATTACACTCGCAGAAGAACAATCTATTGCAACATTTAATGACGTTACTATTCATAGATTAAGGATGGAAAATACCTATTTTCCATTTAACGGAGCAGTAAAAACTCAAAAAGAAAAATTAATTTGGCACTTAAAAGATGTTAAAAACACAAAGTACAATTCCTATATAAAGAACTTTTTGATATCTTTTAAAACAGATATTTTATTTACAAATAATATAAGTGGCTTTTCTGTTAATGTTTGGCAAATTGCAAAAATATTAAATATTAAAATTGTTCATACCTTAAGAGATTATTACTTACAATGTTCTAAAACAACAAAATTTAAAAACGATAAAAATTGCGAAAAAATTTGTTTAGATTGCAAAATACTATCTTACTACAAAAAGAAATGCACGGTAAAAATAGATTATGTAATTGGCACAAGCAATTACATATTAAAAGACCATTTAAAAAATGGATTTTTTAACGGTGTATCAAATAAAGTCATTTATAATGGATTCGATATTTTGCCTCAAAAAAAAACAGCTAAACAAGAAGCAATTAAAATAGTTAATTTTGGTTTTATTGGACAAATTAATAAATCTAAAGGAATAGAGCTACTTTTAAAGTGTTTTATCAATTTAAAATCTGATGATTGTAAACTTTTAATAGCCGGTAAAATTAGCCCAGGGTATTTGCGTTATTTGCAAAATGAATATAAATCTAAAAATATTACCTTTTTAGGCTATATGGAAAGCACTTTTTTTTTTAGGAAGATAGATGTTCTAATTGTTCCGTCTTTATGGAATGAGCCTTTTGGAAGAGTTGTCTTAGAGTCTTTAATAAATGAAAAGCCTGTTCTTGGAAGTGCTAGAGGAGGTATCAAAGAGCTTTTAAAAAATAATACTCCTTTTGTTTTTGAGCCAGCACAGAGGAATCTTACAGAATTATTAGAAAAAATTATTTTAGAGCCTAATTTTTTAAAAGAATTTATTTTTGATAGAAAGTTTATAGAGGATTTTAAGATAACACAGACTGCAGGCCAGTATATAACTATATTTAATAAATTATTAAATGGTTAGAATGAAACTAAAATTGGAAAAAATTCTGTATGCGAGTATTCTATTCCAAATTATAGCAACACAAGGAATTCTAGTGTTTTTAATGTTTAATTTTTTGGGAAATTGGGAATTAAAAAAGCTAGTTCATCCCGTTTCTTTTTTTTTAATTCTTTTATTTTTTGTTTTTAAAGCAAAAAAAGGTTTTCTAATAACACAAGTAGACATTATTTTCTTCGGATATTTTTCTCTTTTATTTATTTTATTACTCTATAATGCATCAAGTTTACAATCTGTTTACTTTGCTTTTAGAGAATTGTTTTGGCTATTTATTTTAGTATTTATTTTTGCTCAAACTGAATTAAATCAAAAACAGTACAATAAAGTTTTGAATTTAATTTTTTATCTTGTTATAATCAATATTGTGTTTATTGGATTAACCTATGTTTTAGGATCTGAAAAGTACATGAAATTACTTACAGGCAGGTATCAATGGGGTATAGACGATGATTATAAGTTTAAGATAACTACATTTTATAAGTTTTGGAGGTCACCCGCTTTAATCGGTAATGCAGCTTCTGTAGGTTATTTTGGGCTTTTTGCTTATTTCCTAATGGACACGCAAGTAAAATTTAAGTACAAAAAGTATTTTGCGATAGTTCTTATTATTTGTTCTTTTGTAAGAAGTGTTTATTTAGCAATCTTTATTTATGAATTTTTAAAATTTATAACCAAAAAAAAATATCTAAAAATTATAGTTTTAGTATTTAAAATACTGATTCCTGTTTTAATTTTAGTTAGTTTTTTTCTTTCAAAATATAATATATTTTCAATTTCGTCTCTTTCAGAAAGAATTAAACTTTGGACAAATAATATTAATGTTGAATACAACTTAATTTTTGGGGGAGCAATAGGGAAAGTAGGCGGAGCAGTAAGAGATGCTGGTTTTGTTAGCGTTCTAGATAGTTATTGGCTTCTAATATTACTTTCATCTGGTTTTTTAGGAATTATTATTTCTTCTCTATTTATCTTTGAAAAAAGTAAAAAGACAAATAAATTTTTGTTTATTTTATTAGGCTTAAGTTTTGCTGGTTTTTTTGTGAGCTTAACTCAAAGTATTGTCTTTTTGGTGCTTTTTCCAATGCTATTTATAACAATAAAAGAAAATTCATCAGAATTAGATACGAATGAAGATACCTAAGGATGTTCACAAATATTTTTTAGCATTAACATATGTAATAGGTTGTTTTCCCATACTAACCTTCGGTATGAGAAGTGTTATAACAATTCTCTGGTGTTTATTAGGTTTATTAATTTTTTCTAAAAATAGAATTGCACGTAAATTAAACAAGGATATTTGGATTTTTGTTCTTCCATATTTATTATTACTATTTTCGCTCACCTATTCAGAAAATCTCCAAAGTGGAATAGATAGTTTAATAAAAATGATATCCTTTATAATCTTTCCATTAATTTTTTATTTTAATAGAGATTTTTTTAGCAAAAAACAGATTTCAAGAATTATTTATGTATTTGTTTTATCTGTTTTTTTGATCATTATATACCAAGTAATACACGTTGTGTTAAATTATACTTTTATTACCGATAATATTACTTTTCAAGAAATTAAAGCAAATGGGTTTTCTACTTTAACTGAAATAAGTGAGGAAAAAGTAAGTCAAATTAAATTAAGGAGATTTAGAAATTTCATTATTAAAATTTCAAATACTCATACTACATATCAAGGTTTATGGATTAGTTTTGCTGTTTTCTTCCTTGGCTCAGAATTCAAGAAAATTAAAAAAAACAGCTTGAAAATTGTAAACTTGTTTTTAATAATTGTGCTAATTATATGGCTTTATTTTATTTCTGCTAGAATGCCCTTATTGGCTTTGTTAATTTCTAGTTCATTAACAATTCTCTTTTTTTCTAATTTTTCTAATTTAAAACTAGCAAAGCTTGGGTTAATTTTTTCTGTAGTTGTAGTTGCTACACTTTGTTTTAAAAATCCTTTTTCTATTAGAGTAAAAGAATACTATAACACAGGGTTAACATTGCTAGAAAAGAGTTCTAAAGCTTCTGAATTTAATTCTTCTAATGTTAGGAATGGTATTTATTATTGTGATTTAAAATTAGTTAGAGAAAATTCAATTATTGGTTTTGGGATTGGAGATATACAGGACAAGTTAAATTCTTGTTACAAGAGTAATTTAGAATCTGAAATTTATAATTGGCATACATATAACACCCATAATCAATATTTCTTTTTTTGGATAAGTTCTGGAATATTTGGGGTATTAGCCCTCTTGATTTTAATTTTCACAATCTTACAGAAATCTTACAAAGAAAAAAATAAACTTTTATTTTTCCTTCTATGTTTAGTATCAATTGTCTTTTTAACAGAAAGTCTTCTTGAAAGGTCTGATGGTTTAATCTTTTTTAGTTTTTTTATGGGGCTTTTGTTTTTTAATAAAAAAAGAGATATTTTAACTTAACTCTTTTTCTATTATTGATAGTATTTTACTAGTAGACAAATCCCAACTGAAACGTTTAATGTTTTCATATCCTTTTGTAACTAATTGTGATCTTTTCTCCTGATCTTCAATTAATAAAGAAAGTTTGTTTCTGATATTTGAAATAGATTCAGGATTGCAATATTCAACAGAATCTTCAAATATCTCGGGTAAAGAAGTTCTATCAGATACTAGACAAGGACAGCCGCAGGCTTGAGCTTCTAAAGGAGGCATTCCAAAACCTTCAAAAAGTGAAGCATAAATAAAAATAGTTGCACGATTGTAAAGGTTTATTAATTTTTCGTCGTCAATATAGCCAGTAAAAATTATGTTTTTATTTTCCAAATTATTATCTAGGTTGAGGTCAGAAAAAGATTTCGATCTTGATCCTACAAATACAAGTTTATAATCAGTATTTAATTGAGAATAAGCATTAATGACTCTTTTAAAATTCTTTCTAGGATCAAGAGATGAAACAGCCAAAATTATTTTATCTCTATTTAAGTCTAAATTTCTAAATTTTTCATTTTGTCCGGCATGGACAACTTCAATATTTTTTATTTTGAAATTATCTTCAATATCTTTTTTTACATAATTACTAACGGTTAAAACTTTTATGGAATTTTTACTTGAAATGGGAACAAAAATATTGTATGCTTTTTGAAAGATATATGAAAATGA
Source organism: Polaribacter sp. IC066 (assembly GCF_007997085.1). GTDB lineage: Bacteria > Bacteroidota > Bacteroidia > Flavobacteriales > Flavobacteriaceae > Polaribacter. Next base: position 16,444 of record NZ_VORR01000059.1, read on the forward strand.
ATCAGGAAAGTATTTAAATGCTAAATCATGTATGTAAGTAATTTTATTTTTATAATAAACTGGTCCAATTCCACCAAAATTAATAAGTATTGGGTTGTTTTTTTTTCTTAAAAAATTAACCAAATCAATTTGCTCCCATAAGTGGCCTTTAAAATGACCAAATTGCTCGATTTCCACTCCATTTAACTTGGCTTTATTAATTAATGTACCTTTTGGTGCTACATATATTATTTTCATACCTTTGATATAATCAGGTAGGCGATTACTAATTTCAATAGCATATCTTTGTACTCCTGTCGTTTTTTGAGTAAGAAACCGGGCATTTATAATTATCATTGATGTTAAGGTGTTTTTTAATGTTTTAGTCAAAAGTAATTCAACTATTTTAAATAAAGTAGGTAAGCAAGTTAATTTTATTGGTGGTTTAATCTTTAGTTATTCATAAAATAAATCAATAAGAAATTATCTTGTTGTATAAACTAAAATGATGTTATTATTTTGAAGAATAAAAGTAGAAAGAAAATAAAAGTAGCTATTGTTCATTATTGGTTCATAACTAGAAGGGGTGGTGAAAAGGTAGTTGAGTCTATGTTAAAATTGTATCCCGAAGCCGACGTATACACTCTTTTTTATGATAAAAAGATGTTCGGTAAGTATTTATTAAACCACAAAGTTTACACTTCTTCATTTAATAATTTTCTGTTTAGGAAATATTATCAGAAAATGTTTCCCTTTTATCCGCAAGCAATTAAATCTTTAAAACTGCAAGATGATTATGACTTAATTATTTCATCGGAATCTGGTCCTGCAAAAGGAATCAAAATAAATAATAAGGCTAAGCACATTTGTTATATTCATAGCCCTATGCGTTATTGTTGGGGGTTTACCCAAGATTATATCACTACTGTTACACCTCTATTAAGACCAGTTGCGAAGTTTTTTTTTAAAAGACTAAAGAGTTGGGATAGAACTACAATTGATAATGTAGATTTGTACATAGCCAATTCTAAAAATGTGCAAAAAAGAGTGGAAGAATTTTATTCTAAAACTGCGAAAGTTATTTACCCTCCGATAGCGTCAAGTCTGTTTGAGAGTAACCTTTTAGTATCAAAAAAAAAGTTATATTTTTTAAGCTTTGGCGCAATTACTCCCTATAAGAAAATAGATCTTTTAATAGATTGCTTTAATAAAAATAAAGAAAATTTAATAATTATTGGCACTGGCTCTGAAAAGAAAACGTTAATGGCGAAAGCGAATTCTAATATAGAATTTAAAGGATTTTTAGAAGATGACAATTTAAAAGAATATATTCAAAATTCAAGAGTTTTGCTATTTCCTGGAGAAGAAGATTTTGGAATGATACCTTTAGAGGTCATGAGTTATGGTATACCTGTTATTGCTTTTAGAAAAGGAGGAGCTTTAGAGACTGTAGTAGAAAATTTAAACGATTTTTCTTTTTCTTCGGGGATTTTTTTTAGTGAGCAAAAAACTGAATCTTTGCAGGAAGCTATAAATTTGTTTAAGTCTAAAGAAATGGAGTTTGACCCTAAATGGATAAGAGCTCAAGCAAAAAACTTTGAAGAGAGCAAGTTTTTGTGTAGTTTTAGCCGTGAAGTAAATAATATATTAGAATAAAAAAAGCTTGAAAAAAAGATACTCCTACTTAATAAGACCCCTGCAATTAATTATAGATTTAATAATCATTAATTTTGTAGTCTATTTTGTTAACGATACAACACATCTAAATGCATATTTTTTAGCTTATATTTCACTTTTCTGGATAATTTCTTCGCATCTGTTAGGCTTTTATAAGGTCTTTCGATTTACTAGAATCTTAAGGGTCTTTACACTTTTAGTGAGACAATTCTTTATTTTTATATTCGGTTATTTTGCCTATTTCGGTATTTTTAGTGAGGGAGAAGTAGTCAATAATCAATTTTTACTTTTAGTATATATCGTTCTTAGTTTATCGATCATTAAGATTCTCTGGTTATTTATTTTAAAAAGATACCGTTCATTAGGTAATAATCTTAGAACAACCATTGTTTTAGGTTTTGATCAATCAGCTAAAAATATTATAAAATTATTTAAGAGTAAATCTAATTTAGGATATAAATACCTTGGTTTTTTCTCTAATAAAGAATATAAAAATAAAGAACTTTTAGGGAATTTAAGCGAAGTCTTTAAGTATGTAAATAATAATGCAGTAGATGAAATTTATTGTTCTCTTAATGTGTTGACAAAAGACCAAATAAAAAATATAAGTAAGTTTGCAACAGAAAAAAATATAACATTAAAGTTAATTCCAGATTCAATAGAGTTATACAGTAAAAACCAAAGTGTAGAGTATTATGATGATGCTTTAATGGTTTTAAATGTAAATAGACTTCCGTTTGAGTTTGCTGAAAATTTTTATATTAAGAGAATATTTGATATTATTTTTTCGTTATTAGTATGCCTTTTTGTTCTTTCTTGGTTAATACCCATTCTCTGGGTGATAGTAAAGTTAGAATCAAAGGGGCCTTTAGTATTTAAACAGAAAAGGGAAGGTCTTAATTGTGAAGAATTTGTTTGTTACAAGTTTAGATCTATGAGATTAAATGAATTTTCACACAAAGTGCATGCAGTTAAAAATGATTCTAGAGTTACAGTAGTAGGCGCTTTTTTGAGAAAAACTAGCATGGATGAATTGCCTCAATTTCTTAATGTTTTACAAGGAAACATGAGCGTTGTTGGTCCTAGGCCACACATAGAAGTTTTGTCTTTAGAGTATCAAAAATATGTAGATGATTATTTAAAAAGGCATATTGTTAAGCCTGGCATTACAGGTTTGGCGCAGGTTAGTGGGTATAGAGGAGAGGTAAAAAGAACTTCGGATATTAAAAATAGAGTTCGTCTGGATATTTTTTATATTGAAAACTGGTCTTTTTTATTAGATCTTAAAATTATTATTAAGACAATATTAAACGTTTTTAAAGGCGAAGAAAAGGCATATTAATATGATTACAGCTTCAATTGTTTTGTATCATGAGAATTTAGAAACACTAAAAAAAACAATTGATTCTTTTTTGAAAACTCCCTTAGAAAAAAAACTTTACTTAATAGACAATTCTGCTACTAATAAATTAGAAAGTTATTTTCATCATCCAGAAATTGAGTATTGTTTTGTGGGCAAAAATATCGGTTTTGGCAAAGCACATAATCTAGTTTTAAATAAAATAAATTCAAAATTTCACTTAATTTTGAATCCTGATGTTATTTTTGAAAAAGATATAATTTCTATTCTAATAAAACAATTAGAAATACAAAAAAATGTTGCTTTTGTAACACCAAAAATTGTGTACCCAAATGGTAGTATGCAGTTTGTTTGCAGAAAAAATCCAACTTTTTTCGACTTGCTGAACAGAAAATTAAAATTTTCTAAAAGACATATTTTTAATAATGAATATCAAAATTTAGACTTACAAAATTTCTTTTATCCTGAATTTATTCATGGTTGTTTTATGCTTTTTAATACAGAGGATTTTAAAAAGTTAGAAGGATTTGATGAGCGTTATTTTTTATACATGGAAGATGCAGATCTTTGTAGAAAAATATATGAAATACATAAGAAGATTCTTTTTTACCCAGAAGTAATTGTTGAACATCAGCACCAACAAGGTTCATCGAAAGATTTGAAATTATTTTTAAGACATACTTCTTCTGCCATTAAGTATTTCCTAAAGTGGGGTCTTTAGTAAAACCGCAATTTATAAATTGTCTATCTCACAAAAGCTAGAATCCAAAAATTTTAAAATATATTTGCGATTACAATAACACAACTCATATGAATGTACTTATTTTAGGTTCTGGTGGCCGAGAGCATGCTTTTGCTTTAAAACTTTCTGGAAGCAAAAAGATTACGCAACTCTTTGTGGCTCCGGGAAATGCTGGGACAAATAAAATTGCAAAAAATATTTCGATAAATCTATCTGATTTTGAAGCTGTAAAACAGACTGTTTTAGAGAATGATATCAAAATGGTGGTTGTGGGGCCAGAAGTTCCTTTAGTTGATGGTGTTCATGATTTCTTTTTAGCAGATGAATCTTTAAAAAATATTCCCGTAATCGGCCCTAAAAAAGATGGCGCTTTATTAGAAGGAAGTAAGGATTTTTCTAAACAGTTTATGAAAAAACATGGAATTCCAACGGCAAGGTACCAATCTTTTACAAAAGAAAATTTAGAAGAAGGGTATACTTTTTTAGAAACTTTAGAACCGCCTTTTGTTTTAAAAGCAGATGGTTTAGCGGCAGGGAAAGGAGTGTTAATTCTAAATTCTTTAGAAGAGGCTAAAACAGAATTAGAAGATATGGTTTCTAATCAAAAATTTGGGAAAGCATCTACAACAGTTGTTATCGAAGAATTTTTAAAAGGAATAGAACTCTCTGTTTTTGTATTAACAGATGGTAAAAGTTATAAAATATTACCATCGGCAAAAGACTACAAAAGAATAGGTGAAGGTGATACAGGCTTAAATACAGGCGGAATGGGAGCAATTTCTCCAGTTCCGTTTGCAGATGATGCTTTTTTAAATAAAGTAGAAGAATTGGTTGTAAAACCAACCATTGCAGGTTTGCAAAAAGACGGCATCGACTACAAAGGTTTTATTTTTATAGGATTGATGAATGATAACGGAAATCCCTCTGTGGTTGAGTATAATGTAAGAATGGGCGATCCAGAAACAGAGGTGGTTTTACCAAGAATAGCCTCTGATTTATTTGAATTGTTTGAAGGTGTTGCAAATCAAACATTGCATTTAAAAACTTTTTCTGTAATAAATAAAACAGCAACCACTGTAGTTTTAGTTTCTGGCGGATATCCTGAAGCATACAAAAAAAACAAGGAAATTACTGGTTTTGAAACAGTCGATGAATCTATCGTTTATCATGCAGGTACAGCTAATAAAGATCATAAAGTTGTTACAAGTGGAGGCAGAGTTATGGCAGTTACATCTTTAGGAAGTACTATTGAAGAAGCTTTAGAAAAGACATATAGAAGCATCGATAAAATTCATTTTGATGGCATGAATTACAGAAAGGATATTGGTTTCGATTTAGGAATGCCCAATGCTGAAAAGTAGTACATCTCTCAATTAAAAATTATTCGTTCCATACATCTCATTTATTTTATGGGATGTATGTTTTAATCCATCTAAATATTAAAATTAGTTTTTCTTAAAAATCTACAGTAAAGCCTGTACTTTATTTATCAGTGAAACGCAATTTTGAAAAATAGGGAAGCTATGAATTCAAAATTGTAAGTTAAACTTGCTTGTTTGCTAGGTATTCTTATTTAAGGATCTTGGGGTAATACCCTCTACGCTATCCGGGGCCATATTAAAAGGTTCTTCTTTTTTTTACCTCGATTTGAGGTTGTTCATTTCAGAATTATTCAGCTTTTGCTAGGGTAAAAGAAAATTCAGACCCTTCACCAAACGTGCTTTTTAGCAAAATATTTTCACTATGAGCTTCTACAATATGTTTTACAATAGCTAATCCTAAACCAGAGCCTCCTTGCTCTCTAGATCTGCTTTGATCTACTCTATAAAAACGTTCAAATAAACGCGATAAGTGTTCTTTTTTAATGCCCTCGCCGTTATCAATCACTTTAAGAATAAACTTTTTATCGTTATAATTATCTACCCCAACAAAAGTTGTTCCGTTAGGTTTGCCATATTTTATAGAATTTACAACTAAATTGATAAGAACTTGCTCTATTTTTTCCACATCACCTTTCACAAAAACAGGAAACTCATAAATTTTATCAAACTTTAAAGAAATATTTCTCTTTTTTGCTTTCATTTCAAACAAATCAAAAACATTTTGAATTAATTCTAATACGTTAAAAACTTGAATATTAAGTTTAGTGCCCTCGTTTTCTAGTTTGGCAATCATATCTAAATCTTTAATGACAGCCACCAGTCTTTCGACACCTTTATTAGCTCTGTCTAAATACTTCATGCGTATTTGTTTGTCATTAATAGCGCCTTCCATTAACGTTAAAATATACCCTTGTACTGTAAATAATGGTGTTTTAAGTTCGTGTGCAACATTGCCTAAAAAATCACGTCTAAAAGAATCTCTTTCGGTTAAACTTTTTATTTCTAAACGTTTGCCTTCTACAAATTTTTGCATGCTTTTAGAGAGTTTGTCAATATCTGTAGTGGTAGAATCTCTTTTTAAATCATTTACGTTTAAGATAGAAACTTCTTTGTATAATTTCTTTAGTCTTTTATAGATAAAATGTTCGGCTCTATATTGAATAATAAAAAAGGAGATGATAAATAAGACAACAATATAGATTAATATGGCATTTATGCCAAGGTGTTTGCTAATAAAAAAGTAAGATATCGAAGCTACGCAAACAGAAAGTAGTGTTAAATATACTGCTGACCAAAGTGCATAAGAGTATGTTTTCTTTAGTTTCAAATTATAAGGATATAACGCTTTAAATTAAAATATTTTAGTTGTCTTTATCTAATAATACGAATTTATAACCAACGCCTTTTACAGTTTTAAAATGGTCGTCACCAATTTTTTCTCGTAGTTTTCTAATATGCACATCTATGGTTCTGCCACCAACAACAACTTCGTTACCCCAAACGTTATCTAGTATAACTTCTCTTTTAAAAACTTTACCAGGCTTCGATGTTAAAAGAGAAAAAAGTTCAAATTCCTTTCTTGGTAAGGCAATTTTTTTTCCGGCTTTATAAACAACATATTCATCTCTATCGATAACAATGTCACCAATTTTAAGCGTTTCTTCACTTTCTTTTTCGGTCTTTAATCTTCTTAATAAAGATTTTATTTTACTCACTAAAACCTTTGGTTTTATAGGTTTGGTAATATAATCATCAGCACCAGCTTCAAAACCAGCAACTTGAGAGTAGTCTTCTCCTCTGGCGGTTAAAAAAGCGATAAGTACGTTTTCTAAAGATTTCGTTTTTCTAATTTTTTCACAAGCCTCAATACCATCCATTTCTGGCATCATAATATCTAATAATATTAAATGGGGCAAGTTCTTTTTTGCAGATTTAATGGCTTCTTGGCCATTTTCTGCTTTAAAAACTTGATAGCCTTCATTTTTTAAATTGTAACCAACAATTTCTAAAATGTCTGGTTCATCATCAACTAATAAAATCTTAATATCACTTTTGTTCATAAGAACTTGTTTAGTATTTAGCAACCAAAAATAAGTATTTAAACCTAGATACCTAAAATTACCTTAACAGATTTTTTAAATTTACAATTGTTTAATCATTAACTCAAGTTTCGCAGGTCACTACCCCTTGAAAACAAAGAGAAAAAGAATAAAAAAAGTAGCATTTTTATTCCTTTAAGTTTCTAAATTTCAGTACCTTAAAGATGTAATTCCAATACGCTAAAAA
>NZ_VORR01000005.1 GCF_007997085.1 Polaribacter sp. IC066
ATTGCTTTAAACTTACTGAAAAATGAAAACTCTAAAAAACTATCTGTAAAAAGTAAAAGGCTTGAAGCTGGATGGAATGAAGACTATTTGCTCAAAATATTAAATATAAAAGTATGATTCTGCCCTGTGTGGTTGAGTTGCTTTGGGATGTTTTTGGCGGAACGATAAATGCACAAGGTTTTAAAATTTTAAATCCGAAAATTGGTGCTATTTATGGCGATAGTATCACCACAGAAAGAGCAGAAGAAATTTGTAAACGTTTGCACAATAAAGGTTTTGCATCTACCAATGTTGTTTTAGGGATTGGTTCCTTTACCTATCAATTTAAAACGAGAGATACCTTTGGTTTTGCCATGAAAGCAATATCTGTAGTTGTAAACGGAGAAAGAAAAGAGATTTTTAAAGATCCTGTAACTGATAACGGAATTAAGAAATCTGCAAAAGGTTTACTAAAAGTAGTTTTAATGAACGGGAAATATATTTTAAAAGATCAAGTTTCAGAAAGAGAAGAAAATGAAGGGGAATTGCAAGTTATTTATGAGAATGGTGTATTTTTAAATACCATTAGCCTTGAAAAAATCAGAGAAAAAATCAATCAAAATATTTAAAAAATAAAGATGAAATACGCAATAAAGAAATTTAAAGACCATCAAGTTGCTGCTACAATTATAGAAGAAGGAGATTTACATGTAAAAATGAGAGGAAATACCTATGAAGATTTATTTAAAGCGGCGGCTATAAAAGAAGCTTGGGACGCAATTTTAGAAAATAAAAATAAGCTTGCTACTTTAACAATCTATTGCCTAATTGGGCAACGTTCAGACAGACGGTTTCATGAAAATGAATCTTTCGATTTAAAAGTAATCTCTAAATTTATCAATAGTATGAATTTTGATGTTGTTAAAATTTTACATCCGCATAGTTCGGTTTCATTAGCGTTGATAGATAATTCATCAGAGATAAATAGTTTTGAATATGTACAAAAAGCCTTCCATAAAATCAGAAATCCTGTCTTAATTAGTCCAGATGCAGGCGCTTATAAAACTACGCATGAGATGGCAGAAAAACTAAATGCAGATATTATTCCTTCCAATAAGGTTAGAATTAAGGGCGTTCCTCAAATTAAAATACAGGGTGATGTAAAAAATAAAGTGTGTTTGCTTGTGGATGATTTAGCCGATGGCGGCAGAACATTTAAATTATTAGCAGAAGAATTAAAGAAACAAGGTGCTAATAAAGTGTTCTTATATGTTACACATGCACAATTTAATTATGGTTTTGAAGAGCTTAAAAAAAGTATAGAACATATTTTTTGCACCAATAGTTATAAAGATATTCAAGATGATTTTGTAACGCAGTATAGAGTAATATAGTTGTACCCACAAACGTTAGCGCGAGCGTCCCGCTCTTGCCGATAAATATTATTACCCTGTTTTTACTTAAAAAAAGTTATGAGTAGAAAATATAAATTCAGAGAAAAGTCAGGAGCATACTTTATAAGTTTTGCAATTGTAAATTGGATTGATGTATTTACGAGAGAAATTTATTTTTCTTGTATTATAGAATCTTTAGACTTTTCTAAAAAGATTTGAATTAGTTTATGGTCACGAGCAAGATGCTCGCGTTAACGTCTATTATGTAATGCGTTATAATATAATCTGCTTTTTTATTTATTACCGCAAGCGCGAGCGTCCTGCTCGTGCCGATAAATATTATTACCCTGTTTTTACTTAAAAAAAGTTATGAGTAGAAAATATAAATTCAGAGAAAAGTCAGGAGCATACTTTATAAGTTTTGCAATTGTAAATTGGATTGATGTATTTACGAGAGAAATTTATTTTTCTTGTATTATAGAATCTTTAGACTTTTCTAAAAAGATTTGAATTAGTTTATGGTCACGAGCAAGATGCTCGCGTTAACGTCTATTATGTAATGCGTTATAATATAATCTGCTTTTTTATTTATTACCGCAAGCGCGAGCGTCCTGCTCGTGCCGATAAATATTATTACCCTGTTTTTACTTAAAAAAAGTTATGAGTAGAAAATATAAATTCAGAGAAAAGTCAGGAGCATACTTTATAAGTTTTGCAATTGTAAATTGGATTGATGTATTTACGAGAGAAATTTATTTTTCTTGTATTATAGAATCTTTAGCCTTTTGTAGAAATATTTGAATTTGTTTATGGTCACGAGCAAGATGCTCGCGTTAACGTGTATTATGTAATGCGGTATAATATAATCTGTTTTTTATTTATTACCGTGAGTGCGAGTTTCTAGCTCATGCAAAATTTATAAATTATTAAAAGGAAAAGATTTTATATTTCTTGAGTCAAATAAAAAAATATCCTGTAATACTTATTTAAAAAGTTTGTCTGTCTTAACTAAAAATTTCAAAAATGATGAAGTACTATTTCCATTCCTAGAAATTTCAAGAGATTTACAAGAAATTATCAAAGGTGAAAAAATAAAATCTTAATAAAAAATCCCAATCAAATTTTTGAGTGGGATTTTATTTTTTTTATTAAAAGAACTAATACAAACTCTTAAATTTTTGCGGATTAAACTCATGCATAATCTCATATACTTTCTCAAATACATCTTCGGCAGAGGGTTTTGAGAAATAATCGCCATCTGTACCGTATGCTGTTCTGTGTTCTTTAGCAGTTAAAGTTGATGGTTTGCTATCTAAATGTTCATATGCGTTTTGATTTTCTAAAATTTCTTGCAAAAGATATGCAGAAGCGCCACCAGGAACATCTTCATCCACCACTAATAACTTATTTGTTTTGGCAACACTTTTTACCGTGTCGTGATTTAAATCAAAAGGCAGTAAACTTTGTGCATCAATAATTTCGATATCAATACCAACTTGATGCAAATCTTTTGCAGCTTCTTCAACAATACGTAAAGTAGATCCATAAGAAATAATCGTTAAGTCTTTGCCTTCTTTAATGGTTTCTACAACGCCAATAGGTGTTTTGAAATCGCCTAAATTTGTTGGCAATTCTTCTTTTAAACGGTAACCGTTTAAACATTCTATAACGAGTGCAGGATCATCACCTTCTAGTAAAGTGTTATAAAAACCAGCAGCTTTGGTCATGTTTCGGGGCACTAAAACATGCATTCCTCTTACATTATTTATAATGCCGCCCATTGGCGAGCCCGCATGCCAAATTCCTTCTAGTCTGTGGCCTCTGGTTCTAATAATTAAAGGTGCTTTTTGTTTGCCAAAAGTTCTGTAACGCAAAGTTGCTAAATCATCGCTCATAATTTGAAGTGCGTACAGCAAGTAATCTAAATATTGTATTTCTGCAATGGGTCTTAAACCTCTCATTGCTAATCCAATTCCTTGACCAATAATTGTTGCTTCTCTAATACCAGTGTCAGAAATTCTAATATCTCCGTACTTTTCTTGCAAGCCTTCTAAACCTTGATTTACATCACCAATAAAACCAGCATCTTCACCAAAAATAACCACATCTTGATGTTTAGAAAGAATAGCATCAAAGTTATCTCTCATTATAATTCTGGCATCTACAAGATTTTTATTTTGAGCATACATCGGTTTATCCTCTAAAACATTTAGAGCAGCTAATTCAGTTTCGCTTAATAAATGGGTCGAATATTTGCCTTGAGCTATAGTTGTCGAAGTTTTTATAAAGTTTTGAAGTGCTACTTTTTCACTAAAATGTTCATCTTTTACATAGCGCAAACATTTTCTTGCAGCCGATAAAATATCTTTTCTTGTGGGCTCTGTTATTGCCGATAAATCGTTTTTATATTTCGTAATAAATGTACCGTTATTGCTCTTTGCAGCAACATTTTCTAATAACTCAACTGCAACTAAAAGTTCAGATTTTATTTCATTTAAGAACGCGTTCCATGCATTTCGTTTTGCATTGGTTACTTCTTTTTTTGCTTCTTTTTCTAAAATAATTAAGTCTTCTTCAGAATCTACAAAACGTAAAATATCGCCAGTTTCTGTTTCTAATTCAAAATCTAGAATCCACTCCCGAAATTTTGTATTACAATCGTGCTCTTTTTCCCATTGTAAACGTTCCTTGCCCTTATATCTCTCATGAGAACCAGAAGTAGAGTGCCCTTGAGGCTGTGTTAATTCTTTAACATGAATTAAAACAGGTACATGTTCTTCTCTTGCAATTTTTGCAGCGTTTTGATAGATATCACAAAGTTGCACATAATCCCAACCATTGATAACAAAGATTTCGTAGCCATCTTTTTCATGATCTCTCTGAAAACCTTTTAAGATTTCTGAAATACTTTCTTTGGTAGTTTGATGTTTTGCATGCACAGAAATACCATATTCATCATCCCAAACACTCATAACCATTGGCACTTGTAAAACTCCTGCGGCATTTATGGTTTCAAAAAATAAGCCTTCACTTGTGCTAGCGTTTCCGATAGTTCCCCAAGCAACTTCATTTCCTTTGTTAGAAAACTTGGTTTTATGTTTTACACTTTTTTCGTTTCTATAAATCTTGGATGCTTGTGCTAATCCCAACAAACGAGGCATTTGGCCGGCTGTGGGAGAAATATCTGCACTAGAATTATATTGTTTTGTTAAATCTTTCCAACTACCATCTTCATTTAAACTGTGGGTAGCAAAGTGCCCACCCATTTGTCTTCCTGCAGACATAGGGTCTGCTTTGATGTCTGTGTGTGCGTACAAACCCGCAAAAAATTGTTGCGCTGTAAGCTCACCAATAGCCATCATAAAAGTTTGATCTCTGTAATAACCAGATCTAAAATCGCCTTTTTTAAAGGCTTTGGCCATCGCCAGTTGCGGTATTTCTTTACCGTCACCAAAAATACCGAATTTTGCTTTTCCGGTAAGTACTTCACGCCTGCCTAATAAACTACATTCTCTGCTAATTTTTGCAATTTTATAATCATTTAAAACTTCTTTTTTAAAGTCGTTAAAAGAGATTTCTTGTTTGTTTAAAGTAACTGTTTTTTGCAACATATGTTTATCGTTTTTACTTTTACAAAGATAGTTTTTTTAATCGATATTTAGAAATATTTAGATTTGTTTAAGAATATGGTAAATTAACAAGGGTAAATATTGTTTTTGTTGAGAATTATACAATGCATATTATTTTGTTATAATTTTACAAAAATCCTCTTCTAAAGAAATTATAAATTGAGCTTATATCTCCTGTTAATGTAAATCTAATTTTTTGGGGATAAGACTCTTGTGTTATTTCCCAACCGTTATTTGAATAGAGCGGAAAGTAAATTTCGAGTATATTATGGATAAAGTTAAGTCGAACTCCGTTATTATAACCAAAGTAAACAGGGTTTTCTCTGCTTTTTAAAAAAGCAACATCATTATAGAATTCTACCCATCTCCAGATACCTATACTAGAGTTAAAAGATAGCATAAATTGATTTGCAAATCTAACTGGTAGTGCAGATTTAAAGCCTCCTTCGGCAATAATATATTGTTGACTAAAAATGCCAGAATCTTCTGAACGACCAAAATAATTAAGCTGAAATAAATAATCATTTGCCCTGTCTAAACCAAAGCTAAAATAATCGCCAACAGAATTATTATGTAAAAACACACCTGCAAATACTCTAAAATCTAGCTGCGTATCTGAAGTTGATAGCGACCTAAAACGCAAGTCGGTTGCAATTTTAGAAAATTTTTCTGCATATTCAAAACTAAAATTATATCGAAATTCTTTTATAATATCGGGGTTAATAAAGTTATAGCTTGCACTAAAAACACTGTAATTATCTTCAGAAGTTTTAATTTGTCCTTCTGGTATTTCTTTATCAATATGCAACAATCTTGCTCTAACAAATTCTTGCGTGGCATCTCTTAAATCTTTTCTTTTAAAAATAATATTTACAAAGGGTACAAATGATCTGTAAGATAGATTGGGTGCATAATCTAACGTTTGACCACTAACACCGTACATAATTTTATAAATAGATGTTTTTTCAAAATACTGATTATAAAGCGCAGAAAAAGAACCGATTACTGTATTGCTTTTTGTTGCGTAAGATGGGGCAAAAGAAAGTTCTAAATTTCTGGCTATTAGTGGTTTATTGTGTAGGCGCGCACCTAAAATTAAACCATTATAAAAATTATAACTTACGTTTGGTTGGTAAAAAATTTGATTGTAATAAGGATCTTCTATGTCTTTTATCAAACTGAACTTTAAAGGCTTATTAAATATTTTATCTTGTAAATCTCTCCAGTTATCTAACGTATTTATTTCTGGATATAAATTTTCATAATTTAAGGCTACCTTATTAATACCGTGTTTTGGTATCGTTGTCGTTTTTAAATCTTCAACGTTCGTAATCCATTTTTTAAATTTTATTTCTTTGTCTTTTAAACCATACAATAAAACGGGCGTTGTAATATTTCTTTTATTTTTGATGGTTACTTCTAAACTGTCTTTTTTAATTACTACTTTATCTATAGTGTGGTCTATTTTTTTATTTGTTTTGATAAAATCATTAAAAAACCAATCAATATTTTTAGTTGTTTTTGCTGACAAAATTTCTTGAAAATCAAGACTTGATACTATTTTATTTTGATTCTTTTGATAGAAATCTCTGATACTGTGATTTAAAATACTATCACCCAAAAAGCCTTTTAAATATCTAAAACCTAAACCGGCTTTGTATTTATTTGCAATTTTTCTATTAAAGTTTGATAAAGAATCTGTAGAGGTATCTAAAGATTGATCTAGAAATTGGCGAGAAATAAATTGATAAACAAAAGGATATTTATCATTAAAGTCTAATTTAGAAAAATTAAAGCTTTTTATAAACCAGTAGTTTGATACGTCACCTAATAATTTTGTGTTAGGATAAAATTCTTCGATATATTCAATCATCAAATAATTTTGTAATCCCTCTAAAAACCAGTGATCTTGCCTCTTGTTTAAAAGTAGTGTATTTTCGATATATTTTCTGCTAACGGCTTTAAACATGGTTACATCCCATTTAAAAATATCAGAAAACGGTCGTAAAAAATCTGGTAATTGACTCAAACCATAAATAGGATCTTTACTTTGGGTAACTTTATCTATATAAAGCTCTTTATGCGGATATTTACCTAAAAATGTTTCAATAAAATGCAACTCTCTACTTAATATATCTGTGGCTATAGAATCACGAACTTCTTCATTAAATACATCGGTAGAAACTGTTATGTTCTCTGTTTTAAAAGTTCTTAATACCTTACTTTTATTAACACCTAATATAATATCGGTTTTATTTTTTCCTGATAAAAAATAGCGATCAAAATCTGTATTATCAGTTTTATATTGATACAAATTGCTTTCTAAAATGTATTCTTTTGGGATGTCTAATTCTATGGTAAAATTGGTTGCTTTTTCATATAAATCATCAATATTTAGGTTGCTCATTAAATGCCAACTCTCATCGTAAACTGCGGGTGTAATGTACCAATAGCGTAAATGAAAACCTTCTTTAGTTTTGCCGTAACCCGTAAATTTAGCACTTGGTATTTTTACAGTGTAGGTTAAAGATATTTTTAAACTATCTTTTTGCACAAGAGGCTGTTTTAGAAATACTTGTAAAATGTCAGCATTATCTTCTAGCTCATCAAACTCGGTGTTCGCAAAGTTGATTGCAAGATTTTTTATGGTAGTTTTTCCTAAATTTTCTTCTTTAGCAAAGTATAAATCTTTACGAAAATCTTTTATAAGTCTTTTAGATAAGGGAGTTTTTCGGTCTCTGAAACTATTAGCCCAATTATGTAAATAGATATTTGATAAAATAGAATCTGAAGTATTTACAAAGGTAATTTCTTGTTTTATAAAGAGTGCGTTATCATCAATATTTAGTTTTGCTTCTATATGAATAGCGTTTTCTTGGGCTTTACAGAGCATGCAGCCAACAAGAAAAAAGAATAAGATGTTGAAAAATTTTTTAAAATGAAATTTTCTCAAATTTTGATATTTTATGATTTTCAAAGGGATTATGAGAAACTATTTTCTTTTAAACCAAAAAAATATGCATCAACCGCTTTTAATATTGTTTAAAATTGTTCTCACACACGAGCGATTATTTTTTGTAAACAGCTCTAATTAGTATCGTATAATAGATTGTTTTTTTGCTGTAACTTGTTTCACTTTTTAGCGCACAAATAACAGCAAAAAAACATTCATTTCTTAAACATTCTTAAAAATTAGGTTTCAATTGATGTTTAGCGTAAAATTTATTAAAATGTTCTACGGTTTCATCTGCGGTATCTACCAGTCTAAAAAGATTTAAATCTGCTTCACTGATATTACCCTCTTCTAAAAGTGTACTTTTTATCCAATCTAATAAACCACCCCAGAACTTTTTACCGACTAAAACAATAGGAAAACGACCAATTTTTTTAGTTTGAATTAAGGTAATCGCTTCAAAAAGTTCATCCATTGTTCCAAAACCACCGGGCATTACTATAAAACCTTGCGAATATTTTACAAACATTACTTTACGCACAAAAAAGTAATCGAAATCTAAACTTTTACCTTGATCTATCCAAGGGTTGTCATGTTGTTCAAAAGGCAGTTCAATGTTTAAGCCTACAGAAAGTCCTTTTCCTCTATTGG
The DNA here is from genome assembly GCF_007997085.1 of Polaribacter sp. IC066. GTDB lineage: Bacteria > Bacteroidota > Bacteroidia > Flavobacteriales > Flavobacteriaceae > Polaribacter. The sequence goes on from NZ_VORR01000005.1 coordinate 8,607, forward strand.
CACCTTTATTTCCGGCTTCCATAATACCGGGTCCACCGCCAGTAATTACACCAAAACCATTTTGGGTTAATTTATAGCCAATCTCTTCGGCTAATAGATAATAAGGATGGTCTGGTTTTGTTCTGGCAGAGCCAAAAATCGAGACACAGGGTCCAATTTTACTTAAACGTTCATAGCCATCTACAAACTCGGCCATTATTTTAAAAATAGCCCAAGAATCGTTTGTTTTTATTTCGTTCCAAGTTTTTTGCTGCAAGCGTTCTCTTATTTTTCTATCGTCGTTTGTCATTAGGGTTGTTTTATTTTTTTTAACAGTCTACTAAATTAGTAATTTTTTCAAAAACTTTGCGGTATAACTTGTTTTATGTTTAGCAACTTGTTCTGGAGTTCCTGTAACTAAAATTTTTCCTCCTTTTTTTCCGCCTTCCATACCAACATCAATTACATAATCTGCCAATTTTACTACATCTAAATTATGTTCAATAATTAAAACAGTATTTCCTTTATCTGCTAATTTATTCAAAACTTCCATTAAAACTCTAATGTCTTCAAAATGAAGACCTGTTGTGGGCTCGTCTAAAATATAAAAAGTATTACCAGTATCTTTTTTTGATAATTCTGCGGCTAATTTTATCCGCTGTGCTTCACCGCCCGATAGGGTAGTAGACCTTTGGCCAAGCGTTATATAACCAAGCCCAACATCTTTAATCGTTTTTACTTTTCGGTGTATTTTAGGAATCAATTTAAAGAAATCGGTAGCATCTTCAATCGTCATATTTAAAATATCTGAAATCGATTTTCCTTTATAACGAATTTCTAATGTTTCTCTATTAAAACGTTTTCCTTGGCAGGTTTCACATTCTACATGAACATCTGGTAAAAAGTTCATTTCTATAACGCGAACCCCTCCTCCTTGACATGTTTCACAGCGACCTCCTTTTACATTAAAAGAAAATCTACCTGGTTTATAACCACGAATGGCAGCTTCTGGAGTTTTAGCAAACAGACTTCTAATTTCATCAAACGTTTTTGTGTACGTGGCAGGGTTAGAGCGCGGAGTTCTACCAATAGGAGATTGATCGATATCAATTACTTTGTCTACATGATCTAAACCTTCTATTTTCTTATAAGGCATTGGTTTTTTGACACCCCTATATATATGAGCATTTAAAATAGGATATAAAGTTTCGTTTATTAAAGTCGATTTCCCACTTCCAGAAACTCCTGTTACACAGATCATTTTTCCCAGAGGAAATTCGACAGAAACATTTTTTAAATTATTGCCAGAAGCTCCTTTTAATTTGATCGTTTTACCGTTTCCTGCTCGTCTGCTTGTAGGAACTTCAATTTTTTTTCTTCCGGTTAAATAATCGGCCGTTAAGGTGTTTTCTTTTTTTATCGATTCAAAAGTACCTTGACTTACAATTTCTCCTCCATATTTTCCTGCACCAGGGCCAATATCTAAAACAAAATCGGCTTTTTTAATCATATCCTCATCATGCTCTACCACAATGACAGAGTTACCAACATCTCGTAGTTTAATTAAAGAATCTATTAATTTCTCGTTATCTCGCTGGTGTAAACCAATACTAGGTTCATCTAAAATATATAAAACGCCCACTAATTGCGAGCCAATTTGAGTTGCCAAACGAATTCTTTGAGCTTCGCCACCAGAAAGTGATTTAGAAGTTCTGTCTAAAGTTAAATAATCTAAACCTACATCTAATAAAAACTGAATTCTAGTGCTTATTTCTTTTAAAATTTCTGATGCAATTGTAAGCTGTTTTTCTGATAAATCTTTTTCTATATTCGCAAACCACTTTGCCAATTCAGTCACATCTAGTTGCGCTAAATCGCTAATATTTTTATCGGTTATTTTAAAATTAAGTGCTTCTTTTTTTAACCTTTTTCCTTGGCAACTAGAGCACGTAACTTCTTCCATAAAGTTTTTTGCCCAACGTTTTATAGAAGTACTTTCGGCATTGTCATACTGCCCAGTAATAAAAGCAACAATACCTTCAAAATCAATTTTATAATTTCTGGTGATGCCCACCGTTTTAGATTCTATTTCAAAAGATTCGTTGCCACCATGTAAGATGATTTCTAATGCTTCTTTCGGAATATCTTTAATAGCATCTGTTAATTTAAACTGATATCGTTCTGCAATATTTTGGACTTGTTTAAAAATCCAACTATTTTTTTGTTCTCCTAAAGGAACAACACCGCCATTTTTTATGGAGATAGAAGTATCTGGAATTACCTTTTTTAGGTTAATTTCATTCGTGATTCCTAAACCATTACAATTATCACAAGCACCTTTTGGCGAGTTAAAAGAAAAATTATTAGGTTCAGGGTTTGGATATGCAATTCCGGTTGTTGGGCACATTAATTCACGGCTAAAATAACGAGGATGGTTGTCATCCACATCAATCACCATCATTATATTATTACCAGAATATAAAGCAGTTTTTATCGTTTCTTCTAATCTTTTTTCTGCAGATTCACTAATCGCTAGTCGATCTATAACCACTTCAATATCGTGGGTTTTATAACGATCTAGCTTCATGCCTTTTTCGATTTCCTTGATAACGCCGTCAACACGAACTCGTAAAAAACCTTGTTTAGAAATTTGTTCAAAAAGTTCCCGATAATGTCCTTTTCTAGACTTTACCAACGGCGCTAAAACGGCTATTTTTTTGCCATCAAAATCTTTTAAAATAAGTTGTCTAATTTGTTCATCAGAATAACTTACCATCTTCTCACCAGTATTGTAAGAGTAAGCATCTGAAGCTCTTGCAAACAACAATCGTAAAAAATCGTAAATTTCAGTGATGGTGCCAACTGTAGAACGCGGACTTTTATTAGTGGTTTTTTGTTCGATAGAAATTACTGGAGAAAGGCCATCAATTTTATCAACATCGGGTCTTTCTAATCCGCCTAAAAACTGACGAGCATAGGCAGAAAACGTCTCTATATAACGTCTTTGTCCTTCGGCATAAATGGTGTCAAAGGCTAAAGAAGATTTACCGCTTCCGCTCAAACCAGTGATGACCACTAGTTTTTCACGAGGAATTTTTACATCTATATTCTTTAAATTATGAACTCTTGCTCCGTAAACTTCTATATATTCTTGGTCTTTCAAAAAAGGGTGGTTTTTGCAAAAGCGCAAAGTTAATCAATAGAAATCATTTTAGATAAAAAAGAAGAGAACAAATAAAGAGATTATAGTATCTTGCAGGTAAAATTTTATTGATGAAATTTATACATGCTATCCGTCATTTTTTTGAAAGACATGGTTTTGGCGTTTTTTCTAGACTAGCCGATAGATTGGGCATGCATGCAAAAAATGTACGTATTTATTTTATTTATGTAACCTTTTTTACAGTAGGATTGTCTTTCGGGTTTTACTTAACCTTTGCCTTTTTAATGAAGTTAAAAGATTTGGTGTATACCAAAAGAAGCTCGGTTTTTGACTTATAAATATGAAGGTTTTAGGTTCTAAAATAAATGTAATTCTTGGGTTAATTGCATCTGTAATGGCAATTGGTACAACAGGGTATATGTGGCTTTCGCATTACACTTTTATAGATGCTTTATATATGACTGTAATTACAGTTACTACGGTGGGTTTTGGGGAGTTAAGACCTTTTTCTCCAGAAGAAAAGGTGTTTACAATTTTTTTAATTTTAACAAGTATTACTATTTTTGGGTATGCAATATCTGCCTTTTCAGAATATTTGGTAAGCGGAAAATTATTTGATCATTTTAAACAAAGAAACGTGGAAAAACAAATAAATAGATTAGAAGGGCACACCATTGTTTGTGGGTACGGTAGAAATGGAAGACAGGCAATTATAAAGTTAAAAAATTATAATATCGATTTTGTAGTAATCGATAATTGTAAAGAAGTGATTGATTTTTTAGACACCGAAGACATGTTAAATGTTCGGGGTGACGCTACTACAGATGAGATTTTAATGAATGCTGGTATTTTAACAGCATCAAATTTAATCACCACATTGCCCTCTGATGCAGATAATTTATTTGTGGTTTTAAGTGCAAGACAATTAAATAAAAAGTGTAAAATAATAAGCAGAGCCTCTAAAGAAAGCTCTTACAGCAAATTAAAAATTGCAGGTGCAGATAATGTAATTATGCCAGATAAGTTAGGCGGCAATCACATGGCATCTTTAATAGCAACGCCAGATGTGATTGAATTTGTAGATCGGTTAACCATTGAAGGTGAAACCACCGCCAATTTAGAGGAAATTGCGGTAGATGATTTGCCAAAAGAATATGTAAATAAAACAATTTTAGATCTCGATTTAAGAAAGAAAACGGGTTGTACCGTTATAGGGTACAGAAATCCTGATAAAGACTATATTATAAATCCAGCATCAAATTGTAAACTAATTTCAGGATCTCACTTAATTGTTTTGGGAAGACCAGAACAGATTTCTAAATTGAGAGAGATTTTTTAAATAAAAATAACATGCTGGTTGTAGACTTAAAAACCCAAATACAGGTGGTTAATCTTGTGGTTTATAAAAAACTTCAAGCTCTGCTTCTTACTGATTGGTATGTTTCAAAAAAACACATAAATATTAATGAATAAAGTAGTCATTACAGGTAGTAACGGTTTATTGGGTCAATCTTTAGTAAGTTTATTGTTAAAAGAAAAAGAAAAGTATCAAGTTTTTGGACTTTCAAGGGGCATTAATAGAAGCGGTAGAAATGATTTTTCTTATATTTCTATTGATTTAACAGACGAAAGAAGTCTTAAAAAAGAACTTCAAGAAATACAGCCTCATGTTATTATCAATACTGCTGCCATGACTTTGGTTGATGTTTGCGAAGATCAAAAAAAAGCCTGCGATGTGTTAAATGTTTCGGTGGTAAAATGGTTGTCTGAAGTTTCTGAAGAATTAAAAGCCCATGTAATTCATCTCTCTACAGACTTTGTTTTTGACGGATTAAAAGGTGTTTATAAAGAGACAGATTCTACAAATCCGATTAGTTATTATGGGATGTCAAAACTAAAATCTGAAGAAGTTCTGCTAAAATCTAAAATTGATTTTACAATTTTAAGAACAATTTTGGTGTACGGTAAGGTATTTGATATGAGTAGAAGTAACATTGTTCTTTGGGTAAAACAAATGCTAGAAGAAGGAAAAGAAATGACCATTGTAGAGGATCAATATAGAATGCCAACGTTCGTAGAAGATTTGGCAATGGCTTGCAAGATTTCTATGGATAAAAAAGCAACGGGTATCTATCATATTTCATCGAACGAGTTGTTAAGTGTTTATCAAATTGCGCAACAAGTCGCAGAGGTTTTTCAATTAGATAAAAGTCTCATAAAACCCATCTCATCGGCTACTTTAAATCAAAGAGCACAAAGACCACCAAAGACGGGTTTCGATGTATCAAAAACAAATAAAGAACTAGGTTTTTATCCAAAATCATTCAAAGAAGATTTGTATAGATTTAAGGCAACTATGAGTTAAAAACACTTTTAACGCATAAAAAGTCGTTAAACCTTCTATTTTTCATCATATTGCAAGTCTTTAAATAAACATAAATCAAAATATATTATGATCAAAAAACTTCTTTCGTTGTTATTTCTAGCAGCACCCCTCTTTACGCATGCAGAAGAATTAACAATAGACGAACAAATAGAAGAAAAATTTAAACCTTTTGCGGATGCTGTGAGTTCAGTGGTTTTCTATCCAATTTCAATTGTTGGTATAGATGTTCCTATTGTTGTTATTCTTTTGTTATCGGGGGCTTTATTTTTTACATTATACTTTAAGTTTGCTAATATTAGACTGTTAGGTGTTGCCATTAGAGCAACTAATGGAAAATATGACGATGTTGACCATAATTCAGTTGATGAAATGGCAGGAGATCCAACGCCAGGGGGTGATATTTTTGAAACTGTAAAATCAGATGGGGTTATTGGAGAGGTCACACATTTTCAAGCTTTAACAGCCGCACTATCTGCAACGGTAGGTTTAGGTAATATTGCTGGGGTTGCAGTTGCCATTGCAATTGGAGGTCCTGGAGCAGTTATATGGATGGTTTTAGCCGGTTTTTTAGGAATGTCTACAAAATTAGTCGAAGCTACTTTAGGTGTTAAATATAGAGAAGTTGGTGAAGACGGTAAAATATACGGAGGCCCAATGTATTACTTAAAAAAAGGGCTAAAAGAAAAGAATTTAGCTGGTTTAGGAAAAGTTTTGGCTGGTTTGTATGCTGTTTTTGTAATTGGAGGTTCTTTTGGAGGTGGAAATATGTTTCAAGCCAACCAAGCCGCTGCACAATTTAAGCAACTTTTTGATATTGAATCTGGATTTATATTCGGAATTGTAATGGCAATATTAGTAGGTGTCGTAATTATTGGCGGAATTAAAAGAATAGGCCGAGTAACCGAAAAAATAGTTCCGTTTATGGCAATTATGTTCGTGGGCGCTTCTTTAATTATCATTGTTATGAATTACGCAATAATTCCAGAGGCTATGGTTCAAATTTGGGACGGTGCTTTTAATCAAACATCTATTGTAGGAGGTTTAATAGGGGTAATGATTGTTGGGTTTCAAAGAGCTGCTTTTTCAAATGAAGCGGGTGTAGGGTCTGCGTCGATTGCACATGCAGCTGTTAAAACTAAATTTCCGGCAAGTGAAGGAATTGTAGCTTCAATAGGCCCGTTTGTAGATACGGTAGTTATTTGTTCAATGACCGCTTTGGTCATTGTAGTAACAAATTTAAGGAACAACTTATTTACCTATGGTAATTTAGATTCTAAAAGTAATGTGCTGTTAAATGCAACGAATGAACCTATAAACGGTGTCGATTTAACATCAGTTGCTTTTGAGTCTGCCATTCCGCATTTTTCTATTTTATTAACAGTGGCAGTTATTTTATTTGCTTTTTCATCGATGCTTTCTTGGTCTTATTACGGCATACAAGGATGGACGTATTTATTTGGTAAAGGCAAAATAGCAGATATCACGTATAAAGCATTATTTTTAGTCTTTGTGGTAATCGGTGCCTCGTCTACCTTGGGTTCTGTAATTGAATTTTCAGATGCTATGATATTTGCAATGGTATTTCCTAATATTATAGGGTTACTATTATTAGCTCCCAAAGTAAAAGTTGAGCTAGCAAGGTACTTAAACGCAATTGGTCATAAAAAATCAACACCAAAACAAGAATAAGTTTTGAGCGTATAAATATTAAAAATTCTATTTTTCAATTTTTAAAAGTCAAAGAAGTTTAATTTTATTTTTGATTTTATTTTATAATTCTTCAAGTTTTTTTTATAATATTGTAAATCAATAATTAAAATTTAATAGCTAGTTCTTATGAATAAGAAACTTTTATCGTTACTTTTTTTAGTAGTTCCATTTTTAACATTTGCCCAAGAAAAAGGATTAGACCAACAGATTGATGAAGTGTTTGGTAATCTTACAGGTTGGTTCGTTGAGTTTATATTTTATCAAATTCCGTTTACAGATACCGTTAGCATTTATTGGGTTCTATTTCCGTTAATTTTAGGAGCAACTTATTTTACAATTTATTTTAGATTTATCAATTTTAGAGGTTTTATTACTTCTATAAATATTGTGAGAGGTAAATTTGACGATTTAGAAGGTAGAGAAGATCATAAAGTAGAACTAGAGAAATCGAAATTTACAGATGATGGCGATAATCCAGACACAATTAGAATAGAAGGTCATGAGGGCGAAGTTTCTCACTTTCAGGCATTAACAGCCGCATTATCTGCAACGGTAGGTTTGGGTAATATTGCAGGTGTTGCTATTGCAGTTTCTATTGGTGGCGCCGGCGCTACTTTTTGGATGATTGTTGCAGGATTTTTAGGAATGGCATCAAAATTTGTAGAATGTACGTTGGGGGTAAAGTATAGAGATATTGAAGCTGACGGAACGGTGTATGGCGGACCGATGTATTATTTAACAAAAGGTTTAAAAAATAAAACTTTAGGTAAAATTTTAGCAGCATTATTCGCAATTTTTGTCATTGGAGGTTCTTTTGGTGGTGGAAATATGTTTCAAGTAAATCAAGCTTTTCAATTGGTAGAGAGCATTACAACGCCCGTTGGTGGTGTTTCATTTTTACACGGAAAGGGTTGGGCTTTTGGTCTGGTAATGGCAGTTCTAGTTGGAATTGTAATTATTGGAGGCATCAAAAAAATAGCAAAAGTAACCGATAAAATTGTTCCTTTTATGGTGGCAATTTATGTGGCAGCTTCTTTATTTGTGATTTTTGCGAATTACGATATGATTGGCGACGCTTTTATGCAAATATTTAATGGCGCATTTAGTCCAGTTGGTATGGCCGGTGGTGCGGTTGGAGTATTAGTACAAGGTTTTAGAAGAGCAGCTTTTTCTAATGAAGCAGGTATTGGTTCTGCATCTATTGCGCATTCTGCCGTAAAAACCAAATATGCCGCAAGTGAAGGTATGGTGGCGTTGTTAGAACCTTTTATTGATACGGTTGTAGTGTGTACAATGACGGCTTTAGTGTTAATTATAACAGGAAATGTAACGGCAGAAAACGCCTCTTTAAACGATGCACAAGCAATCTTATTAACATCAGGGGCTTTTGAATCTGCAATTTCTTGGTTTCCTTATGTATTAACGGTAGCTGTGGTTTTATTCGCATTTAGCTCTATGATTTCTTGGTCTTATTACGGGTTTCAAGGGTGGTCTTATTTATTTGGTAGAACAAAAAAAGCAGAATACACATACAAAGTAATTTTCTGTATATTCGTAGTGATTGGTGCAGCAGCAAGTTTAAACTCTGTGATTGGTTTTTCTGATGCTATGGTTTTCGCAATGATGGTTCCCAATATGATTGGTTTAATACTTCTTGCACCAAAAGTAAAAGAAGAATTAGTGAGGTTTACAGACGCAATAAAGGCTAATAAAGCATAAACAAATTTTATGAAAATATTTAAATCCCATTTCTGGTATACTAAAAGCCAAAGAAATGGGATTTTTCTTTTAGCGGTGCTCATTATATTATTTCAGTGCAGTATTGTTTTTGACCTTTTCTCTTCCGATAAAGAAATTGCGCTAAATCAAACAGAGGTTGTAGCCTTTCAACAGCAAATAGATAGTTTAAAGGCGATTGAAATTGAAAATAGAAAACCTAAAACGTATCCTTTTAATCCAAATTATATTACAGATTCTAAAGGAGAACAATTAGGGATGTCTTTAGATGAAATTAATAGACTACTTGCTTTTAGAAAAACAACTAAATTTATCAACTCAAAAAAAGAATTTCAACAAATCACCAAAGTTTCTGATTCTTTATTGCATCAAATATCTCCGTATTTTAAATTTCCAGATTGGGTGGTAAAACAAAATCAATCTTCTAATTCCGCATTCAGAGGTATAAAACAAACTTTTTCTAAAAAATCTTATCAGAAGAAAGAAATAAAACCAATATCAACAGCAGACATCAATAGTGCAACTGCAAAAGACTTGCAAACAATAAGCGGAATAGGGCCAGCTTTTTCAGAAAGAATTATTAAGTATCGTTCTAAATTACAGGGTTTTTCTTTCAACAATCAATTGTATGAAGTTTGGGGGTTAGAAAAAGAAGTAGCAGATAAAGTGCTTTTGGTTTTTAAAATTAGCCAAAAACCAATTATTGCAAAAGTAAATGTAAACACAGTAACGTTTAAGGAGCTATTGAAAAATCCATATATCGATTATGATTTGTGTAGCAAGATTTTTAAGTATCGAGATGAAGTTGCAGAGCTTCAAAACATATCAGAATTAAAAAACATCGAAGGTTTTCCAATAGATAAGTATGATCAAATAGTCTTATATTTGTTAGCTCAATAAACAACTCAAATTCGCAACAAATGAACAGCATGTATTTTACTGAAGAGCATGAAGCATTTCGTCAAAGTTTTAAAGATTTTTTACAAAAAGAAGTAGTTCCACACATCGAAAAATGGGAGAAAACAGGTACTATCGAACGTTTTATCTGGAAAAAATTCGGTGAAATGGGATATTTCGGTTTATCAACTCCAGAAGAACATGGAGGTATGGATCTAGATCTTTTTTACACCGTTATCTTTTTAGAAGAATTACAGAAAATTAATTCTGGCGGATTTGCAGCGGCAATGTGGGCGCATGAATATTTAGCAATGACGCACCTAAATAAAGAAGGTGATGATTTTATCAAAAATAAATATTTAGTGCCAAGTGTAGAAGGAGATATGATTGGTTGTCTTTGTATTACAGAACCTTTTGGTGGCTCTGACGTTGCCGGAATGCGTTCTACGGCAATTAAACAAGGAGACAAATACATCTTAAATGGTTCTAAAACCTTTATTACAAACGGTGTTTATTCAGATTATTTAATTGTTGCTGCAAAAACAGATCCTTCAGATAAATACAAAGGAATCAGTATTTTTGTAGTGGATAGAAGCTCAAAAGGAGTTTCTGCAACAAAATTAGATAAATTAGGATGGAAAGCTAGTGATACAGGAGAAATAGCTTTTGACAATGTAGAAATTCCGATTTCTAATTTATTAGGTGAAGAGGGTAAAGGTTTTGCCTATATTATGCAACATTTTGCATCCGAACGATTAATCATGGGCGTAAATGCGCACGCAAGAGCAGAATTTGCTTTAGAATATGCGATTAATTACATGCAAGAACGAACTGCTTTTGGTAAATCTTTAGATAAATTTCAAGCATTAAGACATAAAATTGCAGAAATGGCAAGTAGGGTAGATATGTGTAAAGAATATAATTATTCTATTGCAAAACGTTTAAATGACGGTCACTACGTTGTAAAAGAAGCAAGCATGTCTAAATTATTATCAACTAAAATGGCAGATGAAGTAATCTATGATGCTCTGCAAATGTTGGGTGGTTACGGTTATATGGAAGAGTACCCGATGGCACGTTTGTTAAGAGATAGTAGATTAGGTCCTATTGGAGGCGGAACATCAGAAATCTTAAAAGAGATTATTGCAAAGATGGTGATTGATAAAAAAGAATATAAACCTGCTACGTAGGTTTAAAAATACTAATTTTAAAATATTTTATCATCTTACAGGGTTCTTATACTAACTTTATTTTAGTCACAAACCTTGTAAGATTTTTTGTTTTTAACCAAGAACCACGGATCACAAACCACAAACCACACCACAAACCGCGAATTACGATTATTTGGGCGTTTCCTAAAAAGGTCGGGCTTTCACTGCTCGCTTCACGCTAAAAAGCGTGAGAGCTCAAACAAACCGTTCAATCCCTAACGCAAAATGATTGTAGAAAATAAATTGTAAATTTTAATTTGTAGTACGTATTTAATAATTACATTTGCAGTCCAAAAAATAAACCAATAGTTTTAAGAACTATACAAAATATAAAGATACGATGAAGGGAGGTGCCAACATATGTTAATTATACCCATTAAAGAAGGAGAGAATATCGATAGAGCTTTAAAGCGTTACAAGAGAAAATTTGATCGAACAAAAACGATGAAAAACTTGCGTGCAAGAAAGAACTTTACAAAGCCGTCAGTAGCTAATAGAGCTCAAAGAATTAAAGCCTCTTACGTTCAGCATTTAAGAACAAAAGAAGAAGTAGGTTAATGAAACTCAATTTTGAGAAGGCTGTAAGACGCACTCAAAATTTTAAGTTGAATTAATCCCGCTTTTGTAGCGGGATCTTTACTGAAAATTTGCTTAATAAATTAATCTCGTAACACATAATCTTGTGTTACGAGATTTTTTATGCGTTAAGTTTTGTAAATTTACCATCAACCATCAACCATCAACCATCAACCATCAACCATCAACGAAAAACGAAAAACCAACAACCAACAACCAACAACCAAACAACGCTAACTTTGATCGATTCATTCCTAGACTATGTATCATTTGAAAAAAAATATTCTGTACACACGGTTGCAGCGTATAAAACCGATTTAATATCGTTTAGAGATTTTGTGAGTACAACATACCAGCAAGAAGAGTTATTGGAGGTTCATTATGCTCAAATAAGAAGTTGGATTGTTTCTTTAGTAGATGCAAAAATGTCTAATAGAAGTATTAACAGAAAGGTAAGTTCCCTAAAATCGTTCTATAAATTTCTTCAAAAAAGCGAACAGGTAAAAGTTAATCCACTTTCAAAACATAAAGCACTCAAAGTTGCTAAAAAAGTGCAAGTACCGTTTACCGCTAAAGAAATCAATACTGTTATTGAAAATTTGAATCAAGAAAAAGACTTTATATCGGTAAGGAATAAATTAATGGTCGAACTATTTTACTCTACAGGAATTAGAAGGGCAGAATTGATAAATATTAAAGAAAAAAACATAAGTCTTTCAGATGGCACAATTAAAGTATTGGGCAAAAGAAATAAAGAACGTTTTGTACCTCTTTTACAATCTGTTGCAGCTACCTTAAACGAATATGTAATCTTAAAAAAAGAATACTCTAAAGATATAGAAGAGCTTTTTATTACAAATAAAGGAAATAAAATTTACGAAACACTTGTCTACAGAACTATAAATTCATACTTTAGGCACGTTTCTACGAAGGTAAAAAAGAGTCCGCATATATTAAGACATTCTTTTGCCACGCATTTGTTAAATGAAGGAGCAAATTTAAATTCGGTTAAAGAGTTGCTAGGGCATTCTAGTTTAGCCTCCACTCAAGTCTATACTCACAATAGTCTTGATGCTATAAAAAAAGTATATAACCAAGCTCACCCTAGGAGCACTAAAAAAGAATAATTTATGAAAGTATTCACACAGTCAGTTAATTTCAATGCAGACAAAGAGTTAATGGTGTTTGTAGAAAAGAAAGTTGGTGCATTAGTAAAATTTCATGATAAAATTGTAGATGCAGAGGTGTTTTTGAAAGTTCAAAATACAAGTGACAAAGAAAATAAGATTACAGAGGTCAAAATTAATATTCCGGGAAGCGAGTTGATTGTAAAAAGAGAAACAAAAACCTTCGAAGAAGGCGTTAATGCTGCTGTAGACAACTTAAAAAGACAGCTAAAAAGATCAAAAGAGAAGCAGCGAGACGCTATGATTTCATAAAAAGTAAAAAAAAAGTAAAAAAACTATGATAAAATGTTTTAGAATATAAAAAAACTTTATACATTTGCAATCCGTTAGAAATAGCGGATTGTTTTTGCAACAAAAAGCCGATGTAGCTCAGCTGGCTAGAGCAGCTGATTTGTAATCAGCAGGTCGTGGGTTCGAGTCCCTCCATCGGCTCAAAAGCAAAAAAATTGTAGTTCATTGAAATCATAAATTTAGAGGGGAGATACTCAAGCGGCCAACGAGGACGGACTGTAACTCCGTTGACTACGTCTTCGCAGGTTCGAATCCTGCTCTCCCCACAAAATTTATATATTGCGAAAGTAGCTCAGTTGGTAGAGCGTCAGCCTTCCAAGCTGAATGTCGCCGGTTCGAACCCGGTCTTTCGCTCAAAGAGTTTTTGTTTTAAGTAGAAGTATCGTTAATAGTACGTTACTTTTGTTAAAGCAAAAGGCAAGTTGATAGTTTTTCAACAAGCCGGTGTAGCTCAGTCGGTAGAGCGCATCCTTGGTAGGGATGAGGTCGTGGGTTCAAGTCCCATCGCTGGCTCATTTTAAAACGTATTATTGGACACTAAATATATTTAAACTAAGAATTAAAATTAATAATCATGGCAAAAGCAAATTTTGACCGTTCGAAACCACACTTAAACATTGGTACTATCGGACACGTAGATCACGGTAAGACTACATTAACTGCGGCTATTACTAAAGTATTGTCTGATGCAGGTTTTTGTGACGCAAAATCTTTCGATCAGATTGATAACGCACCAGAGGAAAAAGAAAGAGGTATTACAATTAATACATCTCATGTTGAATATCAAACAGCAAATCGTCACTATGCGCACGTAGATTGTCCAGGTCACGCGGATTACGTTAAAAACATGGTTACAGGTGCTGCCCAAATGGACGGCGCAATTTTAGTTGTTGCAGCAACAGATGGACCAATGCCACAAACTCGTGAACACATTTTATTAGGACGCCAGGTTGGTATTCCTCGTATGGTTGTTTTTATGAACAAGGTAGATATGGTTGATGATGAAGAATTAATCGAATTAGTAGATATGGAAGTAAGAGAATTACTTTCTTTCTATGAGTACGATGGAGATAATGGACCTGTTATTGCTGGTTCAGCATTGGGTGCTTTAAACGGAGATCCTAAATGGGTTGAAACTGTTTTAGAATTAATGGAAGCTGTTGATGTTTGGATTGAAGAGCCTTTGAGAGAAATCGATAAGCCTTTCTTAATGCCAGTTGAAGACGTGTTTTCTATTACAGGTCGTGGTACAGTAGCAACTGGGCGTATCGAAACTGGAATTGCAAATACAGGGGATGTAGTTGATATTATTGGTATGGGAGCTGTGAAAATGACTTCTACTATTACTGGTATTGAAATGTTTCGTCAAATCTTAAACAGAGGAGAAGCAGGAGATAATGCAGGTATCTTATTAAGAGGTATTGCAAAAGAAGATATTAAAAGAGGTATGGTAATCTGTAAGCCAGGTTCAGTAACACCACACGCTAAATTCAAAGCAGAAGTTTATGTTTTGAAGAAAGAAGAAGGTGGTCGTCATACTCCATTTCATAACAACTATCGTCCACAGTTCTATGTAAGAACTACGGATGTTACAGGTACTATTAATTTACCAGATGGTGTAGAAATGGTGATGCCTGGAGATAACTTAACAATTACTGTAGATTTAATTCAAGCAATTGCATTAAATGTAGGTTTACGTTTCGCAATCCGTGAGGGTGGTAGAACTGTAGGTGCAGGTCAGGTAACTGAATTATTAGATTAATATTTAATTAGTTTATTAATTGATAAATATAAAAAGGTATTCCGTTTCTAACGGGATGCCTTTATCAATGAATAAGAAACGGGCGTAGTTCAGCGGTAGAGCACTGGTCTCCAAAACCAGCTGTCGGGAGTTCGAATCTCTCCGCCCGTGCAATAAAACATAAAAGTAAGATGAACTTTATACAATATATCAAAGATTCTTTTGATGAGTTAAGTAACCACATGACTTGGATTTCAAAGGAGGATGCTCAAAAAACGACGGTAACGGTAGCTGTTTTTACAATTCTGTTTGCGTTGGCGGTAGCGGGTATAGACTATGTTTTTCAATCTGGACTAGATAATTTTTTCGAAATGTTTAAATCTAACTAATAATGGCAACTGATTCAGTAATGAAATGGTATGTTGTTAGAGCCATTGGAGGACAAGAAAATAAAGTAAAAGCTTACATAGAAACTGAAATTTCTAGAGTAGGATTGTCTGATTATGTAAGTCAGGTAATTGTACCTACAGAGAAAGTTATTCAGATACGAAACGGTAAAAAGGTGAATAGAGAAAGAGCTTTTTTTCCTGGATACATAATGGTAGAGGCAAATCTTTCGGGTGAAGTACCGCACGTTATTAAAGGAATAACAGGTGTTATTGGTTTTTTAGGGGAAGTAAAAGGAGGAGAACCTGTACCGATGCGAAAATCAGAGGTAAATAGAATGCTAGGTAAAGTTGATGAGCTTTCAGTTCAAGATGAAAACATGGCAATTCCTTTTAATATCGGTGAAACTGTTAAGGTTGTAGATGGTCCATTTAATGGATTTGATGGAACTATAGAAAAAGTAAATGAAGAAAAGCGTAAACTTGAGGTAATGGTAAAGATTTTCGGAAGAAAAACACCATTAGAATTAAGTTATATGCAAGTAGAAAAGATATAATTGTTACACAAATATATAGATCGATTTGTTTTTAGCTTCTAAATAAAAGCAAATCATTAAACATTTTTAAAATGGCAAAAGAAGTTAGTAAAGTAGTTAAGTTACAAGTAAAGGGAGGCGCAGCGAATCCATCGCCGCCGGTTGGACCTGCTTTAGGTGCTGCTGGTGTTAACATTATGGAGTTCTGTAAACAGTTTAATGCAAGAACGCAAGACAAACAGGGTAAAGTTTTACCCGTTGTTATTACTGTTTTCAAAGATAAATCGTTCGATTTTCTTGTAAAAACTCCACCTGCAGCAGTTCAGTTACTAGAAGTGGCCAAAATTAAAAAGGGTTCAGGAGAACCAAACAGAAAGAAAGTAGCAGCAGTTACTTGGGATCAGATTAAAGTTATTGCAGAAGACAAAATGGTAGATTTAAATGCCTTTGAAATGTCTTCAGCAATGCGTATGATTGCAGGTACAGCACGTTCTATGGGTTTAACAGTTAAAGGTGATGCACCAGCATAAGCTTTATAAAAAGTAGTAAAATGGCAAAATTAACAAAAAAGCAAAAAGAATCGCACGCAAAACTAGATCGTTCTCAATCGTATGATTTAGCGGCGGCTTCAGTGCTAGTCAAAGAGATTACTAACGTAAAGTTTGATGCATCAGTAGATTTAGCAATACGTTTAGGAGTAGATCCTCGAAAAGCAAATCAAATGGTTAGAGGTGTGGTAACACTACCACACGGAACTGGTAAAGATGTAAAAGTTTTAGCATTAGTAACTCCGGATAAGGAAGCAGAAGCTACAGAAGCTGGTGCAGATTATGTAGGATTAGATGAATATCTTCAGAAAATTAAAGGAGGATGGACAGATGTAGACGTAATTATCACAATGCCAAGTGTAATGGGTAAATTAGGTCCTTTAGGAAGAATTTTAGGTCCAAGAGGTTTAATGCCTAATCCAAAAACAGGTACTGTAACGATGGATGTTGCAAAAGCTGTACAGGATGTGAAAGCTGGTAAAATTGACTTTAAAGTTGATAAAACAGGTATTATACATGCTGCAATTGGAAAAGTATCTTTTGATGCTATAAAGATTGAGGAGAATGCAAACGAGCTAATACAAACAATTATTAAATTGAAACCAACAACTGCAAAGGGAACGTATGTAAAAAGCGTTTTTATGTCTAGTACTATGAGTCCTAGTATTGCTCTTGAGGTGAAAACTGTTTAATACGTTAAAACTTATAATTATGACTAGAGAAGAGAAATCACAAGTAATACAAGATTTAACAGCAGTATTAGCAGGAACGAACACACTATATTTAGCAGATATTTCAGGATTAAATGCACAAGCTACCTCTAATTTACGTAGAGCATGTTATAGAGCAGATGTTCAGTTATCAGTTGTAAAGAATACATTACTTGCAAAAGCAATGGAGGCATCAGACAAAGATTTTGGTGAGCTTCCAACAGTATTAAAAGGTAATACATCAATGATGATTGCTGAAGCCGCTAATGCTCCAGCAAAACTAATTAAAGACTTTAGAAAAAAATCTAAAAAACCCTTATTAAAAGGTGCTTTTGCAGAAGAGTCTATATATATTGGTGATGAGCAATTAGACGCTTTAGTAAATATTAAATCTAGAGAAGAGTTAATTGGAGATATCATCGGATTATTACAATCGCCAGCTAAGAATGTTATTTCAGCATTACAATCTGGTGGTCAGACACTTTCAGGTATTCTTAAAACTTTATCTGAAAAATAAGTACGCGCACAAATAAACTATAATAAACAAAATTTTTAAAAACAATTTAAATGGCAGATTTAAAAGATTTCGCAGAGCAATTAGTTAACTTAACAGTAAAAGAAGTTAATGAATTAGCGACTATATTAAAAGATGAGTACGGTATCGAACCAGCAGCAGCGGCAGTAACAGTAGCAGGACCAGCAGCAGCAGGTGAAGAGGTAGAAGAGCAAACTGAATTCGACGTAATTTTAGTAGCAGCAGGTGGTTCTAAACTTGCAGTAGTAAAATTAGTTAAAGAATTAACTGGTTTAGGTTTAAAAGAAGCTAAAGGTATCGTAGATAGCGCTCCTGCAGCAGTAAAAGAAGGTGTATCTAAAGATGAGGCAGAAGGTCTTAAAAAATCTTTAGAAGAAGCTGGAGCTGAAGTAGAGCTTAAATAAGCTTTCAATCCTGACTACGCCTCGCGTGGCGGGACAACAAATTTAGGTTTAGGTACTGGAAATTCATATTTCTGGTCCTAAACCATTTTGTGTATATATTCGTTCTTTATTTTAATTCAGATTTTAATCAAAAAAATATTCTCTTTTGGCAACGAAAAACACTACTGAAAGAATCAATTTCGCCACTTCTCAAATGATTAAGGAGTATCCAGACTTTTTGGATATTCAGGTAAAGTCTTTTCAAGATTTTTTCCAACTTCAAACTAAGGCAGAAGAAAGAGGTGAAGAAGGTTTGTATAAAACCTTCATGGATAACTTTCCTATTACAGATACAAGAAATCAGTTTGTATTAGAATTTTTAGATTACTTTGTAGATCCACCAAGATATTCAATTCAAGAATGTATTGAGAGAGGTCTAACACACAGTGTGCCTTTAAAAGCACGGCTAAAACTATATTGTACAGACCCAGAACACGAAGATTTTGAAACTATTGTTCAAGATGTTTACCTAGGTACAATTCCTTATATGACAAACTCTGGTACCTTTGTAATTAATGGTGCAGAGCGTGTTGTTGTTTCTCAATTACACAGATCACCTGGTGTATTTTTTGGGCAATCTTTCCATGCAAACGGTACAAAGTTATATTCTGCAAGAGTTATTCCTTTTAAAGGATCTTGGATTGAATTTGCTACCGATATCAATCAGGTAATGTATGCTTATATTGATAGAAAGAAAAAATTACCAGTAACAACATTATTTAGAGCCATTGGTTTTGAAAGAGATAAAGATATTTTAGAAATTTTTGATCTTGCAGAAGAGATTAAGGTTTCTAAAGCTGGATTAAAAAAGGTACTAGGTCGCAAATTAGCTGCTAGAGTTTTAAAAACTTGGCATGAAGATTTTGTAGATGAAGATACTGGTGAGGTTGTGTCTATCGAAAGAAATGAAATTATTTTTGATCGTGATACTATTTTAGATAAAGAACATATAGATGAAATAATAGAGGCAGGTGCTAAAACCGTTTTACTTCATAAAGAGGACAACGATATGGCAGATTATGCTATTATACATAATACGTTACAAAAAGATCCTACAAATTCAGAAAAAGAAGCTGTAGAACATATTTATAGACAATTACGTAATGCAGAACCGCCAGATGAGGAGACTGCAAGAGGTATTATAGATAAGTTATTCTTTTCAGAACAACGTTATAATTTAGGGGAAGTGGGGCGTTTTAGAATGAACACTAAACTACAATTAAACGAGCCGATTGATCAGAAAGTCTTAACAAAATTAGATATCATAACGATTATTAAGTATTTGATTGAACTAATCAACTCTAAAGCAGAGGTTGATGATATTGATCACTTATCAAATAGACGTGTAAGAACGGTTGGTGAACAATTAGCAGGTCAGTTTGGTGTTGGTTTAGCGCGTATGGCAAGAACAATTCGTGAACGTATGAATGTGCGTGATAACGAAGTGTTTACTCCTATCGATTTAATTAATGCAAAAACATTATCATCTGTAATTAATTCATTTTTTGGTACCAACCAGTTATCTCAATTCATGGATCAAACAAATCCATTAGCAGAGATCACACACAAGCGTAGGTTATCTGCACTTGGACCTGGTGGTTTGTCTAGAGAAAGAGCAGGTTTTGAGGTGCGTGATGTTCATTATACACATTACGGACGTTTATGTCCTATTGAAACTCCAGAGGGACCAAATATTGGTTTAATTTCTTCACTTGCAGTGTTTGCAAAGGTGAATAATTTAGGTTTTATTGAAACGCCTTATAGAAGAGTAGAGAATGGTGTAGTATCAAAAGACGAGCCCGTTTACTTAAGTGCTGAAGAAGAGGAAGGTATGAAAACTGCCCAATCTAATTTAGAGTTAAAAGAAGATGGTACTATTGTTTTAGATAGAGTTATTGCGCGTGAGGAAGGCGATTTTCCTGTGGTTACTCCAGATAAGATAAACTTGATGGATGTTGCGCCAAATCAAATTGCTTCTATTTCGGCGTCTTTAATTCCTTTCTTGGAACATGATGATGCCAATCGTGCATTGATGGGATCTAACATGATGCGTCAAGCAGTCCCTTTATTACGTCCTGAATCTCCGATTGTTGGTACAGGTTTAGAGCGCAGAGTTGCAAAGGATTCTAGAATTTTGATTAATGCAGAGGGTGCAGGAGAGGTTACGTATGTAGATGCGAACATGATCACAATCAAATATGATAGAACTGAAGAGGAAAAAATGGTTAGTTTTGATTCTGATGAAGTTTCTTATAACTTAATCAAGTTCAGAAAAACAAACCAAGGTACTTCTATTAACTTAAAGCCGATTGTTGAAAAAGGTGATAGAGTAGAAGAAGGTCAAGTTCTTTGTGAAGGGTATGCAACACAAAAAGGAGAACTAGCTTTAGGTAGAAATATGAAAGTAGCCTTTATGCCTTGGAAAGGGTATAACTTTGAGGATGCAATCGTAATTTCCGAAAAAGTTGTTCGTGAAGATATATTTACATCGATTCATATTGACGAGTATTCTTTGGACGTAAGAGATACAAAATTAGGAACTGAAGAGTTAACTAATGATATTCCGAACGTTTCTGAAGAGGCTACCAAAGATTTAGATGAAAATGGAATGATCAGAATTGGAGCAGAAGTAAATCCTGGGGATATCTTAATTGGTAAGATTACACCAAAAGGAGAATCTGATCCAACTCCTGAAGAAAAATTATTACGTGCTATTTTTGGTGATAAAGCAGGCGATGTAAAAGATGCATCTTTAAAAGCTTCGCCATCATTAAGAGGTGTGGTAATTGATAAAAAACTATTTAGAAGAGCTGTTAAAGATAAAAATAAGAGATTAAGAGATAAAGAGGCGGTTGCTACTTTAGAGTCTTCTTTTATTGGAAAATTTGAAAGCTTAAAAGACGAATTAATAGATAAGTTATTTACTTTAATTAGTGGAAAAACTTCTCAAGGAGTATTTAATGATTTAGGCGAGGAAGTTTTACCAAAAGGTAAAAAGTATACCCTTAAAATGTTAAATTCTGTTGATGATTATGTGCATTTAACAGGTTCTTGGACTACAGATAAAGAGCTTAATGAGTTAGTAGGTGAACTAGTTCACAACTATAAAATTAAGGTAAATGATTTGCAAGGTTCTTTACGTCGTCAAAAATTTACAATTTCTGTAGGTGATGAGTTACCAGCTGGAATTTTAAAATTAGCAAAAGTTTATATTGCTAAAAAACGTAAGTTAAAAGTAGGTGATAAAATGGCTGGGCGTCACGGAAACAAAGGTATTGTTGCTCGTATTGTTAGAGCAGAAGACATGCCTTTCTTAGCAGACGGAACTCCTGTAGATATCGTTTTAAATCCATTAGGTGTACCTTCTCGTATGAACATTGGTCAAATTTATGAAACTGTTCTTGGTTGGGCAGGTCAAAAATTAGGAACTAAATATGCAACGCCAATTTTTGATGGAGCATCTTTAGATCAAATTAATGAGATTACTGATAAAGCTGGAGTACCTAGATTTGGACATACTTATTTATATGATGGTGGAACGGGTAAACGTTTCGATCAGCCCGCAACGGTTGGAATTATCTATATGATTAAGTTAGGGCACATGATTGAAGATAAAATGCACGCGCGTTCTATAGGTCCTTACTCATTAATTACGCAACAACCTTTAGGAGGTAAAGCGCAATTTGGTGGTCAACGTTTTGGAGAGATGGAAGTTTGGGCATTGGAGGCTTATGGAGCATCAAGTATCTTAAGAGAAATCTTAACCGTAAAATCTGATGATGTGATGGGAAGAGCTAAAACATACGAAAGTATTGTAAAAGGTGAAGCGATGCCAGAACCAGGTTTACCAGAATCATTTAACGTATTAATGCATGAATTGAAAGGTTTAGGTTTAGACGTTAGATTAGAAGAATAATTTTAGTATACAGTTATCAGTATTCAGTGAGCAGTCTGCTTCTGAATACTGGATACTGAATACTGCCAACTGAATATTGAATACTCATTAAAAGACATGGCAAGAAAACAAGAAAAGTACACTGTAAAAAAGTTTAACAAAATATCGATTGGTTTATCGTCACCAGAAGCTATTCTAGAAATATCTAAAGGTGAGGTGTTAAAGCCAGAGACTATAAATTACCGTACGCACAAACCAGAAAGAGATGGCTTGTTTTGTGAGCGTATTTTTGGTCCTGTAAAGGATTATGAATGTGCTTGTGGAAAGTACAAAAGAATTCGCTACAAAGGAATCGTTTGTGACCGATGTGGTGTAGAAGTAACTGAAAAGAAGGTACGTAGAGACAGAGTGGGGCACATTAATTTAGTGGTTCCTGTTGCTCATATTTGGTACTTTAGGTCATTGCCTAACAAAATGGGGTACCTTTTAGGTTTGCCATCTAAAAAGTTAGACATGATTATTTACTATGAGAGATACGTAGTAATACAACCAGGTATTGCAAAAAATGTAGAAGGAGAGCCATTACAAAAAATGGATTTCTTAACAGAAGAAGAATATTTGGACATTGTGGATGAAATTCCACAAGAAAATCAGTACCTAGAAGATGCAGACCCAAACAAGTTTATTGCAAAAATGGGAGCTGAATGTTTAATTGATTTATTAGCGCGTATCGATTTAGATGCGTTGTCTTTTGAGTTAAGACACAAAGCAAATACTGAAACTTCTAAACAACGTAAAACGGAAGCTTTAAAACGTTTAAATGTTGTTGAGGCGTTTAGAGATTCTCAAAAGAATAGAGAGAACAAGCCAGAATGGATGATTATGAAGGCTGTTCCCGTAATTCCACCAGAATTACGTCCTTTGGTTCCTTTAGATGGTGGTCGTTTCGCGACTTCAGATTTAAATGATTTATACAGAAGAGTTATTATCAGAAACAATCGTTTAAAAAGATTGGTTGAGATAAAAGCTCCTGAAGTAATCTTACGTAATGAAAAACGTATGTTGCAAGAATCTGTAGATTCATTATTTGATAACACACGTAAATCATCAGCAGTAAAAACGGAATCTAACAGACCTTTAAAATCTTTATCAGATTCTTTAAAAGGGAAGCAAGGACGTTTCCGTCAGAATTTGTTAGGAAAACGTGTTGATTATTCCGCACGTTCTGTAATTGTTGTTGGTCCAGAATTAAAACTTTCAGAGTGTGGTATTCCGAAAGAAATGGCAGCTGAACTTTACAAGCCTTTTGTAATTAGAAAATTAATTGAGAGAGGAATTGTAAAAACGGTTAAATCTGCAAAGAAAATAATAGATAGAAAAGAACCAGTTGTTTGGGACATTTTAGAAAATGTAATTAAAGGGCATCCTGTTTTATTAAACAGAGCACCTACTTTACACAGACTTGGTATACAAGCATTCCAACCAAAATTAATTGAAGGTAAAGCAATACAATTACACCCACTAGTGTGTACTGCCTTTAATGCCGATTTTGATGGAGATCAAATGGCCGTTCATTTACCATTAGGACCAGAAGCTATTTTAGAAGCACAAATATTAATGTTGGCTTCTCATAGTATTTTAAATCCTGCAAATGGGGCACCAGTAACTGTTCCTTCACAGGATATGGTACTTGGCTTATACTATATGACCAAAGAAAGAATTTCTACACCAGAAGTTCCTATTAAAGGAGAAGGTTTAACGTTCTATTCGCCAGAAGAAGTAACGATTGCTTTTAACGAAGAAATGGTTGACTTAAATGCAGGAATAAAAGTTAGAACTCAAGATTTAAATGAAGAAGGAGAAATCATAACTAGAATTATAAAAACTACTGTTGGTAGAGTTTTATTTAATGAAGTTGTGCCTCCTGCGGCAGGATATATAAATGAAGTTTTAACTAAAAAGAATTTGCGTGGAATTATTGGTGCTATTTTAAAAGCAACAGATATTCCTACAACCGGAGACTTTTTAGATGAAATTAAAAATATGGGATATAAATTTGCTTTTCAAGGTGGTTTATCTTTCTCATTAGGAGATATTATTATTCCAGATGAAAAACAATCAATGATTGATGCTGCTAATAAAGAAGTAGATATCATTGTAGGAAACTATAATATGGGTATGTTAACGCAAAAAGAGCGGTACAATCAGGTAATTGATGTTTGGGGTTCTACCAACAACAGATTGACTGAATTATCTATGAAAAACTTGCGTGAAGACCAACAAGGGTTTAACTCGGTTTATATGATGCTAGATTCTGGAGCGAGGGGTTCTAAAGAGCAAATTCGTCAGTTAACTGGTATGCGTGGATTAATGGCAAAGCCTAAAAAATCTACAGCTGGTGGTGGTGAAATTATTGAGAATCCGATTCTTTCTAACTTTAAGGAAGGATTATCAATTCTTGAATATTTTATTTCTACACACGGTGCGCGTAAAGGATTAGCAGATACCGCTTTAAAAACTGCAGATGCAGGTTATTTAACGCGTCGATTAGTGGATGTCTCTCAAGATGTTATCGTAAACGAAGAAGATTGTGGTACATTAAGAGGATTAGAGGTTGCACCCCTAAAGAAGAATGATGAGATTGTAGAATCTTTATCAGACAGAATTGAAGGCAGAATTTCTTTACAAGACGTTTATCACCCATTAACAGAAGAAATTCTTTTAGAGGCAAATCAATCGATTACTTCTAAATTAGCAGACGCTGTTCAAAGATCTGGCATTGATAGTGTAGAAGTAAGATCTGCATTAACATGTGAATCTACAAAAGGTATTTGTGCAAAATGTTACGGTTTAAGTTTATCTACTCGTAATAAAGTACAAATTGGTGAAGCAGTTGGAGTAATTGCGGCGCAATCTATTGGAGAGCCAGGTACACAGTTAACATTACGTACATTCCACGTTGGTGGGGTTGCGGGTAACATTTCTGAAGAGAATAAGTTAATTGCAAAATTTGATGGTAATGTTGTTATCGAAGACCTACGAACAGTACAAGGTAAAGATAATGATGGTAAAACAACAGATATTGTAATTTCTAGAACAGCAGAAATTAAGATTAAAGATAAGAAAACAGGAATTACACAGAGTACAAACATTATTCCTTACGGTTCTGTAATTTTCGATAAGGAAAGAAAGACCATCAAAAAAGGTGATGTTATTGTTCAATGGGATCCATTTAACGGTGTAATTGTTTCTGAATTTGGAGGAAAAGTGAAGTTTGACAACTTACAACAAGGTATTAACTACTCTGTAGAAGTTGATGAGCAAACTGGTTTTCAAGAGAAGGTAATGACCGACTCTAAAAATAAGAAAATTATCGCTTCTTTAATCATTGAAGATAAAGATGGTAATGCTTTACGTTCTTATAGTTTACCTGTAGGAGCACACTTAATGATTGATGATGGTCAGATGGTAGAATCTGGTCATACATTAGTAAAAATACCAAGAAAATCTGGTAAAGCAGGAGATATTACTGGAGGTTTACCACGTGTAACAGAATTGTTTGAAGCACGTAATCCTTCTAATCCTTCTGTAGTTTCAGAAATTGATGGTGTTGTTTCCTTTGGGAAAATTAAGCGTGGTAATAGAGAAATTATCGTTGAGTCTAAAACAGGAGATATTAGTAAGTATTTAGTAAAACTTTCTAACCAAATTTTAGTTCAAGAGAATGACTTTATTAAAGCGGGTATGCCTTTATCAGACGGAGCAACAACTCCTTCAGATATATTAAGAATTAAAGGGCCATCTGCAGTGCAGCAGTATCTAGTAAATGAAATACAAGAAGTATATCGTTTACAAGGTGTAAAAATTAATGACAAGCATTTCGAAGTTGTAGTTCGTCAAATGATGCGTAAAGTTAAAATTATTGATTCTGGAGACACTTTATTGTTAGAGAATCAATTAATTCATAAAATTGACTTTATTCAGGACAACGATGCTATCTACGGAATGAAAGTTGTTGAAAGTGCTGGAGATTCTGAAAACTTGAAAGAAGGTCAAATTATTTCGGCTCGTCAATTAAGAGATGAAAATTCTTTGTTGAGAAGAAATGATAAAAATCTAGTAGAAGCAAGGGATGCAAAGCCTGCAACTGCGGAACAAGTTTTACAAGGTATTACAAGAGCATCACTGCAAACAAAATCGTTTATTTCGGCAGCTTCTTTCCAAGAAACTACAAAAGTATTAAACGAGGCTGCGGTTAGTGGTAAGATAGATACATTAGAGGGCTTAAAAGAAAATGTAATTGTTGGTAAGAGAATTCCGGCAGGTACAGGAATGAGAGCTTACGACAATATAATTGTTGGATCTAAAGATGAAATGGAACAAGGTTTCTAAATAAGCGTTTAAGCGTTTAAAATTTAAAAGTTGAATTGTTTATTGTAACTTCTTTACACTATTCAATTCAGCTTTTTTTTTGTTTATCTAACTTTTATAGAACAAACGATTACGAATTTAAAGATATACATTATGGAAGAAAATAAAAACAAAGACGGACAATTAAACATCGAATTAGACCAAGAGATTGCCGAGGGAACGTATTCTAATTTGGCTATAATTAATCATTCGGTATCAGAATTTATTGTCGATTTTATCAATATTATGCCCGGTGTGCCGAAAGCAAAAGTAAAGTCTAGAATTATCTTAACGCCTCAACATGCTAAAAGATTATCAAAAGCATTAGCGGATAATGTTCGAAAGTTTGAACAACAAAACGGAGAAATTAAAGATTATGAGCAACCTCCAGTTCCGATGAATTTCGGACCAACCGGTCAGGCTTAACACAAAAAACCCCAAACTTTAAAGTTTGGGGTTTTTTGTATTTCTGCGATGTATTCATTTTATGCACTAAAAGTTTAGAAAGAAAATACTTGCAATTAGTAAAAGTGCTTACCTTATTGTACATTTAAATTAGCCTTTTTTTTTGATATCCTATTTATCATTTATCACTATTTAATGCAAATACTTAAAGGGGATGAGCGGTTTTATATGCGGTTAATTTTTAGTAAGAATGCAGTTTTAAATTTTTAAAGATAAAAATACATGTGAAATTATATGACGTAAATAAATGAACCATAATGAGTTATTTATTTTAAATATAGAATTGCCTCGAGTTGTACTGCTTTATTTTTTGAAGAGGTTAGGGTGCTATCCACTTCAAAGCTTTGTTTAAATTTTTTAAGAGCTGCAATCGAATCTCCTTTTGCAAGCAATGCATCACCATAACTGTCGTACGTATTTGCAGATTTTTGGTACTCGTCCATAGTTAATTTAAAAACAACCAAAGCTTCATCATTTTATTAGCCGCAAATAATCGATAACCTAAAGTATTCATTGCTGTTTCAAATGTGGAGTAATTTACGGTGTCTAATTTCAATTCCTTATAGATTATAATTGCCGTACTCATATCTTCTTCATAAATTTTTTTTTGACATTAGACTTTCTATTTGTAGTTTAGGGATGTGATAAGGTTTATTTGCCATGATATTAGATAATCCATTCTCTATACTTCCGTAATTTTCGTCTGAATTATTTGTAAGTAAAATAAAGCTATATTGAGCATCAACTGCAGTATGCAGATAAGTGTCAAAACTAACCCAGCCACCTGAATGATTTAGAACTTTTGGTTCTTTTAATTTTGATTGAATTACCCATCCAAATCCATAATTAGTTAGTTTTCCATTGGTCAAAACGCCAAATGTCCATGTTTCTTCTAAATAACTTTTTGGAATAATTGTATAATTTGCTAATGCTTGATTCCATTTAAATAAATCGTTTAATGTAGAATAAGTACCACCATCTCCTCTTACATCATTAACTAAATTATAATCATTTTCTACAAAATCAACTTGATTTAAAGCTCTTTTATATCCGAAGACACGATTTGTCATGTTGCGGTCTGGGGCAATTTGATAGTTTTAAAGTAGGGTTTTATACATTTGTAAAGGTTCAAAAATAGTATTTTTTAAAAATCTCTAAAATGCATCCCAGAAACTTTTTCAACAATAGATGCTAAAAATAAATAACCGGTATTACTGCATGCCCATTGTTCTCCAGGTTTAAAATTAAGAGGAGGGTTTGCATGATAGAAACTTCTATAACTTCATTATTCCCTAAAATATATGTCTTAGTGCTATCTAACGGTCTTCAATTTTTATCTAATAATTGTTCATAATCTGCAATTCAAGAAGTATGATGTAAAAGCTGTTTCACTGCGATCGTCGGATAAGGAAATTTTGGAAGAATAGAGACAACTGTTTGATTGTACTCTAGTTTTTTCATTTGCTTTAATTTCATAATGCTCATTCCGGTAAATTGCTTGCTAACCGAGGCTAATCTAAATTGAGCATCTACAGTTAAAGAATCCATTGTATGGATGTCCCTTAAGCCAACGGCATTTTTATAAATTATTTTGCCATTTTTATAAACTAAAATATTACCTATAGTGATGGCTTTTTTATTCATTTTATGAATAAATTCAGCATAGATAATATCAACTGTTTTAGTCTCTTTATGACGAGACAATAGGCAGATCATAATAACCAATAATAAGGTAAGTTTAATAAATTATCACATAACTAATTTATTAATTGACTTTTATAGATGTACATCATTAAAGTTTGGTCTTCTAATTTAAAGAGTATTTATTTTGTATTTAATAGAGAAACTGCTATTTGCTTTAGGTACTAACGAATAAGATAAAGTTGATTGCGGCCAGAAATTTATTCATTAAATGACAGAATTTGTAAGAAACTTTTTTGTTATAAAATCATTTTAAATTGAATTTAAATGGAGTTTTGGTAAGCATCGTTTATAATAATGTTTGTCTTTTATGAGTGTGTATAAATGTTTATTTCATTAGCTAGCAAATAATATTTGTTACTATCTTAAAAACCATCAAACAAAAAAAAATGAATAAAAGTCGAAATAATTTTTATAAATAATTTGTTTTTATTAGCGATGTTGCGCTGTAATTTGTACATTTATAGCATACTAACTAAAAATATATCATGAGAAGACTAATTTATTCCTTAAAAAGTATGGTACTCTGCACATTTATTTTTGCATTGTCAGTACCATCAAACGCACAAATTACAAAAACAGCAAGTGTAGAAGGTATTACCGAATACATGCTAGATAATGGTCTAAAAGTACTATTATTTCCAGACAATTCTGCACAAACTATCACGGTGAATATCACTTACAAGGTAGGTTCAAGGCATGAAGGTTATGGTGAAAAAGGGATGGCTCATTTATTAGAGCATATGGTGTTTAAAGGTACACCTAACCACCCAAACATTACAGAAGAGTTAACATCTCATGGGGCAAGACCCAACGGAACAACCTATTATGACCGTACCAACTATTTTGAAACCTTTAATGCAACCGAAGAAAATCTAGATTGGGCTTTAGATTTAGAGTCAGATAGAATGATGAATTCTTATATTTCAAATGACGATTTACAATCAGAATTTACGGTAGTACGAAACGAGTTTGAAAGCGGAGAGAATTCTCCATCGCGTGTTTTATCACAAAACGTTATTAGTGCCGCTTTTTTATGGCATAATTACGGACAATCTACTATTGGAAATCGTTCTGATATTATGCGGGTACCCATTGAAAATTTAAAAGCTTTTTATAAAAAATATTACAGACCTAGTAATGCCGTATTAATGGTAACTGGTAAAATTGATGTTGAAGCGACATTAAAGTTAATTGTTGAAAAATTTGGGGTGTTAAAAAATCCAGATGTGCCACTTAAAGATGTGCCTACTATCGAGCCAGCTCAAGACGGAGAGAGAACAGTTGTTTTAAATCGAGTTGGTGATTTACAAATTGTAGCTGCCTTATATCATATTCCAGCAGTTTCGCACATAGATTTTACAGCAATGGCTATTGCAGAACAAGTATTAACAGATGAACCTTCAGGAAGATTGTATAAAGCTTTAGTTGAAGGTAAAAAGGCTTCTAGTCTTTATTCTTATACGCCATTTACAAAAGAGCCATCATTTCTGTATATCAATGTAGATGTGCCTTCGGATAAGTCTTTAGAGGCGGCTAAAGAAACATTATTAAATGTTTTAGACAACCTATCTAAAGAACCAGTAACAGCAGATGAATTAAAGCGTGCGAAGGCAAATATGTTAAAGCAAATGGATCAAATTTCTCGTAATTCTTCTTATTTAGCAACGTATACGAGTGAGTTTATTGGAGCCGGAGATTGGAGATTAATGTTTATTTACCGCGATTTTATTGAGTCTATGACTTTAGACCAAGTAAATACTGCTGTAAAACGGTATTTAATAAAAACAAATAGAACTGTTGGTTTATTTGTACCTACAGAAAACCCTGTAACGGTTGCCATAGATCATACAGAAGGTTTAGAAGAACTTGTTGCAAATTATAAAGGAAGAGAAGGTTTAGACGCTGGTGACGCTTTTGATGTGTCTCATGATAATATTCAGAACAATTTAAGTACGGGTATGTTACAGAAAGCACCTATTGAATACGGATTTATAAAAAAGAATAATCGTGGTGAGACCGTAACTTTAGATTTTACGATTAGAAATGGTACTGTTGATGATTTTATGAATAAAGGTAAAATTGCGAGTTATACAGGGCGTATGTTAAACAAAGGAACCACCACTAAATCTAGACAAGATATTGAAGATGCCTTGAGTGCTTTAAAATCTTCTACTTTTGTGAGTAGTTCTAACGGACAAATAAACGCCACGGTTAGCTCTACAGAAGAAAACTTAATGGCAACGCTAGATGTGATGACAGACATGTTGAAAAATCCTGTTTTTGATGCAACAGAATTAGAAAAGCTAAAAACACAAGATTTAGCAGGTTTAGAACAAAGTAAAACAGATCCGCAGGCAATAGCCATCCGTAAAATGAGCTCAATAATGAGTGAAATTTATCCGAAAGGGCATCCTAATCATGCTATGACTTTAGATGAAGAAATAGAGGCAATTAAAGCTGTAACTGTGGCAGATTTAAAAGCATATCATAAAGAGTTCTACGGTATTTCTGATAATGCTAGTGTAGTTTCAATTGGTAATTTAAATGAGCAAAAATTAAAAGATTATTTTGAAACAAATTTTAGCGATTTTAGAAATAATCGTGCATTTAAAAATATACAGAAACCTTACCTTGCCAATACAGCAACCAATGAAAGTACTAATACACCAGACAAAAAGAATGCGATTTCTTTTGGTGTATTGAGTATGGAAGTTAGCACAGATGATAAAGATTATGCTGCTTTGCAGGTTGCCGGAGAAATTTTAGGAGGTGGTTTTATATCCTCTAGAATCGCGAATAGATTGCGTCAGAAAGATGGTATTAGTTACGGAGCAGGTGGCAGAGTAAGTGTAGATAATGATCGTAAAGATAAAAGCTCTTCAGCTTTTGTGTATGCAATTTATGCACCTGAAAATGCTGCTAAAGTACAGCAAGGTTTTAAGGAAGAAATTGCACTATTTATTAAAGATGGTATTACAAAAGAAGAACTGGAATCTACCGTTAATGGTTGGGTGCAAGCTCAAAGTGTTGCGCGTGCAAAAGATGATGAGTTGGCAGGTTTAATAGAGACTAATTTATATTATGACCGCGATTTAACATTTCAAAAAAATATAGAAGAGCAGGTAAAAAGTTTAACTGTAGATCAGGTAAATGCAGCGATTAAAAAATACTTTAAAACTTTTGATAAATGGACAGTATCTAATGCTGGAGATTTTAAAGAATTAGAAGTTCAAAAAGAAGGTAAAAAGATTGATTAATTTTTTTAAAAACCTAAAGTAAAAGCCAATTTGTATTTTCAAATTGGCTTTTTTTTGATTTTAAGATTGACTGTTGTATTTCTAATTCATCATTGTTCGCTAAAGAAACAAGCCGATTCACTTTTAAAACGAACTGCAGTTTCAGAACCAAGACTTGATGATAACCAACTTAAAATAAGAGAAAAAAAGATGATTTTTTTTAAAATTAATTCAAAATATAAGGTATTATTAAAAAAAAAAAGTGAAATCTCTTCATTTTAAAACGATTTATGAACCTAAATATTTTTAATCGGACACTATTAATTCTAATTATAGAGCCTCAACACTAGTAGAATTTTAAGGATTAGAAGTGTTTTTTTTGGTGATACTTTTTAAAAGTAAAATAATTTTGACTTTTTTTTAAAATAATTGTCGAACTTTTTTAGCTATATTTTTCGAGGATTTTTAAATTATTTGAGGTTATTTTAAAAGAAATAAATCGGATGTTTCGATTTTTTATCGCGATAAATCAATGGTATTATATGTAATTATTTAGATTTTATTTTCTAAATTTATAGAATAAACCAACTTTATACATAAGTATTGTTTATGTTTATTATAAAAAACATAAATAAAAAGTTATGATTAATTTTTTTGATATTTGCCCCATCAAAAAATATAAAGATGGAAAATATTCAAATAAAGCAAAAAGAAAAAAATGTTAGTAAAAGTACTATTACTAGAGTTGCAGTAGCACATGGTGATGGAATTGGTCCAGAAATTATGGATGCTACTTTAAGAATTCTAGAAGCTGCAGGAGCAAATATTGAAGCTGAAAAAATTGAAGTTGGTGAAAAAGTATACTTGTCTGGCAATTCTGCCGGAATAGAAAAAAGTGCTTGGGAAGTAATCAACAGAAATAAATTAATTTTAAAAGCACCTATTACAACACCGCAAGGAAAAGGTTATAAAAGTTTAAATGTAACCTTGCGTAAATCTTTAGGATTGTTTGCCAATGTAAGACCTGTAAATGCGTATGCGCCTTATGTAAAAACTAATTTTGCAGGAATGGATGTTGTTATTGTAAGAGAAAATGAAGAAGATTTATATGCAGGTATAGAACACCAACAAACACAAGATGTAGTACAATGTTTAAAATTGATTACGAGACCCGGTTGCGAAAAGATAGTACGATATGCTTTTGAGTATGCCCAAGCTTATGGAAGAAAGAAGGTTACTTGTATGGTAAAAGATAATATTATGAAATTAACGGATGGTTTATTTCACAGTGTTTTTAAAGAGATAGCTGCAGAGTATCCTAACATAGAGAGTAATTCTCAAATTATAGATATCGGCTCTGCAAAATTAGCAGCTAATCCAGAAAATTATGATGTTATTGTAACTTCTAATTTATACGGAGATATTATTTCTGATATTGCAGCAGAGATCGCAGGTTCTGTGGGTATGGCTGGTTCTGCTAATATCGGCACCAATATAGCAATGTTTGAGGCTATTCACGGTTCTGCACCAGATATTGCTGGAAAAAAAATAGCAAATCCTTCTGGATTACTAAATGCCGCAGTAATGATGCTGTCTCATGTAGGTAAAACAGAAATTGCATACACTATTAAAAATGCTTGGTTAACCACTTTAGAAAAAGGCTATCATACGGCAGACGTGTATCAAGAGTCAATTTCTAAAGAATTAGTTTCTACAAGTGAGTTTGCTTCTAAAGTCATTGAAAATCTAGGAAACCAACCAACAACTTTACCGATAAGTAATTTAGCAGCAGGTAACGGCGAAATTGTGATTCCTGTTTATAAAAGAAAAGAACAAAAGCAAGTTTTAGTGGGTGTGGATGTTTTTATCAACTGGCAAGGTACCGATGCTACTATTATAGGCGATATTTTATCTGGTATCGATTCTTTTAAAATGAAGTTAAAAATGATAACCAACAGAGGGGTAAAAGTATATCCCGAAGGGATGAAAGAAACCTATTGCACAGATCATTGGAGATGTAGATTTGTAGATATACACTCTAAAATAGAAGGAAATTTGGTGTACAATCCGGTAGATTTTGAAAAAATAATAGCTTTATTATCAAAATTAAATAATGAAGGTTTTCAAGTGATTAAAATTGAAAACTTATATGAGTTTGACGGAAAAAGAGGGTTTTCTTTAGGACAAGGAGAGTAGGTATTAGTTATTTTATATAATAAGCAGTTGTATTTTTGTACAGCTGCTTTTTTTGTATTGATAAAATAAAAAATATTCACGAAAATGAATTATTTGAATCATTCTTGTCCGATAAAAGACTCAAGATTGCATCGTTTTTAGAATCAAGAATTAAGACTTGATTTTAACTACTTAACAAACACCTATAATTTAAAATAAAATCTGCTACTTTATTTTGATGAGGTTATTTCTAAAAAAGAAAGGTATCATTTAAAAAACTTACAGAATCCTTTCTTTTGAGAGAGATGATCAGACTAAAAATATTTTTAATCTTACACTAATGTCTTTTAATTAAATCTATCATCCCTGAATTTTTTTATTCTTGGCGGTATCAAAAAAGTTTCTTAAATTTTTATAGACAAAAGCATTTGTTTTCACGTAATAAAAAGAAATAAAACAGACACAAGTAATAAATGAGATGGCACCAAAAACGGCTTGCCATGGTGCAAGGGTTTTGCCTATTAATTTTAGACCAATTCCTGTAAAGCTGCCGTAAATAAGAATAAAGTGAATTACATAAATAGACAATGTTTTTTGTCCGATTTTTAAAAGTAAAGGAAATTTTAAATATTTTTCGAATGCATAGAAAAAAGCAAAATAAAGAAAAACATTGCCCAATCTAGTAAATAAGTAGTTATAACTAGCGGAGTCCATAAATAATTGAATGTTGGTTGCTTTTGATATTTCAGCCAAAAGATAAGAAGAATAAAATATCAAAATAGCACCAGTAAAGATAAAAGAACTCACAGCAATTGCCTTAAAATTTCTTTTTTGCAAATTAGTATAAAATAAAGTAGCTAAAAAAGCACCAAAAGAGAAGTAACCAAACCAAGGGATAATGGTAAATATAGAGCCTCTATTTTTGGAGATATAATTGCGTAAAATAAGAGGAACACTTTCAAAATTTACCACACGATACAAGGGTTCGGTAAGAAAAATTAAAACACCTACAAACAAAGTAACACATGAAAAAAGCACTAACTTTTTTGCGGATAAAAAGTAAAGAACAATAATACAAATTAAACTTAAACCGATGCATTGTAAAACATCAACAACTAAAAAATAAGTATTAAAGCTGCCAGATAACCATTGCAAAATAGGAATTCTTATAAGATATCCCACAAAAATTAAAAAGAAACCTCGAATAATTCCTTTTCGCATTCGCTGTTTCTCATCATCTTTTTCTTTCGCTTTTAGTAATAAATAGGTGAAGATTAGTCCTGAAATCGTAAAAAACGTAGGCGCTGTAATTCCTCTAAAATAAGACCATACAGCAAACGGAATTAAATTTAAATCTCTGTAAGTTGTATTTAAAAGTGTGTCTATAAAATGACCTTGCAGCATCATTATAATGGCAAAAGCACGAATGATATCAATAAAATATAATCTTTTAGATTCCAAGGGATAAAATTAAATCTTAAATGTAAGCATATATTTTATTGAATCTACACAATTCATTTAGAATTGTAATAATAGATTAGAATCTTAACGTTTAGATTTCCTCAAAGACGCCTAGTGGACCATAAATTCCAAAAAAAAATAATGACTTTAGCAGAAATTTAAAATAGCTATTTTATGAATAATTTTAGGTTAAATTTTTCTAGTTTTATTAATTAACCAGAAATCAGCTAACACTAAAGCTGTCATCGCCTCTATAATTGGTACTGCTCTTGGCACAACACAAGGATCATGTCTTCCTTTCCCTGTTATTTCTGTTAGCTCATTTTCAGAATTAATGGTTTGTTGTGAACTCATAATGGTTGCCACAGGTTTAAAGGCAACTCTAAAATAGATATCCATTCCGTTACTAATTCCACCTTGAATACCGCCAGATAGATTAGACTGTGTAGAACCATCTTCGTTAAAAATATCATTATGTTCAGAACCTTTCATTTTTGCGCCACAAAATCCGCTGCCAAATTCAAAACCTTTTACAGCATTAATAGAAAGCATTGCTTTACCTAACTCTGCATGTAATTTATTAAAAATAGGTTCACCAAGGCCAACGGGCATATTTTGTGCAACACAGGTTATGGTTCCTCCAATAGTATCGCCAGCCTTTCTAATTTCTTTAATTCGAGTAATCATTTTTTCGGCAGAAGCTTCATCGGGGCAGCGCACAATATTACTTTCTGTTTTAGAAAAATCTAAATCTTGATATGGTTTGTCTATAAAAATATCGCCAACAGAAGAGGTAAACGCATTAATTTTTATGCTAGCAATTAATTGTTTTGCCAAAGCACCAGCAACAACCCAGTTTGCAGTTTCACGAGCAGAACTTCTTCCGCCACCTTTATAATCTCTAATTCCGTATTTTTGGTCGTAGGTATAATCCGCATGCGAAGGTCTGTACACGTTTGTGTTGTGGTTGTAATCTTTACTTTTCTGATTTGTATTTTTGATGATAAAACCAATAGAAGTTCCTGTAGTTTTTCCTTCAAAAATGCCTGATAAGAATTCAACGGTATCAGGTTCCTTACGCTGCGTTACAATTTTAGATTGCCCGGGTTTACGTCTATTTAGTTCTTCTTGAATTGCTTCAAAATTTAAGGCTAAACCCGCGGGAAATCCGTCGATAACACCACCAATTGCAGTACCATGAGATTCTCCGTAGGTAGTTACTTTTAATAAATTTCCGAAAGAGTTAAAAGACATAAGTAGATATAATTTTAGCACAAATATACGAATCTACTTAAAAAGTAAGTTCATTAGACGTTGTTTAATTATGATTCCTAAATTATTTATTTTCTTGTGATGGTTTGATAATTAGAGGGATATCTTTTATATTTTGAGATATTCAAAATAAATAAAAATTAATAGTTTTTTTGTTTCAAATAATGAAAAAGGTTTCTATATTTGCACCCGCAATCAGAGTATATCTGATGAGACGCACTGGAGAAATGGCAGAGCGGTCGAATGCGGCAGTCTTGAAAACTGTTGACTGTAACAGGTCCGGGGGTTCGAATCCCTCTTTCTCCGCAAAACCCTTGTTAATCAATTGATTTTCAAGGGTTTTTTATTGGAATTGATCTTTGTTTCTTTTAATTATTTTCAATTTCACTTCAGCTTTCAATGTTTTTTTAAGTTTAATAGTTCTGAAAAATACATTTTTTCATTTTTATTTGTTTTTATAGTTATCTAATTTCTCTCTTCATACAAGAATTTTAACAAGAAATAAAATAAACTTAAAATAATAACTATGGAAAATCCTTTCGAAATTATCAACAACAGATTAGAGCGCATTGAAAAATTACTGGAAAATATCTATTCAGATATGCAAGAAAATAGAGGGAATCCTACTTCTCCCAAAATAATGAATTTAAAACAACTGGCAAACTATTTGAGTATCTCAACATCGAATATTTATAAATTGACAGGTTCTCGTAATATTCCTCATTCAAAAAATGGTAAAAAACTGTATTTTGAAAAATCAATACTTGATGCTTGGTTTTTAAAAAATACTATAATGACAAATGATGATCTTGAGCAAGAGGCTTTGAAATACACATTAAAAAGGAAGTTTAAACGTAGGTAATCATAAAAGAGTTTCAAAAGTGAGTTTAATGAAAAAAACACCAATATAAATTCTTTTAAAAGCTACAATAACCTTTCCATAACAATTTTTCCACCTCTCAATGATGTTCATTTTATTTTTAAAACAAACCTCGTTGAAAGGGGACTTCATTTAAAATACTAGGTATGTTGCTATCTTTTTTAGTCGAAAATAAATCTGGAGAAACAGGGTAAGTCGATAGTTCTTGGGATGTAAAAGTATTTAGTAATTCTTTAATTTTATCTTCTTCTGAAGTTTGCAGCCAATCCTTATAATCTGTAGGATCTAAAATTAAAGGCATTCTGTAACTACCTAATTTATTTGGTGTGTTATGTATTTCTTTAAACATTGAATTTGCTTCTGTAGTAATGATAGAAGCTGAATAAACAGGCTTGGTACAACTATTCTTTAGAACAGAATAAACACCTGCAAAAGCAATTAAAGCATGATTTTTTTCTTTAAAATAATAAGGTATTTTATTTTTTATTCCAATAGCTGAATGAGGTTCAAAGAAACCATCTGCAAATAGTAAACATCGCTGCTTTCTAATGAATTGATTAAAAAAATTACTTTCAAATAAACGCTCTCTGGTAGCGTTTAGAGTATTCGTTTTTATTAAAAACTCTTTTCTTTTTAATACATCATATTTTGTTGGTAATACACCCCAAGTTGAATTTACTATCGATGTTGGATCATCTTGTTTTACGATGGCTAAATTCTTTGTTTCCCATCCATTAAAATGATAATAAGGCTTAAATGACAAAGGATCATTGAATATCATTTTAGACTGAATTTCTATATCTTTTATGGATTTGGTTAAGGAAATATGGAAACACATGATTTTTTTTTTGATTAAAGATACATTATTACTTTAAAGAATCTTTAATGGCACTAATTAAAGCGTCTTTTGTCTTCAAGGTTTAATTCACTCCATATTTCTTTGGGTAAATTAGTGTTGGATTTATGCTTTTGTTAAAACCTCAATAGCCTGCAAATTATACGCTATTATTCCTTTTTATTCTCTAATAAACTTAAACAGACTTTACCTGCTTCAGTGGTGTAATATTTTTGAAACTTACTGGTAGGTTTATTTGGTAATGTTCTTCTTAATAATTCTTGTCTCAATAGTTTATCTGTATGATACTTGAAATTTTTTGTCTGATTACTGATATGTAAACAATCTTCTAATATTTCCTTTTTCTTTTTAGGATTGTAGGTGAATTTTAAAATTTTAATTTCATGGTTTGTCAGCCCATTAGCAATTACTTTGTATTTATTAATAATTGTTTGGGTATCGCTCTTGCTGCCTTTATCTAATACTTCTGAAACTAACTTAACGTACCTTTCTAATTCGTGACTACTTAATTTGAATAGAGCCGTTTTATCTTGGTTACCTTCTTGGTTACTATCTTGGTTACTTGTAGTTTTAGGTAACACAATTCTTAAAAAATTATCTGAAAACTGAAAACAGTCTTTTGGATAATACGCACTAATTCTAGGAATACCAGAACCTAACTGCTCCACCAGTTCTAAATCTTTAAAAACCCGAATCAACTCTTTATTTCTAGGAATTGAATAGCCTTCAAAAAATTCTTTTTCACTTAAACCATCAGGCAGGGAACCTGTAGATGTAATTTCTATACGATCGCTAAAAATGCAATCACTTCCTTTGCTAAATCTACTTTTTTAGAAAGTTCTCGTTTGTATTCGATATGGTTGGTTTCGCTCATGACTTTATAGTAACTGTTTTACTGTCGGATTGTGAAGGTCTTAAATTTTATGAAAAGAACGTATCGTACTCTCTTAATTGACTCCATACTAATTTTGACGCTTTCATTTGTACTATTCGTTTTTTTACTCCACAATCAAACCCTCATTCCAAAGTGCCAAAACCACCTCCATTTGAGAATTAGATCTTTTGTCTCCGGGGTTTAATGCTGCCCATAATTCTTTTGGTGTAAATGTTTTTGTTTCAGCCCACTTTAAGATCTCAACAGCCTGCAGAGCATATTCTTTATTTTTAACAGATTTCGTATAATTTCCTTTTGGAATTCCTTTTACTAAGCCCAATTCACAGAGGCCTAAAAAAGTGTTTTTTGGACAACTTTTTTCTTGTGAGCTTTTAGTTTCAAAAATAGCTGTTGCAGCTCTAGCATATACCTCTGTTATTGAATAAAGTTCTTTAAAATTTTGTGCATTTTTTAGAGGGGTTAAGCCGTATTTATTTAAGTCGAACATAATATTTAATGAACTACCTCGAGGCAGAGCCATAGAGGTATCAAGCGGAAAAAAAACTATATTTTTAGTTTGATGAAAACCCAGGTTTTCAAACTCTCCTCTTGACCACCGACGCAGAGCGTCGGGGAATTCTAACGATTAAAATTACTTTTCTAACAATTTAATTTTCTGATCTAAAGAGGTTTTTAATTCCTTTAATTTGATTAAACTTTTACTTTCATTTGCAAATAACATTGCATGTCTTTCTTCATTGTTTGTAGCAAAATAGATACAATCATTTTTTAATAACCATATTTCTTTTCTAATAGATGATACTTGAGTCACTATTTCTTCGATACCAAAATTATCAAAACCAATTTCTTTTTTTATAGCCATGCATTTAGTGAGAAAATCATATAATAAATTTTGAGAAAGATCATCAAAATCTGTCTCCTCTTTTGTGTCTTGATATTTTTGTAAATATTCATAGTATTTAGGAACAAATTCATTTATCACTTCTGCAAAAGGATACGCAAGGTAAGTGTCGTTAAGTTCTTGTCTATATCTATTTAGTAATCTTGATGATTCATCCATTAAGGTTTTCAATTCTTCTCCAATTTTTTTCTTTCTTGAATATTTATCAGTTTTATGGTAATCATAATTTGCTCTTAATTCTAAAAGGGCATCATTATAAAAACCAACAGAATTAAAAAGAACTTGATAGTTTATAATCCAATCTTTTTCATCTTTAAAAAATAATTCAAAACTTTTAAAGATTGACAAGTGATCCATTTCTATCAATTTACTAGTACTTTTATTTACTAAAAAGAAAAGCATATTCATTTTAAGTGGATTCTCCTTTTCGGCTTTAATGAATTTAAATAATTCATCTCCAGTTTCTTATATGTGTTTAATAATTGAATCAAGAAAAACGGAAATTAATTTTATAAGCGAAAACTTACTTGATCTTTCCTTATTTTCTGCTATTAACTTTTCGCTATCAAATTGTTTTTTCTGAAGTGCATGTTGTTTTTTAAATCTTTTTTTCTGTTTTTTGGACTCTGCGCTTTGTAGATAAATTGTGTAAACTAAAAGAATAATTGAAATAGAGCTTAAAATAGCGCCAAGTAATGCACTATATCCAGAAATTATATTTTCTTTATTAATAAAGTCAATATCAAAGAACTTCCAATTTTCAGTTTCTACAATTGCTTGGACTGTTATAAAGACTAAAAGACAAAGGATAAAAAAACATGCCACTAAAATAGTTGATATAACCTTGTTTTTTTTTATGCGATTTATCCAAAATGAAATTAATTTCATATGTAATTTCTTTTATTGATTATTTAACTCATTATGATTTTTAAATGCCTTCTTTTTTAATTTTATTTTTATTGATTTCCAGCTAAGTAGACTTGATAATAGAGAAATTCCTGAAATTGCAAAAACGATAACAGAAAGAGTAGAGTCAGTTTCTTGTTTTATTATGTAGCCAACAAAAGCAATTAAAATTATTAAACTACTAATTGACAACTTTGCCGAAATTATGTAAACACCATAAATTCTATTAGCATCTTTTGAGGAGTTCTCAATTAATTTTTGTTGAATTTCTCGGGTTTCTTCTTCTTTTATTTTTGATGCTGCTTCCAATTCTTCAACTTTTTGTTTACGCCATTTTAATGCAGACTTTTCGGCAGATCTATTTCTCAAATAATTTTCTAAATCATCATCATCATAAATAAAGTCTATTTGACCTTCTAGAGATTCAGAAATAATATTTTCTGGACTAAATGTATTAGATCTTAATCTTAGGTAATATTCTTCGAGTTCTTCACTCGTTCTAGCTCCAGCAGCAATTTCTCTTTCAAGTAAATTAAACCTCTTTCTAACAGATGAATTAATTTGACTTGATATGATCACTCTAGCTTTGTTCACGACATTTAAAGTGGATGGCAAAGGAGATGTAAAGCCTAAACCTCTATTGAGTTTAAACCATAATTTCTGGGTTATATAATAGACATCTGTTGCAAAAGAAAAATCACTACCTATAATTTTTAAGTCATTATCAAAACTCATAGAACGGGTAACTCTATCTCCTGTCATTATAATGTGACCTATTTTATCAAAACCAGTATTGTTTTTTCCGTTTCTTAATATATTTATATAAGTAAATTCTTCTAAAATTTTATTTATTTGTTCTTCATTTTTTTCTGTGGAATATTTTATAAATGCTTTTTTATCAACAATATTATATTCTGGGTTTTCAAAAAGATCAATTTCATCGGCTTCAGTTATTCCCATATTTCTTAACGAAGAGAAAAATTCACTTACTTTTCTTGTAATATCTGATGGTTCTGAACAACCGTCTACAATTTTTTTAACTGCAGTTTTACCGGGCTGTAATGCTGCTTTTCCCCTAATAATTAATTTAGCTACATAAAAAAGCTTCTCAATCTCTTCTTTTGCATTTTTTGTGTATTGCAGTTTAATTAATTTATCACCCTTTGACTTTGTTTTCGTGTTAATATCTCTTACTAAATTATAAAAGTCCATTAGCATAAGCGTAAATGTTTCTCCGTTAAGACCACTTAAGCTCAAAAGATGTTCAGTATCTAAGTATATTGTGAGTTTATCTTTCCAAACATTTATGTCGTTAAAATCAGAAGTATAGTATATTCCTTTAAGAATAGTAGAGCCTTCTCTAATTAAATTAAGTTCTTTAAGAAACTCTGTATCGTGATCGTTTTTTACTATAAATGCACTTATTAAAGTGGAATATTTATCTTCTACTGTGTTGTCAAATAAATATTCTACAAAGCTACTTTCAAGTGATTTTTCATCTCCATTGATCAACGGACCTTTTTGCAAAATAACATAAGCAGATAGATTTTTAAAAATTTCTAACTGTATGTCTTTTTTAATATTTACATCATCATTAACATATTTTCGACTCTCCCTGTGTTTGGGGTTAATAATAAATTGACTGTCAATTTGTTCAACAACATTGTCTTTTTTGAGTCTTTTAAGCTGCGTTCTAACAATAGCTTCTGGTATGTCGATGTCAAAATGTTCAATTAATTCACTCCTTATTTCTGAAGTGTTTTGAGAGTATGTGTTATTAAGTATATAGGTATTAATAATAAATTCATTTATTATTTTTTGAAGATCTATATTATTATTTGCCATTTCTGCAAAGACAGAAGTAGATGCTAAAAATTCTTTATTCATATTTATTTTCTTTTTTCTTTTCTATAAATAGAAAAAGTAAATAGTTTCCTAGCAATAAATCTATTTATATTCTTCTCCTCCCTCAGCAACCAACCCCAAACTCTTCATTTCTTTTTCTGCACCACCAACTGTAATTTGCCCATTCATTAACATAGGCAATAACCAATCTCTTAATTCGGAAAGTTTTTGATTTTGTTTTAGGTTTAATAAAATATTATCGAAATTAGATTTTACTTTATTATGAAAAGTTGAAATCAAAGATTCTTCGGGTATTATTATATTTAACTCTTTAATTTTATCTTGTGATAAATTATCTCTTGCAGAACCAGTGCTTAAATTAATTAAGTATTGATATAAATCCTCTAATGAGAACTTTGTATAATATTTAAATTTTTCATCATTAGTATTGATTCCACAAATTGCTTGATTTGTGCAAGCCTCAAGATCAATTAAACTTACTTGTCCTGCTGTTGCTCCATACATAGCCATCAGTATAGTTCCTTTTTTAAATAATTTAGCACTAGATTTTTCTAAACCTAATTGTGAAATATGCTTTTTTGCAGAAATAATAAATGAAGCGTTTACTTCACCACTATTAATCCACGGAACATTTCCATTTTCATAATATTCTTTCTTAGATTTTAAAGGTGTTGACCCAGAACCAGTTTTAGCAATTTCTTTAATTTTTTTCACCTCCCAACCAACTGGAATGACACGTTTCAACTCCTCATTAAAAACCATTTGACCACCAGAAGATTTATAAGGTTTCCAAGCCTGTCCAGAGCTTGACGAAGGAGCAGGAAAATCGAACTGTACAAACCAATAATCATACAACGTTTTTGCCATTGCTTCTAATTCTTGGTTTATCTTATTGTTGAGTTCTATTTTGGCATCTAAATCTGATAAAACTTTGGCTATTTGTTTTTGTCGATTAATACTAAAATCAGGAATAGTGAAATCTAAAACTTGTGTTTTATCTCCACGAGGCATTTTTGTTCCTTTTGAACCATTCATCATATGTTCAAAGAAGTCATCACGAAATAGCGAATAATAAACAAAAGTTGAATTAAAATTTTCTTTAATTTTTAATGTTAATACATCTGAAGAACTACCACCTGTGTAATTGGCTAACCATATCTTTTTTAAATAAGGACGAATGTTACCTATTAAAATATCTCCTTTGTCAAATCTAGTAACGTTATTTACTGTTTGTGTTGGCATTTTGACAGCATTAACTTTTCCTTGTTTATTTTGAAGTAAGTTATCTGTTGATATATATGTATCAATATCTATTTCATCCAAAGAAATTCTATGTTTAGAGTAATCGGCAACAATTCTTAATCTATTGCTCATACTTTAAACTTTTTAAATTAGTTTGAATCTCCTTTTCCAGCGCTTTAGATTCTGCAAATAAGGTTACTAAATTACTTTCAAAGTTATTTATTTTAGTTGAAAAATCCTCTGCAGAAATATCTGTGTATTCAATTTTTACTTCAAAATATTGTCCCGCACTTAAACTGTAATTTTTTGCTTTTATATCATCATAAGAAACCACTACAGAAAAATCTTCTTTAATTTCTTTGATGTTAAAAACATCAATAATTTGTTGTTCTTCAGTTTCGCTTAAAACCGTTTTTTGGTTTTTCCCATCTTTTACTTTGGTGCCTAAATTAGACGCATCAATTAATACTACATCTTTGGTATTTGCTTTGTCTAAAAACAAAATACTAACATTGGTACCTGTGGTTGCAAAAATATTAGAAGGCATAGAAACAACTCCTGCCAACATTTTACTTTCTACTAGTTTTTCTCGGATTTTTTTATCAATACCAGATTGTGCTGTTATAAAACCTGTAGGCACCACAATGGC
Source organism: Polaribacter sp. IC066 (assembly GCF_007997085.1). GTDB lineage: Bacteria > Bacteroidota > Bacteroidia > Flavobacteriales > Flavobacteriaceae > Polaribacter. Next base: position 53,456 of record NZ_VORR01000005.1, read on the forward strand.
TGCTTTTCCTTTTGCCGATAAAGTGTGCATAATATGTTGAATAAACAACAAATAAATTGCCATCGAATCTTTCTTGGTTTTCGGAATATTTGGAATTCCTGCAAAAAAGCGATCTTTGTTGGCTTTAGAATCTAAAGTAGCACTGTAATCAGAAAAGTCTAATTTAAAAGGTGGATTCGAAACAATATAATCGAAGGTTTCTAACTGTCCAGATTCTTGTTTATGATACGGACTCAAAATTGTATTCCCTTGAATTATGTTTTGTATAGAATGTACTAAATTGTTTAAAATTAAATTTAAACGCAATAGGGCAGAAGACTTTTGCGAAATATCTTGCGAGTAAATCGTACACTTATCTTCGCCAATGGCGTGTGCTAAATTCATTAACAAGGTTCCAGAACCTGCACTTGGGTCGTAACAAGTTGCATTATTGATCTCTTTGTCTGTTACCAAACAAGCTGCCATGATTTTTGCCACGGCATGTGGTGTAAAATACTCGGCATATTTACCACCACTATTAGAATTATAGTCTTTTATTAAATACTCGAAAATGGTGGCAAAAAAGTCGAATTTCTGCTCAAAAATCTGCTCGAAACTAAAGCTTACTAATTTGTTTATTAATGCTTTGCAAAACGAATCTCTATTATCGGTTACATATTTGCTAATATTTTCAAACAAGACAATTTTTTCTCCGCCTTGGGTGAGTACAGAAAAAATATCATTATTGGCGCTGGCAACTTCTAAAAAGGTTTCATCAAAAATTTCTGAAAACTTATCTTTGTTTTGTTGTTCAAACAAGCGAGATAATAAATTTTTAGGGGCAAAAACAGCGGTGTCCTGGCTAATTTGCATGCTTAATAATTCTAAATCATCTTCAGAATAGCTTTTTAAAGCAGCATCAAAATCCTCGGCTTCGGCCAATGCAGGTGCTATTTGTTTAATTTCATACACATATTTATCATTCAAGAATTTGTATAAAAATACTTGGGTGATAATTTTAAATTCGTTCCCGTCATTTCCTAAACCATAATTGGCACAGACGCTTTTAAGGTCGTCTATTAATGCTTTGGTTTTGGTTTCAAATTGTGCTGTGTTCATGGTACTTTATGTAATTTATAGTTCACTTTATTTTTTCAGTAATATCTAATTAAAAAACATCTCGATACAATTTTGCAAAAAGCAAAATCACTCGATGTGACAGATTGAAAACTAGATTTATAAGGTGCATGCTGTCAGTTCGAGTGAAATTTCTTTTTCAGAAATTTTGTATCGAGAACATTTCATTTATAAATATACAATTTACATGCTCATTTCCGCTTGATAATTTCTTTATCTGATGTTTCGAACAGCTATTCGTAATTCCTAATTCGTAACTCTCAATTCATTTCATTTCTATTCAGCACACTAATTACGAGTCGTTTTACGGTTTCCATTTCTTCTGGTTTACTAGAAGCGATAAAAAGTGTTAAACTGGCTAATGTATCGTTGCTAATTATTGGTTGATTTTGGCTATTAAATAGCATTTCATTTTGCTGTAAAAACTTTAAAAAACAAGCTGCTGCAATCCGCTTATTGCCATCTACAAAAGAATGATTTTTTACAACAAGATATAAAAGCATTGCTGCTTTTTCTTCAATGGTTGGGTAAAAATCAGTTGTTCCAAAGCCTTTTCCAATTTGAGCAATAGAGCTCAAAAAACTTTTATCTTTTTCTTTACCAAAAACGTCAGAATCAAATTCAGTGAGCATCTGGTTGATTAATTTTTGATAGTCGGTTACACTTGGATAGTCTGCTTCTTTTGTAGTTAGCCCTTTTGCATCTAGCGCTTCATGGTCATAATCATCTAACAAACGTAAACCTTTTGCAAAAACGGCAAGCCATTGATGGTCTTCTGTTTTTTCTTCAATAACCCTGCTTAAAATTTGAATTCCGTTTTTTAATATATGAATTTCTTGTTCTTTTTGCGCTAAACGTTTTTCGTTTATTGTATATCCTTTTACTAGATATTCTTTAAGTCTTTGAGTAGCCCATTGCCTAAATTTTGTAGCTTGTAAAGATCTTACTCGGTAGCCAACAGATATGATAACATCTAAATTATAATGTTTTACATCTTTTAATTGACTTTTACCTTCTATAGCACCATGTTTAGTGGTGTGTGCAAAATTTGCACACACCACTTTTTCGTCTAATTCTTGTTCTTTAAATATATTACGAATATGTCTTCCAATAACCGTTCTATCTCTTTCGAATAAAACAGCTAATTGCTCTTGATTAAGCCAAACTGTTTCCTTTTCAAATTGAATGTTTACTTCAATTTGATTTTTGCTAGATTCGTATATAATTATTTCATTCATTCTAGATCCTTTTGAACTTGCGCTATTTTTGCACTAGTTACCTTTCATTTACATCAAGCAACATTGCCATTATATTCGTTGATATATTCTTTTACCAATATGTTGTTAATCCGTTTTACATCGGTTGCATTGATGTTGATGTTTTGTTTGTTCTTAAATTGATTGATGACCAAACGCATGATCATTTTTTCTACATACCGCTCGTTTTCTAGTATTTTAGAGTTTTGTAGAATTTCACTATCTACATCGGCTTTTAATCCTTTTAAGGCTTCAAAAAGTTTTCGTTCATTGTCTGTTAGCGGATTTTTTTCTAACAATCTTTTATGAATACGTGCATATTTTGCATCATAACCATACTTTGCACTTAATAGCTGATTCTCTCTTTCTAGTTTTTTTGCTTGATCGTAAATTTCATTCAATGCCTTAATATTGGCTTCCATGTCTTCTTTAGAAACTTCGCTTAAATTTTTCTTTTTGAACAAACGTTCTAATTCTTCTCGTAATGAAACAAAAACAGGATCTTTGGGATCGAAATTTCCACCTAACATTTCACGTGTTTTTTGCAAGGTATCTTTCAATTCATCTGCCAATACCATTTCCTCTTCCTTTATTTTGGTAAAAGCAAAAATGACATCTTCTAAAGCGGTATTTAAAATATTGTTCGTTTCTAAATTAGTTTCTAATGCAATTTTGGTGTTGATTAAAGCCAATCGATCATTGGTCATTCTAGATAAAACGACTAACTTTCTAAAGTCTAATTGTTCTAATAATTCAAAGTTACCAGACAATCTAATTAAGTTGTAAAGTTCTTTAGAATTGTTTAAAACCTTGGCAATTTGTCTAATTTCTGTACGATCGTTTATTTCTGAAATTTGCCGACTAAAGACTTCCGCGTTCCCCGTATCAAATCGAAAAAGGACATCTTTTATTTCTTCTATTTCCTGTTCAATTTCTTCTGCAGATTTAAATAAATTCGAATAATGTTGCAGTTCATCACCTAATTCAGATTGTAGCTCGTTAAAATAATCTTGGTTTGTTTTGTCAAATTCTTTTTGAATATCAGCAAAATCGACGACAAAACCGTATTTGTGATTTTTATAAGTTCTATTTACTCTGGTAAGTGTTTGTAATAAATTATGTGCTTTTATTTTACGCCCGATGTATAATTTCTTTAATCGCTTAGCATCAAAACCAGTCTGTAACATATTGTAGACAAATAGCAAATCGATATTTCCTGCTTTAAAATCATCAATCCAATCTTTCCGTTCCTGCTTTGTGCCAACATCATGCAAAATTACTTGCGCCTTTTTTACTTTACGATGTTCTAATTTCTTTTTTCCATAAGGTGCTGGATCTTCTGCAGCTTCTGAAAAATAAGATTCGGCTTTGATAGCGTATTTATCTTGAAAAATGGTTTGCATCATTTTTGCCTGATCCGAAGAATCACAAACCACCATGCCGCCAATAGAAGCGTCATTCATAGCAATTCTTGCTTGTTCTAGATCTTGAACGATATAAGTGAGCATCGGCTCTACAAATTTATGATGTGCAAATATTTTCTTTTTATCCGCATCGCCCTCTAAAACTTTAATTTTTTCTAAAGTTTCTTGCAATGTCAGTTTAAATTTCGTTTCAATTTCTTCACGAATTAAACGCAAGGTATAGCCATCTTTAATAGATAGATTATAATAGTACTTATGAATGTAATCGCCAAATAAGGTTTTAGAATTGTATTCCTTTCCTAAAAGCGGTGTTCCTGTCAATCCAATTTTTATAGAATGTTTGTCTGCCAATTCTAAATTTGCTAAAAAGCTTCCTTTGGGGTTGTAACTTCTGTGCACTTCATCCAAGAAAAAAACACGTTGTACACTTAAATTGTAATCGTTGTTTTTGATTACATCAGGATCGTCTTTAAACTTCTGAATGTTAACCACCGTAATTTCTGCTTTTCCAGAACTATTGTGAATTACTTTGGTCGATTTTATATCTCTTGTAAAAGCTTCTCGGCTATCTACTTTATGTACCACTAGACCCCGAGCATTAAATTCTTTTGCTGCTTGATTTAATAAATCGATTCTATCTACAATAAAATAAAATTTAGGAATGATATTTTTTTGCTGATAAAAGTCTGTGAGATGTTTTACATTAAAATAGGCGAGGGCTGTTTTTCCAGATCCTTGGGTGTGCCAAATAATCCCTTTTTTAATTCCGTTTTCTAGTTTATTGGCAATTGCTTTTGTGGCAAAAATTTGGGGATAGCGCATTACGTGTTTCTCCAAACCATTTTCTTCTTCCACATAGGCAAAGGCATATTGCAAAATGAATTTTAATCTGTCTTTTTGGAACAGCGAAGTAGCAATTGTGTTGGTTGCCGAATTTGGGTTTTTATTAGAAGCAAACTCATCAGAATTTTTAATACTGATTAAATTGGTATCCTTTAAAACAACGTTTTCTGTTTCATCGGAAACTGGCGTTAGCAACTCTTCTATATCGAATTTTTCTTCTTCTCTAAAATAATTAAATATAGGTTTTCTGTAATTTGTTGTGCTGTAAAATGCACCTTCTAACATCTGCTTATCGGTATCACTATACGCCATATTGTTAGAAAAAACCATTAACTGTGTTAAGTTGATGAACTTTCTAAACTTCTTATTTTGAAAACGTCTTTGCATGCGGTCATGCTCGTCTTTTATTCCATTTCTATTATTTGGTTTTTTAACTTCGATAAAAATAAGCGGCATTCCGTTTATTAAAAGGATGATGTCGGGTCTAAAGGTATCATCATCTTTTTCATAGGGTAATTCTGTAACGACATGAAACGAATTATTCTCGAAATTTTCGAAATCAATCAATTTAATCCCTGACTGATCTACTAGCTTCTTGTAAAAGGCTCTTCCTAGATCTTCGTTTTCTAGTGAAAGAGAAACTTCTGTAAAAATTTTTTCAGCTTCTTTTTGAGTAAGATTTTGGTTGATTTTTTTTAGCTGATTATAAAATATATCGGTAAAAATATTTGTATCTACATCCCAACTATTTTGTTTCAAAGAAAGATAGGTGTATCCTAATTTGATTAAGTGGAGTATTGAAGGTATTTTGACTCGGGAGTCTTCGTTGAATTTCATAGCACATGCATAATGGACTAAAGTAGTGAAATCGATTGAAATATTGTCAAGAAAAACCTTAATTATGTACTTAAATCGAGTAAAAACACTTGAAATATTCTACTTGTGTTGGTGATTCTTGGTGTTTTGGCTAATTTCTCTATTTTGATAGTTGAAAATATCCAAGGCAAACATCTTCTAGAAATTGATGATTATAAAAAGTTTATTACGAGTAGTTTTGCGCTTATTAGTTTGAATTATAGTTTGATGAAAATTGTTGCTTTTAAAATAGTCTTAAATGCATTTATTTTTCGATTATATCTATAAGATAAAAGTAGTTTTTTGGTTGTTTTTTTTGTTCGATTTCGATTCATGAACTACGCCTTTTGTCATTTTTCTAAAATTATCTGTAGGATAAAGGCACTTGGTTTTAACGGTTATTTTAAACCGTGTTTTATTCTGTTATTGAGGTGAAATTAACACTTAATTGATATTATTTATTTTTTAAAAAATAAGAGTTACCTTAATAAAAGCATTGTGAAAACATAAAGCACGAAAATTTTATGATGTCATTTTTTATGATATAATTAAGTTTTGACTTAAAAATATTTGATTACATAAATAACAGAATAGATAGATTACAATACAACTGTGTTACATTTCAATGCCAACACAGTATATGAGAATCGCTTTTTGTTTAATTTCGTTTTCGTGATTTTTAATAATTTCCTCAAGTTTTTCTTTTTTAACTTTTGGGAGTATTTTTATAATCTCCTTTCTTGTCAGTTCTTTTGGCTCTCTTTTTTCTATCATTATTTTTACTTTCTGACCTAGGGTCAGGTATTGCAAGTAATTTTGTGTTTTACATTCAGTATGTACGCTAATATTCTTATTATAATCGAGCTCCAATCTTTTAGAACCTCCGTTTCCAACAACAAGGGCATTAATAGATTGAGTTAAATGATTTGTTTTTTTCCATAATAAAGATGAATAGTTTTCAAAAGGTGTAAAATTGTAGTACGCATTCTTGATATTATTTGTTTTACTTTCTTTTTGTTTATTAAGTTTAATAATATATTCTATCGCATTATTTTTTGTTATTATCGTACCATTAAATTTTATGCTGTCTTGTTCCATCTCGAATAAATAAGTTGGCCTTAACATTTTAGCGACCCATTCAGAACATAATTTATATTTCATTTGTTCTAATTCACTTAAATAAATTTCTTGGTTCGTTTCAATACAATCGTTTAATAGGTCTTCTGTATCAAAAGCGTTTCTTATTAGTGCTAGTTTTTTAATATTTTTTGAGAAGGATGCGTTAAGGTTTAACAAAAGTTTTCGCGCTGCATTTGTTTGTTTTCGTGTTGCGTTTTCTTCTGTTCTAGAATCAATATGTCTTTGATCATAATCTGCGGCATAATTATTAAGTTAATTATTTTAAGTTATTGAATAAATCATTTTTTAATAGTGACAAAAATATTAGAAACTATGGAATTAAGGGTATTTCGCTTTTTATGGAAGCGCAATCTCATTTAAAATACTTGGTTTCTTAATATCCAATTTATCAGAAAACAAATCTTTAGAAACAAAATAAATAACTAGTTTTTGATTTGTAAAAGTAGGGGGTAATTTTTTAAGTGTATTTTTTCGAAAGTTTGCAACCAATCTTTATAACTTGTTGGTTTTAGAATTAAAGGTATTCTATAACTACATGATTTATGTTGTTTTACATTTAGTTAAATATTGAATATGCTTTTATCGTAATTATAGAAGCTGAATAAACGTTCTTGTAGAATTATTGTATAACATAGAATAAACACCTGTAAAAGCAATTAAATTGTTGTTTTTCGACTTAAAAGAATAAGGTGGTTTATTTTAAATCTAGGATTCGAAAGATGTTTAAAGAATACCAATCTAACAGCACTCCTTGCGCATTTTAACGAATACTAATTTTAATATTATTGATAAATTGAACCGTTTTTAATGCTGCTACTTTTCGAAGGACTTTGGCTTTAGATCTTTCAAAAAAATTTACTTAATTACGCCTTATCAAATGTTAATCAAATTAGTTGCGAAAATGAAGTCTCTATTTTTTGCAACTAGTTTAACTGATTTTATAAATTTATTAGTGAGTTCTCTCAAATGATTGTTTTTTTAGGAATTATCTAAACAAAGAAACGCATTAAGTTTTTTTATATTTGGTTTTATATTGGAAATAGGAGGCTTTGTAGTGCTAAAAATACTAGCAGAAATGACTTGAGAAGAGTCCGCAAAAAATGTATCAGAAATTAAAATAGTTAGAATATTTATTGCTGATAGTATTTCTAAACGTACAGATTTTTTTAATTTTTGCCAAAAGCCAAAAGCTAAAAGCCAAAAGCCAAAAGCCAAAAGCCAAGTATCAATTTTTATCCCAGCTTCTTTTTTGAAGAATTTTCTTGTAAAGTTTAATCCCTAGCATAATTAAAATTCCGAAAAGAATAATTCCGACAACGCCCCAAATCCAGTTGATAGCACTTTTTACGGTTACTAAAAAGACAACTGCAAATAAAATGATTGTAGAAACTTCATTAAATATTCGCAATTTGAAAGCAGAATATTTTATAATGTCGTTTTGCAGTTTTTTGTAAATATGTTGGCAAAATCCGTGGTAAAAGTATAAGGCGAAAACAAAGGCGAGTTTTACCAACATCCAAGGTTCTGATAAATAGTATGGACTTTGATATAGCATCCAAAAACCGAATATGCTTGATAAAATTGCTGATGGCCACGTTATAATATACCATAGCCGTTTAGTCATTAATTTGTATTGCGTTTGCAAAATTTCTTTAGCCGGTTCTAATTTTGTTTCCGCTTCTGTTTGATAAATAAACAACCTCGGAATGTAAAATAACCCAGCGAACCAAGTAACCACAAAAATAATGTGTAATGCTTTTACGTATAAAAAATCCATAGTTTTAAATTAATCTAATGGAGCGCAGTCAAAATTTAATTAAACTTTTCGATTGCGCTCTCGCAGATACTTTTTAATTTAACAACACAATTCCTGAATTTTAACAATTGTAAAATTCAGTAAAAAAATATATTTTAGCCAATAGCCAACAGTAAATTTAAGCTTCAATCCAATCTACTAAAACATCTACCCAATCGTCATTATCATTGATACATGGAATTGCATAAAATTCTTCTCCACCAGCTTTTAAAAACTCTTCTTTACCCTCCATGGCAATTTCTTCTAAAGTTTCTAAACAGTCAGATACAAATGCGGGCGTAACAACCGCTAATTTTTTAACACCTTCATTCGGGTATTTTTCAAGCATTTTATCTGTATAAGGCTGTAACCATGGGTCGCCGGCTAGTCTAGATTGAAACGAAACAAAATATTGATGTGGCTCTATACCTAAATATTCAACAACTTGTCTCGTGGTTTCATAACATTGATGTTTGTAACAAAACTCATGTGCTGGTGAGGCGGTTTTACAGCATTCAAAGTTTACGCTATCATTCGGTTTACAGTGGCTTTTTGTGATATCAGATTTCCGAACATGTCTTTCTGGAATTCCGTGATAAGAGAACAAAATTTTGTCCCATTCTTTGCCTTCTAAAGAGTTTTTAATACTGTCTCCTAAAACCTTTATGTATTCTTTTTTGTGATAAAAAGCAGGGATGTCTGTAAACTTCATTTGTGGAAAAAACTCCTTTCTTAATTCCTCTGCTAACACCAAAATCGTGTCGGTAGTTGCCATTGCATGTTGTGGATATAAAGGAACAATTAAAACGTCTGTAATGCCTTTATCGTTTAATTCTTGCAATCCATCTTTTATAGACGGACTCCCATATCGCATAGCTAAAGCAACAGGCAATGCTGTTTTTGCTTGTACTTTGTCAAGTAATCTTTCTGACAAAACAATTAACGGCGAACCTTCATCCCACCAAATTTTCTTGTATGCTTTTGCAGATTTTTTTGGTCTTGTGTTTAAAATAATTCCTTTAACAAGTATTGCTCGAAGCCAGTATGGGGCGTCAATAACGCGCTCATCCATTAAAAACTGGTCTAAATACTTGCGTACATCTTTGGTAGATGTACTCGCTGGTGACCCTAAATTAACTAATAAAACTCCTTTCATAATTAAAGCCCATCTTAATCTTCCTTGCAGAAAGAAATTGTTATGGGTATTTTAGTTTGTTTATATTCCTGTTATTCTGAATTCTGTATCAGAATTAATTTTATTTTTAGCTAACCGCTAACCGCTAACTGCTTCGTGATTTCATAGAGCGTAATTGCTAAGCTATGTATTACATTCATACTAGAATTTCTGCCAAACATAGGTATTGATACTGTAAAGTCCATTAAATTGATGTCTTTAATGCCATTGCGCTCACTTCCCAAAATTAACACTATTTTTTCGTTATTTTTAAAATCGAAATCTTGAATATTGATACTTTTATCAGTAATTTCTATGCCGATAATTGTATTTCCTTCGGCTTTTAGTTGTTCAATAATTTGATTAAAATTGTTGTAATACCCATGCTCAATTTGAGTAATTGTATTTCTTGCAGTATTGATTACTCTTCTGTTTTCTGTAGATGGTGAATCTTCATGAAAATAGATTTTATGAACCCCAAAACTTTCAGAAACTCTAAAACACATGCCAATGTTTTCTGGTGTTCTAATCGCATCACAAACAATAGTTATTGGAAACTGTTTCTGGTTATTTTTGATGTCGTAGTGTGTTAATTGTTCCAAAGTCTTGGTTCTTGTTTCTAAAAATCTTGATTCTAATTATTCAAACTCATCACATATTTTTTCGGGGTCGTTCCGAATTTCTTTTTAAAAGCGGCTATAAAATGACTTGCGGTGCTATACCCAACTTGCAAACCAACTTCATTTACATTGTATTGATTGGTTTCTAACAATCTTCTAGAATGTTCCATTTTATAATCGAACAAAAAACTAAAAACGGTATCGCCATAAATTTGCTTAAAACCTTCTTTTAATTTTTTAATATTCAAACCAATCTCATTTGCTAACTCTTGCAAGCTTGGTGGTTCTGCCATATTGGCAATGATAATTTCTTTTGCCTTTCTAATTTTTAGAACATTTTGTTCATCAACCAAAAACGGACAATATTCACCTCCGGCAGTTTCATCTTTCTGAAAATGTAAACTTAATAGTTCGTACACTTTTCCTTTTACGTACAATTCTCTAATAGAGCTGTTGATGTTCGAATTGATGATTTGCTGCAAAACGACAGAAACTGTTGGTTTAATTTCTGCATCATCATAATATTTACGATTGCTATTTTCATCACTCAAAAAAGGAATATGACCGGATTCTTTAGAAAACAAAGAATGAAATTTTTCTATTGAAATTAACAAAGAAATTAAGGTTGTTTTTGGCTGAATTTCTAAATTAATAGGTAATATTCTTTGGGGGTTATACAATAAAATAGATCTATTGTCTAAAACATCAAAAGAATAAGAACCATTATTAAACAAAAATTTAGAACTTCCTCTTAAACAAAAGTGTATTTGTATAAAAGTGCTGTTAATTTCTCTCTCAAAATTTTGTACTTTATTGCTTTCGTTCTGAAAATGAAGCACATAAAACCCTTTTTCAAGATTTATTTCATCAAAAGAACTTTTACCGACATTTTTAAACATCAAAAATATTTTTTTAAGAATCAATTTATTTAGAACCATTCTATATTAAGGATCTAAAGAACCTCTCTACGGCTACAAAAATAAGGCTTTTTAGAGGTTAATTTATTAAATAAAAGCTAAAAAACATATAACGTTATAAAAAGTACTTTAAGCGACATTTTTTTATGGATGAAGGTTTTACTTTTGTGCAACTTTCAGAATCTATGCAAGATAATACGCAAACACATTTCTATAATATCGGAGTTAATTACAAAAAGGCTGATGTAAAAACTCGTGGTAAATACTCTTTATCGAAAGAGAATCAAGCAGCATTGTTGGAGCTAGCAAAGGAACAAAAATTTGATGGAGTCTTTATTTTATCAACATGTAACAGAACAGAAATCTCTGGTTTTGCAGAGCATCCTTATCAATTAATTCAATTATTGTGTCATTTTTCTGAAGGTTCTGTAGAAGAATTTGCTTCTATTTCTAACGTGTACAAAAATCAAGAAGCGGTTCATCACTTATTTAGAATTGGTACGGGTTTAGAAAGTCAGATTTTAGGAGATTACGAAATTGTAGGGCAGTTAAGGCAGTCGTTTAAAATGGCGAAGCTGCACAAAACTACAAATGCACATATAGAAAGATTGCTAAACAGTGTTTTACAAGCAAGTAAAAGAGTAAAGAATGAAACCAAATTAAGCTCAGGTACAACTTCTGTCTCTTATGCTGCTGTGCAATATATTATTAAAAATTTACCAGATTATAATTCTAAAAATATTTTAGTTTTCGGGTTGGGTAAAATGGGGAAACATACCTGTAAAAATTTAGCAGAATACACTAAAAATGCTGCCGTTTGTTTGATAAACAGAACAGAAGAAAAGGCGATTGAATTTGTAAAAGAACACAATTCTATTAGAAAATCTGTGATGCATAATTTAACTGAAGAAATTGAAAATGCAGATGTTTTAATCGTTTCAACAGGTTCAGACAAACCAACAATAAATAAAGAGCATATTAGAAACAATAAGAAATTATTGATTCTAGATTTATCAATGCCAGAAAATGTAGCAAAAAACGTTACTGATTTTGAGGGTGTTTCTTTGGTAAATGTAGATGAACTTTCTAAAATTACCGATGAAACTTTAGCGGCTCGTCAAAATGAAATTCCGTTAGCAGAAGCAATTATAGAAAAGCACAAAACAGAATTTAATGATTGGTTAAATCACAGAAGATTTACACCTGCAATTGCTGCTTTAAAAGAATATTTAGAAGTTATAAAAAACGATGAAATAAATTTTCAGAAAAAGAAAATTACTGATTTTGATGAAAATCAAGCAGAAATATTAACTTCACGTTTTATTCAAAAAATCACTACACAGTTTGTAAAGCACTTAAAACATGATGAAACTTCGGTTACAGAAAGTATCCAAGTAATGCAAAAAGTGTTTCAATCTTAATAAAATTTCATGCAAAAAACCATTAGAATAGGAACTCGAAATAGTCAATTAGCGCTTTGGCAGGCCAATAAAGTCCGCAAAGAACTAGCTGAATTAGGGTATGAATCAATTTTAGTTCCTATAAAGTCTACAGGAGATATTATTTTAGATAAACCTTTGTACGAGTTAGGGATTACAGGAATTTTTACCAAAAATTTAGACATTGCCATGTTAAATGGCGATATTGATATTGCTGTGCATTCTTTAAAAGATGTACCAACTGCTTTACCAGAAGGAATTGTGCAAGCGGCTGTTTTAAAACGTGGTAATTATAATGATATTTTAGTTTTAAAAGGTACTGAAGAATTTTTCGGAGAACCAGAAGGACTTATTGCTACGGGTAGTTTGCGAAGAAAAGCAATGTGGCTAAATCGATATCCAACCCATAAAGTTGAAGATTTAAGAGGAAACGTAAATACACGTTTAGAAAAGTTAGAAAATAGTGAAACTTGGAACGGAGCTGTATTTGCAGCGGCAGGTTTAGAGAGATTAGATATTCTTCCAGAAGGAGCAATTGATCTTCCATGGATGATCTCTGCGCCCGGCCAAGGTGCCATTATGATTACTGCTTTAGAAAAAGATAACTTTGCGTTAGATGCTTGTGAGCAGTTAAATCATCATGAAACGAAAGTTTGTGTGGGTATAGAGCGTGAGTTTTTAAAGTTATTAGAGGGTGGTTGTACAGCACCAATTGGAGCTTTGGCTTACGTTAACTCTAAAACTGAAGAAGTAAATTTTAAAGCTGTTTTATTAAAGAAAGACGGTTCTAAAAAAATAAGAGTTGAAAAATCTGCAAAACTAGGAAATCATAGATATTTGGCAAAAGATTGTGCAGATTATGTGATTAATAGAGGCGGAAAGGAAATGATGGCAGAAGATGAAGAGGGTGCTTCTACAAAAATAGCTTCTATATATTCTACAAAAAAACTATCTGAACTTCAAAAAGATACATTATCTGACGCTATTGGAGTTAGTGATAGCGATTTTATTAAAATTCGTTTTAATAGAATTAGCCCAAGAGTAGTGAAAAAAGAGATTGAAAACGTAATTATTACCAGTCAAAACGGTGTTGAAGCAATTTTAAACTCTTTTACAAGGGATGAATTAAAATTCAAGAATATTTATTGTGTTGGTAGAAGAACTAAAAAACTGATTGAAAATAGAATTGGTAAAGTGACCAAAGTTGCAAAAAATGCAAAAACTTTAGCGGCTTATCTATCAACAGAATTAGAGAATAAAGAAGTTACTTATTTTTGTAGCAATGTAAGAATGGATATTTTACCAGCGTATTTACAAACAAATGATATTGTTGTAAATGAAGTAGAGGCTTACAAAACAATGTTAAGTCCGGTTAAATTAGACGATGCGGTTTCTGGCGTTCTATTTTATAGTCCGTCAGGAATAGAAAGTTATTTAAAAGAAAACATTGCAGATAAAGTTGCCTTTTGTATCGGAGAAACAACCGCTGTAGAGGCAAGAAAACATTTTGAAAATGTTCAGGTTTCACATATGCCAAGTGTAGAAAGTGTTTTAGAATTGGTAAATAGTCATTACACAAAAGCCCATCCTAGCCTTTCCGAAGGGAAGGAACACTCGGAAGAATAAAAGAACGTGCTACTTTTTTAGCACATTAGCAAGTGATCAAATTCATTTGCCCTAAAATACAAAATTAACACCATACTAATTCCGCTGTACTCCCCTTCGGGAAAACAGGGGCTTAAACAGAGGCTTTTATGTTCAGAACAAGAAGACTACGCAAACAAGAAGGAATCAGAAGATTAGTCAGAGAAACGAAACTATCTGTAGACGATCTTATTTATCCATTATTTATTGAAGAAGGTGAAAACATCGAAACCGAAATCGTCTCAATGCCGGGAATCAAACGTTTTTCTTTGGATACAATTTCGAAAGAATTAGACGAGGTTGTTGCTTTAAAAATACCAGCCGTTTTATTATTCGGAATTCCAGCAACGAAAGATGAAGAAGGTACAGAAACTTGGAATGATAACGGAATTATGCAAAAAGCAATTCGTTTTATCAAGAAAAATTATCCTGATTTATATGTAATTACAGATGTTTGTTTTTGCGAATATACGTCTCATGGTCATTGTGGAGTTATTCACGACAATGATGTTGATAACGATGCTACTTTAGTAAATATTGCAAAGCAAGTAATTTCTCATGCAAAAGCAGGTGCAGATATGGTTGCACCTTCAGGAATGATGGATGGAACGATTGATATGATTCGTCAATCTTTAGACAATACAGGTTTTGCAAACTTGCCAATTATGGCATATGCTGTAAAATATGCATCCGCTTTTTATGGTCCTTTTAGAGAAGCTGCAGGTTCTGCTCCGAGTTTTGGAGACAGAAGAACCTATCAAATGGATCCTGCAAATAGAGATGAAGGAATGCGTGAAGCAACTTTTGATGATCAAGAAGGAGCCGATATTTTAATGGTAAAACCAGCATTGTCTTATCTAGATATTATTAGAGATTTAAAAAATAATTTTGACAGACCCATTGCATGTTACAATGTAAGCGGAGAATATGCCATGGTAAAAGCTGCGGCAGAAAAAGGTTGGATAGATGGCGAAAAAGTAATGATGGAAAGTTTACTATCTATGAAAAGAGCAGGAGCAGATATTATAATTACTTATTTTGCTAAAGAGGCAGCGAGGGTTTTAAACAAATAGCAAGTAGCCTTTAGCTTTTGGCTTTTGGCCCTTTGCTAATAGCAAAAAACAGAATTGACACGTTAATTCCTAAATAAAAAAAACCAATTATGACTTTGCTTTCAAAAGCATTTGTAGCGTCTATAAGACAAATCATAGTTACTGCACAACAACATGCAGTAAGCGCTGTGCAGCAACAGCGTGTTTTAATGTATTGGCATATTGGGAATCATATTGTTGAAGAGGAACAACAAGGAAAAACACGAGCAGATTATGGTAAAGAACTTATAAAAAATCTTGCTCAAGAACTTACAGAAGATTTTGGTTCTGGTTTTTCATTTAGGCAACTCAATTTTTGCAGGCAATTTTTTTTAGCTTTTCCAATTATGAACGCACTGCGTTCACAATTGAATTGGACGCAGTATCGATTATTACTTCGCGTAGAAAATGAAGACAAAAGAGACTACTATGTAGAAGAATCCTGCAGTAATAATTGGAGTGCAAGACAGTTAGAAAGACAGATAAACAGCCAATTATACGAACGATTATTGTTGAGTAACGATAAAGAAAAGGTATTGGCAATCGCCAGAAAAGAAGCGATACCAGAACACCCAAAGGATATTATAAAAGATCCAATGGTGTTAGAGTTTTTAGGTTTACAACCACAGGCAGCTTATTATGAAAAAGATTTAGAACAAGCTTTGATTGATAATATACAAAGCTTTCTTTTAGAGTTGGGTAACGGTTTTTCTTTTGTGTCAAGGCAAAAGCGCATACAAATAGAAGACGATGAGTACTTCGTAGATTTAGTGTTTTATAATAGATTGCTTAAATGTTTTGTTATTATAGAAATAAAAACACATAAATTAACACATCAAGATTTAGGACAATTGCAGATGTACGTGAATTATTACGACCGTACAGAAAAACAAAATGAAGAAAATAATACGATTGGTATTTTATTATGCACAGATAAAAACGATACGATGGTAGAATATGCATTACCAGAGAAAAATGCAACTATTTTAGCCAGTCAGTACCAACTATATTTACCTAAAAAAGACGAAATTACAAAAGCTATCAAAGAAGTTTTAAAACAGAAATGAGCGTTACAGTAATCTTTTAAGAATATTAAACAAATAGCAATTAGCATATAACTATTGGCAATTGGCTAATAGCAAAAAAGCAAATTGCCAAAAGCTTAAAAAAATGAAATTCAAGAAATCACAAGAATTATACGAAAAAGGATTGGTAAATCTAGTCGGAGCAGTAAACTCTCCGGTTAGAGCATTTTCATCTGTTGGTGGAAGTCCGTTATTTATCAAAAAAGCAAAAGGAAGTAAAATTATAGATGTTGATAATAATGAATATGTAGATTTAGTTGTTTCTTACGGTCCGATGATTTTAGGTCATCGTCATAAAGCAGTTGAAAAAGCAGCAAAAAAAGCATTAAAGAAAGGATATTCTTTTGGAGCATCAACAAAAGCTGAAATAAAATTAGCTAAAATAGTTTGTGATGCTTTTCCAGAAATGGATAAAGTACGTTTTGTAAACTCTGGAACGGAAGCGGTGATAAGTGCAGTTCGTTTGGCAAGAGCATTTACAGGCAAAGATAAAATTATAAAGTTTGCAGGTTGTTACCATGGGCATCAAGATTCTTTGCTAGTGGCAGCAGGTTCTGGTTTAGTAACATTAAGTTTACCAGGCTCAAAAGGAGTGCCAGAAGCTGCGATAAAGAATACCTTAATTTCAACGTACAACGATTTAGACAGTGTTAAAAAACATTTTGAAGAGCACAACGACATTGCAGGGGTTATCCTTGAGCCAATTTGCGGTAATATGGGTGTTGCAATTCCGCAAAACGGATTTCTAGTAGAATTAAAAGCCTTTTTAAAAGAAAAAGGAGCCTTGTTAATTGCAGATGAGGTAATGACAGGTTTCCGTTCTAAATTTGGTGGAGCGCAAGAATTACTTGGTGTTACAGCAGATATTACCTGTTTAGGAAAAGTAATTGGTGGTGGTTTTCCAGTGGGCGCTTACGGCGCAAGAAACGAAATAATGCAAGAAGTTGCACCTTTGGGAGGAATGTATCAGGCAGGAACGTTAAGTGGAAACCCGATTGCAATGGCAGGAGGAATATCAACCTTAACAGAATTAAAGAGACAAAATCCTTATAAAAAGTTCGAAGAAATAGGGAGCATCATTGAAGTTATTTTGTTAGAAACAGCAAAGAAATACAATGTAGATTTAGTTGTGAATCGTTTTGGTTCTATGATGAATCCTTTCTTTACAAAAGGAAAGGTGACTAATTTTGACGAAGCACAAACTTCAGATACCAAAAAATTTGCTGTATTCTTTTGGGAAATGATAAAAAATGGAGTGTTTTTACCACCAAGTCAATTTGAAGCTTGGTTTTTAAATTCAGCCATTTCAGACAAAGATATTAAAATAATTGCCGAAGCAACTGATAAAGCGATGTTAGCGGTTTCTAAAATGTAAAAAGACAAACCGTTTTAAAGAGAAAATATGAGGAAGTGAATTTTTAGTTCTTATAAAGATTACCTCTCTTTTTTCAAAATTACGATCAGTAAAATCAAAAATAGCTAATAGCAAAACAGCTAATAGCCCAAAGCTATAAAATGATAAAAAACGATTTATTTTTAAGAGCATTAAAAGGAGAAACTGTTGATAGACCACCAGTTTGGATGATGCGACAGGCAGGTAGGTATTTGCCAGAATTTCAGGTAATCAAAAAGAAATACGATTTCTTTACGCGTTGCAGAACTCCAGAATTAGCGTCAGAAATTACGGTGCAACCCATCAGAAGATATGGCATGGACGCCGCAATTCTATTTTGCGATATTTTGGTAATTCCGCAAGCAATGAATATTGAAGTACAAATGAAACCTGATTTTGGTCCTTATTTACCAAACCCGATTCGTACTCAAAAAGATTTAGATTCTGTTATTGTTCCAGATGTGCATCAAGAACTAGGTTATGTAATGGAAGCGATTAAAGCAACCAAAGAAAAACTAAATGACGACATTCCGTTAATTGGTTTTGCAGGTTCACCTTGGACTATTTTATGCTATTGTGTGCAAGGACAAGGTTCTAAAAACTTTGATAAAGCAAAAGAATTATGTTTTACAAATCCTGTTGTAGCACATTCTTTATTGCAAAAAATTACAGATACCACCATTGCTTATTTAAAAGCGAAAGTTGATGCTGGCGTTAATGCCGTGCAGCTTTTTGATTCTTGGGGTGGCATGTTATCGCCAGTAGATTATCAAGAATTTTCTTGGCAATATATGCAACAAATTATTGATGCTTTAAAAGATAGCATTCCTGTAATTGCCTTCGGAAAAGGATGTTGGTTTGCTTTAAACGATATGTCTAAATCAGGCGCTTCTGCTTTGGGTGTAGATTGGACGTGCTCTGCAAGAAACGCACGTTATTTATCTGGCGGAAATATTACTTTACAAGGTAATTTTGATCCATCAAGATTGCTGTCTCCACCAGATCAGATTAAAAAAATGGTGCATCAAATGATTAACGAATTCGGAAAAGATAAATATATTGTAAATCTAGGGCACGGAATTTTACCAAATATTCCTGTAGAAAATGCAAAAGCATTTGTAGATGCTGTAAAAGAATATAAGAGTCCGTCTTAATCAAGCTATTTCGATAAGCTTACTACAAACGGGTAAAGAAGTTTATGTTGTAAATTAGTTTTTAAAACATAAAATAATAATTTGGGCGTTCCCACGCAAAAAAGCGTGGTCGCGCTTTTCGTTATATCTTTTTATGAAGATTATTTAGTGCTTGT
Source organism: Polaribacter sp. IC066 (assembly GCF_007997085.1). Taxonomy (GTDB): domain Bacteria; phylum Bacteroidota; class Bacteroidia; order Flavobacteriales; family Flavobacteriaceae; genus Polaribacter. The sequence continues at coordinate 72,557 of NZ_VORR01000005.1, forward strand.
TCTATAATTTGTATTTTTAAAGTACTCAAAAGAAATCCTGACACTAGTTTAGCATAAAAAGGATGCCACTGCAATCGCTAACGCAGCTTTTGCCAACTAAAAGCCAAAAGCTAAAAACACAAAAAAACATGTCTTTTTGGAACATTGTTAAAAGTCTTAATTATAGAAAAATATTTAGAGTGTTCGTTTGGTTTCTGCAGCATCCGTTATTTATGTTTGCCACTGTAAAAGCTACTTTTTTAACTATTAGAATTGCTCAAATTGAATTTCCAGATATTCACGGGAAACATAATAAGGCAAATGCTTTTCGTCATGCTTTATGGAATTTATTAATAGCGAATCAAAGTAATAAATTTAGTACTAATTTAGAGGCTGTTATAGCTTGGACAAAGAAAATTACAGATTGGCACGAAGAATTTTCGCCTAACATGGAAATGGCCAAATTAATGGATTTGCATAATAACGCTATTGGTAGGCAACTTTATATCGACTGGCAAGAGCAATCATTAACTACCTACATAGATTTACTTAAAACAGCACTTTCTAAAGCTACTATTGTTACACATAAATCTGACTTTAAAAATTTAAAAAACAACCTAATTTATTTAAGGAAATAGCTTAATTTTATTCTATGCTATGGGTATTAATCGAACTAGAAGTTGGTATTTATAGGTGCTATGAGAAACTATAAATGATTAAGAGAAAGATGGATAATAAGTTCAAGAAATTAACTAAAAAGTATGTCCTTATAAAAAGAGGATGGAGTCCGCAACAAAATTTATTTTACGGTTTTCTAACCTACGTTATAGTAGGTTTTTTGCTGTTGATGCTTCCCATTTTTAGTAAAGTTGCCACGCCAGCATTAGAGCATCTTTTTACAGCAACCTCTGCCGTTTCTACCACAGGCTTGGTAACCATTTCTATTTTTGATACCTATAATTTTTTCGGTCAATTTATTGTGATGGCTTTATTTCAGTTAGGCGGAATAGGATATTTGTCATTCACTACTTTTATGATTTTATCGACCACGAGAAAGTTAACCGTTTGGCATAAAAAAATACTATCTACAGAGTTTACGTTACCAAAAACAATCAAAATAAACGACTTTCTAAAATCGGTAATTCTGTTTACGTTCATCATGGAAATTTTAGGAGCTATTTTATTTTTTATCGCCTTTAAAAATGAAGGAATGCCTACTTTAGAAGCAGTTTGGTCTTCTGTATTTCATAGTATAAGCACTTTTTGTACGGCAGGTTTTAGTTTGTTTAACGACGGTTTTACAGGGTATGTAGACAATCATTTTATAAATTTTATTATTGCTATGTTAGCTATTTCTGGATCTTTAGGGTTTATTGTGATTACAGATTTCGGAATGTGGATAAAACATAAAACACACAAGTTAAGCTTTACGACTAAAATAATTTTCTATGGTTTTGTATTTCTATTGTTATTCGGAACTACTTTTTTCTATTTTTTTGAACCAAGTATTACAGCTTTACAGGGAGATTCTAGGTTTTTAGCAGCCTTTTTTCAATGCATGTCTGCAATGACTACCGTTGGCTTTAACACAGTAGATTTTGGTGGGTTTTCTCAAGCAATGCTTATTATTTGTATCTTTTTAATGTATATAGGTGCATCACCTTCTGGAACCGCAGGCGGGATAAAAATAACCACGTTAACGGCAATTTTGGCGATTGTTAAAAGTAGATTGCAAGGACGCAGGCACGTAACTTTTTTAGGTAGAAAAATACCTATGGAAAGGTTGTATATTGCCACATCAGCTTTTATATTTTATACCTCAATAATTCTTATTGGTACTTTTTTAATCACTTTTACCAACGATTTAAAATTAGATGATATTGTTTTCGAAGTAGCATCTGCACTCGGTACGGTTGGTATTAGTAGAGGTATAACGTCAGATTTAAATACTTTTGGTAAATGGGTTATTATCTTTTTAATGTTCATTGGCAGATTAGGTGTCTTAACTTTTGGATTGGCTATTTGGGCTAGAAAATCAATTAACGAAAATAACGGAATTCTAACAGAGGATATTGCGGTGTAATATGATAAAGAATGTAATTTTAGGAATTAAAGAATATGCAGGGGCTTTTGCATTAATAGGCAACTTAAAACTTTGGCAATATTTTATAATTCCGATATTGATTAGCATTATAACTTTTATACTGATTGGTTTTCAGGCCTATGTATTATCTGATAACGTGGGCAATTTTATTGCTAAAGTATGGATTTGGGATTGGGGTAAAGAAACCTTTATTTCCATCAGTAACTTTATTGGTGGTGTTGTGGTTTTTATCATTGGCTTAATTTTGTATAAACACATCATAATGGCTTTGTCGGCGCCATTTATGAGTCCGGTTTCAGAAAAAATCGAGTTTCATTTGTATGGTGATGTAAAACACTTGCACAGAAAAACATCTTTTACAGATCAATTAATAAGAGGTATAAAAATAAATGTTAGAAATTTGAGTAAAGAATTGCTAATTACACTGCCAATTTTATTGCTGAAATTTATTCCGATTGTAAACATATTCTCCACAATTTTATTGTTTTTAGTCCAGGCATATTACGCAGGGTTTGGTAATATGGATTATACCTTAGAGCGTCATTTAAGTTATAAAGAAAGTATTAAATTTGTAAAAAAGCACAAAGGTTTTGCGGTAGGAAACGGAATTGTTTTTATGCTTTGCTTATTAGTTCCTATTATTGGTATTATTTTTGTTTTACCCTTATCAGTAACGGCAGCATCAACAAAAACAGCAAAATTAATACATGATAAGCAGGAGCTTGTTGATGAAAAATAAGTTGTAAACTTTTATGTTTGAATTCAGTTTTTTTATAAAAGTCCTTCGTAAAGTTCCGCAAATCACCTAAAAGATTTATTTTGAATCTTGTAGGTATTTAAAATCAAAAAAAAAACATGAAACTAGAAATTTTAGAGAAGTATAAATTAATATCAGATTTTTCTAATTACAAGTTTTCTTCTTATGCAAAGATTATAAATCAAATTTAAAATATGCAGAAGAAGTTATGTCTTTGGTGTTGTTGATAATTTTATTATTTGTCATAGAAATGAGATGAATAATGAAGATTTACAAGACCTACAAGGTTTTGGAAACCTTGCAGGTCGCCAACAAGAAAGTAATATTGAAAGTAATAATACCAACAAGGTTTTAAAAGCCTTGCAGGATGAAACAGAAAGTTTACAGGATAAATCTGAAACTTTACAAGAATAAAGTTAGCATGAAAAATAAATTTCACAAGTATATAGAAGAATTACAAGATGCCATTACCTCTAGGATAGAAAAACTAGACGGAAAAGCTATGTTTGAAGAAGATCTTTGGGAAAGAGAAGAAGGCGGAGGGGGCAGAACGAGAGTCATAGAAAACGGTGCAGTTTTCGAAAAAGGCGGTGTTAATATTTCTGCGGTTCATGGCGAATTGCCCGAGGTTTTAAGAAACCAATTTAAAGTGAAAGAAGGAAATTTTTTTGCCTGCGGGTTGAGTTTGGTTTTGCATCCAACAAATCCTTTTGTGCCAACAGTGCATGCAAATTGGCGTTATTTTGAAATGTATGATGCGGAAGGAAATATTGTGACACAATGGTTTGGTGGTGGTCAAGATTTAACGCCTTATTATTTGTTTGATGAAGATGCTACTCATTTTCATACCGTGTGTAAATCGGCTTGTGATCTTCATAATGACGGTTTTTATAAAAATTTCAAAAAAACCTGTGACGAATATTTCTGGAATTCTCATAGAAATGAAGCCCGCGGAATTGGGGGTTTATTTTTCGATTACTTAAAAGAAAATGATGAATTTTCTATTGAAGATAGATTTAATTTTGTGACGCAAGTTGGCAATAGTTTTTTAGAAAGCTATGTTCCGATTGTAGAAAAAAGAAAAGAAATTCCGTTTACAAAAGCACATAAAGATTGGCAAGAAGTAAGGCGAGGTCGTTATGTTGAGTTTAATTTAGTGCATGATAGAGGAACTTTGTTTGGTTTAAAAACCAACGGAAGAATAGAAAGTATTTTAATGAGTTTGCCGCCAATTGTGCAATGGAAGTACAATCATCAGCCAGAAAAAGGAAGCGAAGAAGCAAGACTTCTAGAGGTACTTATGAATCCTAAAGAATGGGTTTCGTTTTAAGTTAATACAAGGTTAATAAAGCCTTTTTCTAAATAAATAAAAAATCATTTTCTTATTTTTGAAAATGAACAAAAAAATTAGGCTTCTAATTGTTATTTCTAGTTTGGGTTTATTGGCGTTGTCTGTTATTCAAGGATATTTAATTAACAATACCTATAAATTAAAGAAGACTGCTTTTATTGCCGAAACCAAAAAATCTATTTCTAGGTTAGATGACCTATCTCCAAAATTAGATGGAATTAACGAAACTTTGCAAGACAATTTCTTAAACTTAATTGCAGATTATTACGTAAAAAAAATCACAAAAAAACAAGTTTTAGAAAAGTTGAATTCTTACACAGATTCGATCAATCGCGTTTATATTGAATCTTATGAAAAAGAATTAAAAGAGCAAGAGATTGGGTATGATTTAAAATTTCAAAAGGTTGTAAATACCATTATTGTTTTAGATAGTGCTGGTATAAAAAATGACACTATTTTTTCATCTTTAAAAACGCCCTCCTTTCATTTGTTAGGGCACAAGTTTGATGAGAAAGATGGTCATAAAATAAGTAATTCTTTGTGGTTAACCGATCATGTTTTTAATAGAAAGGTGAACGGAGAAATGAGATCCATTACATTTAATCTTCAACTTGAAACAGAAGATAGAATGAATATTGATGGTTGGGAAAGAATTGTATTTGGTAGAATGGCAATTTTATTAGGTATGTCTATCTTTATCTTTTTACTAGTTTTTTGGTTGTTGTATTATTCCATTATAAACTTAATTACACAAAAGAAAATTGTTGATATTAAAACCGACTTTGTAAATAATATTACACACGAATTAAAAACACCGCTTTCAACCTTAACATTAGCCACAAAAATGTTACAGAATGATGAAATGGTTTTAGCTTCAGCACCATCAAAGAATATTGTGAACACCATTGAAAGACAGAATATAAGGTTGCAAAAGTTAATTGATCAGGTCGTAAACAATTCTTTGGGCTATCAAGAAATTAAATTGAATAAAGAGCTGGTAAATGCAAACGAATATCTGAATTTGATTGTCGATGATTTTCAATTGTCGTTAAATCTAGCTAATATTCAAATTAGTAAGAACATTAATATTGATATACCGTTATCTGTAGATAAATTTTACTTTACCACAGCAGTGCTCAATATTTTAGAGAACGCCGTTAAATACGGCAAAGAGAATTTAAAAATCGTTATTTCTGCAAATATAACTGCAGATTTTAAGTTGATTATTTCTGATAACGGAATAGGGATTCCTAAAAAAGAAGTTCCTTTTTTGTTCGATAAGTTTTTTAGAGTAGGCAATAAAGAAGTGCACGATGTAAAGGGGTTGGGGTTGGGTTTGTATTATACAAATCAAATTGTAAAAGCACATCAAGGTAAAATTTTAGTTGAAAGCAAGCAAGGAAAAGGAACCAGTTTTACCATTTTAATTCCAATAGCATAATGATTTTGAACAAGCACATTTTATTAGCAGAAGACGATGCCGATTTTGGTAGCATTTTAAAACAATATTTAGAGATGGTCGGTTTTTCTGTGGAATGGGCAAAAGACGGAGAAGAAGCGTTAGAATTATTTGATAAAGGCAGTTTTAATATCTGTGTTTTAGATGTGATGATGCCAAAATTAGATGGTTTTTCTTTGGCTGAAAAAATCATAGAAATAAACCCTGAAGTCCCTTTTGTTTTTCTTACCGCCAGAAAAATGAAGGAGGATACATTAAAAGGTTTACAATTAGGCGCAGATGATTATATTGTAAAACCCTTTGAAGCTGACGAACTGGTTTTAAGATTAAGTAATATTTTAAAAAGAACACAAAGAGCTATAAGCAACATTACTTCAAATATCACTTCCGAAGAAATTGTGCAAATAGGAAACTACAAGTTCAATACCAAAAGATTAGAACTTCAGCTTCATCATAAGACGCAAAGACTCACAGAAAAAGAGGGGGAGTTAATCCAGTTTTTGTACCATCATAAAAATCAATTATTAAAAAGAGAAGAGATTTTAAAAGCAGTTTGGAGCACCGATGACTTTTTTTCGGGCAGAAGTATGGATGTTTTTATTAGCAGATTACGTAAATATTTTAAAGAAGATCGTAAAATTTCTATAGAAAGTATTCGCGGAATTGGTTTAGAGTTTAAAGTAGGTTAATGTCTTTTTACGACGGTTAATCTTGGGTTAACGAACTAGGAATATTTTTTTTAAGTGAAATTCAGAAATATATTTGCCTCACAATAATCTTAAAAACAGACGTATGAAAAATTTATTTTTAACAACAGTAGCAGCTTTATTTTTATCAAGTAGTACTTTTGGGCAAGGAACTCCAAAAACACTTAAAACTCCAAAAACTACTTCTTCATCAACCACAAAAAGTAATTCTTATTCTTTTAGTTTTGATACGGATGATAAAGAAGAAAATTCTTCAGTCTCTATCAAAAGGAATGACAATGTTTATAAATTTTCGGCAAAATTCCATGAAAGTAAATTTGAAAGTCTTAAAAAATTAGTGACGGATAAGTTAGGAGATAAAAATTTAACAGTCTCTAAAGACATGCACAAATGGTTAAAAAGTGAAAACGGAGAAAAAGTCTATGAATGTAAACTTACCGAAGATCGATTAAGAATTTACGTGGACAAGGAATATGCAAGTACGAATATGATTACGATGATGAACGATTTTGGTGATGTTCTTAAAGATGCAATTTCTGGCACAGATTCTAAACAGCAAGACAAAGAAGAGGCAGAAAGAGCATTAAAAAAAGCAGAAAAAGCCCTAAAACGTGCGCAAAGAGAATTAGAAAAAGTAAAAAATAGAGCAGATAATTAAGCGACTCTCTTTAGTATATGTTTAAATATAAAAGCTAAATTGTATATTATATTTTGTAATAATTATAATTTTAGCTTTTTTTTTACGAATAATATAATTTATATTTTTTTTGTTGATAAATTAAAAAGATAAAAAAACATTAAAATCATCGCTTTGTCGTACTTTTGCAGTCTCTTAAACTAGAAAAAAATGGCAATTTTTGAATTAAAATTACCCAAGATGGGTGAAAGCGTTGCAGAAGCAACAATAACTTCTTGGTTAAAAGAAGTTGGAGATACTATTGAATTAGATGAAGCTATTGTAGAAATAGCTACTGATAAAGTAGATTCTGAAGTGCCAAGTGAAGTAGCAGGGAAGCTAATAGAAATTCTGTATCAAAAGGATGACGTAGTTGCTGTTGGAGAAACAATTGCTATTATAGAGATTGAAGGCGAGGATTCTGGTGAGGTTGATACTAAAACTGAAAAAGTGGAGGAAACGCCAAACGAAGTTGCAGAAGTAGAAAAATCGATTGAAAAAGCAGCAGAAGTGGTTGCTGATCCGATTTCTAAAACTTCAGATTCTGGTAAGTTTTATTCGCCATTAGTAAGAAATATTGCCCAAACAGAAAATATTTCGATGCAAGAGCTAGAAACTATTTCGGGTTCTGGAAAAGATAGTAGAGTAACAAAAGACGATATTTTATCGTACATAGAAAATAGAGGGAAAGCAACACCAAATGAGGTAGCTCCTGCAAAAGTAGAGGCGCCAAAATCAACTGAAAAAGCACCTGAAAAAGTAATTGAAAAAACGGTTTCTAAAGCAACACCGGTATCTGTAAATGGAGGTGATGAAATCATCGAAATGAGTAGAATGGGCAAGTTGATTGCGAAACACATGGTAGATTCTGTTCAGACCTCTGCGCATGTACAGTCTTTTATAGAGATTGATGTGACTAATATTGTAAAGTGGAGAACGAAAGTAAAAGACGCTTTTTTACAAAGAGAAGGTGAAAAATTAACGTTTACGCCAATTTTAATGCATGCAATTGCATCGACTATTAAAAAATATCCGATGATTAATATTGCTTTAAATGGCGATACCATCATCAAAAAGAAAAATATCAATTTAGGAATGGCAGCCGCTTTGCCAGACGGAAATTTAATTGTGCCTGTGATTAAAAATGCAGATCAATTAAATTTAGTAGGAATGACAAAAGCTGTAAATGATTTGGCAACAAGAGCTAGAAATAATGCTTTAAAACCAGACGACATTCAAGGAGGAACATATACGGTAACAAATGTTGGTAGTTTTGGTTCTGTCATGGGAACCCCAATAATAAACCAACCACAGGTAGCAATTTTAGCTTTAGGTGCTATTAGAAAAGTACCTGCTGTGATTGAAACGCCAGATGGAGACTTTATAGGAATTAGACAAAAAATGTTTGTGTCGCATTCTTATGATCATAGAGTTGTAAATGGTGCTTTAGGCGGCATGTTTATCAAAACCTTAAAAGAAACTTTAGAAGCTTGGGATTTAAATGCTGATTTTTAAAATATTATTATTGTTGGAGACGAGATAAAAGAAACAAGATAAAAGAAACAAGAGAGAAGAATTAAGACTAGATTATAGCTAATTACAGTTAACTCTAAAAAACAAGGTGTCATTTTAAAACAAGTGAAATCTCTTCATTTAGGAACGATATATAAACCTAATCTATTTTTAATCGGACTCGAATTAGTAAATAAACAAAAAAACGCTTGGATTGACCAAGCGTTTTTTTGTTTATTTACTTTATGAGTTGGTTTTCGTGTTTTATTTTTTTGTAACCTCCTGATTATTATAGACGCTTATTGGTGGGTTTTTTTTATCAATTTTTAAAAGAATAGTAAATAATTTAGGATGCTTGTATTAGAACATTATTAGAGAATTTCTGCTGTTTTAATTTTTTGTTTTACAGCTATATTTTATACCATTTCATCATTTATAAATTGATTTTCTAATTGATTTTTGTAATATATTTAGCCAAATCAGAATTTAGAATCTCATTTAGCTCCTTCTCATTTCCTTCACTTGTTTTGATAAATAGAAGTCCGAATGCAGGATATTTTTTAAAATCTAATTCTCTTACCACGACTATGTTTTCTAAATCTTGCGCAAGCATATTAAAATCAAAAGAAGCTATTTCTGATGGCTTTATACCTGAATTATTATTTAATAAAATAATGCTATAAATTTCATTTTTATCGTTTTTGAAAATAGCATCCCAATTCGGTTTTTTATTTAAAAATAAATATTGATACGAATTAAATCCAAATGCATAAAAAGAAAGATCTCCTGTTGTGCACCAACCTCCAAATCTTTGTGGGTTAATTTCGATAGGTTTAATTACATTATTTTTATCAATTCTAACCTCTAAATGCAAGGGAAAGTTTTTTAAAGCTGCTTTTTTTCCTATTGGTTTTAAGAAATTTTCAATACTTTCTTTATAGGTACGAATGATGCTTTGAGAAGTGGAGTACACTCGGTCACTTACATCGGTACTCGAAGAAAATTTATGATGTAGAATATTTAGAATTACTACTTCTCCATCCGCATTAAAGTAGGCATCTATGGCAAACTCTTCTCCTTCTATGTATTCTTCAATAATAAAGGTAGAAGCATCCATAACATCTTTAGGATAAATGCTTTTTAGAGTTTCATAGTTCAGTTCTTTTTTTGCGGTGTTCCAATCTAACTCATTATGAATAATATGCACGCCAATACTAAAAAAACCTAAAGAGGGTTTGATTACAAAAGGCAGTTTTATTTCATTTATGTTTAAAGTTTGAATTTCTTCTATTTTAATTTTTCTGAATAGAAAATCAGGAAATAGCGCTGCAGTGAGCTCTCTAAAGGCAAATTTATCTTTAAAGAATTTTATTTGTTCAGGGAGGTTTGTTGATTTTAGATTTTTAAAAATCCATGGTAATGAATTTTCTGAATTTGTATATATAATAGGATTTACACTGTTTAAAAACGTATGTTTTGCATCGCTTTCTGAAATCCAATTTAGTGCATCGTCATTGATCAATGACTTCGCTTCTTTGGTGGCAATGATTTCAAAATTATTGTCTTTAATCGTTTTTATGAGAAAATCTGAAACAAAAGGATAGTCTATAAGTATCATTATTTTTAGTTATATAATTTTATTAGCTGTGAGTTTTAAAGCAACTAAAGTAACAAACAAACTTCAGATAAAAAATTTAAAAGTAATTCAAGAAAGTAGATTATGCTTTGATTATTCCCATTTGTGGTTTTGTTTAAATTTTTTTAAAATAAGTACTGCGCTTTTTGCAAATAGATCCTATTTTTAGGATTGTTTTATGGCTGTTTTTTAAACCAAGCATCGAGCTTTTCCATTAGAAATTATAATTCCTGTAATTATGTTTTCAGTGTCTCGAACAATGTTTATTGAGCCAATACTTACTATTTCTAAAGCATTTTTACTTTTAAGTTTTACAGGGAAATCGTCATTTCTGGCATGATGGGCTATTAATTGATCGTTTTTTATACTAATAGTCATAATAATACCCGATTCTATTTTCTAGTTAATTGCGCTAATGGATCTGTTGTTTTGAATCTTCAATCTTCATATTTATTTTTTTGCAATGGCTCTCGGTTTAGGTTTTAGAAAAATAGCAGCGGTACTGCGCTCAATACTTCCTATAGCAGCAGACGAAAAATTAGTTAAGATTGCAATACTTAATTGTTTTTCTGGATACACACTTGCATAGCTTCTAAAACCAACACTAGCAACTCCATGCTGAATTTTGTCAGACCCTTTAACGTTATCCATGAATAGGCCAAAAATATACTTATTTTTGTTTCCATTATTGAGTGAATCGGTCGTTTGAAGCATTTTAAAAGTTGAGCGCCAATTTGAAGTGGATACAGTAAAATTTTGAAACCAATTTAATAGGTTTTTTGTGGTTGAGTATACGTTTATAGAGCCTATATAACCCCAATACGCTACCGCTCTAAAGAAATTATCTTTTCATTATAATAAGAGGTTGCATTATTGGGAACAATTCGATCATACCTGTCTTCTATATAGGTATTTGTCATTCTTAAGGGCTCAAAAACATTGGCTTTCATCCAGTCGGTAAATTTTTCTTTAGTTACATTTCCAATACTATTCACCATGAGCATATAAACCGTATTACAATATAGAAATTCATCGCCAGGAATAAAATTTAGTTTTTTTTGCTTTCGCATAAAACGATTTAAATCTTCATTTGTTCTAGAATTGTTATCTCGTCAACTCGCTAAACTTTACATAGCGTGCAAACTACGCATTTCGTTGGTGTGATGTAACATTTGGCGCATGGTAATGGTATGACCAAAATCTGGCATATCAGGCAACTATTTTCGGATGTCGTCATCTATCGATAACAATCCTTTCTAGTGAAGCATTAAAGTTACAATTGCGGCAAATTGTTTAGAAACTGAACCGATAGTAAAGATTGTTTTTGTGGTATTCAGAACCTGATACTCTAAACTAGCTAAACCGAATGGTTTTGAGTACAAAACTTTTCCGTTTTGGATAATACCGATAGCTCCTTTGGTATGTTTAGGTGCTGTCTATGTTGTAAATAAGCTATGAATTCAAAATTGTAAGTTGAACCAGCCTGTTTGGCAGGCAGGCTAATTTTGCTTTTTAGCGAAATCTTGGGTTCGAGGGTATTCATTTAGGTAGCATTTATAGGCATATCAAACGCTTTATTGTTAATATTTAATTCTTCTTGTCCGATAAAAGACTCGAGATTGCTCTGCTTTCAGAACCAACCTGCCGGCAGTTAGGGAACCAAGACTTTACCCTAACCACCAACAAACAGCTACAAGTTAAAATAAAATTGTCTATTTTATGTTGATGAAATTATTTTTAAAAAAGCAAGGTGTCATTTAAAAAAATTCGCAGAATCCTTTATTTTAAGAGGGTTTATCAAACTAAAAATATTTTTAATCGGACACCAATGATATTTAATTTAGAATATTAATTTAACTTTTTAATTTCAGAAAATATATAGGAAAACCCTTTTTATGTAGTGCAATATATTTGTAATTAGTGTTTTACTTTTTATTATATAACCACCAATTCATATCTCTGGTAATTTTATAGCCTAATTTTTCATAAAGAAAAATTGCTGGGTTTCCTTTGTTGGTATGTAAAATAGGAAGTTTATTTTCTTTTAAAATTTCTTTTGTGGTGTGGGTAACTAATTGTTTAGCGAGTCCTCTTTTTGTAAAATCAGGATGTGTAACCACAGCACTTACTTCAATAAAAGAATCGGTTTGCATTCTTTGGCCTGTAATAGCAACTAATTTGTCATCTTTAAAAATACCGTAATAATTGCCCAATTCAAAACTATTTTTTTGATAAAAACCGGGCATTACTAGCCAAATTAAATTGTAAATTTCATCGAGATATTCTTCGGTTAATAAAACTATTTTTTCAGTAATTTCAAGGTCAATCAAAGAATCTAAAACCATTTGACAACCATCAATTTTTTTTTCTAAAATTACTTTTGATGCATCGATTATTGGGTCTTTATTTTCTGAAACTAGAAAAAATGTATCTGCAGATTTTACAAATTGATTTAGCGCTTTTTTAGTTTTTGTTGCATCGATAAAACCACCGAAAGTTAAGATATCTGGTTTATAAAAGTGCACGCCATCAAATTCTATTTTGAATTTTTTATGGGTTTCATTTAAGGAATGCCAAACGGGGTTTTTTAATTTTTGTTCTAGTGTTGCCATAGTGATTTAAAAGTAAAAAACTCGAAGTAATTACTTCGAGTTTTTTGTGTCAATTAATTAAAAAAAAATTAAGAATTACTTTCTGTTCTAATTTCCTTTTTCTTTTCGCCTTTCTCTATTTTTATAGTAAGTTCGTCCTTTTCTTTATCAAAGTCCATCATAATACTATCGCCTTCGGTTAAATTAGAGTTTACAATTTCTTCTGCTAAAGCATCTTCAATATATTTCTGAATTGCTCTTTTTAGAGGTCTTGCACCATACTTTTTATCGAATCCTTTATCAGCAATATAATCTTTTGCCTCTTCGCTTAAATTTAACGTGTATCCTAAATCTAAAATTCTGTTTAGAAGTTTGTCTAATTCAATATCAATAATAGAATGAATATCTTCTCTTTCTAAAGCATTAAAGATAATTACATCATCAATTCTGTTTAAGAATTCAGGAGCAAAAGATTTCTTTAAAGCACCTTCAATCACAGATTTTGCATAAGAGTCTGCTTGGTCATTTTTAGAAGAAGTTCCAAAACCAACACCACCACCAAAGTCTTTTAATTGACGAGCACCAAGATTAGAAGTCATTATAATAATGGTATTTCTAAAGTCAATTTTTCTACCTAAACTGTCTGTAATATGGCCATCATCTAAAATCTGTAGCAACATATTAAAAACATCTGGATGCGCTTTTTCAATTTCATCTAATAGAATAACTGCATACGGTTTTCTTCGAACTTTTTCTGTTAATTGGCCGCCTTCTTCATAACCTACGTATCCTGGAGGTGCACCAATTAAACGTGAAATAGCAAATTTCTCCATATATTCACTCATATCAATTCTAATTAAAGAATCGTCAGAATCAAATAATTCACGTGCTAAAACTTTCGCTAATTGTGTTTTACCAACACCCGTTTGTCCCAAGAAAATAAAAGAACCAATTGGTTTGTTAGGGTCTTTTAATCCTACTCTGTTTCTTTGAATTGCTTTTACTACTTTGGTAACTGCTTCATCTTGCCCAATCACTTTTCCTTTAATGGTAGAAGGAAGTTCATGCAATCTGTGGCTTTCTGCTTCTGCAACTCTATTTACAGGAATGCCTGTCATCATAGAAACTACTTCGGCAACATTATCTTCGGTTACAATTTCTCTGTTTAATTTAGAGTCGTCTTCCCATTGTTTTTGCGCGGAATTTAAAGCAGCTTCCATATTTTTTTCGTCATCTCGCAATTTGGCAGCTTCCTCATATTTCTGTCCATTTACTGCTTTTGTTTTTTGATCACGAATAATTTCTAATTGAGATTCTAATTCTAAAACCTGTTTAGGAACTACAATATTTGTAATATGAATTCTAGATCCTGCTTCATCTAAAGCATCGATAGCTTTGTCAGGTAAAAATCTATCCGTCATGTATCTATTTGTTAATTTCACACACGCTTCAATAGAATCATCTGTATAATTTACATGATGATGTTCTTCGTATTTACTTTTAATATTGTGTAAAATCTGTATGGTTTCATCTACTGTAGTTGGTTCTACAATTACCTTTTGAAAACGACGTTCTAAAGCGCCATCTTTTTCGATATTTGTTCTAAACTCATCTAACGTAGTGGCACCAATACATTGTATTTCTCCTCTAGCCAGAGCAGGTTTTAACATATTAGAAGCATCTAAAGAGCCTGTTGCGCCACCCGCACCAACAATGGTATGGATTTCATCAATAAAAAGAATAATATCATCATTCTTTTCAAGCTCATTCATTAACGCTTTCATACGTTCTTCAAACTGACCTCTATATTTTGTACCAGCAACTAAACTTGCCAAATCTAAAGAAACAATTCGCTTATCAAATAAAATTCTAGAAACTTTGCGTTCTATAATTCTTAAAGCTAAACCCTCTGCAATTGCAGATTTACCAACACCAGGTTCCCCAATTAGCATTGGGTTATTTTTCTTTCTTCTGCTTAAAATTTGAGAAACTCGCTCAATTTCTTTTTGTCTACCAACAACAGGATCTAGTTTTCCTTTTTCTGCTAAATCTGTTAAATCACGACCAAAATTGTCTAAAACAGGTGTTTTAGATTTCTTAACCGTTTTTCCTTTTTGAGATTGATCAAAAGGATTTGATTTCCCTGGAGGATATTCATCATCCGAAGGCGTCTCTGCAATTGGGTTTGAAGGTAAAATGTCATCGTCAGTATCATCTACATGCAATTGTTTATACAAAGCTTTTGCTTCGTCATAATTTACCTGGTACTTCTGCATTAGCTTAGTTGTTGGGTCATTTTCATTTCTTAAAATACACAACAATAGGTGGGCAGTGTCAATCGCGTCACTTTGATATAATTTAGCTTCTAAAAAAGTAGTTTTTAATGCTTTTTCTGCTTGTCTTGTTAATCGTAAACTAGGTTTTTCTGTGCCTTCTACAAAGGCAGGATTTGAAGGATTTAATTGTTCTAATTTTTTTCGAAGTAATATTAAATCAACATCAAAAGCTGTTAATATCTCAATTGCTTTTCCTTCTCCTTTTCTTATTAAACCTAATAAAAGATGCTCTGTTCCAATAAATTCGTGCCCTAATCTTAAAGCCTCTTCTTTACTGAATGTGATTACGTCTCTTACTTTTGGTGAAAAATTATCGTCCATATTTCTTTTTGTATTCAGGTGAATTTAGTCTTCTTCTTTTCTCATTTATTACAAAAAAGATGCCAATATAAATAACTGCCAATTTGACTTTTCATTAAAGGTATAAAACTAATAGAAGTCAGACAAATAAATGACTGTTAAAAATTATAAAAAAATGTTGATAACTATGATGCATTCCAAGGGTGAAAGCCTTTGCAAGTACTATAAGAAATGTTATCTTGCCTTGTTTTAAAAAATTAGGATAAATACTAATAAGAATAATATATGGCAGACGGAGAAAAATTAATTCCGATTAATATTGAAGAGCAGATGAAAGCTGCATACATTGATTATTCAATGTCAGTGATTGTTTCAAGAGCATTACCCGATGTAAGAGACGGCTTAAAACCCGTTCATAGAAGAGTTTTATTTGGGATGCATGAGTTGGGTATTAAGGCCACCGGAACCTATAAAAAATCTGCAAGAATTGTTGGAGAAGTTTTAGGAAAGTATCACCCTCACGGAGATACTTCTGTGTACGATTCTATGGTGCGTATGGCACAAAGCTGGAGTGTGCGTTATATGATGGTTGATGGTCAAGGAAATTTTGGTTCTGTAGACGGGGATTCGCCAGCTGCAATGCGTTATACCGAGGTAAGAATGCAAAAGATATCAGAAGATATGTTGGCTGATATTGAAAAAGATACGGTAGATCATCGTTTAAATTTTGATGATACTTTATTAGAACCTACTGTTTTGCCAACTAGAATTCCTAATTTATTGGTAAACGGAGCTTCTGGAATTGCTGTGGGAATGGCCACTAATATGGCGCCTCACAACATTACTGAAGTTATAAACGGTACCATCGCCTACATTGAAAATAATGATATAGAGATCGATGAGTTAATGCAACACATCACAGCTCCAGATTTTCCTACAGGAGGAATTATTTATGGGTATGACGGTGTTAGAGAAGCTTTTCATACAGGTCGTGGTCGTATTGTAATGCGTGCCAAAGCGATTATTGAAGAGGTAAAAGGGCGTGAATGTATTATCGTTACAGAAATTCCGTACCAAGTGAATAAAGCAGATATGATTAAGAAAACTGCTGATTTGGTAAATGAGAAAAAAATATCAGGTATTGCGAATATCCGTGATGAATCTGATAGAAACGGAATGCGTATCGTGTATATTTTAAAGCGTGATGCCATACCAAATATTGTTTTAAATAAATTATTTAAATACACACAATTACAGACTTCTTTCAGTGTCAATAACATTGCATTGGTAAAAGGAAGACCAGAACAATTAAATCTAAAGCAATTAATTCTTTATTTTGTTGAGCACAGACATGAAGTTATTGTTCGTAGAACAGAATACTTATTAAAGAAAGCAGAGGCAAGAGCGCATATTTTAGAAGGATTAATTATTGCTTCGGATAATATTGATGAGGTTATTAGAATTATTAGAGCCTCTAATAATGCAGATGAAGCTAGAGAGAGTTTAATTGAGCGTTTTGCGTTAACAGAAATTCAAGCAAAAGCAATCGTAGAAATGCGTTTGCGTCAATTAACAGGCTTAGAACAAGATAAGTTGCGGGCAGAGTTTGATGAAATAATGTTAACGATTACTGATTTACAAGATATTTTAGCGAATGAGCCAAGACGTTATCAAATTATAAAAGACGAACTGTTGCATATTAGAGACAAATATGGAGATGATAGACGATCTGTTATCGAATATGCAGGTGGAGACATGCGCATTGAAGACATGATTCCTGATACCAAAGTAGTAGTAACAATTTCAAATGCAGGCTATTTAAAACGTACGAATCTAGATGAGTATAAGGTTCAAAATAGAGGAGGAAGAGGTCAAAAAGGAGCAACAACAAGAAATGAAGATTTTCTAGAACATTTATTTGTGGGTACCAACCATCAATATATGATGTTCTTTACGCAAAAAGGAAAAGTATTCTGGATGCGTGTATACGAAATTCCTGAAGGTGGTAAAAATACCAAAGGTAGAGCGATGCAGAATTTAATTAACATAGAACAAGACGATTCTGTAAAAGCATTTTTGGTAACACAAGATTTAAAAGACGAGGCATACATTAACAGTCATTATGTAATCATGGCAACGAAGAAAGGTCAGGTTAAAAAGACTTCTTTAGAGCAATATTCTAGACCAAGAACTAATGGTATTAATGCAATAACGATTAAAGAGGGTGATGAGTTACTAGAAGCTAAATTAACAACTGGCGATAGCCAAGTAATGTTAGCATTAGCATCTGGAAAGTCGATTCGTTTTGAAGAAGCTAAAACGCGCCCAATGGGACGAACTGCTTCTGGAGTTAGAGGTATTACTTTGCAACACGAAAATGACGAAGTTATTGGAATGGTTGCTGTAAACGATATGGAAAGTAATATACTTGTTGTTTCTGAA
Organism: Polaribacter sp. IC066; assembly: GCF_007997085.1. Lineage (GTDB taxonomy): Bacteria > Bacteroidota > Bacteroidia > Flavobacteriales > Flavobacteriaceae > Polaribacter. The sequence continues at coordinate 90,407 of NZ_VORR01000005.1, forward strand.
AAAGGATACGGAAAACGTTCTAAATTAGATGATTATAGAATTACCAACAGAGGTGGTAAAGGTGTTAAAACGTTAAATATTTCTGAAAAAACAGGTAATTTAGTAGCCATTAAAAACGTAGATGATTCTAACGATTTAATGATTATTAACAAATCTGGATTAACGATTAGAATGGCTGTAGAAGATTTACGTGTTATGGGGCGTGCAACACAAGGTGTACGTTTAATTAATATTAAGGGTGATGACAGTATTGCTGCCGTTGCAAAAGTAATGCGTGAAGAAGGTGAGGAGGTTATAGATTTAGAAGATGAAAATCCTGAAGGGATAGATTCTGATGATGAAATAGAGAATGGCACGGAAATTGAAAATGATAACCAAGAATAACAAATAAATTAATAAGTAGTAAAATGAAAAATAAAATAGTAGCGCTTTCTTTAGGATTGATGTCAATAGCAACCTTTGCGCAAAAAAACGAATTAAAGACTGCCGAAAAAGCCATTAAGAAAGGTCTTTTTAAGGAGGCTCAAGCAGCAATTCTTCCATTAGAAAGTATGGAAGCAAACATGGACTCTAAATACGAAGCAAAGTATTACTTTGTAAAAGGAGCTGCTTACGGCAAAATGGATCCGAAAAAAGCTGCTGAAGCTTACAATAAATTATTTCAAGTAGAAAAAGAAAGTGGAAAATCGAGATATACAGACGATGCCACTCCTCAATTAAATGACTTAATTCAGTTTGTTTCTGAAAAAGCAGTAAAGGCTTACAATACAGATAAAGATTATGAAGTAGCTGCTAAAAATTTTTATTTAACGTATAAGTTAAGTCCTACAGATACCTCTTTTTTATACAATGCGGCAGTAAGTGCTTCTTTGGCAAAAAAGTTTGATCAATCTTTGAACTATTACAAAGAGCTTCAAAATATAGGATATACTGGCGTTAAAACTGAATTTTTTGCCATCAGTGCAGATACTGATGAGAAAGAAAATCTAGGTTCTAAAGAGAATAGAGATACAATGGTTAAGTTTGGAAAGTATAACAATCCAACTCAAGAAAATTCAGAATCTAAAGAAGCCGATATTGTAAAGAATATTAGTTATATTTTAATAGCGCAAGGAAAAACTGATGAAGCAATTGTTGCGATTAAGAAAGCACGAGAATCAGATCCAAAAGATTTAAACTTATTGTTAAATGAAGCTCAATTATATATTAAGTTAGGTCAGATGGATAAGTTTGGTGCATTAATGCAAGAAGCGATTGAATTAGATCCAAACAACCCAACCTTATTATTTAATTTAGGTGTTGTTAATCAGAATGAGAAGAAAACAGAGGAAGCAATTGGTTATTATAAAAAAGCGATTGAACTAGACCCTGAATATGGCGATGCTTATATGAACTTATCGGTAGCAATTTTATCTGGCGAAAAAGAGATTGTAGATGAAATGAATAAAAACTTGTCTAATTTTAAAAAGTATGATGAATTGGCAGTGGTTCAAAAAGCTTTGTACAAAAGAGCACTTCCTTATTTAGAAAAAGCTGATTCCATAAAAAGAACAGAAGAGACTGTAAAATCTTTATTAAATATTTATGATCTTACAGGAAACACTTCAAAAGCAGAAGTGTTAAGACCAATTTACAAGAAATTGAGAGGTATGTAAACTACATCTATTCGCAATAATAAAAAAACCGAAATCGTACGATTTCGGTTTTTTTTATATCATTTTTTTAATAACTCTTAATCTGTGGGTGTGCTTTTGCAAATCATGATTAAAAATACCGCTATGATCTAGCGTGTCAATTCTTACTTTGCCATGGGCATGTATAATATGATAATCTTGTAAGATAATGCCAACATGAATTATTTCTCCTTCTTCATTATCAAAAAAAGCTAGATCTCCAGGCTCGCTTTCTTCTATAAAGCTTAATACATCACCTTGTTTTGCTTGCTCATTGGTATTTCTGCATAATTTATAACCACATAGTTGATATACTATTTGGGTAAAACCAGAACAATCAATACCAAAAGGTGTTTTTCCGCCCCAAAGAAAAGGCGTATTTAAAAACGTAAAAGCCTTTTGTATTAGCTCCTTTTTAGGCAGTTTTCCAGAAAGAACGTTTCCTTGATAACTAAATGTTTTTCCGTTTAATTGAAATGTATCATTTGTAAAAAAAGGCAATCTCGATCCTAAAGGAATCGTTAATAAATCGTTTGTTGAATTTGTGATAAAATCGATTACTTCACCAGCATACACCTTCTTTTGAGTAGCGAGTTTTGTGAATAAATCTTCAGAAATTTCTTCAAATTGTTTATTGTCTATATAACCTTCGCAGGCGTCAAAAGATATTTTAATTTTACTCCAATATTTTTGTTTTTCAAGAATTGTAAAGTTTTCGCCAAACAATACCTGACTAATCATTTCTGATTTGTCTGATGGTTCTACTCTTAAAGCAACACTACTTAAAGTACAAATTCCGTATAACAAGTTATAAGTTTTGAGTTAAATTTTTTCTATCACAATTGCACTTGCACCACCGCCACCATTACAAATAGCAGCTGCACCAATTTTTGCATTATTTTGTTTTAGAATAGAGGTTAACGCAATTACAATTCTAGCCCCAGAAACCCCTAACGGATGGCCTAAAGATACAGCACCCCCATTTACGTTAACATTTTTATCAGTAATATTTAAGATTTTCATATTTGCTAAACCAACAATAGAAAAAGCCTCGTTTAACTCAAAATAATCTACATCATCCATAGAAATATTTGCTTTTGCCAAAGCTTTTGGTAATGCTTTAGACGGCGCAGTGGTAAACCATTTTGGTTCGTGAGCGGCATCTGCATAACTTACTATTTTTGCAAGAGGCGTAAGATTTAATTCTTTTGCTTTATCCGCAGACATTAAAACTAAAGCAGCGCCACCATCATTTATAGTCGATGCGTTTGCAGCTGTTACCGTTCCGTCTTTTGTAAAAGCAGCTCTTAAAGTAGATATTCTATCCATCTTTACATTTTTAAACTCCTCGTCTTCAGAAAAGATAACAGGTTCTCCTCTTCTTTGCGGAATTGAAACAGGTACAATTTCATCAGCAAATTTACCTTCGCTCCAAGCTTTTTCAGATCTTTTGTAAGACTGAATTGCAAATGCATCTTGATCTTCTCTAGAAAAGCCATATTCAGTAGCACATTCATCAGCACAAACCCCCATGGCAACTTTGTCATACGCATCTACCAGACCATCTTTTTGCATTCCGTCTTCTAAAGTTATCGGACCAAATTTAGAACCGTTTCTTGCATATTGATAATGAGGAATCATACTCATGTTTTCCATACCACCAGCAACCACAACATCAGCATCTCCCAAAGCAATTGTTTGAGCCGCTAACATAATTGCTTTCATACCAGAAGCACATACTTTGTTTACAGTTGTGCATGGAACCGAGTCAGGAATACCAGCATAAATTGCAGCTTGTCTTGCAGGTGCTTGTCCTAAACCCGCAGAAACCACATTGCCCATAAAAACTTCTTGCACTAAATTAGGATTTAAATTAATTTTGTCTAAAGCTCCTTTTATGGCTGTTGCTCCTAAAATTGTTGCAGGTATACTTGATAAGCTACCCATAAAACTTCCAATTGGAGTTCTTGCTACTGATACAATTACTACGTCTTTCATGCTATAAATTTAAGTATGTTCTTCTCTTTAATATGGGTGCTAAAATAACCATTTTAAATCAAAAAGAAATCTTATTATAATTGTAATTTTTTGTGTTCGCATTTTTACTGTAAGTTTGTGTGCTTAACAACGTTTTTTTCATGAGTGAGTTTGTAAATAAAATCTACAGAAACAATACAATTATCTACAAGGTGATTTTGTTTTTAATTACCACAGTTGCTATTGTCTATTTATTTCCGAAAGGAGGTCAATTTAAGTATGATTTTAACAATGGTCAGCTTTGGAAGTATGACAATTTATACGCAACCTTTGATTTTGCGATTCAAAAAACAGCCGAAGAAATTTTTTTAGAGAAGAAAGAAATTAAAACAAATACAAAATTGTACTTTTTATATGACACCGAATTGGTGTCTAAAGTAAATGAAACCTTTAAAAATAGAATAGGACTTTTAAAAGCCAATGATTCTTTAACGTTTGATGCTATTAATAGGCTTAAAAGTGTTGGTGAAAGCGTTATAAAAAAAGTTTATACACCTGGTTTTTTAGCGGTAACAAGTGAGAATAGAGTTTCTAGCACTAATGAAATTATAGCGTTAAAAAAAGACAATGAGGTGCAAGATGTTTTGTTTAAAAGTCTGCTAACTTCTAAAGATGTTTTAACGATTATTAATTCTAATTTAGGCAAAGAACCATATTCATTAGGGCAAAAATCACTCTTAAATATTTTAGCGAGCATTATAAAACCAAATATTTCTTACGATAAAGTATTTACAGATAAGGTAGTCGAAAATGAAATTAATCGCATTTCATATACGCAAGGAAAAGTTACCGAAGGCGAATTAATTATCTTAAAAGGAGGCATTGTTGAAGGCAAGAAATTAGCAATTTTAAACTCCTTAAAAAGTGAATCTGAATCTAAAGTATGGACAGATTCAAATTATAATTGGATTGTTTTTGGATACACAATTTTAGTGTCATTGGCCTTGCTGATGTTATTGTTATTTCTGCATAAATATCGATTTGAAACTTTCGAAAATAATAATAAAGTTACTTTTATATTCTTTAATGTCTTTGCTATTATTTTTATTCAAACTTTAGTGATCAAATATAATTCAGATTATTTATATATTGTTCCTTTAAGTATTCTTCCTATTATTATAAAAGCTTTTTTCGATGCACGTTTAGGATTGTTTACGCATGTTTTAACAGTGTTGCTTTTAGGGTATATTGTACCAAATAGTTTCGAGTTTATTTATCTGCATATTATTGCGGGTATTGTAACCATACTAACCGTTTCTGAACTGTATAAAAGAGCCAATCTGTTTATTTCTGTTGCTCAAATTACAGGGATTTATATGATTACGTACTTTGCATTTTCGATAATAAAGGAAGGCAATCCATCTCAAATAAATGGCGATTATTTTTGGTTGTTTGCAGCAAACGGCGCACTTTCATTCTTATCAATTATTTTAATTTATATTTATGAAAAGGTTTTTGGTTTAGTGTCTGATGTGACACTTTTAGAGTTGTCTAACACCAACACAAAGCTTTTAAGAGAGCTTAATGAAAAAGCCCCAGGAACGTTTCAACACTCTATGCAAGTTGCTAATTTAGCAGAAGCTGCAGCAAATGAGATTGGTGCAAACTCGATGCTTGTAAGAACTGGTGCTTTGTATCACGACATTGGTAAAATGTTAAACCCTATGTATTTTATAGAAAATCAATCTACAGGCGTAAACCCGCACAACGATTTATCACCCAGAGATAGTTCTAAAATTATTACAGATCATGTGATAAAAGGAGTAGAGTTGGCTAAAAAAAATAAGTTACCAGATAGAATTATCGATTTTATAAGAACACATCACGGAACGAGTACAGCGTATTATTTTTACAAAAAAGAACAAGAATTAAATCCTGATTCTTTGATCGATATTAAAAAATTTCAATATCAAGGGCCTATTCCTTTTTCTAAAGAAACCGCTATTTTAATGATGTGTGATGCTGCAGAGGCTGCCTCAAAGAGTATAAAAAACCCTACGGCATTGTTAATTAACGCTTTAATTGATAAAATTATTGATAAACAAATGGCAGATAATCAATTTTTGAATTCAGATATTACTTTTAGAGAGATCAAAGTGATTAAAAAAGTGATCAAGAAAAAATTGATGAACATATATCATTTGCGGGTAGAATATCCTGAATAAAAAAAATACAGAAAAAAGTTAAAAACAACTTGCAGAATTGTAATTGTAATAGTACATTTGCACTCGCAATTTTAAACAATTGCAATGAAGTTCAAAAACCGGAGAGGTGCCAGAGTGGTAATGGAGCAGATTGCTAATCTGTCGACGGGTAACTGTCGCCAGGGTTCGAGTCCCTGTCTCTCCGCAAATTTTTTACAATTTTAAAATTGTTTATCTAGTTTAGATATCCATTTTATAAGCTACATATTTTCGGGGTGTAGCGTAGCCCGGTTATCGCGCCTCGTTTGGGACGAGGAGGTCGCAGGTTCGAATCCTGCCACCCCGACATAGTTGTACGTAGCAACTTTAAAACTACGGGCTCTTAGCTCAGCTGGATAGAGCACCTCCCTTCTAAGGAGGCGGTCGCAGGTTCGAATCCTGCAGGGCTCACTTAAAGCTTCACAGAAATGTGAGGCTTTTTTGTTGTTTGTATATTTCATAAGGGTTTGCAGTCTTTTTTATATTTCACTTCAGTATTATTTCAATTAATTTATTAATCAAATTTCACCTTTTTAGGTGCACAATCGGGTACACCATTTTTACTTCAGGTACACCAAAAAAACTACAAAAAACTACAAAATATTATGAATAATTATAAACTATCAATATTGTTCTTATTACAAAAAGTAAGAATTAACAAACAGGGAAAATGCCCTATTAGATGCAGGATAACATACTTTAAAACAAGAAAAATATTCTCTACGGGGTTATTTATCAATCCAGATAATTGGGATAGTGGTAAACAAAAAGCTTCTCCACCAAACACTGAAAACACCATTTTAAACAACAAACTAAGCCTTATTCATCAACAGATAGATAAGGCTTTTTTAATGCTTCAAATTCTGCCTAATGATTTTGATGTAGATGATATCTATAGGAAGTATAAAGGAGAAGATTCTAAAGAGGAAATTACCATTTTAGGAGCGTATGATTTACATAATGATAAGACTAAAAAACTGATTGGTATAGATTTTAATGAATTGTCTTGGAGCAGATATTTAGAGAGCAGGAGGAAATTAGCTTTATTTATCAGTAAATTCTACAAAAGAAAAGATGTGAGATTGAAAGATTTGGACTTAAAATTTATTCAAGATTTAGAATATTTCTTTAAAACGGTATTGAAATTAAAACAGGCAACCGTTTATAGAAGCATCCAAAGAGTAAAGAAAATAATTCAGTTTGCTATTTCAGAGAACTATCTAAAAAAAGATCCTTTCCATCTATATAAGAATAAGAAGTATAAAACTGTAATTGTTTATTTAACAGATGAGGAACTAACAATTTTAGAGAAGCATACTTTTAGTCAAATTAGGCTACAACAAGTAAAGGATCTGTTTGTTTTCTGCTGTTATACAGGATTGGCATATACAGAAATGACAACTTTGAAAACTAATAATATAGAAATTGGATTTGATGGAAATGAATGGATTCAGATGATTAGAAAGAAAACAAATAGAAAAATATCAGTTCCAGTACTACCAAAAGCAAAAGAGATTTTAGAGAAGTATGATAATGAATTACCTAGCATTAGTAATCAGAAATTCAACTCCTATTTGAAGGAGATTTCAGAGCTTTTAAGCATAGATAAAAAACTAACTCACCACACTGCTAGAAAGACTTTTGCAACGACTGTATTGCTATTTAATGACGTACCAATGGAAATTGTTTCAGAACTATTAGGTCATACTAATATGAATGTTACACAAGCTCATTATGGGAAAATTGTGAAGAAAAAAGTGAGTGAACAAATGAATATATTAAAAAATAAGTTGTGATTATGGAAAACCGTACATATTTAAGTAAAAAAAATTATAAATTTCCATTTTATAAAATATGTACTGCGGATTGTGTTTCTGCTTAAAGTAAATTTAGAGGGTTTCGTTATTAAAGAAAGAAAAAAATAAATTCTGTTAGATTAAAACTAATTATTATAATATAAAATATGAAAAATATGAAAAACATTAAAATTATTACACTTTGTTTATGCGTCTTGTTTTCTTTTAAATCTCAAGCTCAAAAAAATAATGGAATTGTTGCTGCAGTTGCTGGTATAGCAGCTGTTGGAACTGCAATTGCTATTAACTCTCAAATGAAAGAAATGGCAGAATTGAAAGCAACAGAATGGATTCTGGGAGAGTATTCAGAGTTTACAAGTTTTTCTTTAAAAACACTTGACTTTGATGCAAAAAAAAAGAAGGATGCCTCTGCAGTATCTATTGTAACTTATAAAGTACAACTTTTTAAACCCGCTGATAAAGTAGAATTAAACGGAAAAAAATATGTTCTATTTGCTTTTTTAAGTGATGGATGGATAAATCAAAATGGTATAGATTTTAATAGATTTATATGGCATTTAGTTGATGAATCCGAGTGGATCAATATGATGACTTCTTATGTCAAAGTTTCTTCAGATGAGAAAAACATTGGAACAATACAGAAGACTTTAAAAGAAGGTAAAATTGTTAATAAAGGAGTCAGGGTTAAGAGTAAACTTGTTTTGCCATTTTATAAGTTAGAAGGAGATATGTATGTAGTGACAGATTATTCTGATATGATGAAAATTATATACAACGAGAAATCTCTAGGTATTTATTTAAAAAAAACAAGAAATTTAGTGCAAATAGGTAGGGATGATATTATTGAAATTCATGATTTTTTAGTTGATTAATCAATAAAATATTTATCATGTTTTTATGACTACTCAATTAGCAAATAAATAAAAAACACCAGTTCTATAGTGAGGTGGTGAAATTGCTTTGAGAAAGAAAAAGAAAATTCTTTCTTTTTTAATGTGGTTATTAAAAACCAAATAAATCTTTTACCTCAATATTTAAAGCTTTTGCTAAAACAAATAAAGTTGAAATTGTAGTATTTATCTCTCCTCTTTCAATTCTACCAATTTGTGATATAGATATATCGCAGTCATTTGCTAAATCTTCTTGAGAAAGATTAGCTTCATTACGGAGCATTTTTAGGTTTATACCAAATGCTTTTATGAATTTTTTATTCTTGACTTTTATCACTGGGTAAAAGTCAATAAACAATACACAATACATTAACGCATACATGCGTTATAGTTATTATATGTACTAAAAAAAATAAATTATGAAAAATAGACTTTTATTATCAGTATTACTTTGTCTAACTTTACTAACCTCTTGCGGAGGTAATAATGAAGAAGACAACCTAGGAGACTTGCCAAATGTTGAAAAATTAATAACACAAGTTACAGTGCAGAATCCTGAATTTCCAGATTATTACAACCCAGACACATTTATATATGAAAACGGAAAACTTATAAAAGCATGGTTTTATGGTCAATCTGGTGCTTTAAGTGAATTTGAATATGGTGCAAATGGAAAAATAGAAACTGTTTATCAAAAAGAAAGTGTTAGTTATTCAGATATAGATATCTCTATAAAAACGACAGGTCAAATAACAAAACAAATTTATAACGGGGATGGAAATTTAATTTCTATTACTGATAATGCAGGAAAAGTTCTTTGTAGCCTCGATTATGATTCAAGCGGAAGGTTCTATAAAGTAGATGTTAAAGATTATTTGATTGGAAAACAAGAAACTTATATTTATTCCGATTTTGATACAAATGGGAATCCTAGAAAAATGAATGATCCAGTTACTATTACTTATGATAATAAGGTAAACCCAATCTATATATTATTTAAAAAATTTGGTCTCTTTAATGTAGAAATGGGTAATTCTTTAGAAGGAAGCCGGAGTGGACTTTATTTTTCTCCAAACAATATAAAAGAAATAATAGATGCGGATGATAGTAGCGAAATATTCTTTAGTGCAATCTATTCTTATGATTCAGATGGTTACCCTATTTCTAGTAGTTTTAATGTTGATGGAGGTGTAAGTTATAGTGGTGTTGAAATATTTGATTATTAAATTTAATTTTTAAACTTTATCCATATTATGGGACTGGACATTTAAATTCAAGAAAAATGGAAATTATAGAACTTAAGGAATTAACACTATTCGAATTAGTTATGGAATTTGAAAAAATTTTGAAACAGCGATCGGAAACAACTTACAGAAAATACAAAGAGTCTAAATTATCAAAAAGTAATGAATATTATATTTTAATAGACTTAAAAAAATGGAATACCCAATCAAAAGAGTTGTTATTAAAGTCTTCTATGGTTGGTATTCTTAACTATTATTTTAATATAAGTACAAATAAAGCTCTAAATGTTGGAGGTTTCAATGGTGTAATGGAAGTTGTAAATGGTCGAGAAGCTTTCTTTCTCTATATAAAATCAATAAAGTGGATACCATTAGAAATTTTAGAAAAAATTAGTGTTCAAGGAGTGAGTTTTACAGAATTTAGATAATATAAATACAAGTTGTTAATTTCAAAAGGCAGATTAAGTTTCATACTTAATAAATGTCATTTTATCCGCTAGCTTAATTAAAGTACTGGTTAAAATATTCAAGTTATAAAAGTCATTAAAATTAATTTAAAACACTGTTGTTTTACAAATAAAATCAAGAATTTATCAGAAACTTAGAATGTATATTTAAAACTACGTAAACATTTTAACAAATTGTAAATATGAAACTACAATTTTATTCAAATTGTAATTCAATAAGCCGAATAGTTAAAAGTAGAGTTATTATAACGTTAAAATAAAAAATAATGCCAACAGATTTTAGATTAATCAAACCCATTAAAAGATTTAGTGATTACTATCAAAAAAACTTTTATGTAGTTCCTTGTGAAATATTAGAGATGTTGGGGGAAAGAAGATTTAATGGAGAATATGTCAAACTTAAAGTTTTAAACCCAAATTCAGGAGATTTAATCTTTGTTAAAGGCTTAATATATGATAAGACCTTGGAGATGATTAAGGAGCTAGGGGCATTAGAATTGCCTTTTTTAACTCAATGTTGTATTTATAAAGGATGTAATATTTATAATGGGAATGAAAATTTTGATTTAATAGTTTATGGTATGTTTAACGCTGATATATTGGAAAGAATTTTTGGAATTGATGAGGATGGTTTTTTAACCGATGAGCAAATGAATGAAGTTTTTAATAACCATTATAAGGACTTAATAGAATGGTTTAATAGTTAACTCTAAAAGATTAAATTATTTTTATGTTTAAAAATTAAATAATCTAGAATGTCTAGTTCTTAATGCTTCTGATCTTTTTTAACTGTTGTGACTGAAGTATTCACAGTGTAAAATATGAGTAATTATTTATACTTATGAAAAGGGTTTACAAGAGGTTTAAGGGAGGAATTATTGAAAGTTTTAGATAAAACTGAATTAGAAATAACAATTGAAAAGACTTATAATGAATTTACAAATCAAATTTTAAATTAGAAAAAATGATAATAATATTGGTGGTATTGATAGTAGGATTTTTTGTGATAATGGCATTAATTAATAACTCCAAGGATAATGACGATTTAAAGAATAAAGCTTTAGAAGAAAAGTTTAAGGTAATCGTAAACCATCTTACTAATTATGCCTTTGATGATAATTACATTGTTAAACCAGAAGGTAAGAGGCATCTTTTTCTTTTACATTCTCAAGGAAATAATCATAAGATAGAATTATTGTATAACCAAGGAGTTCTTTCAATAATTTGGAAATATAAGTATTTACAAAAAGAGCTAACGTATAAAAAACATCTGAATAATGTGAGGAATTTAAGTTTGATTGAGCAAAATAAAATTGGACAATCTATAGTAGGTTTGATGAACTTAAGGATTCAAGAATTTCAAGCAAGCGTGTGGGGTGAAAATTAATTAAAATGAAAATCAATTTAAAAACAAAGTCAATTTACACAGATAATGGAGAGTTAATAAAAAAACTAAATTGTAAACACAACATTACTGAAAATGATTTAAAAGAAGAAAACAAAGCTATAATAGGTAATTGTATTCATTGTTTAAAAGGGGTTTATAAAACTGAAAATTTAACTGATGAGAAGTTAAAAAATCTCGTTAAGAAGAATCCAAGTATTTGTTTTTATATAAAGAGAAATCAAGCTAATGTTTCTAGAATAGAAATAGGAGAGTTGTTATATTTTAAAAATATTTCAGGAGCTACAACTATACAATGTTTTGATTGTGGTTTTGAATCAAAATCATTTATAACTAATTTAAGAACTGAATCTAATAAACCTTGCCAATGTCAAGAATGTGGTGAGATTTATGAAAATTTAAAGGAAGCTACTTGTTCACATAAAAATATTTCTGCTATCGAGCCTATTTTCTGTAAAAAGTGTAATTCTACAAATGTCAAAATTGGTGAACTTATTATGGGATAAAAAAATATTTATTACATAACTTTTTTATCATTAGAACCTATAAAATTAAATTATGAAAGAAATAGCATTAATAACATTACTGATATTTTTTTTTTCTTGTAAGAGAGAAAACTCTGCTATTAAATTACCTCTAAACTCTGCTACCTTATTATTAGAAAAGAGAGGGTTTAACAGAAGTATATATAAAAGCTCATCTAAAAATATTGATATTATTAATGGGTTTAGGGGATTGAAATTAAGTATGGAAAAAGACTCATTGTACCTGGAAGATTGGAATCTAAATAATTATTCTTTAGATATTAATTACTTTAATAAAAAAGTTGCAGTTTACTTTGATGGTAAAGCTTTTAAAGGTGAAGTTTATCTTACTTTTTATTTAAGTAAACTAGTTATGATAGATATTGAGCTTGATGATTATAATGTTTTAAGTACAATTAGATATTCAGTTGATGAAGCAAGAAATACATTAATTAAACCAAAATTAATGGATTTGTTCTATAATTTATTTGGTGCACCTATTGAAAATTATGACAATTATTTAGTAAGTGAAAAAAAGCTAGAGACACTTCAAAAACTTCCTTTGAAATATTCCTTTTTTAATAAAGATATGGACGAAAATTTTGAACAAGTTGAGAAAACATTAATAAGTTTTCCAAAAGGAGTCTTTATAAAACAACCGTATGAATTAATTACAAGAAAAGTTATTTATTCTGAATTAAAAAATAAAAATACAAATAATAGATTTGTCGGAGCTGATGTATTTTATAAATTTATTAATAATAAGGGTAATAATGCTTTATATACTTATAGCGGAAATTTAAATAAATTAAAATTGCTTGTTCAAAATAATTTTGAAAGAATAGACACTCCCGAAAGAGGCTCTAATGTTTATTATAAATTAAAAAATATTAAGACACAAATTAAAGTTTATAATAAAAAATTAGTTAAGAAATATATTTTAAGTAAAAAGAAGCAAGAATCAATTAATTTTCTTGAACAAGAGAGAAAATTTAAAGAAAGAGAAATGGTTGAAGATTCTTTAAAATTGAAAAAATCATTAGAAAATTTTTAAATTTCAAGCGATCTGCTAATCTTGTTAATTTCAATATCACGCTTGAGGTAAAAAAATTATTTTTTCAAAATTTTTTAACATTTTTTCCATAGTAAAAGCGAGTTAATCTAACATCAGCCCCCACTCACCTTGAGTTTTGCCGGGTATCCGGTGCTAATTAATAATCTTTAAAATTTAAGAAACTATGGTAAAAATTGTAGGATTTAAGACCTTTGAAAGAAAAGATGGGTCAGAGTTTTGTGCATTAATTGTACAAGGAGGAATTGAAGCTGTGAAAAGCAAAGAAACAGGAAAAACTTATTTTACAGTAAGAAAAGTAAATGTCCCTTGTACATTTGATGAAGTTACATGTGAAAGTTTAATTGGTTCAGACTTTCCTGGGAGTATTCAAAAAGTTGAGGTTGCACCATATGAATATGTAGTTCCAGAAACAGGAGAGGTGGTTACGCTTAAACATAGTTATCAATATGTAACTGAAGAAGAAAGCGTTGTTAACGACAATGTTGTAAAAAAAGAATTGGTTTTATAGTCAATTAAAGTATCAGATATAAATTAAGAGTTTACAGAAATGTAAGCTCTTTTTTTATGTCTTTTTTTATGGGAGAATCTCATAAAGTAAATTATAAACAATAATATTTAAAATTATGCAATTACAAAAAGCACAAAGACATCAAGTTAAATTAAGATTAGGATTGTCAGGAGCAAGTGGATTTGGTAAAACTTATTCAGCATTATTATTAGCATTTGGAATTACAGAAGATTGGACTAAAGTTGCTGTTATTGAATTACGCGCTAATGGTCAGAACCACAGATTTAGAAAATAATAATTTTGAACAAGGGGTAAATTATATTTCTGAAACAGCATATAAGTTTTTAAGCAAGTCAAAAGTTTATGGTGGTGAAATTATAATGAATAAGATTGGGAGTGCAGGGAAAATTTATTTAATGCCTTGTTTAAAGCGTCCAGTATCTTTAGGCATGAATGCGTTTATGTTGCGCCTTAACGAAAATATGAATACTTTATTTGCTTATTTCTATTTAACAACCAAATTTGGTGTATGGCAAATTAGTAAAAGAGTGAAAGGTGCTGTAACTAAAACTATTAGAAAAGACGCCGTTAGAGCAATTCCAATAATAGTTCCACCAATAAACCTCCAAAACCAATTCGCAGAAAAAATAGGGTTAATAGAGCAACAAAAAAAGTTAGCCAAACAAGAATTGCAAGAAAGTGAAGATTTGTTTAATTGCCTGTTACAAAAAGCATTTAAAGGAGAGCTTTTTTCACATCCGTAAGCCATTCCCCTCTTCGGAGGGGTGGTCGCAGACCGGGGTGGGCATTATAAGAAAACAGAAACAGTATCATCACACACCCCGCCCTTTGGGCACCCCTCTTGAGAGGGGAGTTAAAAAATAAAGATGAAGACAGAAATTATAACTCGTATAAACGGCATCCCTATTTACAGGAGAGCAATTGGTATTTTGCCTAAAAATAAGTCCTTACAAAGTAGGGCGAGGGCATTAAGAAAAGCAGGAGTTTTGTCGGAAGTTATTTTTTGGTTACAGGTAAAAAACAATTTATTTCATCACATAGATTTTGATCGTCAAAGGATTATTGGAAATTTTATTGTCGATTTTTACATTAAATCTTTAGGATTAATTATAGAAATAGATGGATCTAGTCATAATAACAAAGAAGAATATGATAAGAAAAGGGAGGTTTATTTAACATGTTTAGGGCTTTTAATGTATCGTATTTCAGACACGCGTGTAAAATACGATTTAAATAACGTATTAGAAGAATTAGAAGTTTTTATTTGTGAAAAATTTTCACATCCGTAAGCCATTCCCCTCTTCGGAGGAGTGGTCGCAGACTGGGGTGGGCATTATAAGAAAACAGAAACAGTATCATCACACACCCCGCCCTTTGGGCACCCCTCTCAAGAGGGGAGTTAAAAAATAAAGATGAAGACAGAAAATAAATTAAAAATAAATAAACTTACATTAGTATCTTTATAAATTATGACAGAAACCAAACTACAAGAACTATTAGAGAAAGGCGAAGGCACTCAAATTGAGTTTAAGGCGGCAAGTATAGGTCTTAACAAAGATGCGTTCGATTCTGTTTGTGGTTTTTTAAATCGTAGTGGTGGGCATCTTATTTTAGGTATTAGTGATGGGAATAAAAGCATTTCCGGCGTTCAAGAAAATCAAGTACAAAATATACTAGATAATATTGTAAGCAGCGCCAATAATCCAGATCGCTTAAATCCGCCGTATTATCTATCGCCAGAAGTTTTAGAAGTGCATGGTAAAAAGCTAATTATAGTTTATGTACCAGAAAGTTCTCAGGTACACGCTACACGAGGTAAAATTTTTGATCGCAGCCAAGATGGCGACTTTAATATTACCAGAAACAACGAACTCGTTGCACAATTATATTTGCGCAAACAAAATACTTATTCGGAAAATCAAGTATTTCCGTTTGTACAAGTATCAGATTTTAAGCCTTCTCTTTTTGATAAAGTAAGAGCTTTGGTTCGGAATATACAACCAAGACATCCTTGGTTAGCCATCGATAATGAAGAGTTACTGCGATCGGCAGGTTTGTTTAAACGAGATATGAAAACAGGTGCTGAAGGTTATACATTGGCGGCAGTGCTGTTATTTGGTTCTGATGAATGCATACAAAACGTCTTGGCACACCATAAAACAGATGCTATTCTTCGTGTAGAAAACACAGACCGTTATGATGATCGGGACGATATCCGCACCAATATTATAGAAAGTTATGAACGTTTAATGGCTTTTATTACAAAGCATTTACCCGAGAAGTTTACCATTATAAACGGACAACGAATTAATTTACGAGACAACCTGTTTCGGGAAATTATTGGTAATTTATTGGTGCACAGAGAATACACAAATCCTTTTCCTGCAAAATTAATTATTGAAGCAGCTCAAGTTCGCACCGAAAATTGGAATAAGCCACAAGGAAACGGTGCAATAGATCCAACTAATTTTTCGCCTTATCCTAAAAACCCTGTTATTGCCAAATTTTTTAAAGAAATTGGCTGGGTAGATGAATTAGGTTCTGGTATACGCAACACGTATAAGTATTTGGAGTTTTATACGCCAGGTGCAGTGCCTAGTTTTACAGAAGGTGATGTATTTAAAATTGTAATTCCTATTGATAAAACTGTGGAAGAAACTGTGGAAGAAACTGTGGAAGAAACTGTGGAAGAATTATTAAGACTCTTTAGAAGTGATTCAAAATTAACCGTTAGCAAGATAGAAAAGCAGATAGGTTTAAGTAGGCGTGGGATTGAGTATCATATAGCAAATCTAAAAAAAGAAGGCAAATTGAAGCGCATAGGTTCAACAAAATCTGGGTATTGGGAAGTTATTGATAAATAATAAAAAAAAGGTGTAAAATAAATAGAGCAGCGCAAATGGAGTCAAACTTTCAATTTTTAGCAAAAGAATTTCCAGTCTTTTATGACAGAGCTCATAAAGCAGAACAATTGGTTATTACAGATCCACGAGCATCATTATTCTATGCACGTATGGCGCTAGAAGTTGCTGTAAACTGGATGTATGTAAACGATGATGAACTAGAGTTGCCCTATGAAAAAGGATTGCATAATTTGTTATTGCAAATAGCATTTAAAGAACAGTTTAACCATAGCATGTATAACGAGTTACATGTTATAAAAAAAACAGGCAATCTTGCAGCACATAACAATCCTGTAACAGATGTAGATTCAAATATTATTATAGAACATCTATTCTATTTTTCTAAGTGGTTTTCTAAATCTTATGCGCAAATAGAATCAGGTTTGTTGGGTTTGTTTGATTTTAACTTTATTCCACAAAAAGGAGATAGTACACTTTCGAGAAAACAAATAAAAGCTCTGCAAACTCAATTTGATGGTGAGCTGAATACCTACCAAGCGCAATTAAAAATAAAAGAAGAAGAAAAGCAACTACTCGCGGCTGAAAATGAACTTTTTAGAAAGCAAATAGAAGCTTTAAATGCGCAGATAGAAAACAATAAAGTTGAAGCAAATGTAGAAGATGAGGTTCATCACCATCGAAATGAGGTTGAAACCAGAAAATACCTAATCGATGTTGCTTTACGAGAAGCAGGTTGGGATTTAAAAGGCGTAAATGATAAAGAATATAAAGTGCAGTTTATGCCAAAAGCTACAAATGCTTCAGAAACGGGTTATGTAGATTATGTATTATGGGATGATGATGGTTTACCACTAGCGTTAGTTGAAGCAAAAAGAACGTTAGAAAGTGCAAGCAAAGGAGAAAATCAAGCACAATTATATGCAGATAGTTTAGAAAAAATGCATGGTCGTCGTCCAATTATGTATTACAGTAATGGGTATGAAATATATTTATGGGATGATCAGTTTTATAAACAATCAAGAATCGTACATGGTTTTTATACCAAATCAGAATTACAGACGGCAATGTTTCGTCGCACGCATCGTAAAGACATTCGCACGGCACCTATAGACACAGAAATCTCTGGGCGTTCTTACCAAATGCGCTCTATTAAAAGTATTGCTGAGCATTATGCAGGAACAGATAAAAGTGATGGAAAGTTAATAGGGACGAATCGTGGAGCGCTTTTGGTACTTGCAACAGGCACAGGAAAGACGCGCACAGCGATTGCGTTTTCAAAATTACTATTAGCGTGTAATTGGGCAAAACGTATTCTGTTTCTTGCGGATAGAATAAGTCTTGTAGAGCAGGCAAAACGAAATTTTGTTAAATTTCTTCCAGAGCACTCAAGTGTGAATCTTTTGGAGGAAAAAGACAATCCAGATGCTCGAATTGCTTTTTCGACCTATAAAACGATGATGGGCTTAATAGATCGTAGTCGAGAGGAAGAAGCTCGGTTTTATGGGGTAGGTCATTTTGATTTAATCATAGTAGATGAGGCTCACCGTTCTATTTATAAAAAGTATCAAGCTATTTTTGAATATTTCGATTCTTTGTTTTTAGGTTTAACAGCTACACCAATAGATTATATAGATAGAAACACATACCAAATATTCGGCCTGCCAGACAAATCACCTACTGACGCTTATACGTTTGAAGAAGCAGTAAAAAATAAACATTTAACACCTTATAAAACGATTGATCTTCCAACAAAATTCTTACTGGAAGGAATCAAATATGACGAACTTTCAGAGGAAGAAAAAGAAGAGTTTGAAGAAGAAATATTAGATGGTGAGGAGGCAACTGGTAATGAATGGATTGCTTCGTCAGAATTAAATAAGTGGTTATTTAATAAGCCTACAGCCATAGAAACACTGCGTTATATACTAAAAAATGGTATTAAAAAACGAGGTGGTGAAGAGTTAGGGAAGACCATTATTTTTGCTAAAAATAGAAAACATGCACAATTCCTTAAAGACACTTTTATGGAATTAGATAAAGAGCAGTTTGGCAATGATTACGTGAAAGTAATAGTTCACAATGAACCAAAAGCAAAAGAGTTTATCAATCGTTTTTGTGACGAAGAAAAAGAACGTTTGCCACAAATAGCCATTTCTGTAGATATGATGGATACAGGAATTGATGCACCAAGTTGCGTGAATTTAGTTTTCTATAAACCTGTAAAATCATATGCTAAATTTTGGCAGATGAAAGGCAGAGGTTCTCGATTACGTCCAAATTTATTTGGTCCTGGCGAAGACAAAACACATTTCTTGATTTTTGATCTCTGTCAAAATTTTGAGTTTTTTAAGGAGAATCCAGAAGGCATAGAACCGAGCTCACAAAAAAGTTTGACAGAAATTTTGTTTGGCTTACGCTTGCGGCTTGCAGAGTATTTAAAAAGTGATCAGTTTAAAGACAATAAAGCGCTTCAAGAATTCAAAACCGAATTAGTTGATGGCTTACATCGAGATATTGCAACTTTAGATTTAAAGAGATTCGATGTGAAAATGAAACTCCAGATTGTACACGAATTTGGCAATGAGAACCGTGAAATATGGAATCATTTATCGAAGCGAGATATAAAACGTATTGAAGATAATTTAGCTCCAATTGTAAAACCACAAAAAGGAGATACGGACTTGGCGAGATATTATGATAAACTGCTATTTACGTTAATTACAAAAAGGCTTGAAACACCAAATAGAGAAGAGTACACAAATAGCTTTATAGTTCCTATTAGTAAAGTTGTGAGCACATCAAATAAACTTTTAAAGAAGACAACAATACCAGCCGTTAAATTAAAAGAGTCCCTGATTAAACTGCCATTAGAAGAAGATTTCTGGAAAATAGATGGCATTGCACATTTAGAAAAATTAAGAAAGGGAGTCCGTCAATTAGTAAAGTATATAGATCCAGTAGATCAGCGATACGTTACGACAGATTTTGCAGATTATATTTTAGAGGATAAAATAAAGGAAGGTGGTTTTTCAAACGAAGCAGGTACTGGGTATATTCCATCACCATTTCAAAATAATGTATTCCGTTTAGAACAACTGATACGCGAAAACGCAAACCATATCACGATAGCGAGAATTAGAAAAGGTGAGACTATTACAAAAAAAGAACTTCAAGTATTAGAAGAGATACTGTTTAAAGGAGGCATAGATAAAGAAGCTATCGAAAAAGAGTTAGGCTCACAGTTTAGTCTAGTAAAATTTATTATTTCATTAATGGGTTTAAGTCCCGAAAAAGTAGATGCTGCTTTCGCTAATTTCATCAATGAATATAAATTAAATGCTGTGCAAATTGAGTTTTTAGATATCATTAAAAAGTTCTTAACTACTAACGGTGAAATAGAACCCAGTAAATTATACGATTCTCCTTTTAAAAATTATCACAATATGGGAATTGATGGTGTTTTTAGTGTGCAGCAAGCTGATAGAATTTTTAAAATTGTAGAAGAATTTAATCAAGTGAATTAACTAATTTAAGTATGCAGTTAGATTGCACACATGTAAAATATATTTGCACTATTAATATTAAAAATAGAAGATAATGATAGCAATAGCAAAGTTGAAAAAAGTTGATCCGAATGCCAATAATTTAAAAGCGATTATACCTAAAGCAAAAGGGATTTATTTTTGGTGCACAAAGGATACAGATAAAGTAGTTTATATAGGCACCGGCTCTGGTGTAAATGGTCTTTACAATAGAATTGTAAGACAGCATTTAAACCCCAAATACATCGAATACAGAGAAGAAAAGCAGAGTGTAAAAGATTTCTTCCAACAAGAGCACCCGATTATTAAAGAAGTAAAAGGAGTGTTAAAAGCCGGAATTGACCAAAGTGCTTTTAGAAAAAATATTGGACGTACATATAATATAAAACCAGGTGAAGATACAGTTGCATACATAAAAGACAACTTATATTTAAAACTTCATGAACTTGAAGATAAAGAAGAGTTAATGTTGCTTGAAAAAGAATTGATACAAATACACCAACCTGTTTTAAATATCAGCCATAAATATAAAATTTCAAATCGCTAATCATAAGTGTTCTTTTTGAAGTAATCGCGTAAAAAAATAGCCAAAATGATTAAGAAAATAGGAATAGAAAATTTTAGAGTTTTTAAAGAGTTAACGGAGTTTGAGTTGGCGCCAATTACTGTTTTAACAGGAACTAATAATTCTGGGAAGAGTTCCTTTTTAAAAATGATGAATCTTTTGCAACAAAGCGTTAAAGACATTGGTAGTCTTAATGTTTTAAATTTTATTGAGGGAAATCACAACTTGGGAACCTTCGAAAACGCTGTTAATTGGGACAATGATAAGGAGAATATAACACTTGTAGTTGATTTTCCTTTAGATTACTTTGATGAAGATTTTAAGCTAGAACTTGTCTATCGAAGAATGGGAGAGGTGGGTTTTATTAAATCTTATAAAATTTTCAATAAGCATAGGAGTTTTTTAGTAATTGATGACATAGCACTTGATCGCACGGATTCAAATTATCAAACCTTTATAAATGACGAATCTGCTTTATACTATAATTTTTCATTTGATTTAAAATACATTAAAAAGTTTGTTTTTCAAGAAAAAATGAAGAATAATACGATTTCAGATGATGCGATTAAAACAGCTAACGATTTTCTTTTTTATACCTACAGATTTAAAGAAAAAGAAGAATGGGTTAATATTAATATAAATGAATTTATAGACTTAAGAGATGATTTACTTTTGGTAGAACGCACTATAAATCAGGCTAAAGCTCCTTGCAATAGTTTTTTTTTAAAGAGTAAGCGGAGTGATTTGTTTTCGGATTGTTTTGATAATATAGATGAGCCTTTATATAATTGGAAGTATGAAAATTGTCTAAACGAAAATTTGTCAGAATTATTCAAAAGTGAACTATTGAATAGAGAGAGTGAATCTAATTTTTTCGATGATAACATTTCTATAAATATTGAAGCAGAAAATTTAGATATTTTTAGAAAGTTGGTCATTGATAATATTCAAAACAGCCTTGATAAACTCAAATATTCTTTAACAAACGTAGATTTTATTTCGGCACAAAGAGGTAATTCTAATGGAGAGATTGAAGAGATTGCAAAAGCATATAATAGTGCTCAATTAGATACTGCACATCCTTTTATTATTAACTCTTTAGAATTATTAAGCATTAAAGGAGCATTAAAAATTGATAGAAATAAAGGCAGGTAGACAACAGTTTCTATCTTTCATAATGATAAAAATACTGATACTGCTGATTTAGGGTATGGGTATTCGCAAGTACTACCAATACTACTTAAAATTGTTCTTTCTGCACAACTGAATGAAACCAATAAATCAGCAATTATAGATGAGGCAATAAGTAAATCTCCTTCATTTATGTCCTATATTGATAGTCTAAAACCAACTCTTGTTATAGAAGAACCCGAAGCTAATTTACACCCAAACTTACAAGCAAAATTAGCAGATGTTTTCGTTTTAGCAAACAAAACATTCGGTACACATTTTATTTTAGAAACACATAGTGAATACTTAATACGAAAGCTTCAATACTTGTCGGCAAAAAATGAAATTACGCAAGATGATGCTGTAATTTATTATTTTAATGCTGATGAGTATGTGAATGAAAATGAACCAAAAGTAAAAGAAATTAAAATTAATGAATTTGGTGGGCTTTCAGATAGTTTTGGTCCAGGTTTTTATGATGAAGCAACCAATTTAAAGTTTGAGTTAATGAAGTTGAACAAGTCTCAAAGCAATTAATATGGAACTATATATTGAAAAAGAATTTCTTGATAATTTTGAGGCTGCTTACATTAACGAGCTTATTCAAAAAACAGTAAAAGAAATATTTATTGGGTATGGTGAAAAAAGAGTTTTTATAGATTACAACGTAGAAAATTTTGAAAAACTAGATGCAGAAAATGAGTTTTTTGCCCTAATCAGTAACATTATACCGCCAACACCTGTAAACTCGATCAAAGAACATTTATTTTCCAACTCAGACTTCAGTCAAACGATTGTTTTTACAAATGAACAGGAAGATTGGTTTGTAGATGCAGAAAATAAAGGGGCATTGTGTTTTTGCTTTGATAATTACCAAGAAAAAATAAATAAAATTATTGATAAACTACATTTTGAAATTGACCTTAGCGAAACATTTAAAGGTTGGGGTTTTTTAACTGAGTACTCCAATTTAAGATATAACCAAATAACAATTATTGATAAATACATTTTATCTGGTGACGATATTAAAAAGGTAGAAGAGAATATTATTCCGATTTTAAAAAAAATGAAGCAGAACAATAATAAATTGAATGTTTCATTTTTAACCAGAAAACTCGTTGCTCGAAATTTAGAGCATTTACCCGAAAAAATAAAGGAGAGAGCTAAAAAAAGATGTAAGTTTATTTCATCTGAAACAAAGCTGCCTTTAACTGACATAAGAATCATATTGTTAGACAATGAGCTTAATTTTGATTTTCATGATCGAATAATACAAACTAATTTTAGTATGTTGGAGAGTGGAAAAGGATTTATCCTTGAGGGGGTAAATCCTTCAAATTCAGTTATTAGGTCAGAAACAATCTTTAAAAAATTCACATACAATAGATTAAAAAATATTAGAAAAAGAGTCAAAATTTGTACTGAAAAGCAATACAAAAAACAAGAAAACTATGAAATCCGGAAAAATACGGGGACATTTCCTGATCCTGAATTTTATATGTTTCCATTTTCAACTAAATAGTTAATAGCTTACTAAATTAGACCTTTTTAGAGTACTTTTAATTTTGATAAAAAAAATCGTCTAATTACATTGTACACAAGCAAAATATATTTGCATAGTTCTTTGAAAAGCTTGCTTTAAATTATTGATTTGTGCCAACTGGAAATTAAACCTATTTACTATTACCGATCGGTTGGTGTCTCAACGATTATACGCCAACTAGAATTCAGATTCAGCGACAAATGTTGCTTCAGTTATTTAACTTTTTAAAGTTATTTTTAGGCGTTATTTATTTAAAGTTTTATTTTAAGCCTATATCTTTTGAGTTTTCAGAATTGTCTATAAGTGATGATATACTGCTATTGGAGTGACTATAAAAAGATGTTTAGTTACATAAGTTGAGCTTTACTATTCCAACCCTTTTTTAAAATACTATTAGGTGGGTTTTTAGTGAGTATTATTGATGTTTTAGTTGGTTTGAGCCTTCTTGCTGCACTATTTAAAAACAGAAAGGAAACTTCAGTTTAAAGTTAGAACCTATGAAAAAACATTTTACTTGTTTTAATAATATGGTTATTAGTTAATTGCAAGAATAGTAAAGTTTACGGTACTAATTGAAATTAAATTATACTGAACTTTAAAAATGAAAATAACTAGAATTTTTATCAATTATTACTTTTTGTAAAATACACTTTTACTAAACGAACCAGTAAACTGCTTTATTTTTAGATGCATTCTTATTTGAAGATGTTTTTTAAAAATGAATCGCTTATTTTTTTAATCAACTAGAAACAACTTACATCCAAAGACTATTTTAAAAAGTAATGTATGATCACTTAATTATCTAAATTAAGATAACAATGAGTGTTTCTTCCGCTTCCGCTAACAATGAATGCGCTAATTGATGCCAGAAATTTTAAATTGGAGTGTTTACCTTTGATGTGACGATTTTTATGAGCTTATTAATTTTATAGTTGAGGTATGGCAAAAAAGTATGACAATGAATTTAAAGTTATAATCGTAGAACTATTAAATTCCGGTATTAAAACAAAACAAGTTAGTGAGGATTATGACTTAAGGCTTAGCCTGGTTGGGCGTTAGAAACGAGAATACAAGTTGAAATCTGGAGATTTTTCCAAAAAAAAAGGAAATGTATCTAGAAGCTCAAGAGCTGAATGCGCTAAAAAAGGAATTAAAGAATGTAACGATGGAACGTGACATCTTAAAAAAGGCGGTAATCAAACAACCCGAAAACGATATTTTCTCCTCTTAATATCAAATCTTCAAGAGCAACTTATAAGATATCAATTCATTTTAGAAAATGTGAATATATCCAGTTGAAAAGATATGTAGATCTATGAAAGTTTGTAAAACACTTACTATAATTGGTTTAAGAACAAATATATTGTGTTTTTAAAAACACCAACAGCACATCGAAAAGAGAGAATTAAAATCGTCTTTGAAGATAACCGAGAAATTTATGGTAGCTGTAGGGTTCAAAAAAACTGGAAAGGGAAAACCTGTTTTACTCCCAATCTTATATAAGATTACTAATGAAAGAAATGGGTTTAAGAAGTGTTCTAAAAAGAAAATTTGTGATTACAACAAACGCTAACCACCAACACTTAATTGCTAAAAATAAATTAAATAAAGAGTTTTCTAGCCTGAAGTTAGGAAAAAAATGGGTATCTGATATCACCTATATTCGAGTGAATGACGATTGGAGTTATCTAACAACCATCATAGATCTTGCTGATAGAAAAGTTGTTGAATGGTCTTTAAGTGAAGATATGACAACTCAAAATACCGTAATGAAAGCTTGGATTAAAGCTCGAAAAACAAGAAGTATTAGCAATAAATTTATTTTTCATTCTGATAGAGGTGTCCAGTATGCATCAAACAAAATGACTAATCTCTGTAACTTTAACCTTAAAATAACTCAAAGTATGAGCAGGAAAGATTTGGTGTTAAGAACAAAAGCGCAGCTTTTAATAAAAAAGGAATGCTGTAGCTAAAAGCTTTTTTTAAAACAATCAAATACGAATGGCTATATCGATTTAAATTCACCTCGGATAACCAATTATATAACTCTATACAAGGCTATATGCATTGGTATAATACAACAAGATTACATGCTAGTTCAGGATATCTCTCACCCCTAGAAATGGAAATAAAATTGAAAGGAATTATTAAAAAAATAGCTTCATAAAATAGTCACAAATTTATTAGGTAGTTCATTTTTTGTTGTCTGTAAGTTTTGTGATTAAGATAAGTTGTACAAAATTATCTCTTTAAAGGTTATTGAAAAACAGCATAAAGTTATTAATAATGCCTTTTTTGTATTAATTTCGCGTCCGAATAAGTAAAGTTGTTTTTTGCGGAAATTTTAAGCCGTTGGTGATACTCAGCTCTAGTGATTTGGTAGTAAGAGTGCGAGTAAAAGTTCAAGCAATCCATTTTAAAAATAGTTATGTCTACAAATAACATAAAGTCAAGTATGAAAAAAAATAACGAACAAAAGGAGTTTGTATTTGCAGTGGCTGCAATTTTCTTCTCTGTCATCTTTTTAATCACATTATTTTATTTCAAGTATTCGAATGAAAATAATACGATAGATTCAAAAGAAAAGCAACAAGAGGCAGTTAGTCATGTTGGTACTAAAAACTAATTTAAAGTGGCCGTTGAGTAAAGTTGTTAAGGGTGTAGAAAATTATTCCTGTTATATTTAGATTCAGAAGAGCATCAATTTAAAAGATTAATGAGTACTTTTTATAAACTTAAAGCCTTTTAGAAATTTGAGAGTTTTATCATAATACTATTAAAGCTTCACCGAAATGTGAGGCTTTTTGTTGCTAGTAGCAGCCAGGTTTTTTATATTTATTCTAATTAATCTATTAATTAAATGATTCCTTTTACGCTAAAGCAATTTTTACAATTATCAATAGTATACAAACTTATAAAATGGAAATTGTACACTTTAAAGTAAGTGATAAAAAGAAAATTTAAAAAAAAGAACTTAATCTTAAAAAGCAACATCAAATTATAAACCTTTCTTTGTTGTGCCATGTTAAGTACTCACGGGAGGGATACCAAGATGCTTTTTCTGGCAGCATTATTTTCTTACCGTTAAATTGTGATAAAGAAAAGGTAGAATTATTCTCTTTTACAAATGGTGAAATTTCAACAATATACTCTTTATTAATAGTTAGTAAACCTCGGTCAAATGCCCTATGTAAATTTGGGGATAATGAGATTCCATTCGGAATTGTATCGTCATTAGAAATACTAAAAGGAACTATGTGGCAAGCATCAATCATTTGGGCGTTTGTAGAGGACTCAATTTTCATTCCTGAAATACAGCAACTATCATTATAAATTTTAGGAATTGTTTTTTTGAATAAACCACCTCTAATAAAAAGTTCTTGCTCAAACTTATCATTATCTAAAGAAGCTCTTAATACACTTAACGTAGTTTGATATTCTAGTTTTTCTTCATTTAAAATCTGATTTTCTATTTTTAATTCCTCTGTATTTATTTGATTAAAATTTGCTTTTGTATTTGGGAAGTAATCCCTTAATAGCGTTTCAGTGAAAAAAGCCCTGTTTATAGGGTCTTGTAATAGTTTGAATAAATATTTATCAATTTCTGCAAAGGCTATTGTTTCTCTTAAGTTTTTGAAGCTTTTAATACTTTTAGATTTGGTTAGCTTTAATTTCATGGATGGCGCTGTGACTAAAATCCAAAATGATTCACTTCGCATATGAAAAAAAGGAAGTGAGAAATTAGAAATATGTTTTGTTTCTACTAACATTTTCCAATTGTTGTTAAAAGAAAGAAGTAAATCAGGTGTAATAAAAATTCTATTTGAGTTGATACTTCCTTTCTCTATTTGTTGCATTACAGAAAGCAGAAGAATAGGTTTGTGAGGAGCTTTTCCTAGACCTTTACTAAAACCTCTATTTAAAGTCTTAAAAGCTTTTGTGTATTTTGATAGTATTTCGGTCATTTTTAGAAAAAAAAACACCACTTCTATAGAGAGGTGGTGAAATTGCTATGAAAAAGAAAAAGAATTTCTTCTTACTCAAAGGTATGAAATTTTATTTATCTATAAGTTTACAGGGCAAACTCATACTTTGACACTAAGTACTTTTAATAAATATTTTTCATTCCAAGCAGCTTTAAGTCTTTTACCAGGAATTCCCTGTTTTTCTGATGTTTCATTTCTTAATAAGTTCAGAGCTATTTTTAAAAGA
>NZ_VORR01000060.1 GCF_007997085.1 Polaribacter sp. IC066
TACTCGATGATTCCATTTAGTTAAATTATTGATTATCAGCATAATATACGAATAATTAACAACTTAAACAACTGTAAATCAATTAAATAAATAATTTAAACACAAAAAAAGTATGATTCTGCCCTGATTGATTTTTATTTCTATTTTTTGAGGCCAACAAAGCTATATTACTTTCATGAGCTTCAATTTTTAAGTCTTGCTTTTCGGTTTCATATTTAATCTGCAATTCATTAATGTTTTTTGTTTTTTCAATAGAAAAAATACTGTCTTCTAACTTTTGAAAGGCTTTTAAATTATTTGTTGAGCTTTTATAATTACCTAAATCATACTCTATATTAGATAAAATAAAATACGCATATCTTTCTTGATGAAGACTATACCCTTTTGAAAACTGTATCGCTTTTAATGCGTATTCTTTCGCTTTTATCAAGTTTTTTATCTCAATATAGGTTTCAGAAATATCATTATACGTATGAGCTGCACTTGTAAATCTTTTTTGTTTAATCTTAATGGGTAACGCTTTAAAAAGATAGTTTAAAGATTCTTTATAATTACCAAGTCTTCTATAAGAAGAACCTATATTACCTAATAAAATAGATTCAATTCTTTCTGCACCCAACTCTCTAGACTTAAAAAGACTAACTTTATATATTTCTATTGCTTTATTTAAATTCCCTTCTTTTTGATAGCTTGCTCCTAAAGCAGTAATGTTAGATAGAACACCTTGCTCGTCATTTGTTTTTTTGTAAATAATTATGACTCTTTCTAAAATTTCTCTTGCTTTTATAAAATCTGCAGTTAATAAGTAAACCCCTGCAATTTTTGATAGATTCAGCGCAATTTTAACTTCATCTTTTCTGTGTTCATAAATGTTTAACGCTTTAAAATAATTCTCAAGAGATTTTTCATATTGAGAAAGTCCATAATAAACTCTACCTATAAGATGGTAGCATTCTGCCATACCAACTTCTTCTTTCAAGTCTTTAAAACTCGATAAAGAAGCATTGGCCATTTCTAAAGATTTAGAATGTTTTTTTGTTTTAAAATAATAAGTTCCTGTATGTAAATTACCATAGGCAATTAAACTTTTGTCTTCCTTTTTTTCTGATTCTTTAAGACCCAAATTGATGGCTTCAAGTGCTTTTTCGTAATCTTTTTCTACAAAAAAATCTAAACCGGCTTTGTAATAATTGTTAATTTCTTGAATCTTTGAAGTGTTTTGAGAGTAAGAAATATTCCCCAGAAAGGCAATCACTGTAAACAAAATATATCTTTTCATGATATTAAATAATTTGATTACCTGGGTTTTTTTTAAGATTTTTAAAGATACTCTAATTAAATGTCTTGCAATACAATTCATTTTTATTGAAAAAAGGAACAGTATTTGCATTTTTAGTAAGCGTAAAAAAATTTGTACTTTTACAAAGCACAAAATAATATTATGTCTC
The DNA here is from genome assembly GCF_007997085.1 of Polaribacter sp. IC066. Classification (GTDB taxonomy): domain Bacteria; phylum Bacteroidota; class Bacteroidia; order Flavobacteriales; family Flavobacteriaceae; genus Polaribacter. The sequence continues at coordinate 1,449 of NZ_VORR01000060.1, forward strand.
AAAAAATAATCTTGATTTTCATGCTTTTTTCCACTAGTTTTTTTGCACAAAACATAAAAACAATTCAGTTAAGACCTTTACAAGAAAATAGCTACTCTGCAATTGTGCCATTAGGCACAGTTTTAGAATTGTCTTTTGATGATTTAGAAAACGATAACAGAGACTATCAATACAGAATAGAACACATGACGCATGATTGGCAAAAAAGCAGACTCCTTTCTAGCCAATATATTGATGGTTTTAATGAAAATACCATTATAAACGTAACCAATTCTTTTAACACCTTTAAAAGTTACACCCATTATTCAGTAAAAATACCCAATATAAATACTGTGATTACTAAAAGCGGAAACTATTTATTATCAGTTATAAATTATGATACCGATGAAGTTGTATTTACAAGAAGATTTGTATTGTATGAAAACATGTCAACCATAGCTGTTAACGTTTCAAGAAGCAGAAACGCCAGTACTTTAAGCACACAGCAAACTGTAGAGTTTACAGTAAATCATCCGAATATCAGAATTAACAATCCGGCACAAGAAGTACATGTTGTATTGATTAAAAATGAAAACTGGAATGAAAAAATAACAGGTTTACAACCTACTTTTTTTGAACCTAATCAGTTAAAATACACCTATACAAACAAAACGAATTTTTACGGAGGCAATGAATATTTAAACTTTGATAGCAAACAAATCAGAAATAAGAGCATTAATGTTGTTAGAATAGAAATGTTAGATATTTTTCATCATTATTTATACCCTTTTACGTACAATGAAAACAGAACTTACCGATACAACCCAGATATTAATGGGCAATTTGTAGTGAGAACACTAGAGGGCAACAACCCAAGTACCGAAGCAGATTATGCTATGATGCATTTTACACTATTTGCAGATGAACTTTTTAAAGATAAAGAGGTACATATTTATGGCGCTTTTAATAATTTTGAAATTGCTGAAAACACCAAAATGACGTATAATTTTGAAACCAATAGTTACAAAGGTGCTCTTTTATTTAAACAAGGTTTTTACAATTACACCTATGCAACCGTAGACAAATTTAACAAGGTTGATATCAATGAAATAAACGGTACTTTCTTTGAAACTGAAAATGAATATACCTTAATTACTTACTTTAAACCGTTTGGCGGATTATATGATCGCGTTATCGGAATTGGGACTGGCTTTTTTAATCAAGACAGATAAATTGCATTTGATTTGTATTTTTTGTGCAAAAAAGCTACATTTACCTAAATGGTAGAACAAATAACAAAAGGAATCAAAATTTCTGTAAAAACGAAATACAATGGTACAAGCTATAGAAATAATAGGTTGTATTATGTTTTTGCCTACTTTATTACCATCGAAAATAACTCTACACAAACTGTAAAGTTAACTGATCGCTTTTGGAAAATTTTTGATTCTCTTAATATAACCGAAATTGTAGAAGGTGAAGGTGTTGTTGGGCAAACTCCGGTTTTAAAACCAAATGATCATTATTCATATAGTTCAGGTTGTTTTTTAGAATCTAACATTGGTGCCATGACCGGTTTTTACACCATGGAAAACACCACAACTTTTGAAAGATTTAAAGTTCGTATTCCTACTTTTCAACTAGCTACACCCGTATTATCAAACTAAAAAACACTAAAAATAAAGTAGTCGTTAAAGATGCAGCCTGCTTAAATTGCGGGCATCCTTTTAACGGCCAAGAAAAATTTTGCCCCGATTGCGGACAAGCGAACAAAGGAAATAAGATTACTTTTAAAAGTTTTGTACACGAAGTATTTAATGGATTGTTTAGTTTTGAAGCAAAGTTCTGGAATACCATTGTGCCGCTTTTAGTAAATCCTGGTAAAGTATCTAGAGATTATATAGATGGTAAAAGACAGCGATACTCCAATCCGTTTCGTTTTTATTTAACAGTTTCTATCCTCTTCTTTTTAATTATTGGTTTCACAAAAACCAAAGAAAAATACCAAAATTTAGCAAAAGAAAGCAAAGCAGATATTTCTGATATTATTCGTAAAGATTCTATTTTAAGCACAAATAAAGAAGAAAAAGAAATACAGCTTACGCAAGAAAAAATAGATTCTATTGTGCAAAAATTAGACAAAGAGATGCAGCAATCTTTTATTCCGATTCCAGAATCTACCAGAAAAGAAGTTTTAGAAGACGTTGCAAAAAAAGCAAAAGACACTAGTGAGGTGAACGATGATGACAATAATAAAGTTACTTTTAATTTTGGAGGGGAAACAAGACTCGATGATTTTGCCAACTTTGCTAAAAAATATCCTGATGCCAATATCGATGTAGCTTTAGATTCTCTAGACTACGAAAAAAACTTTACGAATCGGTTTTTATTCACCAAGGCAAAAAGTCTATTTGAAATTTCAAAAAATGAAGAAAGTACAGATCAGTTTTTTAGCCAGGTTTTATCTTACGGTTCGGTTGCTTTATTTATCTTTTTACCCTTTTTTACGTTATTCTTAAAGTTTTTTTACATCCGAAGAAAATATACATACATAGATCATTTAATTTTTGTTTTTCATATTCAAACAGTCTTTTTTATGCTGTTTTCTATCTTTTTACTTTTAAGAATAAGTTCTCTAAATCCTGAAATTTGGGTTTTTGCAGTTTTATTTTTATTGTATTTAAGTATTGCCATGAAAAAATTTTACCAGCAAGGATATTTAAAAACGATTCTAAAGTTTTTACTCCTAAACTTAAGTTATGCTCTTGTATCTAGTATTGGTATTACATTGCTGTTGATTATTTCTTTTGTGCTTTTTTAGGGTTGATTTTCAACCGCTTAAAAATAGTCTCGTTTTTTTTTGAACTTAATTTCTTGTAAATTCGTTAGAAATGCATCGCTTTTTTTTATCAGTGGATGCAAAAAAACGACTACTTATGAAAAACATAATTATAGCATTTATTTTTATCGGAATTTTTATTTCTTGTAATTCATCAGAAAAAACAAAAACGGGAATTCAAGAATCTTCGGTACACCAAGATTTATCAAAAAATACAGCTCAAAAAATCAATAAAGAATTACTGCCTATTGCTACAGATAACGCTTTAATTGCAACAGCATTAATGGCTGCGCCAGAAGAAAGCAGAGCAGGCTGTAAAGTTATTGGGTATAATATGGCAGGTGAATTTGTTACGCTAAAAGAAGGCGATAACGAATTTATTGTTCTTGCAGATAACCCGAATCAAGAAGGTTTTAATGCCGCATGTTACCATAAAGACCTAGAACCTTTTATGGCAAGAGGAAGAGCTTTAAAAGCAGAAGGAAAAACAGGACAAGAAACTTTTGCTATACGAGAAGTAGAAATGAAAGCCGGCAAACTTAAAATAACGCCAGGAGCTACGTTGCACGTATACTATGGAGCAAAAACGCTCTATAACCCTACAACTTCAATAGTTAAAGGCGCTCAACTACGCTATGTAGTCTATATGCCTTGGGCAACATCAGCATCTACGGGTTTGCCATCATCTCCTTTAGCCTCAAACCATCCTTGGATTATGGATCCTGGAACGCACAGAGCACATATTATGATTTCGCCTTTAGCAGAAGATAAAAAATAGAAAACTTTTTTTTGAGGATTTAAATGATTATCCATGTGTTTTAATCACATAGAAACCTCTGTTCTACAATAAGATAAATTCACAAATCACGCTAAAAAGAAAACTTGCTCTAGAATCAGATCTTCCAAAATTTAGACATCAATTTCGCGAAATCGATTGATAAAATTTGTACATTGTCGACTTTAAAAATTAGTAGATTCAAATTTAAAAACATACACAATGGCAAGAGGATTTTTTAATGTTCCAAAAGCGGTAAACGAACCTGTAAAAGGATATGCTCCTGGTTCTCCAGAAAGAGAAGAGTTATTAGCAATGTACAAAACCATGTTTAACAGCAATACAGATGTGCCTATGCATATTAATGGTGCTGAAGTAAGAACAGGAAATACTAAAAATATTACACCCCCTCATGATCATAAGCATGTTGTTGGTCAATATCATACAGCAGATAAAAAACATGTTGATGAGGCTATTTCTACAGCATTGGCTGCAAGAGAAGCTTGGTCTAGTGTTTCTTGGACGGAAAGAGCCTCTATTTTCTTAAAGGCAGCATCTTTGTTATCGGGTCCTTACAGAGCAAGAATGAATGCTGCAACTATGATTGGGCAGTCTAAAAACGTATACCAAGCAGAAATTGATGCTGCTTGCGAAACAATCGATTTCTTTAGATTTAACGTAGAATACATGACCGATCTCTTTAAAGATCAGCCAATATCTTCGGAAGGAGTTTGGAACCGAGTTGAATACAGACCTCTAGAAGGTTTTGTGTATGCAATTTCTCCATTTAACTTTACGGCTATTGCAGCAAACTTACCTGCAGCAGCAGCTTTAATGGGTAATGTTGTTGTTTGGAAACCTTCTGATCATCAAGCATATTCTGCACAAGTAATTGTAGAATTATTAAAAGAAGCTGGTTTACCAGATGGTGTTATTAACGTTGTTTACGGAGATCCGGTCATGATTTCTGATACTGTTTTAGCGTCTCCAGATTTTTCTGGATTACATTTTACAGGTTCTACCCATGTCTTTAAAGAATTATGGAAACAAATAGGAAACAATATTCATACCTATAAAACCTACCCAAGAATTGTTGGAGAAACTGGTGGAAAAGATTTTATCTGGGTACACAATTCTTCAAATCCTTTGCAAGTTGCAACGGCAATGATAAGAGGTGCTTTTGAATACCAAGGTCAAAAATGTTCTGCAGCTTCGCGTTCTTATATTCCGGCTTCCTTATGGCCAGAAGTTAAAAAATATTTAATTGCGCAAGCAAGTGAGTTAAAAATGGGGTCTCCAGAAGATACTTCAAACTTTGTAAATGCAGTGATTCATGAGGGTTCTTTTGATAAAATTGCAAGTTTTATTGATGCTGCAAAAAAAGATACCGATGTAGAAATTATTATTGGTGGTAATCATGATAAATCTGTTGGATATTTTATTGAGCCAACGGTAATTGTAAGTACATCACCAAAATATGCAACCATGACCACTGAATTATTCGGCCCAGTGATGACTGTGTATGTTTATGAAGATGCAGATTGGGAAGCTTGCTTACAATTAGTGGATGAAACTACAGAATATGGCTTAACAGGAGCTATTTTCTCTAAAGATAGATATATTGTAGAAAAAGCTTCTAAAGCATTAGAAAATGCTGCAGGAAACTTTTACATAAACGATAAACCGTCAGGAGCAGTTGTAGGTCAGCAACCCTTTGGAGGCGCAAGAGCTTCGGGTACCAATGACAAAGCTGGTTCTGCGCAAAACTTATTACGTTGGGCGTCTGTTAGATTGATCAAAGAAACTTTTGTTACTCCGGTAGATTTTAAATATCCTTTTATGGGATAAAAAATTAAGTACCTATAAAAATCCTCATCTTACAACTGAATGCTTTTCAGTAACAGATGAGGATTTCTTTTTGTGTATTATACTGATATAGGTTGACCTTTTTTAGATTTAATTTATACCGTTCAAAAGATTTTTTTTAGCCGTTTAGATGGCAAAAAAATAATTTGAACTGCTTTTGGTTTTAAATTTTTAGTTCTGTCAAATTTACATTATTTCTTCGATATGATTTGTATTTGATATTCGGATTTCAATGTACTTCTGCGGGTTTTCTTAAATCGAGGCTAAAATGTGTTCTTAAATTATTGTAAATATATACAGCTTGTTTTACGGTTTCTTTAGCTATAGTTGTATTTTTAATTGTTTGTTTTAATTCATTCAGCAATGGCATTTTCATAAGGATCATATTGTTCGGTCATACTCATTGCAATTCCATTATTTTCAGCAAATTGTGTGTATTTAGGGTTGCAGTATTGAAAACCTCTATCTGAATGATGAATTAGTTTTTTGTTAAGGTATTTTCTATTTTTAATAGCCATTTTCAGCACTTCAGGACAAAGTGATGTATTCATATTATTATCAAGTTTATAGCCCATAATTTTCTTTGAATATGCATCTGTAACGATTGCTAAATAATTGTGTCCATTCTCTGTTTTAATATATGTTATATCGCTTACCCACAGCTGTTCTGGTCTTGTTGACGCTTTATTTTGAATAAGATTTTTATATTTTCTAAATTGATGGTTAGAATTGTTGTTGTTGTTACATAGTTTTTAAGTTTAGGAACTAATACCTAATTAGCCTTATAATGCCGTAATAAATCGTTTCTTTTTCATTTACTTTTCATCAAAAATAATTAGCGTAACAATGCACTGCTAATTATTTTTCATTTCAATTAATCAAAAAATAATTCAATTTATTTGCACGTCACTATAAAACTAAACTGGTATAAAAGATTATAAAGTCTTAATACATCGTATAATTAATCTCTTCCAATTTTAATATCTTGTTTTACAAAATCATTTTTAAGTTCTGAATAGGGCTTAATTCCACAAGTTCTTATACCCACTTTTTTACGATATTCTAGCACTATTTCGATAATTTTTTTATCGTTTAACTTTTTGTTTTCTTGGGTTTTACATCTTTTATAGAAGGCTTGTTTACTAATCACAAAACATTGATAGTACCATTTTCTTTTAAACGGTTTTTCTTTTTTAGTGCTATCTCTTTCGCTAACCTGTCTGCCGACCTTTAGATTTGTAAAGTTACTTTTAAGAAAATAATAGAAGAGATAATTTCCATATCTGCAATGATATCCTGCTAAAAGTCTATTACAAACGCCAGTTCTTCAATACGTTCCCTTAGTGTTTTAATCTCATCTAATTTACTCATACCCGTGTTTTGTTGCACTAAAGCACTGTGTTTTTTGATTCAATACCCAGTTGTGGTTCTGGGAACCTCATATTTTTTAGAAGCATAATTCGTAGAAATCTGCTCATTTTGAATTTGGTCAACCACGAATAATTTTAGTTCTAAAGTTGCTTTTTCGTAGGTTTTTTTTTCGCCAGCGTTCTTTTTGTGTTTTCATAAGTGCCTATAATTAAGTGTTTAATTTTTAGTCAACCTATTTCAGGAAAGTACAGTGTTTTAATGAATGCCAACGTGTTTATGTAATGTTAGTCGCGAGTTTAAACAACTAATTTAGTAAAAAGGAGAACGAACCAAGAAAGGCCGTTTAGACTTTCGTAAGTAAGCGATTTACTTGCAATTAATCTAATACGGTAGTAGCTGTAGTATTTTTATTTCCTATAAATTCGATTATTATATTCGCAACTTCTGTTGTTCTTAACATTTTAAAATGTCTAGTATTAGTAATTGCTACTAATTCAGCACTATTCCATTTTTTAGCAACTTCTTCAGCTTCTGAAATAGGTATTATTCGGTCATTTACATCGTGAATTATTATAGCTTTTTCTACGTTTATATTTTGCACATATTTAGATACGTCAAATTCATCAATTTTTTCATTCCTCTCTTTTTCAATTTTTTTTAAAACGATATTAATAGCTCTGTTGCTAATTCCTGTTTTTTTCGAAATATTTGATACATAATTACTAAAAGTATATGGTGTCGTTAAAAGAACATAACTATCTATCTTATGATTTGGTATTTGAGACAATGCAAATATGGTTACAACACTACCAAATGAATGACTTACAATGTTTTTAATATCAAGCTTTGTTATTAGTTTGTCAACTGTATCAAGATATTCAAACATTACATTTTTCCCTCCAGAACTATTTCCGTGTCCAGGTCCGTCAAAAGAGTAAATAGTAAAATTCTCAACCAAAAATTTTTCAATTAGGTAAGAAAAATTTCCAGCTTGACCTTCCCATCCGTGAACAAGAAGAATTTTATTTTCTCCATTCCCCCATTTATACAATTGAATTTTATTGCTTTGAATTATCAAAACCTTCTTTTCCGCTTTTTTTAAAGTTTCAAGTTCGTTTTTTCTTATTTTTTTTATTTGAGGATTTAATAGACGATTATAGAATTTTTTTGCAAAAAACGAAGGGAAAATATTAGAAAGTGTTTGAATTGTTCCTTTTTTCATAGTACTTGAGTCATATTACAGCTAAGGTGTTTGTGTAAGTTTAGTTGCGGGTTCAATTAGTGAAGTTAATAAATAAATCACAGATAGAAAGTCCGCGAGGACTTTCGTAAATAAGCCAAAAACAAAGCAATTAATTTTGTAAGGTGTTAGCAAATGTTATTTTTTCAGGGTATAATTCCTTTTTATTTTCAAAATTCAGAATTTGAGAAAGAATTCCGCAGAGATATTTAATTTCGAAAACTTGTTTAATTACATAAATAATTTTCATTCAAATTTTTTTATTAGTTTGTCTCTTTCATTTTTCCTCTTTTTGGATGATTTCCAGAGTGGTATTGAAATTCCTCCTTCAATAGCACCAACAATTATTCCAGTATAACCTAATGCTTGTTTCAAGTCATTTTTTCCAGAAACATCAATAATTGCAGCTGTTAAGGTAGCTATAGATAATGCCGTAAGAATTATTCCAATAGTTTTGTTTGTCTTTCTTTTCCTTTCAAGGTTTAAAATTTCATTCAAGTCTTTTTGAATATTTACATCATTTAAGTTTAAACCTTCAGTCTTAAGATTTAAATTATTCAGCTTTGTTATTTCTTTTTCAGATAAACTTTGAGAAAGTCCATTAAAAAAAGAAAAGAGTAAAATTATTAATGCAATTTTTTTCATAATGTGCTCTTTTTTTATATTTGCTAACGATTTGTATAAGAACAGTAAGGGATTAAAACGCAATTACTTTCAGATTTAGCACTTAACCAAATTTACAATTTTATCGTTATTTTTCTTTTAACCGTTAAATTTTAAATTTGGCGGACTTTGTTAATATGCACCAACTTTCGGTTTGGCACTTAACCCTTATTATTTTTATACTTTGTTATGCACTTTTTTGTTATATAATTCAAGTATTGTACTATGTAATTCTTGGGTTTCATTTGATTTGTCAATACTCAGATAATTCCATTGTAATCTTTCCGTTTCACTAAAAAACTTTTTCATATAATCAACAGTTTTCTTTCTCTCATATATTTCAATTTCTGTCGAATCCATTCCTTTATATGGGTTAGTAAGAAGTCTATTGAAATTAGGTTGGTCAACCGAATCTTATCCATAAATAATCTTGCCGATATTTTTGAGGTAAATTGGTCATTAGTTTTAATTTCAATACTAAATTGTCTAGGCTTTTTTGGTTCCTTCTTGAAATCAAATTCAGATTTAATTGTATAGGTAGTAGTATTTTTTTTTACTCTTAATTCTAAGGGATTGTCCAACAAAAAATCATACGCATTTTGCTTGAAAATAGCTTTAAATGATAAAATCGCCTGAGCAATTGAATTCTCTTTATTCAAACTCGTTTTTTCGGAATACTCGATTTCAAGATATTCTACCTCTTTATTTAGTAAAGTCAATTCTTGTTTTTTATTCATTCTGCTCATTTTTTCGAATTGTGCATAACTCCTTATAGGTGTATAAATATAAGTGTTATCTGTTTTTTTCTAAAGATACTACAATATGTACATCCATTTTTGTTATTGAAAGTTAAAATTTAGAGAGCCTTTTTAGCCTGTTTTCTATTAATTTTCACCTTTAAAATCGGTTTGATTCAAACATAACTCAATTGTTTTTCTAAAAGAAAGACCAACCTTGAAACTGTATTACTGAAATAAGTTTTAACATAACTATTGCTTGTCTTCTTACTTTTAAACAAGGGTAAGAAAAATAATTTAGTGATATTAACGGCATACCCTACAAGAACACATTTAAGCGCATTATTTTGATGTTTTAATACATATTTAACATTAATAAGGAGACTTGGAGGTAAACAGGATGTGTTTGGGGAGTTTGGGAAGTGAGCTGTAGCTGTGCTTTTAGTTGGATGAAGAGTGAGGATTTTTGAAGGGGATATTGTTGTTAAGATATTAATTTATTTTTTGTGGGTAGATGTTAGTGCTTGTTTTTGAGGAGTTAAAAATAAAACTTTTATGGTACTCGTTGCGAACGACAGCTAGCTGGGGTGATTTTGTTATTGGAGTATTAATTTTTTCTCTAATTAGCCATTAGACGTTGTTTTTAAAGAATAAAAACAAAACTTTTACGGTACTCGTTACAAACGAGCACTAGCGGGGCATCCGTTGGCCACCTAAAAATTACAAAGCGATTATAAATCGTAAACTATTAAAATACAGTAATTAAAAAAAGGTTCACAAAGAACCTTAGAACAGCACTGCCCAAACTCAAGAAAAATGAGGAATATCCAATGAATATCATTGAAAAGGTAACCAGCCAACCCAAAAAAAAGTCGCTTCAAATAACTATCAAAGAGCAAGGGCACTTGACCTGCTTTAAAACGCGACCCTAAACTCTTTTAAGGTCTCTGCTCAATCGCAGATTTACCCCTTACCATCATCTCTTACCAGCAATCCCGGATCAGACAACAAGATATATAGCTTTGGCCTATCGGCAAGCCATATACTTAGTTGTGGTGCGTTTTTTTTTCAGGCTGAAATTGGATTCACTTGAACTTGTCCTCCGATTGCTTTCAGAACTTTCATAATTGTCCCAAATTGTGGTTTCGCTCCGTCTGATAATGCTTTATACAAACTTGATCTACTCAATCCAGTTTCTTGTGCAATTTTAGTCATTCCAATAGCTTTCGCAATATGTCCAATCGCATTAATTACGTCGGCATTATTTCCTTCTTCTAAAACAGTATTTAGATATTCAGCAATCATTTCCTTACTGTCTAAATAGTCTGCTATGTCAAATTTAGTAGTTTCCATATTTTCTATTTATTTAATTTTTTCCAAATTTGTTTTGCTTTCAAAATGTCCTTTTGTTGAGTTGATTTGTCTCCACCAATTAAAAGGATAATTATTTTTCCGTCTTTTTCTTTAAAATAAACTCGATAACCTTTCGCAAAATTCACTTTTAATTCTTGAATTCCATCTTCAACAGTTTTATAATCTCCAAAATGTTCGTCATTTTCAATTCTCTGAATTCTGAATAATATAATAGCTTTGGCTTTCAAGTCTTTTAACTTTCTTAACCATTTATCAAATTCAGATGGTTTCTCAATAAAGAACATAATACTGTATCTAATCGGATACAAATTTACATTTTATTTTTGGATTATTGTGAATAAAATTCGAGTTTCAGAATTTGAGTGATTAATGCACCACAACGTGTTTGCGTATTGTTAGTTGCGTGTTCAAGCACCTAATTTAGTAAATACAAACTGAATAGAAAATCCGCTAGGATTTTCGTAAGTAAACTAGAACTAAGCAATTAATTTTATACGGTTTTGGCAACTGGCTTTCTTCTATTAAAATCTTTGCACATTTAGAATTGTTCCGTTTAAATGGTCAAAATCTTTATCTGCTGTTAGTAAAGTTGCATTTAAAGTCAAGGCTGTAGCTCCTATCCAAATATCATTTTTCCCAATATTATTATGAGATCCTTTTTTAAAATTTCCATTAGAATCAGGAAGCTTATTTTTACTATAACAATCAATTAATTTGTAATTATCTATTAAATTCTTGTCAGTATGTAAAATGTCCACATAAGTAACTCCTTTTAGAAAATCATCTAAAAATTTTATTTTATTTGCTTTCCAACCTGCAATTACAGAAAAAGTTAATAATTCAGCTTTTGTTACAACTGAAATAACTTGTACTGGTTGTGTATTCAATGAATTAATCCAGTTCAAACAATCTTGTCCTTTTTTATCTTGTCTAATAATATGTATTACTGCACATGTATCTAAAACTAAATATCTCATAGTTATAGTTCTTTAAGCAGTTTTTCGAATTCCTCATCAGATTCTTCACTTGGCCATTTTCCAGCAATTTCATTCATCCAATTTTTTGTAGGATTTTTTGAGGTTTGTCTTTTAATTTGTTGAATAGTAGTTTCAGAGAATGGAATTTTTGAAAAGTATTTATCTTCTTCTGTTGCCTCGAATATTCTATCTATTTCTACATAAGATAATTTACCATTTGGCTTAAAATGACCAACTCCATAAATTGTAGCTTCTTTACCCCAAAAATCTTTGATTGTTTCTTGATGAAATTTATTAGTTATATTTCCTAATAAATTCCCTTGTTCAGTTTTTACAGTAACTTTTGATTTACTATGCTCAAGAATATCAATTATTCCATTTATTACAACATTTTGTGGGTCAGGAATTGAATCTTCTAATACCTTAATTCTACTGAAATCAGATTTTTTTAAATGTAATTCCGGAAGCGAACCTCTGTTGGAGATAATAAGTTCTTCATTATTAGAACGAAAAAATGTTTTAAAATCTTTTAAGTTTTTAACAAGTGCTTTATCCAGTAAGTTTTTTTCAGAATCATTATCGTCAAATGCTTCTTGATAAGCAAGCATAAATAACGACATTGGTGTTTGATTAGGCAATTCTTCCGCAACTTCAGGTTGAAATGCATTAACTTGAACTGCTCTAATAGTACTAGCGAAAGTTGGTGATTCCAACTGTAATAAAGTACTACTCTCTTTAATTCCTTTTAATCTGATATTCAGTGCTTCATCCAAGAAACTCGGTTTTTTACCTTGTTTATTTGAAATACCACCAAGTCTTATTTGTAGTGCACCTTTCGCTATATTAGAAATGCTTTTGGCAAGAAATGCAATTCTATCCAAATCAATAGTTCCCTTCTCTTGAAGTTCGCTTTTTAGGATTATATCATATTCAATTATTTTTTCTTCCAATTTATTTCAATTATATAACAAAGGTATAATTTTATTTCTAAAGTTTTTTAGCTTGTTGCCAACGTTATTGTAATCGAGTAGACAAGGGGAATTTCACCCCAAGCCTCTCACAGAACCGTGCTTGAAAGTTTCCCCTCACACAGCCTGCCCCGCTTTTTGGCGGGGGCTCTTCTAATTTAATTTACAAATATAAGCTCATCCTTTTGCAAGTTGGAAAATCGTAAATATAATTAGCCCATCCCTTTGCTCCATTTCCATTACAGAAACTTCATCACTACTACGAATGAGTCTGCCACTGCATACAGCATTGATATTCTGTCTCTAGGTTGTGCCTATTGTACATTTCCCTTAACATTTGTATGCAGCTTCCCAAGTTCCGTAAATAAGCCCAAATAAAGTTCTTGCCATCTGAATGACGCCAGCCTTACAGAAAATAAATAGGTTATCTCTGTAATTAATGTTATCCCTAACATTACTTTTAACTCCGTATCATACTTCGTAGCTTTTGACTGGAGGTTCGCAACTTCTCGACACCTCATCAGTGGTTCACTTTCGCCTGCCTGCCGGCATAGGCAGGTTCAACTCCTTTATTCACACCTGCTAACCTCAAGGGTTAGATTCTCCTAAACGCTCAATACCAAGACTATTAATCAAAGCACCTTTAGGTGGTTTAGAGCCATCGCCTATACAACGACTCTGATGGACCTACCATCATCTTAATTACAGCATTCAACCTTTTATTGCCGGGTTGATTCTTGGCACACTATGAATAGTTGCGTATTTTAAGCAATAAAATTACTAAATAAAACACAAACCAATAAAATCCGCGAGGATTTTCGTAAGTAAGCTATAACCAGCAATTTTTTTTATACGGTGTTGGGCGTAGTGCTTATTCAGGCTTTATTTTTACAATTTTATTTCCTTGCATAACGACTATTTCACTATTTTTTTCTTTCTTAAATTCCACCATTTTTTCATAAACTTTCTCAAGTCCTTTCAAAACTTTTTCCTTAAGTTCTATTTGTTTATCTTTTGTTGTCATAAAATTCTTTTAATTTGTTAAACTTTATTTGGTCAATAACAGTTAAATTTTCTTCACTTAATTTTTGAGCAATTAATTCGTGCTTACCAAAAGAATTATCGAATATCAATGCTCCATCAATTATCGGTAAGTAAATGTCAAATAAGTTGTAAATTCCTTTCAAAAATCTTCTTTCGATTACATCTTCGGGAATATTATGTCCTCCTTCAATTACTCTTATTTTTACCCGTTCTTTTGCTAATTCAATATTATTTAACCAGAAAATAATAATGTTATTGTGTAACCTTGTTTTTTTGCTTGTATTATTTTGTTCTTGTAACTTCTCGTTGATAATGTTGTTTCAAAAGCAAAACTTTCATTTTCTTTCAAGAGTTCATTAATTCGATTAATCATTATTCGTCCAGATTCGAATGATACTTTTTCCGGTTGAAAAGGTGAAAGTCCCCTTGCAATTTCATCTGCGTTTACGAATTCCTTACATTCTATAATTTCTGGAAGAATAGTAAATGAAGCTGTAGTTTTTCCAGCACCATTACAACCTGCTATTATGTATAGATGTTTTTCCTCCATATTAACAAATTTAATAGTTTTTCAACTAATATTGATGAATTACAAGTTTTTTTTGCATTACGCCAACGTGATTGTATAAGATTAGTTGCGTGATTTAAGAACTGAAGTTAGTAAATAAAACACAAATTTAAAGCCTACGAGATCTTTCGTAAATATGCTAAAACCAGCAATTAATTTTATACGGTGTTGCCAGCTGGCTTTTCTCGGTTTCCTTCTGCAAATTCTATTAGACACTCTTTTATTAATTCGTGAAATTCCATTGCCGATTTTTGATTTATAATATTCGGATGCGCTGCTTTATTTCTATAATCCGTAACTATTCTGTTTAATTTTTTTAGATACTGTTTCTCTAAAATATTGTCTGCAAAATACTTATTAGTGTAATTCTTGAAATTTTGAAGTAATATACTTTGAGAAAGTGTATTCCCGTCTTTCTTGAGTAAACTAATGATAAAGTTCATAGTTCCAAAAGTATATTTTCTATCGTCTTTTTTTACAGACTTTGCAAAGGAAACTGTTTTACTATTTGCAAATTCATTGGCTGTTAATTTATCTCTATCTACATTTTCGGTTATTAAGTATTCGTGATAAGTGTTAAATAACTTTATCAAAATTTCATTTTCCAGAGCTCTACTGTATTGAATTATAAATGGGGAATAATCAGCATCTTCTAATTCACTAATTTGGTCTAATAAAAATTCTGCCTGTGGAATGAATTTTTTGCTCTCTGGTTCCAACATTTCCCATAATTCAAACCATATTTTGATTTCATCGATGTAACCTTTTATACCTAATTTTTCCTTTAATAATAGATTGAGTTTGTCATCTAATTGTTGTTGCATTCTCAAAATTTTACTTTCTTCGTCTCTTGGTAAGTTTTTTATTTTTTGAAAATCTTGAGTTAAAATAGTTATTTGGTCTAAAACTTTATCTATTTTACTTTCAATAATTTCGGTTTTGTTTATTAGTAAATCAAGTTTCGAAATCATTTCGTTGGTTAATGAAACCCTAGCTTTCAATGTTAAATTCTCCTCTTTTAGGTTCGAATTTAATTGATTTGATTTTTCTAGTTTATCTTTTATTTCTTTTAACTGAATTTGGGAAAGTGTTCCAAGATTATCTTTGGTTAATAAATGTATGTCTTCTATTGGTAAGATTGGTATTCGAAAATTCTTTACATCATTTACTGATATTAAAGGCATAGTTCCACTTTTTATATTTCTTTGAATTTGTTGATTAAATAATTCTCTACCTTCAATAGTTGTCAAATATGTTCTTAAATATTCGTTGTTTTGAGAGCGTAAAATTATCAAATGTGGTCCAGCAACAGATGGTTGTGAGTTTCCCTCGTATATGTATAATTTTTTGAAATCATTAAACATTCTTGGAATTACAATATCTCCTTCTTTTAAAATATTATCTGTCCTATTGTTTAAGTCTGATTTATCTAGAAAAGAATTACTATCGAATATCGACAATAAACCATTTTTAATATTTCTAGGTTGTAACAATAAAAAGTCGCCTTTTTCTTTTTTTATTACCTGTCTATTATATCCTACTATTACTTTTGATAACTCACTAATTCTTTTAGTTTCTTCGTTATTAAGTGATTCTTCCAAAATTGAATGTTTTGGGTGATGGTAATTAGTATCCCTTCGTTTTTGCAAAAGCTCTTTTTCAATAAAAAAACCGCTTTTGTTATTTATGAAATTATTTAATGTTTCTTCAGAATTTGAGTACTGAATAAAGTGGGTAGCTTTTTCTGATTTATTTTTTTCGATTATTAGAATAGACATTTTTATTGCCGTCTTTTGAAAAAAACCTGATGGCAAAGATATTATTCCTTTAAGATAATTTTCATCAATTATATTTTCTCTAAAAATTTCGTTGTTATTGGCGTAAAGTAATCTCTCTGGGACTAGACAAATTAAAACTCCTTCTTTGTTCAATAAGTCCAACGATTTAGTAATGAATACATTTTCAAAATTGTCTTTTCTTCCATTTATTTGAGTTCTCCCAAATGGGAAATGAGATATAATTGCATCATATTTTTCATCGTGTTCGTATTCTAAACTGTCAACGTTTGTAATTTTTATTGTTGGCGAAATAAAATTGGCAATATCTACTATGTTTTTATCGATTTCAAATCCTTCTGAATTACAGTAGTCGATGTGAAATAAAATATTTCCTAAACCACAAGACAAATCAACAATTTTTTGCGGTTTATATAGTTGGCCAATTTGTGCCATTAACCAAGAAATATCATTTTGTGTAGAGTGATAGGCAAAATGTTGATTGGAAGCGAGAAAATCTATTATTTCATCCTTGTCAAAATCTTTCGGCTGGGATTTTAATTCATCAAGAAGATTTTCAAGATTATAAGGGTCTAATCCTTTATTCCTAATATTTTTCGAAATGTCTTTAATAGTTTTCATCAATTTTCAATTAAAGCGTGATGTTTGTTTAGCTTGCTGGCAACGTGTTTGTACAAGATTATTTGCTGTGGTTAAGCGATAAAGTTAATAAATAATAACTGAATAGAAAGTCCGCGAGGACTTTCCTAAATAAACCAAAACCAAGCAATTAATTTTGTAGGGTGTTGTGCACTGTTATTTTCCATGACAACGTTTATACTTTTCACCGCTACCACAAGGACACTTTTCATTTCTCCCAATTTTTTTGCTTTTAGGAGTTGACGACGGTTTGCTTCCTACAACTGTTTCTGTTCCTCCCACCCATATGTTAACTTTTGCAGTCTGTTTCTTTTCGTAATCAATTAAAAGTGTTTTAAGCACCTCATGACCAATTTGTCTAATAGTGGCTTTTTCAGGGTTTGGTATTGGAGTTGAACTTTTTCCATCAAATATTTCAGTTTCCAAGGAATTGTTCTTTGCTAAATTATAGTAGATTTCATCAAGGGCTTCGTCAACATGTGCACCACCATCTTGATTTGTTGAATTCTTAATCAGTGAACTCCGGGATATAGCATTTCCAATATTATCTCGAATTATTACTTCTTCCCACCAACTTTCAAATGGAAGCCAATTGACACAGAATGACATTTCATCCAATTTAGGATAATATAGAGTATCCTTTCCTTTCATTCCTATCATTGTTAAACCGGAATAAGTACTAAGTGATTTTTTGTTTAGAGGCAGGTTGCTACTATAAAACGAATCGGATTTTAGACCTAGTTGCCCTAATAAAGATTTAGAGTTTCTTGTGTCATGAAATAGCACTCTGATTATTGTCGCTATTCGCTTAGCCTCTGAATACTTACCATCATCATATAATATACAAGAAGTATTGAGAAAATCTATTTGTTCTTTGAGGTGTTCTTCGAGGTCCTCATGTTTCAGTTTTATTTTTCTCATTTTTGGGTTTTAATTGTGCACAACGTTTAGTATATAAAAAGTAGGCGATTTCGAAGCACTAAATTTTTGGTTAAGCCAAAGTTTGATACGAACCAAAAGCCTTGGTTTTAGGACTATTTCGCCTATTTTTTATATACATTGTTATAGCCAGTGCTTTAGTATCTCGTTTTAAGAACTATTTTACCAAGGTCTTTTATTTCGTCTTGTGATGTAAATATTACTCGTCCTTTTTTTGAGATTACTTCCCAAGAAATTATGCTGGTAATGTCGTCAGTTGCATTGGGGGTCTTTGGGTCGCTTACTATATCAAATGTCCGTTCGTCTTTCATTACTACTACTTGTGAAAAGTTATGATGAACGATAAGTAGCTCGCCACGTCCGTCAATTGCTGCTTGATAAATTTCTTGTAAATCTGTCAAAACTTTCCCGTGAGCTACTGCTTCCTGCATTTCGCTGATGGCTTCAGTCCTGCGTTGTTTTTGTTGTTCTTTTACTGATTCCCAAGATTGTTTTGCGATATGATGGGTGGCAACATTGTTATAGTCAATATTGGCATATCCTAAGTAAACACTTGGTTTATCAGCTACCTGTTGCAAACGACTGTAATTGTCCTTTGTAGTAATAACGAAGCATTTTAATTCCGTTTCATTATTCACTTTTACCAATGCTTTATCTACCTTATTTAAAAACTCACGAACTAAATCGTCAAGATGTTTAGAGTCGCTTCCTCTATCGGAATTTGTGTTGTAGTGTCTGTTTTCAGAAAAGGGAAAATCATCATTTCTTATTTCTTCAACAATGTCATCATTTACAGCTTCAAACAGTTGAACACCACTTTGAGAAAGTAACATTACTAAATAATTTTCGCTTCTATTGTAATTTTTAATAAGCGAACGAATTGCGAAACTATCGGAAATATGAACGCCACCATTGCTGGTTTTCCAAGTTGATTTTATGATTTGTTGAGTGTCGTTTGAAAGGAAAATGTGCAGACTATCTAAATTGTGGTTTACATCAATTTCTTTACTTACTGCTTCCATTTTTTCTAAAAGTTGTTCTACAGGTCTTTTTCCAAATTCTTTTATAACCCGCTCTTCTGCTTCTTTTATCAAGTTCTTAAGTAATATTTCATCTTTCGCATTGTCGGGGTGAGTTCGGTGAGTATCTAACGAAATCGTTACACAAGGCGAGTTTTTTTCCGCCATCAATTTTTGTAATTGTTCTTTTAATGCCATTATTGTTTTTTTTGATTTTCTTTTTCCTACTCTTTTGAATTTTCGGAATGCTTCCCTTTAAAATGTCAGGTCATTATGTTTTTGTCACGGTCGTTCTATCATTGGCTACAACGTGTTTGTACAAGATTAGTTGCTGCGGTTAAGCATTAAATTTAGTAAATAAATCACAGATAGAAAGACCGCGAGGACATTCGTAAGTAGGCTAGAAACAAAGCAATTAATTTTGTACAGTGTTCTAAACAGTTTTTTCTCCAAATTTCATTAAATACTCTTTTGTAACAACAATATCACATTCATTATCATCTAAAAATTCGTTATAAAGAAAAATCAAATTCTGAATTGTGTTGTATTTATAAAATTCTTCATTTTTAATTTTAATATCTCCTAAAAGCTGAAAAAATGTAGTACAAGAGATAAATATTGGCAGTTCTGTTTTCTCGAATTTTCCGATTACATTTTTAAGTTTTTCATTATTTACTGTTTTGCTATCATTAAAAAGACAAAGTCTAATAATTACTTCGTTATCAGTCAATTTTTCAATAATATCATTATCATTTTCTATTTTTGTAAGGTCTGTTCTAACTATTTTTTCAGCTTCATTAAGTTGTGTGACTGCTTTCGAAAAAGCTTGATTTAATTTAGTTTGCTTTTCACTAAGAATAAATTTAGATTCTATTAGAATAGTTGCTTTTTTGTAATGAATTAAAAAGTCAATAAGTTCAGTTCCATCTATTTTTTTAGGTGAGTAATATAGTTCTTCGTTAGCTGTAAAGTAGTTAATTAGATTACCTTTTATGGATATTTCTTGATTATATCCGTGTTTTCCATCTTTTAAATAATTATTAAAATTATAGCCACTTTCATTAAGTTCTCCATTCCATTCAATGCCCTTTAATGGATTGAATATTGTCATTTTTTCTTCGCTTGAAGAATCTTTATTCTCAATATTGATAGTAAAACCTTTATCTTTAGTTTCAGGTGCATAATATCCGTCTGCTACTTTTTCCAATAATTCATTAGAACTATAGATATCTATTACCCATTCTTTAAAAGAATTGAATGTGTTTTTCTTGTCAATAACTGTTGTGAAAACAGGTTCATTATGATGGTTGTAATATGCTACTCTAAGTTTTTCCGTTTGTAATAACCTAATAATAACTTCATCAAATCCAATATAGACTTTATCTTCTTTTCCAAACTTTTGCCAAGTTATCCATAAAGGGTCTTTTTCTTTGTCATAAAGATAAAGCGTGGAACCTCTATTTTCTAATTTAGGATTCCTGACGACCATTTCTATTTTACAACCAGCTATTAAACTTGTTAATATTGAAGCTTCAAATTTCATTAAAAGCACAGGAATTCCTTCATCATCTATTACAAGCCAAAACCCTTGAACTAAGCTATTAACTTTTTCTAATACTTTATCACTTGGAATGTATAAACTTGGCATTTACGTAGGTTTTTTTTAATTGCTTAGAACGCTGCGCTATGAAACGTGTCCCGAATGGCATGTTTTTATAGCGATTGTTATGGCTCGTATTTATTGATTTCATATTCTAGATCTACCCGTTTTCCATCTTCTACAACAACAAAATCTCCAACGTCTAGGGTAATAAAGTCAGCTTCTTCATTTCTTGGAACGATTGGTGTGAGATAAATCTTTAGCTTTTTTCTTTTTCTTAAAGGGCTAAACCAATTTTGCTCCAACTCCTTTGAGTATAAACCAATAATAGGTGATTGAAATCCGAAATTTGTTACAATTTGATTATTACGTATGCTGAAAATTATTTTCTGTGCCCATTTAAAATCACCTAAACTATAGAAACAACTTAGTTGAAAAATGCTTAAGACTGGTAGTTCTTCTTCCAAACCAAAAGCCATTCCTAAGATGCCTTCATTTTGTAAATTATCATTAAGTTTGTTCTTACTAGAAAAGTAATAGAGTAGGTTGTTGTTTAGGCTTTGAATTGAGTAAATGGCCCTGTAAACTTCGTCTTTGGATAATTTGATAGTGTTATCCTCTAATGATTCAATGATATCTTCAGCAATTTTATAATTGTTGTGCCCAATAACATTCCTTATTTTTGAATTGTATGCAGTTTTAAATAAGTTATGTGTCAGAGTATAAGGTCTTAATTTTGATTTTAAATGTAACTATTCAGCCATTTCCGGTAGGAACGGATTTTTGCTAAAAGCAAGCTGAATATTTTCTAGTACTTTTTGTTTATTTTTTTTGAGCGTTGTAATATATCCTCTAATTCTAGCAAAATATTGTGC
>NZ_VORR01000061.1 GCF_007997085.1 Polaribacter sp. IC066
AAGCGGGTGCTATTTTTAAAGTATTTGCATCAATAAATTTAGCAATATCTATATAAGAAGGATATGGGTTTCCTAGTAAGTTCCAGCTATTATCGTTTTGCGAAATGGCTGGGCTTATTTCATTTGTGGTTGGAAAACCTCCAGTAAAACTAAAATTACCAGCAGCACTTCTTAACATAGAATAACCAATACCTGCATTAAATGTTTCTGTCGTTCCTCCTTTAAAATAGCTCCAGCGGCCTGTAGCAAACGCTACACTATTATCATAGGTACTAATTCCTCTATTAAAATTTGCTGATATAGGAATCAAATTATCGGTTACCCAAGCGTTGTTATATTGCTCTCCAACTACAGGACTCGATACCAAATGCCAATTATTATCGGGAATGGCTAGATTATAAGTAATATTTCCTGTAGCAGTTCCTTTTACAATTAAAGAGCCACCACTGGTAATATTTAAAGAAGCGCCAGTAGCTATATCTAAATTATTTAATGAAACACCAATTGAAGCTCCAATTACTGGCTGTCTTACAGCTGTGCTTGGTATGACAATATTATCATCTAACAAGGGTGCAACAGATGTGTTCCAGTTGCCAGTTGTTGTCCAATTATTGTTGATGGCACCTGTCCATGTTTTAAATGTTGAAGCTGTTATAAAATTAAAAACACGAGACCAGCTACTCAAAACTCCCGAACCACAATTTGTCCTTACATAGGTATCATAATTTGTTGATTCACTAAGACCTGCAGCCTGAGCAGTTAAAGTTCCCATAGCTGTTGTTCCTGCAGCAATTGCAGTCGCAGTATTTGGTGCAACTCCAGCTGCCATTACCAGCCATTCATAACCGTTATCTGCTGTAGGTACAGTATTCCATGACAAGTCTACGGTTGTTGCAGAAATATTGGATACTCCTAAATTAACAGGTTCAGCACATCCTCTAAAAATTTTAATAAAACGAACGGTTTCTCTCCAGTAAAAGTAATCATCAATTTCACCTGCGGTATTTCTCCATTTTTCATTGTCATTTAGATCGCCAAATGGGGTAGTCAATCCAGAAGGGGCTAGAGCTGTTCTTTCCGCATACTCATTAAAAGAATTGATAATTACTGTTTTAGGCGCTACCTCTATTACCTTTGCCCAAGAATTTAAATAGTATGCACCGTTATTTCTTGGCGTATCTCCAGATGAGTTTATCTTATTTCTCCAAGCGGGCATTACAACCATCACATTTGGGTCTGCAACAGGGCCTGATGGGGTATTTGCCCAACCGTATAAACCAGGCTCATCAATTTCACCTTGGATCCACTGTAAATCAAACTTACTTTTAATACCATTTAAATTACCACTAGCAAGCCATGTTTGTCTATTTGCTTTACTTGCATAGTTACTTATTAAGGGTTTGTTTTCTGCTGTTGTGTAATAATTATTAGGATCTTTGCTATAGTAATCATCATAGACAATATTTGCCTCGTTTATTAAGGTATTGATATTATTATTAAATTGACTGCCACCAATTGCAAAGGAATATTTTAACTGTTTACTCACTGCATGTGCATTATTCCAAATCTGTACTCTTTCGATAAATTTCTCAGCACGATTAAGTATGTATCTGCCATCTGCATAAAGGTTATTGGTTTGATCAAAAATTACGAAATCAATACCCGCATCAACGATCATTTCTATATGTTCGTCAACAATGTCTTCATCCAAATTATCGTATTGATAATATCCTTTTGTCTTGCTAATGGGTAAATAGTCCATGTCCCAAGCTTGCCAGGTATTCGCAATATTAGGTTGGAATAACCTTCCAGTAGGATCACTCATCACATACCACTCTCCTGCCAACCTGTGTCTAATTGCGCCTTCCCTGTAGTAGTCTTTTGACTGATTACCATAAAAAATAACAGCATCGCTATGACCGTCACCATTAACATCTCCTAAAAACTGATTCGATGAACCGATTCCATGCGCTGCTAGCCAGCGCTTATCTGCTTTAAATCCAGTTCCATTTGATAATGAAACAAACCAGGTATTATTATCATCAAAAAAGAGAACAGCATCGGCTTTACCATCTGCGTCAACATCTCCTAAAAATTGATTCGCTGATCCGACACCATGCCCCGATATCCAAAGCGAGTAACCCGAAAATCCAGTTCCATTAGATACCGAAACATTCCAATCGCCAACATTTTCAGCAAAAACCACGGCATCGGCTTTACCATCTCCGTTCACATCTGCTAACATTTGATTGGTTGACCCGGTACCATGACCTGATGTCCAAAGCGCATACCCTCCAAATGTACTTCCATTTGATAATGACACATTCCATTCGCCAACACTATCAGCAAAGGCCACAGCATCCGCTTTACCATCTCCGTTCACATCTGCTAAGAATTGATTCGTTGATCCGGTACCATGACCTGATGTCCAAAGCGAGTAACCTCCAAATCCAGTTCCACTTGATAAGGAAACATACCATTCTCCACTAGCATTAAAAAATACAGCAGCATCGTCTTTACCATCACCATTCACATCAGCTAAAATTTGATTCGAAGACCCTGTACCATGCCCAGATCTCCAAAGAGTGTAAGCTTCAAATTCCTCTCCATTTGATAATGAAACATACCAGTCGCCGCTACCCCCAAAAAATGCAACAGCATCGGCTTTACCATCTCCATTCACATCTGCTAAAAATTGATTAGAGGATCCCCTACCATGGCCCGCTACCCAAAGATAATTGTTTTCTTTTGCGTGCCAAGTGCTATACCAAATACCAACTTTTGGGGTTGATGCTTGATTAGATGAACCCATAAAGCTTTTCGTTTTATTGCTGATTTTAGTAATATGCTCTTCATTATTTTGACCAACATTCTGTTTTTTAGTAACTGATTTTTGGCTGTGATTACCGTTTATTGTTACAGCCTGTGCAAATATATTTGCGCAAGTGTAAAGCAGTATAATGCATAAAAAGGAGTATTTTTTATTCATAAAAATTTATTTTTCCGTAAAAGTACGCTTTTTCAGTAAAAATAGGGTTTTTATCCACTATTTTAAGTGCTGCTTATTTTTTAAATTAGAACGATAAAGTACGTTCATAAGTAGTTAGAAACATCATTAGAGCAAGGAACTTCTAATTTTAAAATTCTGCGGTTAAGTGCTGCTCAAGGCTGCCTATCAGATTTACATACGAATAGTGCCATGCAATTGCCAAATCAGCTCCGTCCAGAAGGTTTAACGGAAACCTCTACTCAATACCTCGAAAAAAGTACAGGGTCTTATTTAGAAAAAGAGAACATGCAATACAATGTCGTAAATGACCTTGACAATACAGGCGGAGGTCGGTTTATAAAAGTTACGAATTTTAATGAAAACTCTACATCTATAAATGGTGCACTTAGTGAAGGCACGATACGATATAACAAAACCACCAACAAGCTTCAAGGATTTACGGGGAGTGTATGGGAAGATTTTCACTAAAAAATAAAATAAATGAATTTAAAAAATAAAATGACCATACTGTTTATGTTAACGGGTCTAAACGTTACAGTACATGCACAAAAAATAACGGTAGCTACCTACCACAAAATGGAACTTACAAAATATCAAAAAGTAATCAAACAATCTTTAGCCTATGGTGATGCCAATACAGCAATACAAGCCATACACAGTATTCTTGCGCTCAAAGAAAAAAACAGTAACTATAAGGATAGTTTAGTCAACCTTTATTTTGGTAGTGGTAAATACAACAGCAGCTTGCTGCTCTCTAAAGAGCTCTTGCTAAATAAACCACAAGACGAAGGGCTTT
The DNA here is from genome assembly GCF_007997085.1 of Polaribacter sp. IC066. Lineage (GTDB taxonomy): Bacteria > Bacteroidota > Bacteroidia > Flavobacteriales > Flavobacteriaceae > Polaribacter. The sequence continues at coordinate 3,807 of NZ_VORR01000061.1, forward strand.
TAGAACTCCAAGCGCTCAGTTATCAAAATTTAGGAAACGCTGTAGAGGCAATTAAAAGTTATGAAAAATTAATACCTGTTTCAAATAATTTTTATCATGCTTACCAATTAGCGTATTTACAATTCTCTATAAAACGCTTGTTAGAAGCCTCTAAAACGTTAGATGTTGCCATGACCATGGAAAAAACAGCTACTATAAAAAAAATAGAACTTAGCTTCCCTTCTGTACAAGACCAAAACAAAACCCAAATCGTACCCTTAATGGCGGCTTTTTACAATTTAAGAGGTTTAATTTATTATGATTTAAAAGAGAATGAAAAAGCCAAAATTGCTTTTGAAACTGCTTTAAAAATAATGCCCACTTTTGAGTATGCACAACAAAGTTTAAATGCGATTGATATGATGGCAAAAACAAAAGAATAACTCCGTGTAGTTGTTGCATTTTAAAAACCTAAAGTTTTACTTTATGCAACGTTAAAGGTAGCACATTTTAATTTGTGCACACATACTAAAACCTAAAAGCAGCTGATGTACCATAGCTGATTTTAGGTTTTTTTTGTTGAGACTTCGTTTGCAAAACATCAAAATACAGATTTATGGCTTGCATGCAGTGCATAAATGAACAGCATACTTCAAAAAAATAAGTGCGAGATCCCGTGCTATTCAATTTGCATATTTTTAGATTTTTGGGTTTTTTAAGATTTCACGTTTCTAAACTTCTACGCTAAAGAGGAATGAATTCAATGGACAAAAAAAACATGAACAGCTTTTTACTTTTAAATTGAGAAGAACTTATTTATCTTTCCATATTCAAAAATAAGACCCAATTATGAAACCATCCTTTATAAAAAATTTGACTTTACCCGCAATTGCAGCTCCTATGTTTTTAATTTCTGGACCGCAACTGGTTATTGAATGTTGTAAAAACGGCATTGTAGGTACCTTCCCTGCCTTAAATCAACGTTCGTCTGAAGGTTTTGAGGAATGGTTGCTAGAAATAAAAGCTGCACTCGCAGATTTTGAAAAGGAAACAGGAAAAAAAGCGGCCCCTTTTGGCGTCAATTTAATTGTGCATAAAACAAATCCTAGATTACAAGCAGATTTAGCCTTGTGTGTACAACATAAAGTCCCGATAATTATTACTTCTTTGGGCGCCGTTTCTGAATTGGTAGATGCCGTGCATCGTTATGGTGGTTTAGTTTTTCATGATGTAATTAAAAAGCGCCATGCAGAAAAAGCTGCAGAAGCTGGCGTAGACGGGTTAATTTTAGTCTGTGCAGGTGCTGGTGGGCATGCAGGAACTTTACACCCGATGCCTTTTATCACCGAAATAAAAAGCTTTTTTAAGAAAACGATTATTCTTTCTGGCTGTATTAGTACGGGTAGAGATATTGCTGCTGCGTTACAAATGGGCGCAGATTTAGCGTATATGGGCACACGATTTATCAATACAAAAGAAAGTAAAGCCCCCGAAGAATATAGAGATATGATTATAAATGCGGGTGCAAGTGATATTGTGTACACTGCCGCAGTTTCTGGTGTTGCTGCCAACTTTTTAGCACCCAGCTTACAGGCAATGGGCATTAGCGAAGAAATGTTATCGCAAAAAAAGAAAGTTGATTTTGGTGATGAATTAACAGTTAAAAAGGACGAAGCGAAAGCTTGGGCAACTATTTGGTCTGCGGGGCAAGGTGTGGCTTCCATAACAAATTCACCGCACGTTAGCGAACTAGTTGCTACTTTAAAAAACGATTTTAAAAATGCTATTGAAGCACAAATAAAAAATTTAGAGGTGTATCAATAAAATTAAAAAACCTCACTTTTTATTATAAAAAGTGAGGTAATTTTTGGTTGTTTTACAACAATACTAAGTTCTGTGTAAAACATCATTAGTTTACAACACACATTTACAATGTATTTGTACCCTATATTATTTTTTAACTTTCTCTGATTTTTTGACTTTTTTAGAAGATTTCGCTTTTTTAGTATTTGGCATTTTACCTTTTATTCTTGCTTTTTCATCACGTATTGTTTCCATAAACTCTGAATTATAGGTGAAATCTTTTGCCAATTTTATAAAAGCCAATGCTTTGGGATAGTCTTTTAATTGCTCATGTAAAACAGCTTTCTTTACATATAAAAGTGCTTTATCAGATCCTTTTACTTTTAAAGCAAAATCGATAAATTCATCAACTTCTTTATAATCTTCATTCCATAAAAGTGTATTAATATAGGGCGTGTACACTTCAAAAGCATGCATATTTTCTGCTAAAGCTTGTTTAAAATACACAATAGCCTCCTCATATTTATACAATTTTTCTGCATATACTTTGCCCATTAATGTTAATGCCATGGTGTTTTTATCGTCATAAGACAAAGCAAAGCCCAAAGCCTCCATGGTTTCTTCTAAATCATACGAATAATTTTCTATTGCTTTAAAAACATAATTGTTTGTTAATGTTCCCATATTATTTTTATTTTAATCATTATCAGCAATCATCATGAAATACTGTCTCTAAAAATGGCTGTATTTCAAGAAATATCTTGTCCTGACTGATGTTTATGCTATTTTTTTTGTAAATAATTTTGTTCTTCTACTAATACTCCTTTGTTAAATTTGCTACTACAAAAAACGCGTATTTTTTTTCTAATTTTTGGAGTGTTGTTCTACTCGATTTTAAACTGTTTATACCGATGAATATTAAAAATACGTATTTTTTGTTTTGCTCTTTTAAGTGTCTTTTTTTATCAAATGAGGAACACTAGGCAGGCTGTTTTGTCAACAATTTTAAACCTTTTTACATTCTTTTCTTTCATCACACAAAAAAAACACAGGATACTGCTTTTAGAACCACTATAAGATTTCAATTTCAATACCTTGCCATTCTTTTAAATAGCTACACTCAACTTATAGCAGTTGCTTTTCCATTTCATTTTCTGTCTGTAAAATTACAAGCTGAATCTTAGGGTACCTATATTCTTATTAAAATATTTTTAACAAATTTACAACTGTTAGCGGATATTTCCTCGTCCTTTTTTCGATTGATGATTAAAATGTTTTCGCACTATTTTTTTTAGAGGTATTATTTAGGTTCTCTAAACAAAGCTACTTCATTTATAATAGGTCGTTCAGTACCTTTTACTTTTACATGCTGTTTGTTAATGAAACTCCATTTTGAAAAATAGCGGTAAGATTTGCAGCTAGTAACCTCGAAGTAATTATACTTTAAAGTTGTCTTACAATTTTATTCATTTTTCTTTTCCATTACCCTTTCGACTTCGCTCAAAATAAATTCCAAGAAACAAAAATCTAGACTTCTGATAATTTTATTGAATTCTACAAGATATTTCGCTATCGTGTCGAGACCGCAAAAGGGCTTTAGGAAAGGTAACCGCTTCCTATCTTTTGAATTCTCACTAAAATTATCGCATGTCGGGTTTAGACTGTGAGTGCTATATTCCGATATTTCGGGAGTAGAAATCTGTCATCTAACGCACGAAACTAATGATGGGCTTTCACAAAATAGGTTCTTTAAAAAGTAAACTTCTATTGATGCGAGTTTAATAACCACGAACCACGAAAAACGAACCACAAACCACAAACCACGAACAAAACCACGAACCACAAACCACGAACCACGAACCACGAAAACGAACCACGAACCACGAACCACGAACCACGAACCACGAACCACGAACCACGAACCACGAATCACGAACCACGAACCACGAACCACAAACCACGAACCACGAACCACAAACCACGAACCACGAACCACGAACCACGAAAAACGAACCACGAAAAACGAAAAACGAACCACGAACCACGAACCACGAACCACGAACCACCAAAAACGAAAAACGAACCACGAAAAACGAAAAACGAAAAACGAACCACGAAAAACGAAAAACGAACCACGAACCACGAACCACGAAAAACGAAAAACGAATCACGAAAAACGAAAAACGAACCACAAACCACGAACCACAAACCACGAACCACCAACCACGAACCACGAACCACGAACCACGAAAAACGAAAAACGAACCACCAAAAACGAATCATGTGATGACTTTTACAAAAAGGAGAATGCGTAAACGCACCTTTTTTAACAGTAAACGTAGTTTGTTACTTCGTAAAGACTTTTTGCAATGTTTTTTTCCGTTGTATTTTACCTGTTGCAGTTTCAACAAACTTCGCTACAAAATAAGTTTCCTTCGGTACTTCAAACTTTGAAAGATTGATACTTTCATATGTAATCTCTTGATGCTTCCCTTCTATCACTAAAATTAGTTTTTCGCCTAACTTTTCATCTTGTTTCCCAATCACAAAAAAGCGGTTTGTAATGATTGCCGCTAATTTTTCTTCAATCTTTTCGGGATGCAATTTTATTCCTCCAGAATTAATCACATTGTCAAAACGACCTAACCATTCAAATTGTCGATCAGAAACAAGTTGTACAACATCATTCGTAAAAATAACTGCTGCTGCCACTTTTGGCGCATGAATAACCAAACAATTTCTTTCATCTTTATAAATGGTTACGTTTGGTAAGGTGTGGTAAAAAGATTCATTTACAGCTTTAGCACTTGCTAATGTAAAATTATTTAACTTTTTAACGGCAATGTGCGTAATCGTTTCCGTCATGCCATAAGTAGCAAAAACATCCGTAGAAACACGTTGTAATTTTTCTTGCAATCTGCCAGAAACTACGCCCCCACCAACAATTATTTTTTTTATCAATTGAATGCTAGCAAGTGAATTCTCTAGCTGCAAAGGCACCATTGCAGCAAAATCATACACTTTATCAATCTCTTGTAATGGATGCGAATTTGTTTCGATAACATCTAATTGCCAGCCTAAAGTTAAGGCTCTTATCAGCATCATTTTACCTGCAATATAGTGTATTGGCAAACACAATAATGCGGAAGTATTTTCTTGTAAATCGAAATACAAACCCGTGGCTTTTGCTGAATGTATAACAAATTCTTTTTTCAAAGAAATTGGTTTTGGCGCGCCCGTAGAGCCCGAGGTTTGCACAATAATTGAATCGCTTTTAGAAAACCAACTTTCTAAAAACTGATGCATATCTTCAGAAAAAACTTTTGTATACGCTTGTAACTCCGCTACGGAAGAGAAAGAACTACTATTTAATTGAAACTTTTTATGAAAACTATTCTTTACCAAGACCTTCTACTATTTTATCATTTTCTTCTGCACTAATTGGTCTTTCTATGGCACCTGTAAGTTTCTCTTTCCAATTTGTCCAAGCATATTTTTTTGAAAAAAACAGCAACATTAAAGGATATAAAACAATAACAGGCAAAAACATCTCTAAAGTTACATTAGGTTCTGAAGTGTCGATAAATAACGCATCTGTCTGAAAAACCATCCAATCTGTAGTAACTAAAAAAGCGGCTAACACGTTATTTGCAGCGTGCAAACCTAAAGCTAGTTCTGTACCTTCATCCATTAACGTTGTTATTCCGTAAAATAAACCAGTGCCAATATAAAAAACCATCAAGATATACCCTAATTTCTCAACTTCCGGATTTGCACCATGCAACAATCCAAAACAAACCGAAGTTATGAGCAAAGGAACCCATCTATTTTTGGCTAAAATACCGATTCCTTGCATAAAATAGCCTCTAAATAATAATTCTTCTAAACTTGTTTGCAATGGCAACATTATGATAGAAATAGCCACTAAAATAAAAAATGGTTTTGCATTAAAATTATAGGTGTAAATTTCTGGCTCTATTAAAACACCTATAAAGGTTAGTATTACCACTAAAGTTCCCCAGGTTAAAAAACCAACCCAAAACCGCTTCCAGTCAATATTATTTCTACTTGTTACCAAAGAGGTAAACGTTCTATTATGGATTATTTTTATACTAAAAAACAAAAAAACAAACCCCACCACAAAAGTAAAAATCATTAGAAATAGAAATAAATTTTTATCGATTCCTAAACTCATAAAATTATTTAAACTCGCATTTGTAAACGCTTCTAAATTTTCTGAATACGCAAAAGCAACCGCCAATAATGGAATTCCTCCTAAAATTTGCCATCCAAAAAATACGACTAAAATAGTAATAAGCCAATAAATCCAATCACTTTTACCTTTGTATCCTTGTTGTATATAATTCATATTTTAAATTAAACCTGCTGCCATTGCAAAAGGTATTCTTTTTTAAATGATGTTAAAATTCCAATCTAACGCTGAATTGTAATGTAAAGTTCCGTTTTTAACTTCTAACGGACTTTCAAAATTATTGGTAAACAAGCCACCTGTTCCCAGCCCTTGTGGCCACTTACTTTGTAATGTAAAGGTAAATTGGGCAATTGCGTTTAAACCAATATTACTTTCTAAAGCAGAAGTAATCCACCAATCAGCCTTATTTTCTACGGCAATATCCATCCATTCTTTAGTGCCTGCAAAACCACCCAGCAAACTTGGTTTTAATATAATATACTGTGGTTTAATAGTTGCTATTAATTTTTTCTTTGCTTCGGATGAAAAAACACCAATTAACTCTTCATCTAAAGCAATTGGCAAAGGTGTTTTTAAACACAATTCTGCCATTTCTGCAATTTGCCCTTGTTTGATAGGCTGCTCTATAGAATGAATCTCTAAAGCCGATAATCTTTTTAATTTTTCTAATGCATTTTTTGGATTAAAAGCGCCATTTGCATCGACTCTTAACGTTATTTCATCCGAAGAAAATTCGTTTCTAATAGATTGTAACAGCTCCATTTCTGCATCAAAATCAATGGCACCAATTTTCATTTTGATGCATGAAAAACCTGCCTTTAGTTTTTCTTTAATTTGTGCTTTCATAAAGTCTTTCTCGCCCATCCAAATTAAACCATTAATATCAATGGCTTCGTTTCCTTTTGTAAATTCTGAAGGAAACAGCTCATACCGATCTTTACTTTTTAAAGATAAAAACGCTTGTTCTAATCCGAATTGAATGGATGGAAACTCAAGAAGTTCTTCTAACAATACAGGCAATCCGAGATGGATATTTTTACAAACCCATATTAATTTTTCTTCGTAAGTAGGCACATCATCAATACTTAAGCCTCTAAAAAGGCCGGCTTCTCCAATACCAATTGACTCATTTTCTTGTAAAATGATACACCAAGTTTCTTTGGTTCTTAAAACGCCACGAGAAGTACCACTTGGGTTTTTAAAATTTAGTATGTATTTTTTATAAGTCGCTTTTATCAACATAAAAATGATTTTAAACGTTTACTATTTTAGGTGTATTACTCTAATTTCATCAAAAAAAAATATGCCTAGCCATCACTAAAAACGATTCTCTAAAGGCTTTTGTGCTTCTAAAAATTCTTTAAAATTATCTAAATACACCTGACTTTGCCTTTCTAGTTTTCCTTTAAAATAAGGCAACATACAAGACATAATATAGGTTTTGCTGTTGCAAGAAGAATTGAGACTGATGGTGGTAATTCCGTTTTTTTCTGTAAAAACATAATCATCCTTTTTCAACATATTTTCAGCATCAAAATAAAAGGTCACTTTTTCATTTGGCACATACGCCAATATTCTTTGAATCATTTTAATTTCTTGATTCTGATTCTCAACAATAATATTATAAACACTTCCTGTTTTTCCGAAATTTTCATTGACCACCTCATACGATTTTATTTCAGGAATCCAGCTTTTAAAATTCTCATGCTTATTAAATTCACTAAAAACCATTTTAATTGGTTTGTCAATAGAAACTTCTGCGGCATAACTTGTTTCTTTTATAACGATGCCTGTAGCAAGAAAAGCAAAAACGAAAACAGATATGACACTTAAAATTATTTTGATTTTTTTCATAAAATGGTATTTAAAAAATAAGGCCAATTCCTAATAGAATTGCAAACAAAAAGGTACTTAATGCCACTTTTTTTAACTCACTATCTAGTTCAGCAGGCACTTTATTTTGTGCAACTGTTTTAATATTTTTAAGTAACGGAATAAAAGCGACTAAAAATATAAGTTGATAAATTGATGAAAAATCTAAAAAAACATAGATTAAAGCGGATACTAATGCACTTATGATTAAGAAATAATGATACTTCTTTGCTTTTTCTGTTCCTAATTTTACAACAAATGTATTTTTATCATTCTTAAGATCTTCTTCTCTGTCTCTTAAATTATTTAAATTTAAAACAGCGGTACTTAATAAGCCCACAGAAATTGCTGGCAAAAATATAGTAATATTGATAGATTTTGTATACATAAAATAACTCCCTACAACACTCACAAAACCAAAAAACACAAAAACAAAAACATCTCCAAAACCGCTATACCCATAAGCAGATTTGCCTACCGTATATTTTATAGCTGCCATAATAGAAGCAATTCCTAATAATAAAAACAAGATAGAATAGCCAAAGTTATCTTCGCCAAAAGCTACGTAAATCAATACTAGCGCAATGATTAAGGTAATGATCGACGTAACAACCATACCAGATTTCATTTGTTTAGGAGTAATTGCACCAGAGGCTACCATTCTTGCTTCGCCTGTTCTGTTTTTATCTGAACCTTTGATGCCGTCTCCATAATCATTTGCAAAATTTGATAACACTTGAAAACCAATTGTGGTAAAAATAGCTAAAATAAAAATCAAATAATTACGTTCATTTTGCGCACAACCAAGACATTCTTCAAGAATATTTGGTATCCTATTTTGATGATTATGTACTTTAAACCCCGCTAAAAAGCTTCCTACAATAATCCCTGAAACAGATAATGGTAAGGTTCTTAAACGCGCTGCTTTTATAAAACTTTTTACATCCATGAAGTCTTGCTAGTTTCTACTTTGTATAGTGTATGATTATAAATTTCTATAGCATCCTTAAACTGAATGCATGGTATTTTAATTTTGCCAGAAGCCGTTTGTAAAATAAGATCGGCAACATTGCTTCGCTTTTGAAAAATTGTTTGTTTCATTTTAATATTCTGAACTTTAAAAATTTCGAAATACGTATGATGTGTTTCCAACAAACCGCTGCCCAATAATAACATCGTTTCTGTTATTTTATAAAAACGTTTTTTTACTTTTTTAAGAATCAAAAAGATAATAAAAGGAAAAACGAAAACCGTTGAATATAAAATTTCTATCTGTTGAAAAATAAGGTATAAAAATGAGTACAATATAGTTATAAACAGAAAAACCCAAATAAACATTCTACGCTTGTAATACCCATCAGGATATTTTTTTTCTTCATTTTCTACATCTGTTGCATCAAATAAACGTTGCTTTATAATGGCTACCTGTTCTGCTTTACAGCCAACAATTCGTATTAATTTATTTTTCTTAACGTTTACTTTACCACTTACAGCTTGTTTAAAAGTGATAAAATAAATACCAATAAATCGTTTTAATGGATTTGTAGAAACCGTAATATTCTGAACTTTTTGTTTTTTTAAAATCGTCGTTTTTTTTGTGAATAAGCCTTGATTAATTTCGAAAGAGTCATCTTTTAAATACGTAGTTAAGTTAAAATGGATTAAAAATATTTTAACAAAAGAGCTCATCAATGCTATAAACGTTAAAAAAAATAATAACACAGTTACAAGAAAAAAGCTAGCCGAAAGTGCATTTGTGCTTTCTTCTATAAAACCATCGAACAAGGCGGTGTCTCCTAAACTAGAAACAATTTGTTCTATTTGTTGAAAAAAACCAAGAATAATAGCCAAAAAAAGCACTAAATTTTGAAGATGATTTTCTGTAAGACTTACTTTAAAAAGTTCTTTTATGCCGATTTTTATCAACGGTTTTGTTTCATCCTTTTCGGTAGGATGCTGATTAAATTGAGTGTTTTTTGAAATAAGTTCTTTTAAAGCCTCTGCTTTCTCTAAAGACAATGCTTTGATAGCAATTTCTGTTTTTTTAGATCCCGCAGTTTCTACACTTACCTCAAAAACACCTATAATTTGCTGAATGATGTTCTGTTTAAAATTGATGTTTTGAATTCTATGAAAAGGAATCGAAGTAGTTGTTTTTTTAAGAATTCCTTGTTTTAAAATAAAACGTTCATCGGCTATTTTAAACTGAAAATTTTTATAAATCAAATAGGCTCTCGCCAATAACAGTAATAATAACACGACTAAACCCAAATAGATATAATTACCAACAATGCTAAATACTTTAGAGAAATCTTTTAAAATTAAGAAAAGTAATAGCCACGTTACTCTAATTACTTTGTAAATAAGATTGGTATAAATGACTAAAATCCCTTTCGGTGATTGTCTTGAAAAGTTAGAAAAATCAAAAGAATTATTCATTAATTTTTGTAGTAATAAACTCTTTAATTTGCAATGCTTCTTCTTTTGTAATTCCTTTAATGACCAAATCGTCACTACTATCGCCTGCAGTATAAACACTCAAAGACGATAAACCAAAAATTCTTGAAATCGGTTTTTCATCAGTTTCTACATGCTGAATTCTTGAAAACGGAACGGTTGTTAATCTTTTAACCAACAAACCCTCTTGGTAAGAAATGTCTTTTTCTCTGATAGCATATTTTCTCTTTGCAAAACTTGCTAATAAATACCCTAAAATAGATCCAGAAACAATGAGAAATAACAGGTAAATAGCAATGATAAACGCATTTATTTCAGGTGTAAATACTTGCTGATGCAAAACAATTAAACCTATTAAAAACAGCATAAAAACTAAAGAAAAGTTAATCAACATTACTTTTAAATAAAGTTTATTGATGTTTTTAAATTCAGTTTTTGTAATATCAGGAAAAGAAGTAATCGTATTATTTTGAAAAGTATCTGTCATAAAAAAATTACTATTGTAAAGCCTCTGTGATAGAAATTGGATTGTTGTTTTTTAAGGCTTGCACAAATGCTCCTTTATACGCTTTCATTAACTTTAGCCTATAAGCTCTTGCTTCTTCATAAGTTTTAAATGTGCCTAAACTATATTTTGATAAAGAATTTTCTTCATAAATACGTACGCTATCAATAGCTGCTAATTTTTCATTTTTATTTCTTAACGCTGCTATTTGAACTGTAAAGACAAGCTTTAAAACTTCTTCTTCACTAGTATCCTCATCAACCTGTACAACCGTTTCTATTAAAACCGGTTCTATAACTTCTTCATTCTCTTTTTTGAGTCCTTTTTTTCCGCAAGACAAAATGAATACTAAAATAAATAATAAAGTGGCTATATTTTTCATGTTCTATAAATTATTAGCTTCTGCAATTAATTCTGCAATATCTTTTACGACAACATTAGCTTCTTTTTCTTTAAACTTAATGCCATCTGTCATCATAGTATTGCAATAAGGACAACCGGTTGCAATAATTTGTGGTTTGGTTTCTAAAGCTTCTTCTGTTCGTAAAATATTTATTTCTTTATCTCCTCTTTCTGCATCTTTAAACATTTGTGCCCCACCTGCCCCACAACATAAAGCGGTAGATTTATTGCGCTTCATTTCTGTTAAATTAACGCCTAATCTTTTAATTAAATCTCTTGGAGATTCATATACTTCATTGCCTCTGCCTAAATAACAAGGATCATGAAACGTTACTCTTTTTCCTTTTAAAGTGGTATCATCGATTTTTAAACGACCTTCTTTTAATAGGTTTTGTATAAATTGTGTGTGATGGTACACTTCATATTTTCCGCCTAAAGAAGGGTATTCATTTTTAAGCGTGTTAAACGAATGAGGATCGCAGGTAACTATTTTCTTTACTTCGTATCCGTTTAAAATTTCGATATTCATCATCGCTTGCATTTGAAACAAAAATTCGTTTCCTGCTCTTTTTGCTGCATCACCCGTAGAAGACTCTTCTACGCCCAAAACTGCAAAATCTACATTTGCCTGATGTAATATTTTTACAAATGCTCTCGATATTTTTTTTGCTCTATCATCATAACTTCCTGCCGCTCCAACCCAAAACAACACTTCTGGTTGCTTGCCTTGAGCCATCATATCTGCCATTGTTGGTACTTTCATACACTATCATTTTTTAGTTATAAGTCTTTCGTTTTTTGTAACAAAGACTTCTACATATTTTTAATTTACCTTGTTCACTTTAAAGTTTGAGTTCTATTTACAAATCATTAAAAACGCATCCTTCAAAATTTAGTTACTCTTCATTTGCCCAGTTTAGCCTGTCTTGTTGGTTGTACTGCCATGGTGCACCGTTATTCTCTACATTGGTCATCATCATGTTTAATTCTTGTGGTGCTGCACTTTCTTCCATGACTAAATATCTTCTCATATCCATAATTATTGATAACGGATCGATATTTACAGGACATTCTTCTACACAAGCATTGCAACTTGTACACGCCCACAATTCTTCTGGAGAAATATAATCATTTAATAATTGTTTACCATCGTCTACAAAAGTTCCTTTATTTGCATCAATATTTCTACCTACTTCTTCTAAACGATCTCTTGTATCCATCATAATTTTACGAGGAGATAGTTTTTTACCCGTTAAACTTGCCGGACACGCCGATGTACATCGTCCGCATTCTGTACAAGTATATGCGTTTAATAATTGCACCCAACTTAAATCTGCCACATCACTTGCACCAAACTTTTCTGGTACAGTTTCTTCTGCATCTTCCGCTGGCATTGCGTATGGATCGGCATCTGGATCCATCATTAACTTCACTTCACTAGTAACCGATTCTAGGTTGGTAAATTGTCCTTTAGGATTTAAATTCGCAAAATACGTGTTTGGAAATGCTAATAAAATATGTAAATGCTTTGAATAATATAAGTAATTTAAGAAAGTTAAAATACCTAAAATATGAATCCACCATGCCGTTCTCTCTATGGTATGCAACGCTTCTAGTGAAAAACTATTGAATAACGGTGCAATAAACTGACTTATCGGATTTCCAATTCCTGCATCTTGAAACGGAACATCTGTGGCATTCATCACGATAAACAAAGTCATTAAAATCATCTCAAAATAGATAATATAATTGGCGTCTTTTTTGGGCCATCCTTTCATTTCGGCACTCATAAAACGCTTAATATTTGCTACATTTCTTCTGGTCCAGAATAAAACAACGGCAACAAACACCAGTGCTGCAAAAATCTCAAAAGTTCCGATTAAAAAAGCATATATCCCGTCACCAATAACCGCTTTAAAAATTCTATGACTACCTACTAAACCATCTATAATAATTTCTAAAACTTCAATATTAATAATAACAAAACCAATATACACGATTACGTGTAAAAATCCTGAAAACGGTCTTTTTATCATTTTAGATTGCCCAAGAGCAATCATCATCATGTTTTTTAAACGTTCAGGTTTTTTATCTGTTCTGTTTACATCTTTTCCTAAATTGATATTTCTTGATAATTTTCTGATGTTCATCACAAAAAAACCGATACCTACTATAAGCGCTAGTGCAAAAAGCACAATTGGTACATATTGCATATTTATTTTTTACAGTATTATTGTTTTAATTCTTTAATTTCTTCTTTTAAATCTTCTATTAATTCTGATTGTTGCGCATTGGGTGTAAAAGGTTTTGCCTTTTTACCAAATAGCGAAAAATGAACATATCTTTTAGGATTTAATTTTAAATCTCTTAATAACTCTTCTAATTCTTTCGTTGCTGCTTCTATATTATTATACAAAGCATCATCATTCACCAATTTACCGATAGAGCCTTCATCTGAATTTAATTTCATTGATAATTGGTTAAAGTTATCAACCGTATTTTCAGCTTTTCTTACAATATCGTTAATGTTCACCATTGTTAAGCTATCGGATACTTTACTCAAATTAGAGGTAATGTCTTTCGTGTTTTTAAGTGTTACTTTTAAATTTTGTTGATTATCAAGTATCAAAGTATTCACAGTGCTAATCGTTGTCCTTAAATCACTAATAATTCCTGCTAAATTAGAAACTGAAGTATTTACACCTTCAATTGTGTCATCATTCAAAATTTTGTTAACACCACTAAATAAAGTATCTGCTCTAACAATCACTTTTTCTATTTTTTGCTGCAGCGGATCTAATCGTTCTCCGATTGATGTAAAGAGACTTTCTTCCATTTCTCCTACCAGCGTATCTCCAGAAACAGCAATTTCACCTTCATAATTTGGCACAATCGCCAAACTTGAGCCTGCTATTGGGTTTGGAGAATATATTCTGACAATACTTTTTTTAGAAAACTCAAAATCACTCTCTACATTAAAGCTTACAATTAAATGTCCTCTTTTTTCTGGTGTTTTATTAAATACAATATCATTTACTTTCCCTACTTTTAAGCCGTTTAAAGTTACTGCACTCGCTTTATTTAAACCTCCTATTTTTGTGTATTCAACATTAAAAGAACGAGCCTCGCCGTCTAATAAATCGTGTCCTTTTAAAAAGTTGAATCCCCATATAAAGGCAATCACAATTATGATTACTACAGCTCCTGTTTTTAATTCTTTAGTCATAAATACAATTTTACCTACAAAATTACTAATAATTATCGGTTGCTACTGCCAAAATTAAGGCATTTTATTCACTTCTTTTACAGATACTTTTTCGCCATTTTTAAATGCTACCATAAATGCCGTTTTATACCCTTTCTTTTTAGCGATCGATAACGACGTTTGCGCCTCATTAAAAGATACCGTAACGCCATAATAATATTTGTAATAGTTTCCTACTTTTACTCTTTGAACATTTTTTAAACCCTTAAAATTATACGATTTTAACGCTATTTCATTTTTACCAGAAGCTATTTGTACCTTAAACTCAATTGCTTCTTTTATACTATTACTACTATTTTCATTCGTAACTTCTTCTAAAATGGTATTCATTTTTAGATTGCTCACATAATTAACAATGGCATCTGCAATTGATGTTCCCATTTGCTGCTGGCCTTTTTGAGAATTTAAATATCTGCCTTCATATGTATTGGTTAAAAAACCTAGTTCTACCAAAACGCTTGGCATAATGGTTTCTCGCAAAACTTGAAAATTATCTTGCTTTACTTTTCGGTCATTTCTTTTCAATTTAACCGTAAAGTTATTCTGAATTAAGCTTGCTATTTCTAAACTTTTATCTAAATTTTCTTCTTGTAACAGTGATAAACCAATTACAGATTCCACAGAATTAGCATCAAATCCTTTATATCTCTCCTGATAATTGTCTTCTAGAAGAATGGCTGAATTTTCTCTTTTAGCAATTTCTAAATTTTTTTTATTCCCTCTTAATCCTAAAACAAAAGTACCCGCACCGTATGCGTTAGACGTGTGAGAATCGCAATGAATAGAAACAAACAAGTCTGCTTTTGCTGTATTGGCAATATCGCCTCTTTTCCATAAATCGATAAAAACATCTGTATCTCTGGTGTAAAGAACGTTTATATCTTGATTTTTATTTAATTCTTTGCCTACTAGTAAAGCTACTTTTAAAGCAATATTCTTTTCTTTATAACCGTTTCCTAAATTGCCAGGATCTTTACCTCCATGCCCCGCGTCTATAACAATTGTATAGCTCTTTTGAGCAAATGTTGTAAAACAAGAACCTAGAATTAGCAGTGAGAGCGCTAAAAAAAAGGGTTTTTTAAATTTGGCATTAATTTTGCTGTCGTGTATAAAGTTCATCAATAAAATTTAACTATTTTTGGCTTCATTAATTTTGAGTTTCAAATATTGAGCCATACTTTTACTCGCGTACAAAAATAGCATTTATAGCCTTGCAATCAAACCTATCATACTTACTTTTATTTTGCTGTTTCTTTTTTATAAAGATTGGGTTTTCACAAGATATTAAATCAACAGATAAAATTGTAATTCCTTTGGTTCAAAAAGATAGCATTTTTGCTCAAAAAAAGGATTCTTTATTTCTTACTAAAAGAGATAGTCTGCTTTTAAAGGAGAAAGATTCTGTTTCTTTAGACTCTTTAAAGGTAAAAGAAACTTTAGAAGATTTGATTATTCATGTTGCAAAAGATTATACCATTCAGAATGCGAAAGACAAAACGGTTACGCTTTACAATGAAGCGAATATTACCTATACGGATATTGATCTAAAAGCAGGGATTATAATTATAGACTATAAAAAGAGCACTCTTTTTGCCAAAGGAATTATAGATAGCACGGGCTATACACAAAGACCTGTTTTTAAACAAGGAGGTTTAGAATCTGAACAAGATTCTATTGTCTATAATTTTAAAAGTAAACGTGCTTTAATATATGGTTTAAAAACCAAACAAGGAGAAATGTTTACCTACGGCGAAAAAACCAAACGGGTAAATGATTCTACCGTGTATATTAGAAAAATACGTTTTACCACTTCAGAAAAAGAAATACCCGATTATTATATCAGAACAAACAAGGCAAAATTAGTACCCGGTAAAAAAATCATTGTAGGCTTAAGTAATTTAGTTTTGGCAGATGTACCGACGCCTCTGTTTTTACCTTTTGCGTATTTTCCGATGACAGAAACCAGTGTTTCGGGATTTTTAATTCCGGCTTTTGATACAGGAAGTAGCGATCGAGGAATTGGTTTTCAAAACGGAGGATATTATTTTGCATTAAGTGATTATGCCGATTTAAGCGTTACTGGTGATGCTTGGTCTAACGGAAGTTGGGGGTTAAGAACAAATTCTAATTATAGCAAACGGTACCGATTTAATGGTACTTTTAGTTTCAATTTCGAAAATATCATTAATGGTATTAGAGGTTTTGATGATTATTCTAAATCGAACAATTTTAATGTTAGATGGAATCATAGTCAGGATGCAAAAGCAAGTCCTAATTCGAGATTTACAGCTTCTGTAAATTTAGGAAGTAGTAGTTTTTTTAGAGAATCTTTAAATCAGTTAAACCTTGCTCAAACTCAAAACAACACCTTTAACTCCTCTGTAAATTATAGTAAAACTTTTGTTGGCACCCCATTTAACATGGCGGTTACCGCATCACATCAGCAAAACACAAATACAGAAAGTATTTCAATGACCCTGCCATCATTAACTTTAAACATGAATAGAATTTACCCTTTTCAGGGTAAAGACGGTATCAAAAAGAACCCTATTCAAAAATTAGGTTTTAATTATAATATGCAAGGTCAGTATTTAATTAATACGACAGATGATGAGTTTTTAACAAAAAAGATGTTTGAAACAGCAAGATCTGGTGTGCGACATAAAACAGGGACCAATACAAATATAAAGGCCTTTAAATATTTTACCTTATCACCAAGTGCTAACTACGAAGAAACTTGGAACTTTAATTTTATCGAAAAGAACTTTAATGAGAATACCAATCAAGTAGAAGTAGATACCTTAACGGGCTTTAAAAGTTATAGAACCTATAATTTAGGTGCTGGTTTATCGACCAATATTTACGGAACTTTTAACTTTAAAAAAGGACGTTTAAAAGCGATAAGACACACCTTTAGACCGACCATATCTTACACGTATAGACCAGATTTTGGTACAAAATATATACAACAGGTGCAACAAAGTGAAGATCGTTCAGACCTTGCAAATTATACCATTTTTGAACAAAGTTTATATGGAGCGCCATCTACAGGATTAAGTAATTCTATCGGTATTTCTTTAAACAACGTTTTAGAGGCTAAAGTTGCGCCTAAAGATCCTGATAGTGATGAGGAAGACGCAAAAGTTACCCTTTTAAATAATTTAAATTTTAGTAGTTCTTATGATATTACAAGAGATAGTTTAAGATGGTCTAATGTTTCTTTTAGTGCAGGTACCCGATTATTTAAAGACAAGTTAGCTTTGAACTTTAACGGAACTTTAAATCCTTATCAAGTAGTAGAAGTTGATGGTCGTGCTGTGACTATTGATAAATTTAATCCAAATATTTTTAGATTAACCAATGCTAATTTAACGGCAAACTATTCTATTTCTAGCACAGATTTTGATGAAAGCAAAAAAAATGATAGCGCTGAAGATAAAAATGGAAACGGTGCTAACAACCCGCCAGACACCATGGGTGCAGAAATAGATCCAACCAATAGAGTTGGTAGACAAACCCAAGCTACTGATGATAACAAAACCACCACTACAAACTTATACAGGGCAAAAATACCGTGGTCTGTAAATTTAGTTTATTCTGCTAATTATACCAACAACGGTTTAGAGCCAGGAAGTGTTGGGGTTCACACAGTAGGTTTTAGTGGTAATATTGAGTTGTCTCCTAAATGGAAAGTTGGTTACTCTTCTGGTTATGATATAAAAAATGGAGCGCTATCGTTTTCTAGATTTAATTTCAACAGAGATTTAGATAGCTGGCAATTCAATTTTAACTGGGTTCCTTTTGGTACAAATTCTTCGTATACCTTTTTTATTGGTGTGAAATCATCTACACTAGCTGATCTAAAATGGGATAAAAATAAGCCACCAGATAGAAGGTTGTTTTAGTGGTTAGTGGTTAGTGGTTAGTGGTTAGTAGTTAGTAGTTAGTAGTTAGTGGTTAGTGGTTAGTGGTTAGTGGTTAGTGGTTAGTGGTTAGTGGTTAGTGGTTAGTGGTTAGTGGTTAGTGGTTAGTGGTTAGTGGTTAGTGGTTAGTGGTTAGTGGTTAGTGGTTAGTGG
>NZ_VORR01000062.1 GCF_007997085.1 Polaribacter sp. IC066
AGAAGGAATAATTTTTGGAATTATAATTTTAGGAATTTATCTAATAATGGGAAAATCTGTTTCTGAATTTTGGGCTGATTTAGATAGTGACTTTGAATTTTTAGATATAGTTTACTCATTAGTAACCGGAATAATTATTGGAGCAATATTTTATCCAATATTTATCGGAAATTTGGGACACAGAATATTTAATATAAAAGTGATTTCAGAAGAAACTGGAGAAGATTATAAAAAACCTGAAAAAGGAGCAATTAGAGAAGGCTTAAAACACGTACTTGGACTTTTACTTATCCCAAGTATTTGGATATTATGGGACGAAAAAAATCAGAATTTATACGATAAAATAACAAAAACTTTAGTTGTCGAAAAAAATGCGAATGAATAAAAACGTGCTACAACACCGTATAAAATTAATTGCTGGTAATCGCCTACTTACGAAAGTCCTCGCGGACTTTCTTGGTCAGTAATTATTTACTAACTTTACTGCTAAACCACGCAACAAAGCTTATACAAAAACGTTGCCATTAATTAAAAAATCAGAACGCTAATGAAAAATTCATTTACAATATTATTCCTTTTTGTTTTATCAACTTTATTTGCTCAAAACGAAAAATTGTTTGAACGTTTACAAGCAATAGATAATGATGGTTTGACTTTCTACGAAGTTGACGGAATTAATATTTCAAGTCAAACGCTAAATTATAAGTTTACAGATAAAAAATTAAAGAAAGTTTATAGAAAATATTCAATAAAAAAGAAGGACAAAAAAACAACTGACACTAATTTGAAATATAAAAATTATTACGTTAGTAAAACAGATTTAATAACTGAAAATTTAACGCAAAATAGTTCCTATTATTTTTTAGAAAATAAAAACAAACGGACAACTATAATTCAATTTGGCTCTATCAATAAGAAAGATAAAGAATTTGAAAGAAGAATGGTTAAATTAATAATGGAAAATAAAATTCCAAAAAAATGCTATAATTCATTAGTAATTGACAGCATTAACTTTGTGAATAGAAAAATTAAATTAGGAAATAATTGCCAATGGCAAAATGTGAATAATGTTCAATGCCCATATAATGGTCAAATGAGCTGGTCTGTGCATAAAGAATTAAAAGATGCGGAAAATACGGTTGAACAACAATTTGAAATAACAAAATCTAAAAAAGGCGGAAAAGTTATTTCAGAAGAAATAGTTGAAATTGAATTTGAAGGAGCTAAAACTAAAGCGAAAAAAGTTATTTATGACTTTACTGGAATAACTTCTGTTTTGGCAAATATGTCTGGAGGAAAGACTTTGACAATTTATTATGTTGCGTCTGAAGTAAGAGATAATTATGTTAGTTGTGTTTTGAGTTTTTGGAATAACGATAGAATAACAAAAGATGGACTTACTCGATTATTAGAAGAAGTTATGACATTAAAAAAATAACTAATGGCAACACCGTATTATCTCAATAAGACTCTACAACCCTTAATTTTATTGACTTTTATTAACTTATTTTTAAATAGGTACAACATAGGTACAACTTTTAGAACTGTGTAATCAAGTAATCAATAAGCATAAAAAAACCGTTTCTAAATTAATAGAAACGGTTTGTAATATGTATTCAAACTTAAAACTTTTAAGCTGCCGTACCAGAGCCTAAATACACACTGTTTGATACTTTTGTACCATCATCAGAAACAAATGCCATAAACATCTCTACAGTCTCTCCTACGTAAGTGTTCGGAATGGTAACAACTTGCGAACCTACAGTTCTATCAGCTCCAACAAGAATTGAAATTGACTCTTTCTTACTTGGATTATAAACTGATACCATTGCTTTATCTGTTGCGTTAGCATTTCCATCTGTAGAATTATCACCCCAAGCAAAAGTAACCTGACCAGCAGTTGTCAAATCAGTTGTACCATTTAAAACACTAGATAAACCACCTCTACTCAATAAAGCCAGAGAATAATCAATCGCAAAATTAGGTGCAACACCATCTACTGCATTATTTAACACATAAGACATCGCAGCATTAAATTCTGTTTTCTTTGTAGCAAAAGCCTTGTAACCGATTTTAATAAAATCTTTATTAGCCTGCAAATACTCTAAAGTAATCTTAAACTTACTACGTTGATTTACTTGTCCCTCTGTTCGAGGATTTGCCACGCTTGATGGCTTAATTCTGATGTAGTCGATACCTTTCCAACTTCCACCAATAATGTTACCAACTTTTCCTGATAACCCTCCTAAAATTCCCTGTGCAATCTTACCCATTACTATTTATATTTAAAATTAATACTCTTATCGGATTTGGTACGGACTTAACATTACTTTTAAACCTTTTTAACACTAACAATATAACTAAAATTATGCCATTTTATATCCAATTAAAGCCTTTCAAGAGCTTTAGCATTCCGTTTCTTTAGTTTGCGCTAATTAGATAACAAGAAAAAACACAGTGCTTAAAACTGCCATTTTAACAATCGAATATTTTGTATTTTTTACTTAAAAAAATCAATAATATTGCCAAATACAATTAACAGAGTTTTTATTCAGTTTATTACAACAAGAAAAATAACCATAGCCTTGTGTAAACCCGTAAAAATTATTGAAATGTAGTTTGTAATTTTGAAAAAAACAAAGATGTTACAAAATGCCGTTGATCAAATTTCAGAGATTATAAATCTTTTTCCTATTGTTTACAAAATTGCGATACACGAAAAAGAAAAAATCACTATTTACTATGATGAAAAAGGAATGCATAATGAAAAGACATTTAATAATGCTATTGATTTATTAGATTGGTGTGAGCGAAATTTTAAAAAAAAAAGTGCGGTCTAAAATGAATCAAAAAATAGTATCCTATTTTTTGACGTTTTTAAAAATTAAGAATGGCGGATGAATTGAGCGCAAAGGCATTCTTAAATTTTAAAAATGTTAGCCCAATGGCGATTGAATGACATAATATGATTAGAACCTCTTATCACGGAAATTAAGCATTTTACCTATAAATCTAAAGTAAAAATAAAATTATGCTTACACTTTCTTTTTCATAGCAATTTCCCACCTCTCGACGATGTGGGTTTTTTTTTTGGAAAAAACTGAATTAAAGTACCTAGTGCGATGGCAGCAGCGGGAATAAGGGTGTAATTTTTTATTTGTATTTATCTACTTTTCTTGATTGTTTTTGTTAAAAGTAGTTGCTCTAAATTATTCTAAAAAAAAGACAATTACTTTAATTTATTACCCACTTTTATTAAATGTACATAAGCAACTGCTTTTAGTGAAAACAACTTTCTAAACTTCTTAACAAATAAAAAATTACACTCTTATTGGCTTTTTTTGATTTTATAAGTGCTTTAGAAATAATCTTTTTATAGTTGTATTGGCTTGTTTAAATACTTCTTATATTGAAACTTAACTAGCATTTATAAAAACAATGCAACAAGCTATACATGTTCTTAAATTATATATTTGTTATTACTAAATTACAAGGTGCGCGTTGGATGTGCGGCTATTTTACATAATAACCAGTTATAACTACCAATTTTGCGCTAAGCATAAATTAGTATTATAACTTGTATTATGTAAAGATAGCTTGGGGTTGTTTTTATGGCGGAATATTTGTTTGAGCGTTGGCAATGGCTCTTTGCTTTTTTTAGGCACGAAAAAAAGTAATGTGCCATTAAAGCGTTGGCTACAAATATTGTGACATAAAAACAACTATGCGGTGGCTTGCGGAATAAAATAAAACACAAAGGATTTTGAGGTATGAAAAATTTGGGTTTTATTTTGTGGGGAATTTAAATTACTGAATATTATTAAAAAACAATTTATTATTTAAATTGCTGAATTATTTATAACCATTTTAAGTTAATTACATGTATTTATGCTTAAATTTGTTGTATGTTTAAAGAAGACAGATTACATATAACTATAAACTCTATTTTATATATTCTTAATAGACTAGGAGGAGAAGCAGACTTTTTAAAAGTTTTCAAGATGCTATACTTTGCTGAAATGGAACATCTCTCAATTTACGGAAGAATGTTTACTGAAAATAAATATAATTCTTTCCCTAAAGGACCTGTACCTGATTACGCTTACCAAGGAATGAGGTCTTTACGAGGTGATGTAGGTTTTAGTTTATTTGAGGATAAAAAAATATTTGAAGAAAATTTCAAAGTACATAGTAATCATTTTATTATATCTTTATCATCGGAAGATTTAGATGAACTTGCAATTAGTGAAATTAAATGTTTAGACAAATCTATAAATCAAAATAAAAATCTAACTTTTAATCAATTGTCAAAAAAATCACATGGTACAGCTTGGAAATCTAAAATGGCTAATTATGATGTAATAGAACTTCTAGAAATTGCAAAAGAGGCTGAAATGACTATTGATATGATTGACTATTCTTTGGAGCTAGATTCATTGAAAAATAGTTCATTTTATTAAAAAATAAATGAGTTATCTTAAAGATTATTTTCCAGATGCTTACGATGGTGCTAACAAGATTACTTATACTAGTCTTGATAAAGGAACTGTATTGAGAATGTTTGTTAACGATACTACGCCACCAAAAACTAAAATTTTTATTGTTTTAGGATTGCACGATAATAAAGTAGCTTTAGGTACTTTGTTTATAAATTCAAAAATAAATGATACGATAAATTTTTCAGTAGAATTACAAGCACTACAATACAAATTATACTTAAGTGACTATGCTTTTTTAGATAAAGATTCATTTGTGGATTGCTCTAATATACAGCAAAGAGACAATAAAAATATTTTACAAAAGATTAATGAAGACAACTCTTTAGTTGTGGGGCGTTTAAATCAAGATACATTTGAAGATGTCCGGAAGGCTATAATTAGTGCCGAAACCATTAGAGGTAAACACAAAAAGAGGTTTGGTTTATACGATGTATAGACTTCCATTTTGAATTGTAAAATTATACACACATTATTATATCTTAATTGAATTATATTTTTCTTAATAACTTATTGCCAAGACTACAATAGTTGATGTGCTTTAATCTTTATACCCTCTATAAAATCCAATAAAAAAATCTGCAAGCCATTTTAGTGATAAAAATACAAACCACAATATAGTGGTTGAAATATACCATAAAAGTTTAAAAAGATTTATTAGAAGGCTGGTTGCTAAAAAGATTAATTGAAGAGTAGCGGCATTCTTCCCTCTTACTTGAACACCTCCTAATTTAAAGCTTGAATAATTAGGCTTCATTATATTATAAGAACCTCTTTTATTTTTTATAGAAGTACTAACTCCGCCTTTTGAAATATTGAAGTTAAAAGGACCACTATTGTATCTTCCTATAAATTGAAAGTTACCACGCTGAAAACCCATTCTTGCTCCTTTAAATAATCTCTTATGAAGTCTTACACCGTGATTGGTATTTATCGTTGCACCATAACCATCTTTTGAAACTGTTTTTGTTGCAGAAACACCACCTGTTCTAGAAACACGAATATTCTTCTCACGATATTCTATTCTTTTTTTTGGTGATGTGTTATTTTTTGACATTTAGTAGTTATTTATTTTTGTTTATTTTTCAATTAATGCCAGATTAACATTATCATACTTATATTTTAATATTTCACCTGATAATATCAAAGTAACCACTTTATCAATAATTTTTCTTGGTGCAACAAACCACTCTCTTGGTGTTATTCTGTTTCTTTTGTCGTCAAAAACGTCAACATTTAAACACACTTCTGCAAAAAAACGATGTATTAGGTGTTCAAATTTTTGTGCATCCATATTGTAACAGGCATATTTATCCAATAAATGAACGTTTGCATATAAATAGGTAGATTCTTTAGAAGCATTTTTAATACGCTCATTTACATCTATAGATGAAAAGCCAATTTTATATAAATTATTAATTGATGCTATTTCTGGGTTGGTAGATTTTGACCTCAACACATAAATCCAACCTGTTTGAACATCTTCTTTATTTATAATATTTGCATTTTTAAAAAGTTCTTCTTCTGCATCTTTATCTGTATCTGAAACGATACTCCCATTATTGTATAATGATTTAGACAATGAACGATAATACATATTACTTTTTGTACCATTCTCAAATATAATTGTTGTTCTACCATCATTTCTTGATGTATTCCCTAATTGTCTTTTTTCAATACCATCATCTTCTAAAAATAACAAGACACCATCAAGCACATAATAATTTCCTGAATTTAAATTCTGTTCTACATCTTTAAATTCTTTTAATTTACGATTACCTTCTCGTAATTCTTTATGTACTTTTTTAAATTGTGTTTCATAAGGTGCAAAATCTCTGTCTTTCATAGCCTTTCTTCTTGCGGTAAAATCAGTTTCTGCTCTTTCTGTAGCACTTTTTATATGCTTTAGGTTAAAGATTGATACCGTTTCATCTGTATCTAATATGCCTAAATCATCATCATTTAATATATCTGCTACTGATTTTATTTCTTCTTTAGAATTTAATAGATTATGCAAATCAAAAGATTTTAATATGGCTACTTTTTTAGCATCTTTTCTTAATGCCTTTAGTCTTGATATTAATTTAAATTCAGTAACATTAGTAGCTTCTGGCTCACGATTATTCTTTTTAAAAAAAACATTAATTTCTAGAAACGATTCAATTAAGCGTTCGTCTTCTGTTTTTACAACACGAGCAGCAGTTGGTTTTAAAATATCAAACTCATCATCGTCAAATATATCTTGTAATGTTTTCTTTTTACTCATTAGATGCTGCTTTACGCTTTTGTTCTTTTAAAAATATAATAGCTTCTGCTAAACGTCTTTCTTGTGGATCAAAAGATTGAATACTTGGTAATTCTCCTGTTTTCTTTTTAAAATTAACAATTTTAGGCCACAATATAATAGCTTCTTCTTCTGTCATTGTTATTCTTGTGGCATCAATGGTTTCTTGAATCGCTTTAAACACAGATGCTGTTACTGATTTAGAGAGTATCTCAAATGCTTTTTGAAATGGATTAATTGAATCTATTAAATCGATATGAATATCATCAATATTTACAAAACTATCTGCCATACGAATAAAGCGTTTATCACCTACTTCTTCTATAGTACCGTTTTTAATTACTGAATCTACCACAATATGTTGCCGTACCGCCTCAACTTCTTCATCTGTTAAGTCTGGGTAAGTTTCTTTTATTATTTTAGGAATTAAAACTTTGTTAATTACCTCGGGGTCTACATTACCGGGCATTGCTTTAATCATCTGTTCATCTTGCATTATTTTTGCTTTGAGGTCATTAATATCACTTTCAATAATATCTTTTGCTCTTTGTGAACTTGGCAACTTAAAACCGTTAATTGTAATATAATCCTCACCTTCCTCATTTACCTCATTACTCTCATCTTCATCAGAATATTTAGGCTTAAATTTAAAATTAGGTGCTAACACTTGTTCCATTAATAAAGAAGCTGTAATTGCCTTTAGCATATTATTTACAGATAGTTTTACCAAATCATCTTCTGCGTCTGGCTGTGCAATTAAATTGGTAAACTGTGAGTGTGATTTATTGGCACTATCTCTTGTTGCTCTGCCTATAATTTGAATAATTTCTGTTAATGAGCCTCTATAACCAACCGTTAAAGCGTGTTCACAATATGGCCAATCAAAGCCTTCTTTAGCCATGCCTAATGCGATAATAATATCTATGTCATCTACACTTTTTATAGTGCGTAAATAGGCTTGTATTTTATCTCTATCCTTTTGATTATCGTGTACTAAATCTGCAATCTTTAAGGTTTTACCTGTGGTTTTACTTATTACATATAAAACGCCTGTGTCTGGGTCTTGGTAGTCTAATTCGCCAATACCATCTACAATTCTATTAACTTCTTCATATTTATCTTTTTCAGATTCTCCTGAATTAACACTTGGAATATGAACAATTGTTTTTTTACTCTGGTCTAATACTTCATGAATAGCAGCTGTATATTTCCCTTGATAAAAATGATAGCCTATTCCTAAAGATTTTAAATACTCATACCCATTTAACTGTTGGTAATAATCATATTTTACTTTTGTGAACTTCGCTTCGTCTTCTGGTAATAAAATAGGCACACTATCTCCTCTAAAGAATGAACCCGTCATGGCAACAACATGCGCTGTAGACTTCGCCATTACACTACTTAAAACGATGCCTAACTTATTATCACCATCTACAGATACATGATGAAATTCATCTATAGCTAACAAACAATCATCCAATTGTTTTTCTTCTATAGCATCAAATGCAAAGCGTAAAGTAGCATGGGTACATATTAATATTTTTTCATCACTTTCTAAAAAGTTTAAAAATGCGGTTACTTTACTTTTTTCAACACCCGGTGTGCATAAATTATATCTAGGGTTGGGTTCCCAATCTGCAAAAAAACCAAATTGTTTTAAAGCTGTTTTGGCAAATGAACTACCAATAGATCGTTCAGGAACTGCAACAATTACTTTTTTAATGTCTTGATTTATTAGTTTATCTAAACCAATAAACATTAATGCACGAGATTTACCAGAAGCGGGCGGTGCTTTAATTAATATATATTGAGCAGTACGTGCTTCATAGGCTTTTTGTTGCATTTCTCGCATACCAAATTTATTGGTACTTTTACTTTTACCTGTTTGATTGTATGTTACGTTTACTATATTTTGCATAAATGTCTAAATGTTTGTCTAAAAATGTCTAAAGTTTATCTAAAATATCTAACTATTTATACCTTAATACACTTTTAACAAGGGTTTTATGTATTTTTAATAACTAAAGTTTAACTAAAATCGACTAATGTTTAACTAATTTAAATCTAATTAGTTAAACTTTTACCCATTTTGGTTTTCGATTCGTTCCAATATTTTTTATAAGATTGTCTTTATTAGACATTGCATAAATTATATTACGAAGTTTATTTTTCTTTTTATTTATATCTAAAATGGTTGGTAATAATTCTAAAATAAGGTTATCTATATCTCCTTTAGTTGCGGTTTTATACTTTGCTAAATACTCTAAAATCATTTTTTTATAATGCTCATCTTTTAAGCCTCTCATCTTTATATAATCGCCTTTTTCCCCAACCACCAGTGCTACTTTAGATGAAATATAAAAATTAGGTTTTCTACCTTCAATTAATTTCTTTGATTTTAACAATTTTATTTCTTCACTATTTAAGTTCTTATTTTTTGCAACTTTATCTAATAATATAATTTCTTCTAAAGATAAATTTGGCATTTGTGCAATTTTACGTGCATAGTTTGCATCAACAACTTTACCTGTTATGGTAACTTTTACTTTTTCCTATTTGCTGGTGTTTTACGTTTACTATATTTAGCATTTTATTTTTTCTATCTAATTTTTAAATCTTGCTTATATTATTATAAAACTTGCTTAACACTTTTTAATTTTTGATTATCAGTTGTTTACTATTTAATTAAAACCTTGCTTAACCGTGTGTTATTCATTTTTAAAAATATATAAAGCATTTATATCTCTTTCCTTTTTGCTTTTACGTTTTATAATACTTTTTTCAATAAAATCATTTAAATAAGTGCGAATGGTATTTTTATTGACACTTGTATATTTTGAAAAATCACCTAATGTACCTTTACAATGCATAAATAGGAATACTAAAATTTTTCTTTGTGTATTATTATAATCTCCCCATTTGTTTTCAATTTCAAGTATAACTTCATCACTAATTACTTTTGAATGATTACTTATTTTATTACGAAGAATTAAATACACATTATTATTCCTTACATTATATTCAGGAACAGAAAGCATAGACTTTTCCATAGATTCATAAATTCTTGAAACTCCTTCATTTAATTGACGAACATACCCCATGTCTTCAAGAATTCTTGCAATACGTGGATTTCTAGCATACCGTTCTGTTTTTATATTTTCTATACTTACTTGCGCAGGTAATGGTCCACTATTAGAAACCTCTAATCTATTATCAAAGTGTTTTATGTAAACAGCATTACCTTGTACATTATAAGATCTGTGACACAAAGCATTTACTACAGCTTCTAACCAAGCTTCTTCTGGGTATTCTGGAACTTTTTTAAATTTACCTGATTCTATATCTAAAAAATAATAATCTTTAAAAGAGGCATTTAGAAACACTTTTAAACGTGTTATTAAATGCGGAATATTCATATCAAACCTTTCGTCTTTAATAACGTTATGCTCTACACCAGTTTTTGCTTCTATCCCTTCATATCTTATGTATCTAACAGAAGCAGAGGGGATATATTTTTCTGGGTCTTTTGCAAATAATAAAACACCCGCTTTTTTAATAGTGTAAAACCCTTCTTTTTTTGTTGCCAAATATTTTTTAACTAACAGCTCTTTTAATTCTCCTTTGTATTTGATTTTTTGTTTATAGCTTTCTAATAAAGGTGCATCTATATCCTCAAAATCAAAGTCGTTTTGAGGTTCTTCTTCAAACTTTCTTATTTGCTTATCGTATTCTAAAGATTTTACTTGCGCTCGGTTTAATATTCTATTGGTATCATTTACTCTTAAAAAAACATTTTCATTGTCTTTTCTACAAAATATACGTTCTATTTCTTGTTCTACATGATATAAAAATACCAAGCAACCATCAACATTTACTTCTTCAAATTTTATATTGGGTGATGGTTGTATAAAATCGAAAATTAAGGTTCGGTATTTATCTAAATCTCCATCAAATGTTTTTAAATCTTGAATAGCTCCACTATCTGCCACACCAAAAACCAACATACCACCATCTGCATTTAGCATACCAATTAATTCTTCTGCTATTTTTGTTGGTTTGGTATCTTTTTCGCCTAACCCTTTACGCTCAAAATATTGATTTTCTGATTTGGTTTCCAAATATGTTCTGGTTACCATTGTGTTTATTTCCGAAATTGATTTTTCTTCCATGATGCTTACTTTACTTAAACCTTGCTTACTTGATTTTAAACCTTGCTTATCTTATAAAAACCGTACTTAATAATTATTAACAACTGTAAAACAACTGTTTATGTTTTTCGTTATTCCTTGCTTATTTCTTTTAATTTCTTGCTTAATAGCCTTTTTTATAAGAATAGTTGGTTTACTACAAGTTTACGCCTTTTTAGTTTTACGTGTCTTCTTAACCTTTTCTAACAACGTATTTTTCTTAATCATCTTTTCATACTCTTTAAAAAGATATTCTAAACGCTCTGTATCGCTGGTAAAGGGTTTTAAACGATAACAACGTTCTATCGCTAAATCTAATTGATGATGCGCTTCTTTTAAGCCTTTGGGCATTTTATCAGGATCATAGAGTTGAGCCATCGTTTTACTTGAATGATTTTCACGTTCTTCTAAAACAGCAAAAACATGTAGATTAATTTGTTCTTTTTGTTTTGTGGATATATTTGGAAAAGGGAATGTATGATATGAAAAAAAAGAAGAATATCTATAATCAGATTTTAATCTTCCCGCAGTAATTCTAACCCAAGCCATATGCATTTTCGAATTTATCACACCAAACACAAATGGTTCGGCATCAAATATTACTTGAGCTGAATCAGAAATTACTGTATCTAAATCCATAAATCCGATTGGAATATATTCTCGCCTTATTGAAGAAACTCTAGGTATTAATATTTGAGAGACGTTAGGTTCATTTGCAAACTCAAACCGATGTGGGGAATTTGCTTTGTTTCTAGCGTTGTTACCACCAGCTAATCTAGCAATTCTAACTTTCTCAATTCTCTTTTTAATTAGACTAATTTTCAAAGCACAAACTAAATCTTCTTCACCAATCCATAAACACCATCTCTGATTACCTCTAATAAATTCACTAGATCCAATAAATTTTCTAATAAAAGGTTTCGAAGCTGGAAAATCAATTAACATTTTTTCTTTCTCTTTATCATCCAAAATTAAATGACCACCATCCAAAGGTTTATTTCCAGAAGTCATTTTTGGTAGATGAGAAATAGGTTTTGTACTCTTGTAAATAATTATATTTATACTATCAACTAAATATGCATTGATATTTTGGGCTATTGCCTTTGTTCCTTGAGAAAAAAGATATTTAGGTTTATCTGATGTTTTTCTAATCCCGATAATTGAACAAATAACACCTGCATTTCCTTTAGCATTATTTGTCCATTTAAAATCTCTGTGAGCAAAAAATATTTCTAACCCTTTGCTAAAAATTAGTGGCCAAATCATTTCTACTTGAGTTCCTTGATTAACAGAATTTGTAGAAACAAATGCATATCTATGATTAGAATTAATGAATAAAGCTGCTTTATAAAACCAACAAGAAATATAATCTTGCTTTTTAAAGTTGGTATTACCATTAAAAACGAATGCCATATCTCTTTTCTGATGTTCATCTTGCATACTTGCACCCAAGTATGGCGGATTCCCCAAAATATAAATTTCATCCTCTTCATTTTTAGGACAGGCATGTTCCCAATCTACACGTGTCGCATTTCCCTGTGTAATATTCCCTGCTTCTTTTAAAGGTAAAATAGGTTTTGCTTTACCAAAGTCTTGCAATTCATCCACAAAAAACTTATTCATTTGGTGTTCTGCTAACCATAAAGACAGTATTGCCATTTCGTGAGCAAAATCATCTAATTCAATACCGTAAAATTGTGAGAGTTTCACTTCAGTAAAAACAATAGAATGCTGTGCTTCTAAACAGTGTATTTCTTGTAGAATTAGTATTTCTAATTTACGTATTTCTTTGTAGGCAATAATTAAAAAGTTACCACTACCACAAGCAGGATCAAATATTTTTAGTTTAGAAATTCTAAATATTAATTGTCGTAGCTTTTTTGCATTGCCTTTGTGTTTTTCAAAGGCTTCGTAGAACTCATTTAAAAACAACGGTTCAATGACCTTCATAATATTTGGCACAGAGGTATAGTGCATGCCTAAACCACTTCTATAAGCAGGATTTACAACTGCTTGTATCATAGAGCCAAAAATATCTGGGTTTATTTCGCTCCAATCTAAATCGCCACACTCAATAATAATTTTACGTGCTTCTTTTGTAAATTTGGGTGATACTATGGTATCTTTAAATAAACCACCATTTACATACGGAAACTGGTTAAAATGTGCCGCTTCTTGACTGTTATTTTTAGTATTTAATACTTTAAAAAGTTTGTCTAAAAACCAATGAACATCAGTCGCATCTTTTTGAGTATGCTGTTCTAATGTGTCTGTAAACATACCTTCTATAGGAAATATGTCTGTATCTTCTGCAAAAAAACAAAAGAGTAACCGAGATAGAAAGATATTTAGATTGTGCCCACCATCCTCATAAATATTCGGGTTTTCAGTAACTAAAATATCATAGAGCTTTGCCATTTTATAGCTGGCTTTTCTATCTGCATAATTCTCGTTGGTTTGTGCATATTTTTCTTGACCTGCCCAAGGTAAAAAGAAACCAAAGTGTTTATGAATTTCGAGAATAGGTATGTCTAATGCTAACCCTGTTCTTATATCTTTTGCTAATACTGTTTTATAATCTGTTACAATTACAAAGCGTGGATTGTGTTTTATTGAAGCTGGCTCTTTTGTAATTTCATCAATTGTATTTAATAAATTACCAGATGCTACTTCTTTAAAAAGCATTTTGCTTTTATAGAGAACTTCTCCTTTTACTTTAGAGAGGTTAAAATCTCCTTTCTTTAAACGAGTTATTGATGTTTTAGAAATGCCATAGGCTTTTAATAAATCAAATATAAATTCTTCTTTATTAAAATTATCAACTAAAGCAGTTACATTTTTTTCTATTTGAGATGCGTTCATTTACTTTTTCATACTTAATGAAGTATAAAAATATAACTTTATTATTACATAGTCTTACGGCTTACAGTATTAAGGTTGATTTATTTATAATACTCTGCAAAGTTTGCAACCTTTGCGAAGTAGTTACTTAATTTTTTGATAAAAAATATACATATTTTAAAGATATACAGTAAGGAAGTTGAGGTTTTTGAGGGAAGTAAGGGAATTTTCACTCAACTCCCTCACTTTTCTCACTTTCCTTACTTATCTTCTTTTGATGGGTTGTAGTAATTGCCTTGCGATTCTCTTACTAAAATAGTATCCTTACAAAGTTTTGTAATGTAACGCTCTGCTGATTTTTCTGCAATTTTATATTTTATCGCATTATCTTTAAACATTTGTGTTGTAAAGCGTATTGGTAAACTTTCTATAAATTGCTCTTTTTTGTTTTTGTAAGTAATTGCAGATTCATCTTTTGGCAAACTAGAATATACTTTACTACTATGTTTTATTAACACTTTTATGATGGTTATTGTAGATTGAAAATCTTCATCTAAACAATACAAAGGAGTTGAAATATCACCATTTTCTAAAATACGTAATGCTGTAAAAATCATACTTATTCTAAAAGCAATAATTCCTAATCTTTTTACAGTGGCATCATATTCTATATGATTGATATTTAAATAGTATACATTTAATTTTGGAAACACATCAAGAAATTCTTTTTGTTGCTCTTCTGTGTATGAAAATTGTATTGGTTTACCTCTATTGAGAGATTCATATAATGCAAAGAACTCCTTACCAAGTAAATCAAAATAATCATTTAAGCCGTTTTTTGTTTTTATTTCAAAAACGTTTCTCCATTTTGTATTGCCCGGCATTTGGTAAAACATAAATCTACTAAACAATCCGTTTTCTGCGCTAGGCATTAATGCTAAAACTTGTTTGGGTGTGCCTGTTAATACACAAGATAACCCAGGTTCTTTCATCTCTACATATTCTCTATCTGTTTTTCTATAATATTTAATTGGTTCGTGATGAAAGGCATTTCTAAAACCGTCTGAATAATCGCCATAATCTTTTGTAAAATTTTTAGCCAACGTATCTGCTTCGGTTTCAAAAATTAGTCCTTTTCCATTATTATCATTCAACAATTGAAACATACCAGATGAACTATTGTTTGCAGGAATAAACAACATTCTGAATGGTGGAATTTTCGGTTTTTTTATGTTTTCATCTTTCGCCTTATTTTTATTATACAATGCTAGATCCCTGTCATATTTTTCTTTTAGTAAATTTGTTTCATTTTGAAGTTTATCATGTATTAAATCTACTAAACGTTTACAAAATTTTATTTTTCCTTTACCAGAAGCAGCAGGAGCTGATACAAATAAATATAAATTAGGATAAATTTTATCGCCATCATAAATACCATATAAATTAGGTAAACATGCGCTTAATGTTGTAATTGTACCTAAAATCATTAAATCTTGCTCATAGTCAGATTTTGTATGTTTCAGCATATCTTGAAGCAACTGCGGGAGTTGAGGGATTAAGGGAGTTGAGAAAGTTGGACTTTTTGACTCCTCGATATTTTCTATATCATCTTTTGGCATTTCTGTTTCTTCTTCTGTTTCTATTTTGATGATATTTATGTTATTTTGATGCGCCAAATAATAAAATGTAGAGATACTAACTCCTGAACTTTTACCGTTTATACATTTTGTGTATTGTATATCACATTCTTGTGCATTGTAATTAGGATGAAACTTACTAATTCTATGAAAATAATCTCTGCCTGTTTCGCCATATTCTTCTGAAATTGCAAAACCTATTTTTACCCATTCTTTATAATTGTCTGTAATATCGGTTGCAGTTTTTTCTATCTCTGCAATGTATGTTTCAATTTTAATAATTGATGAATTGCCCGTTTTAATTGATTTTACCTCTTTACTCGGCTTGACTTTTTCTAATGGAATTTCTACTTCTATTGGTTTTGTATTCACTGCAAAAGTTGTTGCAGTAGGATTTATAAAACAATCTTCATCAAAAGACATAAAACACAATCTACAAATATCACTACCAGAAGTATCAATCTCGATATTAAAAGTTTGTTCATAGTAATCTACTACTTGTTTATAAGCTTCTTTATGATGCTCTTTACTTGTATTTATTTTTACAATAATCTTTAAACCTTTGCCGCTTGGACTTACAAATGATGCATACGTATAGGGTGCTAAACGTGATAAGTTTATAATTTCTTTAAGTTGCGAAATAGAAAGTTTATCAATATCTAGAATTACATATTGGCTGTAAGTTTCTAACTTATCTACACTCCTACCATTGTTACATGTACCTGATACTGTAAAGGCTAATAGTTGCTTTTTTAGTTTGTCTGCTTGCTCTTTTTCATCACTATTAATTAAGTCTCTTATATTGCTTATTTCGGCTTTATAAGTACCTGTTTTAATATCATTAAGGATTTCTTCTAAAGGTATATCCTTAACCTTGTTTACAAAATTGCTAAATACTGATATGGTCTTATTCATAACTTTTAGATTTAGAAATTTCTTTTTTTGTTAGAAAATGCTGCCTTACGATTTTTGTCTAAAAGATTTTTGACATCGCTCATTCTATAATAGATTTTAGAACCTATTTGAGAAAAAGACACGATTCCTTCATCCCTCCAAGTCTGGGCCGTTCTTTTGCTAATATTCATTAGCTGTAAAAATTCTTGATTGTCTAAAAAAGTGTCGGTTGGTGTTTTAGACTTTTCCTCTAATTTTCCGTTTAGTATATCTAAACGATTTACTAATTCTGTGTACTGTTCTGCTGTTAAAATTACTGCGTTCATCTTATATATTTTTATGATTACGAAAACAAAGGTTGGCAGAAATAGAAGTTTAAAACACTTTACTACCAAGGGTTTAGAGTAAGGTGCAGAGTGTAGAGTGGCATAAAAAAACAGTTAACCTAAATAAGATTAACTGTTTTTTTTGAATAAAATATTTTAATACTGCTCTTAAAGTGTAGAGTGTTATTTAAGGTTTTTTAGTGCTTTATCGATGATTTTTGATGTAGTTGGTATTTTTGGGGCTCTTAACTTTGTTCTATTGTATAACTTTCCGTCTTCTTGAATAAAACAATTTATAGTAACTACCCATTGTTGTTGTTTTAAATCTACTACATATTTTAATACGTTATGTAATTGCTTTATGAAATACGATAGTTCACTTATATTACCTGTCCAAACAATAGGCTTCTCAATAGCTTCACCGCCAAATACTTTTCTAAAATCTTTTAAGTCAGTATCTGATGCAATTAACTTTTTTCTAATTAAAGAGTCTTTTAGACTTGTTAAGTTAGATTGACCTGTAATGTTATTTATGTATGTAAATGATTGATGTTTTGGTTTTGTTCTAGTTTTGGACAAATTACTATCTAATTGCACTATGATTTCATCTGATTCAATACCCCCTAATTCATCCTCTAATTCTTTTATGTACCCTATAAAAAAAGATGCTACAAAATAATTTGAATACATTCTTGGACGACTATTAACATAAATAAGATATTTATTTGCATTGTAATAAATATTCCTTTTTAAATCGTCATAAGCTAAAATTACTTTCTTTGCCTTTGAAAAACTTATAAGTTCATTCAGTCTTTTTACTGTTAATTTAGATAAATCCCCATTAAAAAAACCATAAATTAATGTTAGTTCCTTTTCTATTTGTAAAATCTTATGACTTTTAGTTAATTCTGATATATCACTAAAAGCTATGCGAACTTCAGAACCTACTCTTTGATAAAAAAGTTTTTCTTGATGTTTTTCAATTCGTTCAATATGATCATGATCTAATTTTAAATCATAAATTTCATCCCAATAATCTACCCTAGCATTTCTAATAATATTATCAATTTCAACACTACAGTTAACCCATGAATCAATATATTCTTTTTTGTAATCTCTTATCGATATAGTTTTATATTCAGAAGTAATTTTTGGTTTATCAAAAATTAAAAAGATATTATAAAGTAAAATTTCCTGTAAAAAATTCACTATTTCATTAAAATACTTTAAAATAATTGTTTTGATTTCTTCTATCTTTAATCCTGATACTTCTAATGCGTTATCGAAGTCTCTTGTCACTTGACTTATGTGAGGAGAATGCAGATATAAAGTAAGAATTTCTGATTCATATTTAAAATGAATTACAGTTTTTGGAACTATTATTTTACCCTCGACTTCTATACCTATTAAATCTATGAGTTTACTATAAATTACTTTAGCTTCCGTTTTAGAAATCTTATTTTTTTCTTTTTTACCAAAATTCACTCCATATCCAACAGAAATATAGTTTTTAACGGCTTCATCAAAAATATTTAAACTGCTATAACTAGAGAATAGCAAATCTCTAGCTTTTAGCAATCCTTCTTGAAGTTCTTTTTTTTTCGCTTTTTCATTTTTTATAATAGCGTTTAAAAACTGTACTTCTTTCAAAGTGCTTTTAAAACTATCAAATACAATTTCTTTCATAGTTTAATTTATATATTTATCTACTGCATTATCTAACTCACTGCTAATTATTTTTGCATACACTTGCGTAATACCAATATCTGAATGGTCCATTAATTTAGATACGTGTTCTATTCTCATTCCGTTATTTAATGCTCTGGTTGCAAATGTATGCCTGCTTAAATGGAATGATAAATTGAAAGGTAGTTCTAATTTTACACCCATTTTTTTAAGATACATATTATTTAAAGCTATTGCTCTACTTGTTACTAAATTCCTATATTCTTTATCTGTAAAAAAGGCTTCATCCAGATTTGCAAAAGGGAAAATAATATCTTCTTTCCCCTGGTCTTTTTGCTCGTATTTCTCTAATATCTCAATCGCTTTTTGTCCTATTCTAACACTATGCTGTCTGCCTGTTTTTCTGATGACTTTTGTTATTTTACTGTTTTTTTTATCATAATTTTTCCACTTGAGTTCTATCATATCGCCAAATCTTAAACCACCAGCAAAGACTGAAAATATAAACATATCTTTTATAATATGCGCTTTGTACTTACTAGATACTTCTAAATTGATAAAAGCTTCTAGTTGCTCTTCTGAAAGATATTGCCTAGTACTCTTTCCTTTTTTTACAGTAAATTTACTAAATGGAAATAAATCTAACGGTATTAAATCTTCTTTTTGCGCTTCCCGGAACATTAGCTTCATTATCTGAAAGGAATAATTTATTGTCGTGTTGTTATTGCCTAACACTGAACTAGAATGGTGTGCAAAGTCTTTTAGCGTGGTTACAGTGATATCTTCAAACATTATATCTCTATGCCCTATATACTTTTCAAACTTCTTTAAATAGGTCTTATAGTTCTTGTATGTGGAGTATGCGAACGTATCTTTACGCTTTTCACAAAGGTTGTGCGAATACTCAAAAAAGTTTGTTAAGGGTTTTCCTTTTATGGCCTCCTTTAGTTTTCTTGCTGATATAGATTGATTTCTTCTTTCAAGGTCTGCTATTTCTCCTTTTGCATCTGCAACCTTTTGAGAGATATACGCATTTAATCTTGTAGAATTACTGTGATTCTTTTTCACTTTCTGCCTATCTTCATCCCATTCATTTGGATTCAGTTTTAAACTTAACGAAATGAATTTAGTTTTACGGTCTTTGATAATTCTTAAATAAAGTGGCGCTTCGCCTGCTTTATCTATCTTGTTTTTTCGTAAAATGAGTTTTATTGAAGACATAAGTCATTGGTTTTAAGGGGTGCATAACGGTGCAACCGAATACCAAGGTACAACAATAGGTATAACAAAACAAGCATTTTATCGCTTTTTAGTGCTTTGTGTTACTTTAAGAAAAGCGTGTAAAGTGTTGTTAATAAAGGGTTTTAAGGAAATTAGGTGTAATTGAGTGAGTTATCTATACAACACCGTATAAAATTAATTGCTGGCTTTTG
This sequence comes from Polaribacter sp. IC066, assembly GCF_007997085.1. Classification (GTDB taxonomy): domain Bacteria; phylum Bacteroidota; class Bacteroidia; order Flavobacteriales; family Flavobacteriaceae; genus Polaribacter. Next base: position 19,785 of record NZ_VORR01000062.1, read on the forward strand.
CCAATTTACGAAAGTCCAAACGGACTTTCTTGGTTCGTGTTTTATTTAGTAAATTCACTGCTTAAAACACGCAACTAATCTTATACATAAACGTTACCATTTATTGAATAAAAATTTTGCGGAAATTACCAAAATTGGAAAAATTAGCGCTTTTAAAATGTCAAATTTTTGTGTTTTAAAGTTCTGAAAAATCAATCCCGAAACTTCGGGAGTGGGACACTCTCTCGCTAATCAGAATTTTGAAATTCTGCCAAGTTTGTAGAAACTTAAAATCAAAATTACGGAATGTAGAAAGTTTGCGGAATTGAGTAATGTTTGGAATTGACCAAAATACGGAATTGAGCAAAATACGGAATTTTCACTCTTGCGGAAAATCAGAACGGAATTCCAAAATTGCGGAAAGTAAACAAATTGGAAAAAAGAAAAACCATAATTATGAAAAAGAAAAACAAATGGTAACACCGTATAAAAATAATTGCTAAATTAGTGCTTTAACAAAGGTAGTTGCGTTTTTGCCAACTTCTGAATTTCCGCTGGAAATTCCTCGCTTACAAAAACGCAACTATTCTTATACCAAACGTTACCAAACATTAAATGAACAACTTCCTAAAAACCATCTTAATTTTTATACTCTTAATAGTATCCTGTAAAAAAGTGGATAATCAAAATAAAAATTTATCAAAAAGTTTCCCTTTTCAAATAGATACTATTTTAAAACTTAATAAAAACTTAAATTTATCAATACGTAAAACTGATTCAATATCAATAATTGATAACTCTTTCATCCAAAAAAGTAAAGATTCAATTTCAAAATTATATAACAATTCATATCGAGGAGCAATTGAACTGGAAAAATTACTTATTCAAAGGAATCATAATATTGTAAGAAAAGATTCTTTAGGATTACATATCAAATTGAATAGTGGAAAATGGAAATTATTAAAACTTAATCCAAGTTTTGAAGAATTAGATTTAGTATTTGAGAATTACTTTCAAGATTATGAATACTTTTTAATTAGGACTCAATGGGGAGAAGGAAGTGGAAACAAACTTATAAATGCTAAAACTGGGCGAGAAACAAATATTATCGGAGAGCCAATTTTTTCTAAAAACGGAAAATATGTTATCTCTATAAATAAGTCTTTAATTGCTAGTTACAGTCATAATGGGTTTGAACTTTTTAAAATTAAAAAAGACTCTTTAAGAAAATTAGGAGATTATTATCCCAAACAATGGGGGCCATATAGTGCAAAATGGATAGATGATAATGAGGTTATTCTAAGAAATGAAGGTTTTGAATGGACTCAATATAGACAAATCGACACAACTTTTTTTGTTAAATTAAAAATAAAAAACGTTTGGTAACACCGTATAAAATTAAATGCTGGCTTTTAGCCAATTTACGAAAGTCCAAACGGACTTTCTTGGTTCATGTTTTATTTACTAAATTAGTGTCTTAAAACACGCAAATAACCTTATACAAAGACGTTAGCTTTCATTGACCACTCAAATTCTGAAAATGGAATATATAGTTTGAAAATCTTGATTTTTAAAGAAAAAACTAAAAAATGTGGAACACTCTCTCGCTCGGAAAATTTTGCGAATATTGAGCAAAATTTGAATTTATAAAACGTGCGAATTTACTCAAACTCTGAA
>NZ_VORR01000063.1 GCF_007997085.1 Polaribacter sp. IC066
GAATAGCTTTTAGTTTATCGGCATGTTTTCTTTGTTTACAATTACGGTGTAATTGTTTAATTGTAATTTTCTCTTCTTGTGATAATTTTATAGTCATACATCTGAATATCAACAATATAAAGATACTAAATATTACTCAAAATAACAAAAATATAGTGCTTAAACAACTGAAAAACAGTAATTTAATATCAATAATTAGACCATGAAATTTTATGTTCCCGAAAACCTAAATGTATTGAGTATATTGCGCTTTTAGCATCGAAAGGGTTGTGAAAAATTAATTGCATTTCGCTTGGTGAGTAGCCTTCAAAATCAGCAATCGCTGCGTTATTCTTTTTATTGATTGATTCAATAATATACTTGTCTATAGAATCCATAATATATTTGATATTTTCGTTGTTCTATGCTATTTAGTTGTGTAGGTAAAAAACGCTACCTATAATAAAGCATTGTGTTTTATGATCAAAACAGTGCCTAATTTTTAGATACAGCTATTTAAAAAAAGAACAACAAACTTTTAAGCGAACTATTATTAGTTCTAATTTAAACAGAGTACTGTTCCTATTTTATTTTTTAATTAATCATTCCAATATATTCTTGCCCGATAAAATACTCAAGATAGAATCTTCGCTTTTAGAACCAAGAACCAAGACTTGATCCTAACTGCTTAAAAAGCAGCTATAACTTAAAATAAAATTGTCTATTTTATTTTGATGAAACTATTTCCAAAAAAGCAAGGTGTCTTCTAATTGTTTGGTCGTTTTCTCCTTTCTCCTAAAATTTTAAGCTTTAAGGTTAGAATTTAACCTTCATATTATTCTTTATCATCCATAATAAGAGCTGGTATATTTAAGGATTTATACAGTGCATTATAGTCATTCATTTCTTCATCTATGATAGCGTCGCGCTCATTTTTATAGACTTGCCAATCTTTCATTAAATCATTAAATCGTTCTTTAGCACCTTTGGTCACTCTAGGGTCTGCTTGGTCTATATAACTTTTAAGGTTAATAAGTTGCGCGTTTAGTTTGTTGTTAAAGTTAATAACATCTTGAAACGTTTTTTGTTTCGCTTGAATCAAATTTTCTTCCCATTGATTAATTCGCTTTGATAATGCTGCTCCTTTTTCTATTAAAGATTTGTTGTTTTTATCCTCCTTTAAAAGTTTCGCATGCATATCGAGTTGTGTTTTGGTAGATCGCATCTGGTTTACAGCAACATGCATGTCTTTAATGATGTTTTCAATAGTGACAAGCATTTCTTGTTGCACTTCAAAATCTTGAGGATTAGAGTTAACTGTCGGATTTGGAAGAATCGTTGCAATGGTTTCAACCATGTCTTTCTCTAATGTTAATCGCAATGTGTAATCTCCAGGAGCAACACTAGAACCTGAAAGTCCGCCAAAAATAAAAACCTCATTGATTGCTGGTAAATCGGCTCTATTAAAATTCCAAGTAAAGCGATTATAGCCTTTTTTAGAAGGTAAAACCTGTGGTTTAGAAGGACCACCTGGCCACGACTTAAAACCTTTTGGTTTTTTATTCGTATACGTTCTTATTACTTTAGAATCTTGTACAATTTCTAATTTTAAATCTAAAGTATCTGCTGCCGCCTCTAAATAATAATCGAAAGTTACACCACTACTAGGGTTTTGGCCTTGACCTGTTGCTTTAGAAGTTCCGCCAAAAATGCGATAGGTTGCCTTCGGTTTAAATAACTGAACTGTTTTATTATCGGCATTCATGTTTTGTAGCACTCCTAAATCATCTAAAATCCAAAATCCACGACCAGAGGTAGCAGCCACCAGATCATTATCTTGAATGGTTAAATCATTAATAGGTACAACAGGCAAGTTCAACTTTAAACGTTGCCAGTGATCACCATCGTCATTGGAAACAAACAATCCATTTTCGGCACCAGCATACAACAATCCTTTTCTTTTTTTATCGGCTCTAACAACTCTTGCAAATCCGTTTGGATCTTCTAAACCATTTACAATTTTCGTCCAATTTTTCCCATAATTGTTTGTTTTAAAAACATAGGAATTTAAATCCATAGATTTATATCGCATGATAACCACATAAGCTGTTGCTGGGGTATGAGGAGAAATATCAATACTATTTATAATACCATCTTTAATTTCTTTTGGTGTGATATTTTCCCAAGATTCACCACCATTTTTTGTAATATGAAGTAAACCGTCATCACTACCCGCATATAAAACACCTTCTTCATGTTCTGATTCTACTAAAGCAGTAAGCGTATTGAAATTTTCGCCACCTGCCGCTTCGTTGGTATAAGGACCGCCACCTGCACCATGTTTTTCAATTTCATTTTTTGTAAGATCTGGGCTTATAGTCGTCCAGCTTGTTCCGCCATCCGTTGTTTTAAAAACAACATTACCAGCATGATAAATAGTGGCGCGGTTGTGCGGTGAACTTATAATAGGAGCATTCCAATTATACCGATATTTGGCATCTTTAGGCGCAATACTTAATCCTAATTCTGGATATTCTTTAATATATTTTTGTGTTCTCGATGCTTTTGTCCATGTACTAATATTTCCTTGGTAGGTGCCGCCATACACTGTTTCCGGATTGTTAGGATCAAAAGCAATAAAAGCACTTTCACCTCCCGCCACAGAATACCAATCTTTCCAATCGATTCCTTGATCGTTTGTGCGACTAGCAATTGCAATGGCAGAATTATCTTGCTGACCACCATAGACATTATAAGGAACTAAATTATCTGTTATTACTCTGTAAAATTGAGCAGTTGCTTGGTTTTCTTGAGTGCTCCAACTTTTTCCGCCGTTAAAAGAAATGTTTGCGCCTCCATCATTGGAGTTAATAAGATTAGTGTTATCATTTGGATTGATCCATAAATGATGATTATCGCCATGCGGAACAGGAATATTAGAAAAACTTTTGCCTCCGTCGATAGATTTCATCATTGGTGCATTTAAAACATAAACCACATTCTCGTTTTGTGGATCCGCAAAAATTTCCATATAATACCAAGACCTTGCTACATTTACACGATCGTTATTTACTTGTTTCCAAGTTTTCCCTGCGTTATCTGAACGATATACTCCACCTTTTTCACCTTCAGCTTCGATAACCGAAAATACGCGCTCTGGGTTTGCTCTAGAAACAGAAATGCCCGATTTACCAAATTCTTTTGGTAAACCTTCTTCCATTTTTTTCCAACTATCTCCACCATCGTTAGATTTATACAAACCTGAACCTGCACCACCAGATTCCATATACCAAGGATACCTTTGATGTTGCCACATGGCTGCATATAAAATTCGAGGATTGGTCATATCCATTGATAAAGACGAAGCTCCAGTTGTATTATTTACCGACAATATATTTTTCCAAGTTTTCCCACCATCTTCTGTTTTGTAAATACCTCGTTCTGCTGATGGAGCATATTGAGCGCCTTGCGCGGTTACGTATATAATATCTGGGTTTGTTGGGTGTATAATTACATCTGAAATATGACGTGTTTTCTCTAATCCTAAATGCATCCACGTTTTTCCTGCATCCATAGATTTGTAAACGCCATCTCCCATAGAAGTCATTACGCCACGTGCGGCATGTTCTCCCATGCCAACAACTACAATGTTTGCATCACTTTCAGACACGGCAATTGCACCAACAGATCCTGTTTTAAAAAAACCATCAGAAATATTGTTCCATGTGATTCCGTCATCCAGCGTCTTAAAAACTCCACCACCTGTAGAACCCATGTAGTAGGTATGCGGTTGTCTTATTACTCCAGTAGAGGTTACACTTCTTCCTCCTCGAAACGGACCAATATTACGCCATTTTAAACCATGAAATAAAGAGTCTGTTAGTTGTATCATGGGTTTAGAAGATTTGTTTTTTCTTTTTTGTGCATTCCCAGTTATTGGCAACATAAGCATGCAAATAAATAGTAGTTTTAGTGATTTCATAGTATTATTTTGATTTAGAAGCTTTAATTGATGCAAGATTTATAGCGTTGGTTATTTATTCGTTTTTAAGAAGATACCGACAGTAATAAAGAATCGTTTCGTATTTTATTTTACATGTGTATAAAATTATGTGTTTCTGAATTAATATCATTAACGTTTTATCTATATCGTAAGCTAAAGTACCGTTAAATAAGTATTGCAATAAAAGCTATTAAACAGCTTTAACTAAAAGAAATAAGGCTAAATTAAGCTTGCTTTAGTCTTAAAACTATTTTAGATATTAATGAAACGATAACTATTTGTATATCGTAAATGTAAATTTTTAAATTTATTTTTAGAATATTTTTTTTAGCCTTGTTATATTTCAATCTTTTTAGAAGTTTATCCATCGATACTTTTATTCTTCAATTTCTTTTTTAAGAACATAATACAGATACGGAGCTATAACGCGATACTCATTATTTTTTATCATTATTTTCGTGCTGCCATTAGGATTAGACCGTTGTTGTATATGATTTGTTGCGTGTTTCAAGCAACTAATTTAGTAAATAATTACCAACCAAGAAAGTCCGAGAGGACTTTCGTAAGTAGGCGAGAAGCCAGCAATAAATTATATACGGTGTTGTAAGCAGTTTTTATTTCTTTACTGTTAGTTTTTCTTTAGTTATCGGATTTGTTGAAGTCAGAAATTCAATCGTATTTTTGTTAATTCCAATTTCGATTTTTCTCCAAACTCTTTCTTCTTTATATGAATCATATAAGTCAATAGTGATTTTATTTTCACTAAAAACAGTATTTTTAAAATCTTTATTGTGTGTTGAGCCAATAAGCATTACATCTTGTAATTCAAAAGTGAATAATTGAAGTTCTTTCTCACTTTTAAATTTATATCCAATAATCATTTTTAAAAATTCCGTGCTTATTCCACTATACCATATTGGGTCAATTACAATCAACTCTCCATTGTCCGATTTTCTCAAAATCAAACACCTTGAAGTTTTTTTGTGCCATCCATAAAACCCCTCTAAAACAGTACTGTATAAATCATATTCAGCCAGCACTTGATTCAGGATTTCTTTTTTTATTTCTATGATATCGGCTATTTCAGGATTGTAATACCATTTATCTGATTCGTACGAACCATTTTCGTCAATCTTTAGTTTTTCCAATGACGATTTTATTTCTGTCAGGTCTTGACCAAAAGAGAAAAAGGAAAGCATAATAAATGTAAGTGTAATCGAAAATTTCATTTTTGGTTCTTTAGTTTCTCAAATTTAATTCATATATTTTTTCTGTAAAAGTCATAATGAGTTAACGATGTTTTTGGTTGAGTAACGAGTTTTTCTCAAATTGCTTACAACAGGTGTTATCTCCAATGTATGTTTTTAGAGTATCTAACCTTTTGCTTCCCATCGATTGCGTTGTTAAACCGTTTAAAATTGATTTAACTTCTACAGAATATGAATAAGAACCTCTTGTAGCGCCAGTGTATTTTCCTTCGAGAGGTTTTGTGTCGATATCTAATTCAATTCCTTGAGTTATTTTTTTATCGAGCAGTTTCCATGTAATTTTATCTGCAAAGAAATCAGCACCTTTAGGACCTGTTGTATTTATAAGACAAATGATATATAAATCTTCATCAGGAAAATAGCGAGTTTCAGTTAAAAACCCATTGATACCGCCTCCATGACCAATTGTACGATTTCCGAAATCTGAATAATTAACCAGCGCTTTAGCGTATTGAACATCTGAACCATCTTTTAATTTTCCAGGAGTAATTAAGGATTGATATAAGGGGTCTGAAAGTATTTTTCCTTGATGCAAAGCAGTTATCCAAGTTCGTAAATCTTTTGTATTGCTAGAAAGAGATCCGCCAGCATATGGCCAAATATGATTTAAATACTCTTTTTGTTGAAGGCCATCTGGAGTATAATTATATCCATAAACTTTATTTTTAGTTATTTTAGTGTTAGAGCTATAAGAAGTAGCATTCATGCCTAAAGGACTAAAAAACATTTCTTTTAAATACGCTTCGTAGGTCTGTCCTGTTATTTTTTCAATAATTAACCCAAGAAAAAAGTAAGCAGAATTATTATAAATTAGGGCTTCATCTGGCTCAAACATAAATTCTTTTGTTTCTATTAATCGTACTAGTGAATCTCTAGGAAGTTCTTGAATTGATAACGTCTCAAATTCATCAAATGCTGTATAGCTTGGAATGCCAGAAGTATGGTTTAGTAAATTATCGATGGTGACGTTACGTCCTTTTGTATCGAACTTCAAGTATTTCGTAAAATCGTCTTCTAAAGATAGTTTATTAGCTTCAACTAATTTAAGGATAGCGGCCGCAGTAAATTGCTTGGTAACAGAGCCAATTTCAAAAATACCATCTTCAGGTATTGGTGCAGAAAGTTCTAAACTTGCGTATCCGTATGATTTTTTTATCAGTGTTTTGCCATTTTGAAATACTAGAATCGCGCCTCCTGCAATCTGTGAACTATCAATGCTTACTTGAAACAAGGAATCTGTATACAACTCCAGGGCTGTTTTTTTTGGATTTTCAGCTTTTTCTGCACAGCTGTTTGTAATTAGTAATGTGGTGATAAGAATTAATAGTGTTTTTTTCATAGCTAACTGATTTTTTAATAAATTCTACTACTTGGTATAGAATTAGTTTTGTTAATTCAGTTGCTAATTTAGCAAATACAAACTACATAAAAAATTCGAGGTATTTTTAGAGTATGAACAGACAAGAAGATATTATTTGTTATCGTGTTTTATAACTTCATTTTTTATCGAGCTCCACAAGAAGAATTATGAATTACTTTCTTTAGAGTTTATTAGGAAAACGGGTAAAATTAATTGTGCAGTTTTTGATGAAGCTGAAGAAGTATAGAAACTGTGTTTTGTTTTAAAACGATACAAAGTGATTCATGTAAACACTGGCAAAGAAAATAAGTTTAACAGCAAAACAAATTATTCATCAATAAGTAAGCGAAATAAAGCCATCTCGCTTAAGCCAACCAAATTTTTAATTTAGCTCCTATTTTAGGATTGCTTAATAAGTCTAAATGATTGTTTTCGTAAGCGATCCAACTATTTTCTTTCTTAAAAAGTAAGCTTTTATTTGAGTTTTTATGTTGCCCTAATGCGCTTTTTACATCCACTAAATTATCGCCTAAACTTTTTGTAGATTTCGTTGAGGTCTCTTTTTTATTAACCGCAGCTATGGCATAAAATTCAATTTGCTGTGGAAGCGGAATATGCTGTCTTTGATCACTTTTTAATTCAAATCGATCTTTATTTTGCCAATCTTCGTCTACCAAGTTTCCATATCTTAAGTCTGTTACTCCTGCACTTCTTATTTTACCCAATTTTGCAAAGGGTTTTGTATACGGAATCGCTTCAAGAATAAGATCTAAATAATTACCCGTCCGCTCTACATGAGACCCATGATGCGGAGTTCCTAAAAAAATTACTTTTTTGAGTTGTTTCGGCCAATTTTTTTGATCTTTTTGTCCATAATATAGCGCGCTTCTGGCAATTAAACCGCCCATGCTATGCGCTACAATGATTAATTCTTCAACAGGTACTGGCCAATTTTTTAGAAGTTCTTCTAATGATTCATTTAAATTTTGACCGTTTGTAGAAATGTGCTTACCGCTGTTATAATTTAAATAAAAAGGTGTTTTATTTAATTCTTTGGATAAAATTTCTCCGTGGTTATGCTCTTTTCGAGTCCATTGAATATCATTCATACAAGAACCATGAATCATTAAAAGAATTTTACCGTTTATAGTTGGATAAGCTACTTTTAATCTTTTAGGATCAATCTTTAAAGCTTTTGATTGAAAGCGAAATTGCATATTAATTTTAAGAGGATTCTCTTTTTCTTCTAAATAATCACCAATAACACCATTTAAGGCGGAAATGATCATCTCCTTTTTATCAGAAGTTTTTATTTTGCCAATTACAGGTGTTAATTGCGCAAGTATTTTATGCAAACTTTTACCAATGAATAAAGTGCTCCATCTAATATTTCTATAGGTAATGCTTGAAATGCTTGTAATTAATTTTTGAATAGGAGTAGAGGGCAAAAAAGGAGGATGCACAATTTGTTTTTGAACTGCTTCTACCAAATCTGTAACGCCAATGGTAGCGTCCATAATTAAATGGGTAAGCCCCTGTATTTCTGAATCTTTTTTTGTCTTTTTTGACATTCTAAACTAACTTTTTTTGTTTGATGCAGTTTTAACTTACTTATTTAATAAATGTAGGTAAAAAGTAGAAACAATACAAAAAAACATTTCAAATTAAATAAATTTTGAGTTTCAAACTTACTAGAAACAGCATATCAGTGCTATTTAAAATTGAATACATAATTAGTCTTTTTATAAAGTATTATTTGATTATTTTTTTCACGCCATATTTTAGCGCCCCAAATAAGGTAGAAAGGTTCGATTTTAAGTGAGTTTTCTTCTTGATGGTAATAAGTTGTTTTTTTACATCCTTATGAAGCGAATTAAAATAAGTTTCACGAACCCAAAATTGATCTCCTGCAATATAATTCACTTTATTAATAATGCAAATAAATCCGTTTTTATCTAAAAAAACTTCAATATCTTTTTTTAAAGCTTGCTTTTCATACAGAGCTATTCTTTCTACTTCTAACCAAATACTTTTAATTTTAGGCAACATATTTTGGGCTCCTTGTAAAACCATCAATTCAGCACCTTGAACATCCATGTGAATAAAGTCGATAGTGGCTAAAGATTCATTAATACAAAAGCTGTCTAAAGTTTCTGTTTCGATGGTAATGGTTTTTTTAAATTTTAACCAAGGATGCACTTCTTTTGTTTTTCCTGGTTTATAGAGTGAAGAACTTTTATTGCCAAAATCACTAGAATTGTCAGCAGGTTTATTTTTGTTTTCTGGCCGACCAGAAGAAACATAAAAGGTAGCTTTTCCTTTTTTAGATGATAAGCCTAATTGAAAAGGGTAGAATTTTTTTAAACTGTTTTTTTTCTGATTCTCTACTACTAATTTGAAATTTTTAGGGACTGGCTCAAAAGCATAAACACTTGCTTTTGGAAACATAGAAGAATATCTTGCACTACTCAAGCCCTCACAAGCTCCAATATCAAAAAAATTTAGTTCTTCATCAATATTAAAAAGTTTTTTAAGCGCAACTTCATGTATTGAATCTTTTTTCATTTTAATATTTAGTTTTTGACTTCAAAAGCTAAAGTAATTAATATTTATTTACTCATCGATACTCATATGGAATAAAGCATCTCCCTTGTTTACAATAGGTGTTTTGTTGATGCAAAAAATATGACCATTAAAAGGCGCGTAAATTTTCTTTTTAAATTCACCAAAAGGATCTTGAATGATGCCTAAAACTTCTCTCTTTTTTATAAAAGCTCCGTTTTTAACCATTATTTTAAACATTCCAGAATCTGAAGCTCTTAACCATTTTGCTTTGTGCACAAAAACAGGCACTGCCCTTACGGTAATTTCTCCTTCAATTAATCCTAGACGAATTAATACATTTTTAGTTCCGTTTACACCTTCGCTTATAATTGTTGGGTTGAGTTCGTTAGATTTACCACCCTCAAAAAGCAACACGGTTTTACCCATTTTGTGCAAAGTATCTCTTAAAGACTTGGTAATATTACTTGAAAAAACAATCATTGGCGGATTAAAAACTTTAGCCAATTCTATTGCTTTTTCGTCATCGCTGCTACATCTTATTTGTGCAACATTGTCTCGCTCGCCACCACCTGTATGAAAATCGATTACATAATCTACAAAAGGTGCAATTTTTTCTGTGAATTGGTAGGCAAACTGACTGGCTAAAGAACCGTTTAAAGTGCCCGGAAACATTCTGTTTAAATCTCGACCATCTGGAAATTCTCTTGTCTGAATTAAATAGCCAAAAATATTAAAAACAGGAATGCAAATGATCGTTCCGGTTTTAGGTTTATTAATTTTTAAATCGATGATTTCTCTAACAATACCAACACCGTTTGTTTCATCACCATGAATACCTGCCAATAGTAAAACTACAGGCCCAGGATTGGTAGAGCGCTCAATAATTACAGGAACATTTACCGTAGTTCTTGTGTGTAATTTGGCGATTTTTAAATCGATAACAGTACGTTTTCCTTCAGGAATTTCCTTTCCTAAAAGCATAAAAGGCTTATTCAACATTTAATTCTAAATAACGGATAATTTCTTTTGCAATATTCTTTCCTGTAGCGACTTCTATTCCTTCTAGTCCAGGAGATGAATTTACCTCTAAAACCAAAGGTCCTTTAGATGATTGTAACATGTCTACACCAGCAATGCCTAATCCCATTGCTTTTGTAGCTTTTAAAGCTGTTTTTTCTTCTTCGTCAGATAGTTCAATAACATTTGCATTTCCGCCTCTGTGCAAATTAGAGCGGAATTCACCCTCTTTACCTTGGCGTTTCATGGCACCAATCACTTTACCATCCACCACAAAAGCTCTAATATCTGCGCCGCCAGCTTCTTTAATAAATTCTTGAGCTATAACCCTAGCACCCAGTCCATTAAAAGCTTCTAAAACAGAGGTTGCTGCATTTTGTGTTTCTGCTAAAACAACTCCTAAACCTTGAGTTCCTTCTAATAATTTTAAAACTAGCGGAGTACCACCAACAGAGTCTATAACATGCTCTACATCTTTTGTATAATTTGTAAAAACTGTTTTTGGTAAACCAACACCAGCCCTTGCTAAAATTTGTAGGCTACTTAATTTATCTCTAGATCTAACCAAACCAATAGAAGAAACTGCTGTAAAAACTTTCATCATTTCAAACTGACGAATCACTGCTGTTCCATAAAAGGTTACAGAAGCACCAATTCTAGGAATTATAGCATCGATATTTTCTAAATATTCTCCTTTGTAGTAAATTTTAGGAGCTTTCTTTTCAATTTCAATATTACACTTTAAATGATCTACCACAAAAACTTCATGTCCTCTTTTTTCAGCGGCCTCAACCAATCTTCTTGTAGAATATAATTTTGCGTTTCTTGATAGAATAACTATTCTCATTTTGTATTTTGTTTTAACTTATTAGATAGATTTTTTTTTGCAGTATCTATCACAAACTTTTTATTTAAAAATTTTCTTCCTAATAATACAGGAAACTTCATGTCTGTTCGCTCACTCAGTGTGAAATGAATAGGGAATGTGGTGTTAAAAATCACAATTTCTGTCTGAATCATAAATCTTTTTTCAGAAATACCATTAGAACTTTTTACAATTTTAGAGGTATAATTTTTAGACCTAAACTCTTTATGATTGTAAAAAGAATGTTCTGGATCTAATAATGTAAACTTAATTAAGCTTTCATTATTTTCTGTAAACTCTTTAATATTAGAGCAGTGTATTGAAGATGTATATGCTCCCGAATCGATTTTGACATCGATTTCTTCTAAAGATAATTCAGGGAAATCAGCTTTATCGGTTCTACCAATAATAATTTTCATATTTCAATTTTGAAAAAAGTAAAATTAAGAATAGTAATCGATTTACCTATAAAAAGTTATTAAAGTTTATTTACAACTTTAAAATAACAGCTTCTGCACAACGTTCGCCGTCCATTGCAGCAGAAACAATACCGCCTGCATAGCCACCACCTTCTCCACAAGGAAAGAGACCTTCTATTTCTGTATGCTCTAAATTTTCTTTTCTTGGAATGTTTACGGGTGATGAAGTTCTAGATTCTACCCCAACAATATTAGCTTCATTGGTATAATAACCATGCATTTTTTGTCCGAAAGCAGCAAAACCTTTTCGCAATCTGCCACCAATAATTTTTGGCAACAGTGAATGTAAAGGAGCCGAATTTAATCCAGGTTGATACGAGGTGTCATTTAATTCTGGTGAGAGTTTTCCATCTACAAAATCAACCAATCTCTGTGCTGGTGCAGTTTGGCTTCTTCCGCCAGCTAAAAAAGATATTTTTTCTAAATCTTTTTGAAATTCTAATCCTTTTAAAGCACCAAAATGTTCGTACTTTTTAAAATCCTTATCAATATCTAATTCTACTACAATGCCAGAATTTGCAAATTTATTATTTCTTCTACTTGGCGACATTCCGTTTACAACCACTTCACCATTTGCGGTAGCCGCGGGCACTATAAAACCGCCAGGACACATACAAAAAGAATAAACACCTCTATTTTTTACCTGATGTACTAAACTATAAGCCGCAGCTGGTAATAACTCATCTCTTTCATTAGCGCAATGATATTGAATTTGATCTATGATTTCTTGCGGATGCTCTACACGAACGCCCATTGCAAAAGATTTAGCTTTGAGCGCAATATTTTTTTTATGCAGTAATTCATAGACATCTCTAGCGGAATGACCTGTTGCTAAAATAACAGCATTCACGGTCATTTCTGTACCATTTTGTAACTGAATTGCTTGTAATTTGTTGTTTTTAACAACAAAATCGATTACTTTGGTTTCAAAGTGTATTTCACCACCAAAATTTAAAATAGTTTCCCGAATATTCTGAATTATTTTAGGCAGTTTATTCGTACCAATGTGTGGATGTGCGTCTACTAAAATTTGTTCTGTGGCACCATGAAAAACTAGGTTTTCAAAAATTCTGCGAACATCACCACGTTTTAAACTTCTTGTATACAGTTTTCCGTCAGAGTAGGTACCTGCGCCGCCTTCACCAAAACAATAATTAGAGTCTTCATTTACAATTTGATCTTGATTAATCGCTTTTAAATCTCTACGTCTGTCTTGAACATTTTTTCCGCGTTCTAAAATAATAGGTTTATAGCCTAACTCTATACATCGCAAAGCCGCATACATTCCGGCAGGCCCAAAACCAATAATATGAACCTCTTTAGCGCTAGACACATCTTTATATTCAAAAGTATAATCAGATTTTTCAGGCAATTGTTCATTGATGTAAACAGCTACTTTATAATTAAAAATAATCTCTTTTTTACGAGCATCAATAGATTTACGAATAACTTTTACGGCAGAAATTTCATTTTTATCAATGCCTAATTTTGTAGAAGCTTTGTAAAGCAGATTGTTTTCTTGGCGTTCTTCTATTAAGTTAACACGCAACTGAATTTCTTTAATCATAGTATCAATTAAATTTTAAAGAGCCTTTAATTTGTCTAAAATCGTTTTGTACTCAATAATGCTTTCTTCACAAATAGGAATAATAGATTTTAATATTTCTTTTATAACTATTTCACTTTCGTTGTTTTGAGCTTGCTTTTCGAGGGTTGTAATTTCTTCTAAACAACGAACACCCATTAAACCAAATGACGATTTTAAAAAATGGCAAATACTTCTTACCGCCTCATAATCGACAGCTGTAATACTTTCTTCTAACGTTTTTATTCTTGGTGTTGTATCCGTTAAATATACACCAATTAGTTCTATCAGCATTTCTTTATCTGATGCAAAAAAACTCTTTATAGACGTTAAATCTACTACATTGCTGGTCAAAATCGTTTCAATTGTCATGTTTAAAGCCTGTTTTTTTTTGGTAAAATGAAGTCCTTTAAGGGTGCAAATATAAATAAAAACCACCATGCAGTTTTTATTTATAGTCCGTAAAATTTTTATTGTTTAATTTTTTTATTTAAATCTTGTAAATATCTGATAATGAACCTAGAATAGCGTGCTGCCAGACTATAAAATTGGTATCCTTTGCTTTAATCTTAAGTATTTATATAATTATTTAAAATGTAGAAAGTTTTTACATAATTGTAAACGCTAATGTGCACATCAAAATTTAGAAGTTTAAGTTTTTTATTGGAAAACTATTTTCATCTCTACACTTTTTTTTTTTTAAGATTTCAATCCGCTTTAGCGATAATTTCTGCGGATACATTTATAAATATGCAATAACTAAACGAAATTGAAAAGATAAAAACCGACTTTTTAAAAGCACTAATTTTTAAATTATCATCAGAATTATATCGATTTTTATTTAATTTTTTTGGTTAAATTTAAGATTGAAATTGTATTTTTGACCCATGAAATATAGACAACTGACTAGAGAACAGTTTGAGGGTTTACACCAAGAGTTTGCGCTGTTTTTAGCAAGTCAAAAAATAGATGTAACCGAGTGGAATCAGATAAAAAAAGAGCAACCTAAAGTGGCGGAAGAAGAATTGAATCTGTTTTCTGATGTTGTTTGGGATGATGTAATGGAAAAGACAAAATATGTAGAACATTTTTCGGAAACAACTGTAAATTTGTTTAAATGTGATGCAAAAGAAATTCATAGAATTGCGATTAAAATAAATTGGGATATTAATTTATTAGAGCAAAATGGTTTTGAATGGTTGATGAAAAATCCGATGGATAATTCAGTAGACGTTTTTAAAGGTTCAAAACCTTACAATGCAGAAAGAAATACAGAAATTTTCGATTTAATTGAAAAAGGAGGAGCTATTTCAAAAGGTGAAATTTTCGACTATTTTAGTCAATTAGTTGGTTAGAATTTTATTTAATTTTTGTTTTTTATCAAAACGGTTTATCGACACTTATTAGCATTTTAACTTATGCTCTTTGCTGTTTAACAAGCATATTTAAAATTCAATTGTTTTTATTCTTATTTTGTATACTATTAACGTACAATTGCCAAAATTTATATGGAAAAGTTTTTAAATGTTTTATTAGTAGAAGATAATTTAATTGAAATAATGAAAATGAAAAGAACCATTTCGTTATTAAAATTAAAGCATACGATACATGAAGCTAAAAATGGGGAAGAGGCGTTAAGTTTTTTAGAGAATAAAGCTAATATTCCAGATATTATTCTTTTAGATTTAAATATGCCTAAAATTAGTGGCATCGAATTTCTTAAAATCATTAAGAAAAATGATGACTTAAAACACATACCTACTATAATTTTAACTACCTCGAACAATCAGAAAGATTTATTAGAATGTTACAGAACAGGAATGTCTGGTTATGTTTTAAAGCCTTTAAAATATGAAGATTATGTTAAAAAAATTGAAACCGTTTTAGCTTATTGGAGCATAAACGAGTTAAGGAAATTATAAGATGAAAGGAATTGTATTTACCGAATTTTTAGATTTAGTGGAAGAAAAATTCGGATTAGAAATGGTGGATACAATTGTTTCGCAATCTCAACTAGAGTCAGGCGGTGTTTACACAGCAATTGGTACCTATAGTTTCTCTGAAATGCTGCAGTTACTTCAAAATTTAAGCGCTCATACTACTATTTCTATAAATAATTTATTATTGACTTATGGCGAACATTTTTTTTCGGTTATAGAAAAAAGTTACCCAGATTTATTAGCAACCTACAAAGACCCTATAGAAATGCTTTCTTCTATTGAAAATCATATACATATAGAGGTGAAAAAAATATATCCAAATTCAGAGATACCTAAATTTATAGTAGAACGTAGAGAGAAAAATTCTTTAATAATGCTGTATAAATCTAGTAGAGCAATGCATCACTTTGGCTTGGGGTTAATGAATAAAACTTTTGAGCATTTTAACGCTACCGCAACCATAGAACTTCAGAAAGTAAAAGAAGACGGAACAGAGGTTCGGTTTTTTATTCAAAAAAATTAATAGATTTATAACAATTTGTCTTAAATAAGAAAAAAGTGGCTAGAAAATTGGCTGAAAAAATACTACAAAACAAAGCTGAAAATCTTTTAATAGAAGAATTAAGAAAAGCCAATACAAAGCTAAAAATTCTTTTAAGCGAAAAATCTTCTCAATTAGAGGGTGTTTTAGAAAATAGTATAGACGCTTACCTCGTGATAGATTTACGGGGTAATGTTCTTAAGTTTAACGAGGCAGCCATTCAGCTTTTTGAGTACGATAACAAAAATAATCCAATAAATGTTGATCGCTTAATTCATGAAGAAGATAGGCAATATGCTAGCGACTCTTTTTTAGATTTACAAAAAAACGGTTTTTTAAAAGCATTAATAATAAGGATTTCTTTGAAGTCTAAAAAAGTAAAATGGGTTCAAATTAACGCTAATTTAATTTACAATCAAGAGAAAACACCTATTGCTGCTCAAGGAATTATCAGAGATATTACTAAAGAGAAACTTTTAGAAGAAAATCTTATAGAATCTGAAAGTAGAATTTCTTCAATGATTACTCATTTAGAAAGTGGTATTTTAATAGAAGATGAACAGAGAAAAATAGTAGTTACCAATGCTAAATTTTGTGAACTCTTTCATATTTCAGCCCCTCCAGAACTTCTTAAAGGTCATGATTGCTCAAACGAAGCAAATGAGAGCAAGCATTTATGCCAGCAGCCAGAAAAATTTGTTCATAGAATTGCAGAGATTATAACAAAAAAAGAAAAGGTTTTAGGAGATCTAATCACTTTAAAAGACGGTACAATTTTAAAAAGAGATTTTATACCAATTTTAAATGAAAAAAAGTATATCGGGCATCTCTGGAGATACAAGGATATTACCATAAAAAGACAATTTGACGAAAGTTTAGAAGCGCAAAAACAAAAGTATAGCAATATTATAGCGAACATGAATCTTGGATTAATAGAAGTAAGTAATAACGACGAAATTTTAATGATTAATCAAAGTTTTTCTGAAATGTCTGGTTATAAAGAATCAGAATTATTAGGAAAAAGAGGGAGTCAGGTTTTTTTAGATGAAGATGCCCCAATTATTCAAAGAGAAACCACAAAGCGTTTAGCGGGTACATCAAACTCTTATGAAATAAAAGTAAAGAATAAACAAGGTAAAGAAAGACAGTGGTTAGTTAGTGGTGCATCAAATTATGATTTTGCAGGCAAAGTAATTGGTTCTATTGGTATTCATTTAGATATTACCGAATTTAAATCACTAGAAAAACAAAAAGAGATTATATTAAAAGAGTTAGAAAACAGAAATCACGAATTACAAGAATATGCGCATATTGTATCTCATGATTTAAAATCGCCGTTAAGAAGTATAGACGCACTTTTATCTTGGATTAAAGCTAATAATCATGATAATTTAGATGAAGCTACTTTAGAGAATATAGAATTAATAGAAGTTACTCTAGAAAAAATGGAGAAATTAATTTCAGATATTTTAGAGTACTCGAGTGCAGGTTTAACCGTTAAAAATCATGAAAAAGTAAATTTAAATTTAACGATAAAGAATCTTAAAAAAATTATATTTATACCTAAAAATATAACCGTAACCACTTTAAAAGAATTACCAATTTTAAATGGTGATGCGACCAAGTTTCAACAATTATTTCAAAATTTAATTAGTAATGCGGTTAAATTTTGTGATAAAGAAACTGGTATTGTAGAAATAGATGTCACCGAAAAAAAATCTTATTATAAATTTTCTATAAAAGATAACGGAATTGGAATAGAAAAGGAATATTACGATAAAATTTTTAAAATTTTTCAGTATTTAAATCAAAGAGAAGATTCTACGGGAGTTGGATTGTCTATCGTAAAAAAGATAGTTGATTTATATGAAGGGAATATTTGGGTGGATAGCGAATTAGGAGTCGGAACAACTTTTTATTTTACTATTAAAAAAAGTTAAATGGTTTCACTTCATTTTTTTTAAAGACACAATAAAAACACAATATTTTACAGAAAAACGCTCAAAAAAATAAAAAAAATCTAAAAAAGAGCACAAATCTTTTAAAATTTTTTAAAAGTAATTTATAATTATTGGAAAGAAAACTTTTAGCAAATATATAGGCTAGTCCTTGTATTAATTATTAAATAATTTGTATTTTTATAGTGATTATTAATTTTTTACATCCCTCAAAAAGCAAATAATGAAAATAGTTCAATTAAAAATACATAGGGATAAGAGTGTAGAATACGTTTCAGAAAAACAAAACTTAAAAGAACCTTTAGTTTTAATTTTTGGCAACAGATATATGCTACAAGACAAAAATATTTATGACAATGTTAGAGCGATGTTTAAAGATGGTCATCTTGTTTTTGGCTCTACCGCAGGAGATATTACTTCAGAATCGGTTGATGATGAATCGATAACAATAACAGCAATTGAATTTGAAAAAAGTAATTTTTGTATTACAACAGCTAATGTTTTAAATTCTGAATTTAAAATAGATAGTCTAAAAACAGGCAAGGAGTTAATAGAACAATTACCTAAAGAAGGTTTAAAATATGTTTTTGTGGTTTCTGATGGTAGTTTTGTAAACGGAAGTCAGCTTGCTCTAGGAATGAATTCAGCAACAGAAAATAATATCTTAATTACGGGCGGTTTATGTGGTGACGCTGCAAGGTTCGACACCACTTTATCTTCTTATAATGAGCGCCCGAAAGAAGGTGAAATTGTTGCTGTTGGTTTGTATGGCGATACATTAGAAGTTTCATTTGCTACAAATGGAGGATGGACTCCTTTTGGGCCTGAAAGGATTGTAACAAAATCTGATTCTAATATTTTATATGAATTAGATCATAAACCTGCTTTAGATTTATACAAAAAGTATTTAGGCGATAAGGCTAAATATTTACCTTCAACGGCATTACTTTATCCATTAAAAGTAAACGCTTCGGATAAGAAAAAATCGATTGTTAGAACAATTTTAAACATCAACGAAGATGAAAATTCGATGATTTTAGCAGGCGATATTTTAGAAGGGTCTCAGGTACAATTAATGATGACCAATGTAGACAGTATTGTAAGTGCCGCAGAAATTGGTGCAGTACAAGCTTTAGAACCCAGAAAAAACAAACCAGAATTAGCCATTTTAATAAGTTGTATTGGTAGAAAGTTAGTTTTAGACCAAAGAGTAGAAGAAGAAATAGAAGAAGTTATAGAAGTAATTGGCAAAGAAGCTACGGTTTGTGGTTTTTATTCTTACGGAGAAATTGCTCCTTTTGATAGTGAAATAAATTGCCAATTACACAACCAAACAATGGCAATTACCTTAATTAGCGAATAATGAACTCCCTTTTAAAAAGACAATTAAGAAAATATTTACCAAAAGAATTAAAAGCTAACACAGATTTAGAAGTTTTTCTAGAAGCTGTAGATAAGTCTTATACTTCCTCACAAAGTCAGTTTGGTATGCTGCAAAGAGCATCTTCTATAAGCTCTAAAGAGCTTTTTGAATCGAATCAGCAGCTAAAACAAGAAACGAATTCTCAAAAAGAAGTAATTTCGAAGTTAAATAATGTTATTAACACTTTAAAATTTTACGGTTTAGCGGACGTTAAAAATTTAGAAAGTACAGATTCCTTAAAGTTAGTAGATTTTATTAATAATCAAACAAAAGAAATTATTGAAATCAACAAACAGAAAGATAAGTTAGTATCAAATTTAGAACGTCAAAATCAAGAGTTAAATGAGTATGCACATATGGTTTCTCATGATTTAAAATCGCCATTACAAAGCATCGACGCTTTAACAACTTGGATTGCAGATGATTATTCAGAAAGTTTAGGGGAAGATGGAAGAGCTACATTGGGTTTGATTCGAGAAAATGTAGAGAAAATGGATACGCTCATTAAAGGTATTTTAGAATATTCAACAATTGGCAAAGACGTAAAAAAGCGCTTTCAAGTAGACTTAAATACACTTTTAAAAGAGCTAAAATTAACAATTAATAATCCGCAAGATATTAAAATCGTAGTGCCTACTAATTTGCCTATTATTAAAGGAGATTTATATCGATTAGAGTTGCTTTTTTATCATTTAATTAGCAACGCTGTTAAATTTAATAACAAGGGAAAAAACGGTCAGATAGAAGTTAATTTTTATGACGAAAATAAGTTTTGGAAATTTTCTGTTATAGACAACGGAATAGGAATTGAAAATGATTTTTTTCATAAGATTTTTATTGCCTTTCAGAAATTAGAGAACGATTATAAGTCTACCGGCATAGGTTTGTCTATTGTAAAGAAAATTGTTGAGGCCTATCAGGGCGAAATTAGGGTACAATCAACACCAAATGTTGAAACGGTTTTTACATTTACGTTAAAAAAATAAGGCTTTATAAACTTGACCTCATTCAACAGAAAAAACCTTTTGTAATTAATTACATCTAAGTTAATTATAATTTAGCTATATTAGTGCTCTTAAATATTTATGCCGTTCGTAATTATTTAAAACAGTCTTACAAAAAATATTTTTAGAGAAGTAAAAAGTAAGATTTAAGTAAAAAAGTCAGCTATATAATAGAACTTTAACTCTCTAATGTTCCCCTCATGAATTGTATAATTATTGATGATGAAAAAATGGCTAGAGTTATTTTAAGAACTCTCTGTAATAAAATTGAATCATTACAAATAAGCGCAGAGTTTTCTGGAGCAATCGAAGCAATAAAGTATTTAAATGAAAATGAAATCGATTTAATTTTTTTAGATATTCATATGCCCAATTTTAATGGTCTAGATTTTATAAAGACTCTAAAAAATCCACCAAAAATAATTTTTACAACTTCAGATCCTAAATTTGCTATAGAAGCCTTTAAATACGATTTTATTGTAGATTATTTATTAAAACCTCTAGAGTTACCTCGTTTTGAGAAAGCAATTGAAAAAGTAAAAAAATCTCAAATTATAGAAAATACGGTCATTACAAATAAAGAGAAGAAGGTTAAAAATGATTTTTATGTAAATATTGATCGAAGATTAATTAAAATAGATTTACCTAGTATTTATTTAATTGAGGCAAAAGGCGATTATATTAATATTAAAACGGAAGACAAAAATTACGTAGTGCATTCAACTTTAAAAAAGATTGAAGAAAAATTACCAGATTCTTTGTTTCTAAAAGTGCATCGTTCTTATATTATTAATGTCAAAAAAATAATAGATATAGAAGATAACAGTGTTTTAATTAAGAAAGATGTTGTTCCTGTAAGCAGATCAAAAAGACCCGAGTTAATGAAACGTTTAAATTTACTATAAGTTTTAAACGCCAATTAATAGTAGCTTAATTTATTTAAAGTGCTTTATACATCGCCATTAATTTGAAATAATTAAATTTTATTTTCGATATAAAGCACTATGAAATCTTATTTTAAATTATGCTCAATATTTTTTATAAAAATTTATCCAGTTAAATGATCTTACATTTTAAAGTGAGCAAAATTACTGAAGTTCTTTAACTATTTGTAACTATTCAGCCTAGATTTCAAAAAAGAGCTAGTTATTAACAATTCTATCCTTGCTTTTAGGAAAAAGAACGTTCTTGTTAACATTTGTTAGTTACTAGGTAACAATTACATGTTTGATTTTTAG
>NZ_VORR01000064.1 GCF_007997085.1 Polaribacter sp. IC066
ACAACAACAACAACAACAACAACAACAACAACAACAACAACAACAACAACAACAACAACAACAACAACAACAACAACAACAACAACAACAACAACAACAACAACAACAACAACAACAACAACAACAAAGAAGCACCATCTAAATATTAAAAAAGATTATTCTTTTGATGTTGCAAGGCATCGTATCAGAAGAAATATCGAAGATTTGCCCAATACTGAAACAAATGAAGCACACGAAGCGGTATTAGCCTGCCGAACAGGAGAGTTCAACCTACAATTTTAGGTGCATAGCTCCGCTATTTTTCGAAATTGTTTTTTACTCATTTAAACCTTTTTAGTATTTTTAAGTCTTATAATAAACCGTGTTTTTTTGAAAGACGAAATTATTTTAATACAAGAACTCCAAAACAGTAATAGCCGAGATAAAGCGTTTCGAGTATTGATAGCGCAATACAAAGAACGATTGTATTGGCATATTCGTAAAATTGTAATTGTACATGATGATGCCGATGATGTTTTGCAAAATACATTTGTAAAGATTTTTAAAAATATAGAGAAATTTAACGGAGAAAGTAAATTATATTCTTGGATGTACAGAATTGCCACAAATGAATCGATAACTTTTATAAATAATAGAGTCAAAAAACAAAATATAACTATTTCTGATTATCATGAGCAATTAGCAAGTACTTTAGAGAGTGATGCTTATTTTTCTGGTGATGAAATTCAGTTAATTTTACAAAAAGCAATTGCTACTTTGCCAGAAAAACAACGTCTGGTTTTTAATATGAAATATTTTGACGCCATGAAATACGATGAAATATCAGCCATTTTAGAAACTTCTGTGGGTGGTTTAAAAGCTTCTTATTTCCATGCAGTAAAAAAAATTGAAAAATATATAAAAACACAAACTCATTAAACTTTTTTAGAGTTTTAAGGTCTAAATAGTAATGGAGAACGAACTAAAAAATAGCGAAGCGCACATGAAGCATAAAGTTGATATAGAAACGGGTTTTTCTACTCCTTCTAATTATTTTGATAATTTAGAAGCATCTCTTTTTACAAAAATATCCGAAGAAAAATTTGCAAAAGAAACTGCTTTTAAAGTTCCTGAAAATTACTTTAATCAACTAGAGTGTAGTATTTTATCTAAAGCTGCATCAACAAAAAAAGAAACCAACGTTCTTTCTTTTAAAGAACTAATTTTGCAAATAATTCCGTTTGTTGCAGCAGCTTCAATAGTGCTTTTTATCGGATTAAATTCTTTTGTTTTTAATGCAAAAGATACCCTTACTTTAGATTCTCTTTCTGATAGCGACATAGAATATTGGTTAGATGTAACTACAGTAAGCAATTTAGATATTGCTACTATTTTACAGGATGATATTTTAGATCAAAACGAATTTTACTATACAGATATTAGTGATGAAAGTATTGAGGAATATCTAAATTCTTTAGACAACACTTTATGGAATGAAATTAACTAAAACATACTTCATGAAAAAATTTATAATCATAGGCATCATTTCTCTTTTTTGCACAATACCAAGCACCGCACAAGGAAAAAAAGAAGGAAGAGAAAAAATTAAAACTTTAAAAATAGCCTACATTACCGAGCAATTACAATTAACAACGGGTGAAGCTCAAAAATTTTGGCCCGTTTATAATGCATATGACGAAGAGCAACATAGCTTAAGACGCTCTTACAGGTTTACTTTAAAACAAGCAATTAAAGAAAATGAATCTATTGACAAATTAAGCGAAAACGAATCAAAAAAATTAATATCTTTAAAATTAAGTACCGATAAAAAATTAAACGAGAGTCAAGAAGATTTTACAAAGAAAATAGCGCAAATTATTTCTGCTAACAAAATCATAAAATTACAAATAGCAGAAATTGAATTTGGCAGAAATTTAATGCGTAAATACAAACATAAAAAATCTGACTCTAAAAACTAATTAAAAAAATGGAGCAAATTGCTCTATTTTTTATTTTATCAAATTCATACAAACAAATAATTCTGGTTTATTTGCAGTAAATTGTTTTAGCCAAATGATTAATTCTTGTATTTCGTAGGGTAACAATCTTTTTAATGATTTTTCTAATTCTTTACAAAACAACTCTGAATTAAAACTAACTTTTTGCAGTACTATCTTGGTGTACTCAAACATTGCTCTAGCCATTTTTATAAAATTTAGTGTTACTAATAAAACGTAATTTATTGTATTTTATTACTTTACCAAATATAACAAAAAAAACCAACATCTAAATTAGATGCTGGTCTTAAAGTTTTGTTTAAAAAATGTTAATTTTATAAACCGTTAATTTTTTCTACCAAGCCTTTTGCTTTTGTTTCTAATTCTTGGTTTATTGCATTAAAATGCGCTTTCTTATTTTCTACACCGCTTGCGTTTACTTTTGCAACCAAAGCATCAAAAGTTTCGATAGCTTCATCAATAATTACATCTCCCTTTTTAGGTTCGTTTTTTAATGTAGAAACGTCTAATGCGTATTCTATAACATCTCCTAAAACGTAGTTAATATCTTTTTTTAAATTTTTTATGCTTGCCATAATATTTTTTATTCTTTTAATTGGTGCAAAGTTAGTTTATTTATTTAAAAGAGCGTTATAACATCTTTTATATTTGAAACTGTTTTATAAGCCAATTTTGAGGCTTCTTGCACAGAAACTTCTTCGTGAACCCAAGTAGTATGAAAGGGAACATGAATTGCCGACGCGCCAATTTTTATCAACGGTAAAACATCTGACTTTAAAGAATTACCAATCATTAAAAATTCTGATGGATGAATGTCTAAATGTTGTACCAATTTTTGATAATCTTTTTCCTTTTTATCACTCATCACCTCAATATGATGAAAATATTTAAACAGATTAGATTTTTCTAATTTTCGTTCTTGATCTAACAAATCTCCTTTTGTAGCCACTATTAATTTGTATTTACCTTGTAAAGATTGTAGCAGCTCTTCTATTCCGTCTAATAATTCTATTGGTTTTTCTAACATTTCTTTACCAATATTTAAAATATCTTCTATCGTTTTTTGGTTTATTTGATAGTTAGACAGCTCTAAAGCACACTCAGCCATAGAAAGAATAAAACCTTTAACGCCGTAACCATAACACGCAAGATTCCTGATTTCTGTTTTAAAAAGCTCTTGCTCTATTTTATTTTTGGTTTCGTATTTCGATAACAATTTTGCAAATTGGTCTTCTGCCTCTCTAAAATAAGTTTCGTTTATCCAAAGAGTATCATCCGCATCAAAGGCAATTACTTTTATGTTTTTATACATTGATAAAATTATTTTAAGCCTAAATATTTTTTTGCTTTTTCTAAATCTTCTGGAGTATCAATACCTACTGCCTCCACATTGGTTTCTACCATTTTTATTTTCTTACCAATTTCTTGATATCGTATGGCTTCAATTTTTTCGGCTGCCTCTAAAGGCGTCATTGGTGTTTTATAAAAATCTAACAAAGCTTGCTTTCTAAAGGCATACACTCCTTTGTGTTTATAATATTTTACCACAACATCGGTATCTCTATGAAACGGAATTACACTTCTAGAAAAGTAAATGGCTAAATTATGCACATCTGTAATTACCTTAACATTATTAGGGTTTTCAATATCTTCTTTATTGGTAATTTGTACTTTTAAAGAGGCCAAATCTATTTCTTTTTCTATATCAACCTTAAAAACAGCTATTAATTTTGATAAAGAAACGGCGTCTATAAAAGGTTCATCTCCTTGCACATTAATCACAATATCTGCATCAATATGTTCTACAGCCTCGGCAATTCTATCAGAACCACATTCGTGTTCTTTTTTACTTTTTATTACCTTTCCTCCGGCATTTTTAATGGTTTCAAAAATAATATCAGAATCTGTTACTACATAAACGTCGTCAAATAAATTGGTTTGTAGCGTTGCTTCATAGGTTCTTACAATTACAGGTTTTCCGCCTAAATCTTTCATTAATTTTCCTGGAAAACGAGAGGCACTGTAACGTGCTGGAATCATGGCAATTACTTTCATATATATGCTATTAAAGCATCAAAGATAATATTTAAATGAATAGCGTTAAATTCAGTTTCAAAATCTTTATAATTTTATGCTGAATTTAAAAACAAAAATTAGGGGAAGTATATTATGGTTCGTAGTAGTTATTTTTATAGCTGTTTGGTTATTAGGGTTTTTAGGAATTATAGCAGGCATGGCAACAGGAAATTTAATCCACATTTTATTCGTAATTACTGTTACCAGTATTTTATACAATTTAATTACAGGAAAAAAACCATGTAAACATATATAAATCTATGCGTCTTAAAGCTCAATATTTTATATTGAGCTTTTTTTTGCGCTTTACGTTAAAAATAAAACCATTTAAATTTGAATAACTATAGGCATCAAACTCTAAATTAAATACATTATTTACCATGAAAACCGGCGCACTACTTTTTACTAATTAATTATTTAGCGCTGCAATCTCTGCACAATCTAGCAAAGAAATAGCAACAGAAATTGTTACAAAAAGCAAAATAGGCAGACATATTTACTTTTTTGCAGTTTATGCTTTAAAAAAGAGAACAACAGGATCTCTTGAAATAAAAATTGCGGCTTCTTATGTAGCAAATCAGTTAAGAAATTATGGCGCAAAAACAAACCCAATAATGAATACTTATTTCCAGCAAGTACCCTTAAAAGATTCAAAGCAAGCAGAAGAATTTTCGTTACGTATAAATAAGATAGAACTCACAGAATTGGCCATTTTAAACAGTGCTAATAGTACCGTAAAGGATAAAATTATTAATGCAAGTTTTGGTTGATAAGAAGTTTATCAACATAAAAAGGTAAAAGGAAAGTTTGTGCTTCTTTTAGCCATGAATTCTGAAAAGTAAGACTACAGAACTGCTCGTAACTTACAAAGTAAAAAACAAGAATAAGCCATAAAAAATGGAGCCATTGGCATCATTGAACTGTTGCAAACCGATGATGCGCTTTTGGCGGAAAATAGAACATAACTTTAAGAAAACCACTTTATCGACTATTGAAAAAGAAGAAAAAAAGAAATCTGACTTTGTATATGTTTTGGCACATAACAAAGAGGAGACACTTAATATTAGTAGTAGTATCAAAAACAAAAAGGAAATTCCTGCTTTTATTCAAATGAAGGCGCTAAAAAAAAAATATTGTTCCTCAAAATGTAATTGGTGTTGTAAAAGGTACTGCTACCACTTTAAAAAATGAATATATCATCTACTTTTATCATTACAATCACATTGGTATTAGAAAACCAGATGAAACTGGCGATACCATTTATAACAACGCAAAAGTCCATGCGGTAAGAACAACCACTGTATTAAGCATGGTAGAAGGCTTGGCGAAGCACCCCACAAAACGTTCTGCTTTATTTATTTTATTTACAGGTAAAAAAAAGGTGTAGTAGGGCGTCAATACTATTTAGAACCCCCTGTACTAACTTTAAAGCAAATGGTGTATTGTTTGAATAGTAATAATGCTGGTTATAATGATACAAATGTGGCAACTATTATTGGTTTGCCAAGAACAATAGAGCAAATTATCTGAAAGAAGCTGCAGCGGCTTTCGGAAATACAGCAGTTGATGATCGGATGCCTGCACAAGATTTATTTGATGGAAGCAATAATGTCTCTTAAGCAAAAAAATAAATTCTGTACCCGACTTTTTCTTTAGTTTTTAGAGCTTTTGATAGTGAGGTTCCAAAATATTATCATCAATTTGGCATTGAAGCAAAAACCCTAGATTATGATTATTTAGTAGAATTCTTTAGAGCTTATGTTTTAGCGAATCATTTAATTGGTAACGATTCGATTACAACCAAATGGACAAAGGCCGATACCTACGAAGCTGCTAGTAATAAACTATATAAAAATTAAAAGACTCTTAAATAAAACTTTTTTTTGTAGAAGAGATTTTTTTTGCTTAAAAAGCGCATTTTAGTCATTTTTTTGCCTATATTCTATGAACTATAATTTGATGCAAAGATGCAAAGTGGTATCAATATCAATTTATAACTTAATATAAAGTTATAAAATAGCATGATCACAGACCCCAAAATTAAACTCATGTAACGAGTATGTAAAGAGTAGTTTAGCAAAAATATGCTTCAAAATTATACGGAAAAGTTTTTTAACTCGAAAAAATAAGTGAAATTCAGTTAAAATTATTTCACAAAATAATTAACATAACCTTTGCGTTATCAAAGCCGTTTCTAATTAAAATTAAAGAGTATAGTTCTTATATTTGCGTGTTGTTTTTAATAAAAATTATTCCAATTGAAAAAAATTATTTTTTGCCTTTTTTGTCTGTTTTTTATCACAAGCTCTTTTTGTAGACAACGAACTTTATATGTCGATAATTTTAATAATATTATTGGCAGCCCAAGTAAGGAGGATAAACTGCTTCTTTTTGCAAAAAAAAATAATTTTAAAACTTTAATTTTATATCAACTAAATAAAGTTAACAAACGATGGCCTTTAACAGATCCTCAAAAAAACAATGTTTTAGCAGCTTTTATGAGCAAAGCAAAAAGTGAATTTGGCATTCAAAGTATTGGTGCCTCTGGTGAGTCAGCTTCATTTTTTACAAAAACCATAAATCTTTACAATAACTCAAGAAACAAGTCTATAGAAAAATTTGATATCTATAATTTAGAATATGAATATTGGTCTAATAAAGCCTCTGGGGAAGATGGATATTACTGTGTAAATTACTTACAAGAAAACGCCATTTCTTGCAACAGAGAGGGTTCTTTTAACTATTTTATAGCTAATTTAAAAGAAATTAAAAAGCTTTCTAAAAAAAATAAGAATACAGTACAAATTGAAGCATATCTTGGTTATTATACCGAAAATGAACTTATAGAAATAAGTAAATATTGCGATCGCTTACTAATACAAGCGCATGGTAAAACACCTCAATTATCTTTTAACGCCGCAAAAAAAAGTTTACAGTATATTGCTAAAATTAACAGCAAAATAAAAACCTCTGTTCTTTTTTCTACAAAAATGACTCATTTAGGATATTGGCTAAAATTTGATAATTTAAAAAACGGAGAATCTATGTTTTTTGATGAAATGAATGCAAAAAATATTGAGTTAAGAAAACACTTAAATTTAGACGGATTTAGCTACCACGCTTATACCGATTTAGAACGATCGATGAGCTATTACGCTTACAGTAAAAACTAGTAATTTCTTTTTAAGAAACCATTTGTTCTATTGTTTCTCATTGTTAAAAACTTATTTAATATCATATTGATACTGCATTTTTAAATAAAACCACAACCTACTTATTTTGTGGTTATAAATATTTTCATTTTTAAAAGCGATAAAAAAATTTAGACGAAATAACGGAAACTCTTTTTATCCAAGAACAACAAATAAAACATGAAACTTTTTGTACTTCTTTTAGAACTATTAAGTAAAGAAAAAAAAAACTCAAATTTATTAGTAAAATAAGTTATTTTAGTGGTTTATATTTTTAAACCTCCCTTAAACATGTACTTTAAAAAAACCCCAATAATTCTATTTATATTTTTTTACCTTCATTTATTTTCGCAAAGTAGAAGCTTATATGTAGACAATTTTAATAGCATTCTTGGCAATGATTTAAAAGAACATGAACTACTTTCTTTTGCTAAAAGCCAAAATTTTAATTCCTTAATACTTTACGAACTTCATAGAGTAAATAAAAGAATGCCTTTAGCAGACGTTACTCAAAATAATGTTTT
Source organism: Polaribacter sp. IC066 (assembly GCF_007997085.1). Lineage (GTDB taxonomy): Bacteria > Bacteroidota > Bacteroidia > Flavobacteriales > Flavobacteriaceae > Polaribacter. The sequence continues at coordinate 7,789 of NZ_VORR01000064.1, forward strand.
GGCTAGTTTTATTTATAGAGCTAAAAAAGAGTACGACATCGAAGAAATTTCTGGTTCTGGTGAAAGTGGTGGCTTTTTTATAAACGTAATAGATGCTTATAACAAGACAAGAACAAAACTTGACGAAAAATTTAATGCGTATAATTTAGAGTACGAATATTGGAAAAAAGATGCTTCTGATTTAGGAGGATACTATTGTGAAAATTATTTGAGGAAAAACGGTATACCTTGCAACAGGAGAGGTAGTTTTAATTATTATCTTGAATCGTTATCTATTATGAAATTGCTAGCAAACGAAAGCAAACAACTAATTAAAGTGCAAGCTTATGTTGGTCAATATAATAATAAAAAGATTCGACAAATACTTAAATATACAGACCAAGTTTTAATTAGTGCTTATGCTAGGACTGCAAAAAAAAGTTTCACAGTTTCAAAAAAAATGTTAAGAGTATTGGCTGCTTGCAGATGCAATGTTGAAACATCAATAATACTCTCTGCCGAACACGAATATATGGGCGGTTATCTAAACTATAACTCTTTAAAAATTGCCGAAAAAGAGTTTATTCAACAACTAAAATCTAAAGATATGAGCGTTTGGAGTAACGTAAATTTCATTCATTTTACTTACTATAATTACTCTTATGTAATAGAGGCAGTTAAAAATGAAACCTTTAGAAGAACAGGTTTAAAAAAAGAATATAAAAATTAAAAAACTAGTAAAAACTATATCCATAACTTTTAAAAGTGTGAATAATGCTTTTTTTGCCTTACAGTTTCTTGAAAACTATTCTTCTAACATTAAAAAGAGGAAAAACCCTTTTAAAATTAAATAAACTTCAAAAATAACACCAAAAAAAGCGATTAAAGCATAATAACCTTAAAAACTAAATTTAATTAATTTTACCCTTTGTAACTAAAACTAATTAGTTAAATCTATTAAATATTACAACGTTTTAAATGCCTATAATAAAAATAAAGAAAAAACAAAAGAACTTAAGATAGCGAAGGTGTTAAAATAAGTCGGATTTTAAAGAAATAGTATTTACTTGGCTTTTATATATGCGTTTCTAAACAAACTGATCTACTGCAAGCATTTCTTATAAATTAGATAAATTTAAGTGTCCTAAATTTTCTAGGGCTATCATTTTTACGTTTAAAAATAATATCAGCACTATTTTCTGGTCGACTCATTTGTAAAAATCCTTTATTTTTAGAAAATAAAATGAACAACATCGAGGCAGAACCATCGAAGTATCAAGCGGAAAAAGCCTTATTTTTAGTTTGATGAAAACCCAGGTTTTTAAACTTTCCTCTTGATCACTGCCGCAGAGCGTCGGGGAATTCTATCGATTAAAATTAGCTACTTCTAGCCTCTAAAGAATTAAAGTTTCAAAAAGAATTGCTAAAAAAACTATTCTTTATACGCACTAATCTTAAAGTTTTACACCCCAAAAATTTCACCCTTTACACTTGCATCACCCAATTTATACTACTTGATGTAAAGTAAATATAAATCAGATACTTACAACTAATTGCACCACCTTACTTAACTATTTAAGAAAATCACTAAACAGTTTTATCCCCAGTCTATTATGAGAACTCTATTAATACTCGTAACTTTTCTATTTGTTTTTTCTAGCTTTTCTGCACAACGAACGTTGTATGTTGATAGTTTTAATGCTATTCTAGGTAATCAGGAAAAAGAAAACGAGCTTCTTACTTTTGTAAAAAACAATGAATTTAAAGCCATCATACTTTATGAACTTCATATAATTGCCAAGAGAATTGATATGTCCAACCCTAAAACCAATACTATTTTAGCTAAATTTATAAATTTAGCTAAAAAGCAATATGAAGTTCAAGAGGTTATTGCATCCGCAGAAAATAAAAGCTTTTTTATTAATCATATTAGTGCTTATAATAAATCTAGACTAAAATCTTCTGAAAAGTTCGATGGTCTTAATTTAGAATACGAATTTTGGCAAAATTCTGCTTCTAATTACGGAGGATACTATTGTGAAAATTATTTAAGAAAAAATGAGATACCTTGCACTAGAGAGGGTAGTTTTAAAAATTTTATAGCTACATTATCTATTATGAAATTATTATCTAAAGAAAGTGATCATCCCATAAAAATAGAGGCTTATGTTGGTAATTACAATAAAACCGAAGTGGATGAAATATCGAAATATGTAGATCGTATTTTAGTTAGTGCATATGAAAAAAATACAGAAGAATCTTTTAAGAGTATAAAAAAAGCTTTGACGATACTGTCTCAAACTACTTTTAAACCTAATGTCTCCGTAATTTTTTCTTCTGAAGTAGAATTTATGAGTGGCTATTTTAAATATAATTCTTTAGAAAAAAGCGAGCTAGAATTTTTAAGTCTTTCTAAAAATTATAATTTTAAACTAGGCAAATTCATCTACTATAAGTACTTTGAGCTTAAAAATTCAGTGAAATATTATAATTTCACTTCGAAATGATTTTTAAATAACAATCATTAATTTTTAGTCACCAGAGTAGCTTACAAAGTTTCTAGGAGTTTCGTATAATGTAATTTTTAAATCTAAATTTTCGGGTAAAAATTTTCTTAATTTATTGTAAGTAACCACCGCAATATTTTCTGCTGTTGGGTTTAGTTCTTTAAATTCTGGTACTTCGATGTTTAAATTTTTATGATCAAAACAATCTTCAATTTCAGATTTTATAATATTTTTTAAAATTCCTAAATCATAAACATAGCCAGTTTCTTTTTCTATTTCGCCGGTTAAAGATACAATTAAGTCGTAGTTGTGACCATGAAAATTAGGATTGCTGCACTTGCTAAAAACTTCAAAGTTTTTTTCGTCAGACCAATCTTTTCTATACAATCTGTGCGCAGCATTAAAATGCGCTTTTCTATGAACAGTAACTTTAGGCATTTGTTAATTTTTGATAAGATTCTTGAAAAATTATTTTAAACCACTCTGTGTAGATTGAAGGATTCTCTTCGATATCTTTTTTAACATCTTCTAAAGGCATCCATTTGTAATCTTCAGCTTCTTCTTTGTTAATGTTTGGTGCATCATCAAAATTACCGATTAAAACGTGGTCTAATTCGTGTTCAGTTAAACCATTATCAAAAGGCGCTTTATAAATAAAAGAAAATATCTCTTTTAAATCGGTTGTAAAACCCATTTCTTCTTGCAGCCTTCTCATCCCTGCTTCTAAATTACCTTCGCCTTCTCTTTGATGCGAACAACACGTATTTGTCCATAATAAAGGAGAATGATACTTCGATGCTGCTCTTTGTTGCAACATTAAATCTCCTTTTTTATTGAAAACAAACACCGAAAAAGCACGATGTAAAAGAGCCTTTTCATGAGCTTCCATTTTAGGCATTAATCCTATTTGGTTATTTTTTTCATCAACTAATACAACGAGTTCCTCCATAAGTGCAAATATAAGATAATCAAGTATTTTTAAATCCTTATTTTAGTATAAAATCAGCCAATTTCTCTTTTCTTTTATCTTGATGATTTATATTTGATGCTTCCATATTAAATTTAAAAAATTGAAAAAATTTATTCAACTACTTTTTCTATCAACAGTAATTTTTCTTTATCAATGTAATAACAAATCAGACAAAAAAGAAAATACTGTAAAAGTTGATGAAAAAGAAACCATTAAAAAGAAATCCATAGAAACAAAATTATCTCTTGAAAAAGAAATTTTAAAACCTTGGGACAGTTTAAACAGAGATAATACCGAGGCTTTTTTAACCGAATATGGCAAACAAAACCCTGAAACCAATGTTATTATTAAAACCAAATTTGGTGATATAAAAATTTTGTTATATTCAGATGTGCCTGTTCACAGAGCTAACTTTATTTTTTTAACAAAAATAAAATATTTTAATACCACTGTTATTTATAGGGTTGCAAAAAACTTTGTAATTCAGGGTGGGAATTCTGATAATATGTACACCCAAAAGCAGCGCAGAAAATACGGTAATTACTTAATGCAGCCAGAATTTAGAAATCATAGAAAACATAAGTTTGGTGCTTTAGCTGCCGCGAGACAGTGGGAAAATAATCCTAATAAACTATCGAGTCCGTTTGAGTTTTATATGGTGCATAAAAGAGATGGTGCGCATCATCTAGACAATGAACATACCGTTTTTGGTGAAGTAATTTCTGGTTTTGATACCATGGATAAAATATCTGAAGTAAAAGTAGGCGTTGATGAGTGGCCTGTGAAAGACATTAAAATGACCATAGAAATTTTAGATTGATAATTGTATCTTTGCACCTCAAATTTTGTAGATGAATTTTTTAAAAGAAATAGAACGTAGAAGAACATTTGGTATTATTTCACATCCAGATGCAGGTAAAACTACACTTACTGAGAAATTATTATTATTTGGTGGGGCAATTCAAGAGGCCGGCGCTGTAAAAAATAATAAAATAAAAAAAGGCGCAACTTCAGATTTTATGGAGATTGAGCGTCAGCGTGGAATTTCTGTAGCTACTTCTGTTTTAGCATTTATCTATAAAGACAAAAAAATAAATATTTTAGATACGCCTGGTCACAAAGATTTTGCAGAAGATACTTTTAGAACTTTAACCGCTGTAGATAGTGTTATTGTGGTAATTGATGTTGCAAAAGGTGTAGAACCACAAACCGAAAAATTGGTTGAAGTTTGTAGAATGAGAAGTATTCCGATGCTGGTTTTTATCAATAAACTAGATAGAGAAGGTAAAGATGCTTTTGATTTATTAGATGAAGTGGAGCAAAAATTAGGTTTAAGAGTTACGCCAATGAGTTTCCCAATCGGTATGGGCTATGATTTTAAAGGAATCTACAATATTTGGGAAAAGAAATTAAATCTTTTTTCTGGTGATAACAAAACAACTATTTCTGAAGGCGTTCAATTTGATGATCTTACGAATCCCGAATTAGATAAAATTATCGGTAAAAAAGCTGCGGATATTTTACGAGAAGAAATTGAGTTGATAGAAGAAGTATATCCAGATTTTAATAGAGAAGAATATTTAGCAGGAAATTTACAACCTGTATTTTTTGGATCTGCTTTAAATAATTTTGGTGTTAAAGAATTATTAGATGCCTTTATAAAAATTGCGCCTTCGCCGCTGCCTAAAAAAGCAGAAGAACGTTTGGTAGATTCTAAAGAGAAAAAAATGACGGGTTTTGTGTTCAAAATCCATGCAAATATGGATCCTAAACACAGAGATCGCTTGGCTTTTATCAAAATAGTATCGGGTACCTTTAAAAGAAACGCTCCTTATTTACATGTAAGAAATGGTAAAAAAGTAAAATTCTCTAGTCCGAACGCCTTCTTTGCAGAAAAGAAAGAAATTGTAGATGAATCTTTTCCTGGAGATATTGTAGGCATACATGATACAGGAAGTTTTAAAATTGGTGATACGTTAACAGAAGGCGAAGAATTGAATTTTAAAGGAATTCCGAGTTTTTCTCCAGAGCATTTTAGATATGTAAACAATGCAGACCCAATGAAATCTAAACAACTCTATAAAGGTTTAGATCAATTAATGGATGAGGGAGTTGCTCAATTATTTGTTTTAGAAATGAACGGTCGAAGAGTAATTGGTACTGTTGGTGCTTTACAATATGAGGTAATTCAATACCGATTAGAGCACGAATATGGTGCAAAATGCACGTATGAAAACTTAAATGTACACAAAGCTTGTTGGGTAGAGCCAGAAGATATAAAAAGTGAGGAATTTAAAGAATTTAAACGTGTAAAACAGCGTTATTTAGCAAAAGACAAACAAGGTCAATTAGTATTTTTAGCAGATTCTGCTTTTACCATACAAATGACACAGAATAAATACCCGACTGTAAAATTACATTTTACAAGCGAATTTAAAGCTTAAAAATTATGAAAAAATATTTTTTGATAATTTTTATATTTTTAAGCTTACAAAGTTTTTCGCAAACGTATAATTTATCTGAACTTAAAGGAACAGAATTACACAATAGTATTCGTTTAAACTATATTTTAATAGATCAACCAAACAGAATATATGAATATGGAGACGGTAGTACCTATCAATTAGAACCAAGTATGGGTCTTTTTGGTCTGAATTACAATTTCCCTTTAAATGATTGGTTGTATACAGGGGCTGGCTTTCATGGAGCCGTTTATGGAGATCAAGGTGGGTTATTTACTTTAGGTGTTAATCTTGGTGTAAATACGCAACTTTTTAAAAATTTTTATTTTGATGCAAATATTCATTTTGGCGGTGGCGGCGGATTTAGAACTTTAGTAAATGGTGGCGGAATTATTTACCCGAACGCCGGTTTACAATACAAAGCAAAAGGATTTTCTTTTGGTGTGCAATATGGTTATGTAAACTTTTTTACAGGAGTTCAAAAAGGAGATAATTTTTCTTTCTTTTTAGAAATACCCTCTGTATTAAGAACAGGGTCTTATGCAGATGCTCAAAAAACATTTACCGTCAATAATAAAAGCAAAGAAAAATTTTGGCAAAAACCTGCTATTAAAAGTGTGCAGCAAATAACTTTTGATTATTTTTTTCCTATTGGAGCCTCTAGAAATGATGGTATTGGAAACTTTAACGAAACAACACCACTCACACAAACTTTAAGTATTTTAGGTTTTGAATATCAACGTTATATAACAGATGATACTTTTATTTATGCACATGTAGATGCCATGTACAGCGGATTAGTTGCTGGTTTTATGGATGTTTTTATTGGCGTTGGTAAGAACTTTATTGAAACTAAACATGTAAACTTCTTTGCCAAGATGGGAATTGGTGCCGCAGGTGGTAGAATTTTTCCTGAAGGGGGCTTAACCATGTACCCAAATATGGGCGCTGATGTAAAAATCACTAAAAAATTTGGATTAAGTGTTCATGGAGGTTATCATAGATCTGTTGGCGGAACTTTTGAAGCATATACAACAGGCTTTAGCTTTAAATATTACGGTTTAAGTGGCGGTATCACAGACCCTAAAAACGGTACACTAGTAAAAGAAATAAAAACACAAGGAATGCATATTCATGTAGAAAATCAGACGTATTTTGATGTTGCAAAATCTGGAGGAGCTAAAAACAGTAATTTGCAATTAATTGGCTTAAAAATCTCTTATGACTTAAATAAAAGATATTATCTAGCTGGTGAAGCTTCATTTGCTTACGAAGGCGAATCTGGAGGATATGCACACGGAATTTTTGGTTTAGGAATAAAATCGAATAAAATTTTTAAAGAGAAAATCTCTACTTTTGTAGAATTTTCTGGAGGTGTTTCTGGTGGTGGTGGTATTGATTCTGGAGAAGGTATTCTGGTAAGACCCACTCTTGGCATAAATTATCATGCAAATGATGCTTTATCCTTTCATGTTGCTGGTGGTCAAATGTGGTCTCCTTTTGGCAATGTAAATTCATCAAATATAAATATTGGGTTGGCCTATGGCTTATCAATATTAAATGCAAAAAAATAATATATTCTAACTTTATATGCTGAATTCAATTTAGTACTTTTTAGAATCTGATAAAATTAACAACGATTAAAAATTAAAAAATGGATAACGGAATTTATGCAAAATTCACCACATCAAAAGGTGATATTTTAGTACAACTAGAACATGAAAAAGCACCAGGAACTGTAGGTAACTTTGTTGCTTTAGCAGAAGGTAATTTAGAAAATGCTGTAAAAGCGCAAGGAACACCTTATTATGATGGATTAAAATTTCATAGAGTAATTCCTGATTTTATGGTTCAAGGAGGGTGCCCTCAAGGAACAGGAACAGGAAATCCTGGTTATAAATTTGATGATGAATTTCATCCAGATTTAAAACATGATGCACCTGGAAAATTAGCAATGGCTAATTCAGGACCAGCAACAAATGGTAGTCAGTTTTATATTACCCACGTTCCTACTCCATGGTTAGATGGTAAACATACTGTTTTTGGTGCTGTTGTTGAAGGACAAGATATTGTAGACGCCATTGCGCAAGGAGATGAATTAACAGCTGTAGAAATTATTAAAGTAGGTGAAACTGCCGAAAAATTTAACGCTGTAGAAGCTTTTAGAACTTTTGAAGGATCTAGGGAATTGAGAGATGCCGAAGAAAAAGCAAAAAAGAAAGAAATATTAGATACTGTTGCTGCTGGATACGATGAAACCACTAGTGGTTTGCGTTATAAACTTCTTCAAAAAGGAAACGGAAAACAAGCAACAAAAGGAGCTAAAGTATCTGTTCATTATAAAGGGCAATTGTTAGATGGTACTGTTTTTGATTCTTCTTACAAGAGAAAAGAACCAATCGATTTTGCTGTTGGTGTAGGGCAAGTAATCTCTGGTTGGGATGAAGGAATTCAACTTTTACAAGTGGGTGATAAAGCTCGTTTTGTAATTCCTTCTAATTTAGCTTACGGATCAGCAGGTGCTGGAGGTGTAATTCCGCCAGATGCAACCCTTATTTTTGATGTTGAATTGATGGATGTGAAATAATTTTACAACACAAATAATAAGAAGGCTCCTTAATTTAAAAGTTAAGGAGCCTTCTTAATGATATGAAAAAATTAAATCTAAATTTTAAAATAGAATTTGTATATTTAGGTTTCATTTGACCCCTAGTTAATATGATTAATTTTTATTTAAGGAGAGTTCAGCTCATCTACCATCTTTGTATAATTACCGTTGGACTTGCTGTTCTATGTGGTATTTTGTCGATTTATTTAGAAATCGAAAGTTTAATATATCTTCACTTTTCTACTGTTTTTGTATATCTTTTTTGTGCATATTTAACTAAGAAAGGGGTTTTAAAAACCCCTAGAATCATCTATTTTATAACGCTAAATATCGCAGTAGCTGTAACTTCTTCCTTTATAGGCCAAGAAGGTGGCGTAGAATTAATGCTAATGTTTGTATTAGGACTGCCCTTTCTTAGTTTCTCATTTAAAAGAGAAACAAAATATATTATACTGTTTTCTTCTATTTCAATTTTATTTTGGATACTTTTATATACCACAAAGTTTAACTTATTTACAACGTATAAATTAGATCAAGAAATAGCGGCTAACTTCATCTATCCTATTGCTGTTATTTGCACACTTTCTTTAGTTTCTTTTCAGTTAATTTATTTTTCTTATCAAAACTCACTTCAATCTTCCTCTATCCATATAGATCGTGAAGAAGCGATTGAAGCATCGAATGCTAAATCAAAGTTTTTAAGCACCATGAGTCACGAAATAAGAACCCCTTTAAATGCTGTTATTGGGCTTTCTCATATCTTAGGAGATAATAAACCTCGTAAAGATCAAGTAGAAAATATAAATGCCCTTAATTATTCGGGTAAAATATTACTTAATTTACTAAATAATGTACTAGATTTTAGTAAAATTCAATCTACAACCATAGCGTTAGACGCCATTCCTACCGATTTATCTTTAGCAGTAAAACAAATTAAAAAAATTCATGAAGCCAATTGTTTTCGAAAAGGAATTACAATGAATTTAGAGGTAGATATTAATATTCCTGTTGTTTCATTAGACATCGTTCGGTACAATCAAATCATTAATAATTTAGTTACCAACGCCATAAAATTCACAGATAATGGTACCGTAACTTTAAAAATTTCAAAAACAAACCAGACTGAAAATCGTTTAAACTTACTTACCGAAGTAATTGATACGGGTATAGGAATACCAGAAGATAAACAAGAAACTATTTGGGAAGCTTTTACGCAAGCCTCTAACAGCACAAACCGTTTATATGGAGGCACAGGTTTAGGTTTACCAATTGTAAAAAGTATTGTAGAAACAATGGGGTCTAAAGTATTGGTTTATAGTAAATTAAACAGAGGTAGCCGTTTTTATTTTAATCTTGATTTAAAGATTGCCTCTAAAAATGATTTGCAAAAAATAACTCAAAACAAACAACACAACTTTACAAATAAAAAAGTTTTATTAGTAGAAGATAACCTCATAAACGTGATGGTTGGTAAGCAGATTTTAGAAAAAGCTAAACTTACTGTTCATGTTGCAAATGATGGTCTTAGTGCCGTAAACATGGTAAAAGAAAACCAGTACGACATTGTCCTCATGGATATTCAAATGCCAATCATGGATGGTTATACAGCTACCGAAGAAATAAGAAAATTTAATAAAACAATACCAATTTTAGCACTTTCTGCATCTGTTTTTATGGAGGTAAAAGATAAAATAAATGACTGTGGTATGAACGGATTTATCTTTAAACCATTTGAGCCCCAAGATTTATTAAACCAAATAGAAGAAGCGATTACTAGCTAAAATAAATATTTAAAAATGCCAAAATTCTCTCAAAGAAGAATAAAACTTGTCTTTAGGCTATCAATCGTAAATATAGGATTTGCAATACTTTGTACTTTAATTTCTGATAAGTTCGATTTTATCTGGTTAAGAAACTACAATGCACTAAATATTTTTGCTTATGTTTTAGTTGCTTTTCTAGCAAAAAAAGAAATTTTAACCGCTGCAAGAATTATTTACTTGTTTACAAGTAATATTGGTATTGCAATTATTGCCTCTTATGTAGGCAAAGGTGGTAGTATAGAATTTATCTATTTGTTTAACCTCGGCTTGCCCTTTATTATGTTTTCTTTTAGAAGAGAAAAGCTTTTATTAATTTTATTTACAGTGTTACCGTTATTATTATGGAGCTTATTATTTCTAACTGACTTTAATCTTTTTACTTCAAAAAAATTAGATATCACTGCCGCAAAAGAGTTCATTTACCCAATATCAATTATGAGTATGATCTGTTTGGTTGTTTTTCAACTCATTTATTTTGCTTTATTAAACGATCGTTATTTTGGTAAAATCCGTGAAAAACAGTCTGAAGCTTTAGAAGCCTCAAATGCCAAATCTAACTTCTTAAGCACTATGAGTCACGAAATAAGAACTCCTTTAAATGCTGTTATCGGGCTTTCTCATATTTTAGGTGATAACAAACCTCGGGAAGACCAAGTAGAGAATATAGACGCGCTTAATTATTCGGGTAAAATACTACTCAATTTACTAAATAATGTGCTAGATTTCAGTAAAATGCAATCAACAAATATAGCGTTAGATAATATTCCTACCAACCTATTAGAAGCTACTAAACAAATTAAAAAAATTCATGAACTAAGCTGTTTCAAAAAAGGAATTGCGCTTACTTTAGAAATTGATGATCACATACCTACAGTCTGGCTAGATATTGTAAGGTTTAATCAAGTGATTAATAATTTAGTTACAAATTCAATTAAATTTACAGATACAGGAACCGTAACATTAAGAATCACCAGCAGCAATCAAAGAGAAAACACACTAGACTTATTAACAGAAGTAATCGATACGGGTATTGGCATTCCTAAAGATAAACAAGATACTATTTGGGAAGCTTTTACCCAAGCATCTAGCACCACAAATCGTTTATATGGTGGTACAGGATTAGGATTGCCCATTGTAAAAAGTATTGTTAAAACCATGGGGTCTGAAGTAAAACTAGAGAGTGATTTTGGTAAAGGAAGTCGTTTTTATTTTAAGATTCACCTAAAAATAGCTTCTGATAGAGAATTGCTAAAAACTACAGAGAAAAGAACGCACAACTTTCAAAACAAAAGAATATTATTGGTAGAAGATAACCTGATTAATGTAATGGTTGGTAAACAGATTTTAGAAAAGGCTCAATTACAAGTTGATGTTGCTCATGATGGTTTGGCTGCGGTAAATATGGTTAAAGAACATATATATGACACGATATTAATGGACATACAAATGCCCATTATGGATGGTTATACTGCTGCCAAAGAAATTAGAAAATTTAATAAAGACATCCCCATTTTAGCGCTATCTGCCTCTATTTTTATGGAAGTAAAAGATAAAATTAATGATAGTGGTATGAACGGTTTTATCTTTAAACCTTTTGATCCTGAAGATTTATTAAATCAAATTGAAGACGCTATCAATACTTAAATTTAAAAAAAAAACTACTTTTATCCTTTATCCCTCGTAAAAATGTTTTTTGAGGGTAAGTGCAGATAAAAGTTAAAAAAACATGTACAAAACACCTAAAAACAAATCTTCGAGACGAATAACAACTACTACGTATAAAATAAGCTTAATAGCAGGCGCCTTTGGTTTCTTAAGTTATTTTTTTGCTATGTATTTAGAGTTAGAAACACTTGCTTATTATCACTTAATATCTGGGGTTCTTTATATTGTAGGGGCATTTATTGCAAAAAATTGACATTACTGCAGCAAGAATAATATTCTTTATATTACTAAATTTGTCCATAACAATAACAGCTTCTTTTATTGGACGAGCAGGTCATATAGAGTACGTTTATATGTATTCTCTAGCCCTGCCATTTACCATGTTTTCGTTTAAAAACGAGAAAAAATTTGTATATTTATTTTCCTGTTTATCCGGCCTTTTATGGATAATTCTTAATTTTACAAATTTTGATTTATTTACAAAAAATCATTTAGATCAAGAGTTAGCAGCTACCTTAATTTACCCAATAGCGGCTATATTTGTTATTGTTCTAATAACTTCCGAGATGGTCTTTTTCTCAATCAGTAATATTAGGCACAATGCACTAATATTTCATAAAAAAGAATTTGCTCTTGAAGCATCTGAAGCTAAATCGAAATTTTTAAGCATCATGAGTCATGAAATTAGAACTCCCTTGAACGCTGTAATTGGGCTCTCTCATATTTTAGGCGATAGCAAACCCAGAAAAGACCAAATAGATAATATTGAGGCACTCAACTATTCAGGTAAATTATTATTAAATCTGCTAAACAATGTATTAGATTTTAGCAAAATGCAATCTACAGTTATTGAATTAGATTATATTCCAACCAATATTTCATCAGCGGTAAAACAAATAAAAAAAATTCATAAAACCACATTTGAGCTCAAGGGTATTGAAATGAATGTTAGAGTTGATGATGATTTACCTGTCGTCTTATTAGACATTGTTAGATACAACCAAGTTATACATAACCTTATTTCTAATGCAATAAAATTTACAGATCACGGGAGTGTAACTTTAATTATTAAGAAGAATATACTCATTACAAATAGGATCCCGAAAAATTAGGTTTAATAATTTGAAAATTATCTGTTAGGATATTTTTGAATTCCTCATTTTTCCAAGAGTGACTTTCTAAGAATTCGATTACCTTTTCTCTAA
>NZ_VORR01000065.1 GCF_007997085.1 Polaribacter sp. IC066
TTTTTTAATTATTTCTTTGCGCTAGTTCCTTACAGACATACAAACTGAACGGCATTTATACATCAACTTTTTTCATCTTCATTTCTTTGTTATTTTACAAAAAATCAACAAGCATCATTTTTTGCGCAAGTTCCTTACAGACATACAAACTGAACGGCGTTTGTACATCAACTTTTTTCATCTTCATTTCTTTGTTATTTTACAAAAAATCAACAAGCATCATTTTTTGCGCTAGTTCCTTACAGACATACAAACTGAACGGCGTTTGTACATCAACTTTTTTCATCTTCATTTCTTTGTTATTTTACAAAAAATCAACAAGCATCATTTTTTGCGCTAGTTCCTTACAGACATACAAACTGAACGGCGTTTGTACATCAACTTTTTTCATCTTCATTTCTTTGTTATTTTACAAAAAATCAACAAGCATCATTTTTTGCGCAAGTTCCTTACAGACCGGCAAACTGAACGGCGTTTATACATCAACTTTTTTCATCTTCATTTCTTTGTTATTTTACGAAAAATCAACAAGCATCATTTTTTGCGCTAGTTCCTTACAGACCGGCAAACTGAACGGCATTTATACATCAACTTTTTTCATCTTCATTTCTTTGTTATTTTACAAAAAATCAACAAACATCATTTTTTGCGCTAGTTCCTTACAGACCGGCAAACTGAACGGCATTTATACATCAACTTTTTTCATCTTCATTTCTTTGTTATTTTACAAAAAATCAGCAAGCATCATTCTTTGCGCTAGTTCCTTGCAGACATACAAACTGAACGGCGTTTGTACATCAACTTTCTTATTTTAATTTTTTTCCTACTAAATTGGTTGCAATCGTTGTAAAAACCACAATGCTAATAGAACTTAAGGGCATTAAAATAGCAGCAATTACTGGTTTTAATTGCCCAGTTGTTGCAAAATACAAGCCTATACTATTGTAACACAAAGAAAGTATAAAGCTGTATTTAATAATTGAAATTGCTTTTTTAGACGCCTTTATATAAATACCTAATTTGTTAAATTTTGAGGCATCTAAAATAGCATCACAAGCCGGCGAAAACACGTTTATATTTTCTGACAAGGCAATACCAACATCACTTTGAGCCAACGCACCAGCATCATTTAAACCATCACCAATCATCGCCACTTTTTTATTCGCTTCTTGTAATTTTGCAACTACATGCAATTTGTCTTCTGGTTTTTGATTGAATAACAACATAGTTTCTTTTGGTAAATTTTCTTGTAAATACTTTTTTTCACCTTCATTATCCCCAGAAACAACCGCCAAATTATAATCGTTTTTTAACGTATTAAATAAAGCTTGCACTCCATTTCTATAGGAGTTTTTAAACGTAAATTTTCCTTTATATACTTTATTGAAACTGATGTGCACCGCTGTATCTAAACTGGCTTTTTCAACGCTATTTTTTACATAAGATGCTGCGCCTAGTTTTAAATTGATCTTTTTATAAGCTACTTCAATCCCTTTGCCAACAACTTCTTTATAATGAACAATATCAACGATTTCTACTTCTTTAAAAGTGTTGTATAAAGTTCTACTTAAAGGATGATTTGACGCTCTTAACGAACTTTTTAAAATGCTTTTTTCTTGCGGATTTAAAGGAACTCCGTCATAAGAAATGGTGTTTTCTTTGTGGGTTGTTAGTGTACCTGTTTTATCAAAAATAAGGGTGTCAATTTTTGCTAATTGTTCTATAACCGTCGCATTCTTTAAGTAGAACTTTTGCTTCCCAAAAATGCGCAACATATTGCCTAATGTAAAAGGTGCTGCTAAAGCAATTGCACACGGACAGGCAATAATTAAAACGGCGGTAAAGACGTTTAGAGCTTTGCTAGCATCTACATACAACCAGAAAGCAGTCGCTATAAATGCAATTGATAAGACGGCAATCGTAAAATTTTTGCTAATTGTATCTGTAATTGTTTTAAAGTTAGATGTCTGCTCTTTTTGAAAAACATCATTACTCCATAATTGCGTTAAGTAACTTTGAGAAACCGACGCCAAAACGTCCATTTCTAGCACGCCCGATAATTGCTTGCCACCAGCAAATAATTTATCACCAGATTTTTTAGCAACAGGTTCGGCCTCACCCGTTACAAAACTGTAATCTATTTGTGCATTTCCGTTGATTAAAATTCCGTCTACGGGTATCAACTCTTGATTTCTAATTAATAATCGATCGCCTTTTTCAACTTCATAAATTTGTACATTTTCTTCTTGTTCTGCCGTTATTCTGGTAACTGCAATTGGAAAGTACGATTTATAATCGCGTTCAAAAGACAAAAAGTTATAGGTTTTTTGCTGAAAGAACTTTCCTAACAGTAAAAAGAATACGAGCCCCGTTAAACTATCAAAAAAACCAGTACCTAAATCGAAAACAATTTCTACGGTGCTTCTCAAAAACAGCACAGCAACGCCGAGTGCAATAGGCACATCGATATTTAAAATTTTAGAGCGCACACCTTTGTATGCTGCAATAAAATAATCGTTAGCTGCATAGAAAACCACTGGTAATGAGAAAAAAAACATCAACCCTCTAAAAACATTTTTATATTCTTCGATCCAAAAACCATCAACTTCAAAATATTCTGGAAAAGAAAGAAACATCACGTTGCCAAAAGCAAAGCCTGCAATTCCTAATTTATAAAGTAAACTTCTATCAACTTTCTTTGTGCCCGTTTCATAATCTTCTAAACTTATATAAGGCTCATAGCCAATAGCATTTAATAAAAGCACAATTTCTTTTAAGGAAGTTTTTGTTGAATTGTAGGTGATGCGGACTGTTTTCTTCGGAAAATCTACTTGCGATAAAGAAACTTTAGAATTTAGTTTGTGTAAATTTTCTAAAACCCAAATACAAGAACTGCAATGTATATGCGGTATATAGAGCGTTGCTATTTGTGTTTGTCCGTCGTTAAAATCTACTAATTTTTCTAGAATAGCTTCTTTCTCAAGAAAATCATATTTGCCTTGAATTTCTGTTGGAATTGCTCCTGGATTTTCTTGAAAATCATAATAACATGTTAAATCGTTTTCTGAAAAAATTTCATACACAGTCTTACAACCGTTACAACAGAAAACTTTTTCTTCGATTTTTATGCGATCATTAGTACAAGAATCTCCACAGTGATAACAATGTGTGGTATTCATATATGCTCTTTTGCCTAGTGCAAAATTCTAATAACTCTTGGGTTTAAAATATGATATTTGTCATCTTTTCTTTATATTTGAAACATCAACCCTAAAATATTATGAGTAATTGTCAGCAATGTATGGTGCGTAAGTTCAATTCTTTAAATGAACTTTCTAAAGAAGAATTGATAAGAATTTCTTCTTGTAAAACCATTAGAATCGTAAAAAAAGGAGAAATTATCTTTAATGAAGGCGACCATATAAATGGTGTGTACTGCATTAAAAAAGGAGTTTGCAAAGTATCTAAAATGAGTGAAAATGGCAGAAACCAAATTATTCATTTAGTAAGCAAAGGAAATACTTTAGGAGAGCGAAATTTAATTTCTGAAGAAGCCTGCAACCTTAAAGCAGTTGCTTTAGAAGATATGGAAATCTGTTATATACCCAAAGAAGAGATTTTTATAGATTTAGAAAAGAACCCAAAATTTTCTATGAGTGTTTTAAAAAAAATGGCCAGTAATTTAAAACAAGCAGATAATTTGATTGTTAACATGGCCCAAAAAACAACACGACAACGTTTGGCTGAAACGCTTATATATCTTGATTTAAATTTTACAACCCCAGAAAATAAATATATCAATGTGCACTTATCGCGTGACGATTTTGCCGATATTATTGGCGCTGCAACAGAATCTACCATTCGTTTACTTTCTGACTTTAAAAAGAAAAAAATAATTAAAATTGATGGAAAACATATTGCTGTTATTGATAAAACAACGTTAGAAAAAATTGCGCAAGGTTTTTAATATTTTTTTAAAACGAATACCCAATAGCAAAATTAAAAACGGGTTCATCGAGTCTAAAATCCCAATTTTTACCTTGTGCTATCAAAGCAGGATCATGAAAAGGTGCTGCTAAATCAAAACGAATTACAAAACCTTGCACATCTATTCGTAAACCAACACCAGCACCCATTCCTAACTCATTTATAAAATTAGAGGTAAACCTGTCTTTTCCGCCAAAAGTGGGGTTTGTAATTGTATTCCATACATTTCCGGCATCTGCAAAAACGGCTCCTTTAAAGAAAGAATAAATAGGAAATCGATATTCTATATTGGCTTCTAAACGAACATTACCTGTTTTATCAAAAAACGACCCAACAGTTTGTGCATTTGTGGTCTCTTCATTATACGTTCCTGGGCCTAAAGATCTAATATTAAACGCTCTTACGCTATAAGGACCTCCAGAAAAATATTGTTTTACAAACGGAACAACATCAGAGTTTCCGTAGGCCAAACCATAACCTGCAAACAATCTTGCTGCAATAGTTTGCTCATTTTTAGAACCAAAATTGTAATGATATCTGGCGTCAAAATCTGCTTTTGCATATTGTGCATATTCCAATCCTAAAAATTGTCTGGGTTCTCTGGCAGTTTTTTCTGTATCCAATAAACTAATAGAATTACCCGCAACATCTAAAGTAGATTGCACATAAAATTGATGCGTTTTTGTTGCATTTAACATTTCGTTATAGGTATAAGAAAAGGTTAAACCGCTTATAAATTCTTGGTTAAAACTTCGCTGTAAAAAAAGATTATTATCTAATATTTCCTGAAACTCTGGCGTTGTATTTGATAAACGTGTAAAATTTACAGAAATAGGATTAAACTCATAAGTGCTATATTTATTGGCGTTCCAAACATATCCAAAATTTGCGCTTCCAGATAAAAGCATATATAACTGACTTCTGCTTACATAAGTGATTCCTAAACTTGTTTTTGTTTTGGGTATCGAATATTCAAAAAAGTCTTCGTTCATAGAAAAAGGAGCTAGTACTTTCGGAAAAATTAATTCGCCTTTTACCCCCAATTCTAAACTACTTAATCCGGCATTATTACCGCTTGCCAATTGGGTTTCATACCCAATATTGGCACTAATATTTAAGGTTTCTCCGCCTTTAAATAAATTTCTATTGCTAGCGGTTACTGCCAATTCTGGACCCGCAAAATTATTAGATTTTGTAACCGCTTGCAATGCTACACGAACGGCTCTTTTTGTTAAGGGTGATAAAAAAATATTGGCTTCTAAACTGCCTATACTGTCTTTTGCAATGGTATCTAATTCTTTATATTGAATATTTACATACTTATAGGCACCAATAGAAGAAAGTCTTCTTGCGGTTATTTTTGATGCCAACGGATTGTAAAAATCGCCTTCTTTTAAGGTAATAAACTCCTCTAAATTTTCAGGCTTAAATGCAATCGAGTCTTGATGGTAACTCTTATTTTTATAACGTCTTACGCGTACTTGAGTTGAGTCATTTAAACTGTAATTAGGATACACATTAATTCTTTCTACTTTATAAGGAATGGTCGATTTTCTTGGAACGTTTGCTTTCAGGTTTAAAAATAAATCGAATTTTTTGTTGGTATATTGATTGGTATCTGCCTCAAAAATTAAAAAATCAGCATTAAAATTATAGTATCCTTTCTGCTTTAATTCTGTATCTAATCTTTGCCGTTCAAATTTTAGGTTGTTTAAATCGAAACGCATGTCTTTTTCAAAAGGAGATCTTGCAGTTAACTTTTTAAGCTCTTTATAAATGGGTGCACTCATACTATCTATTTTATAGGTAGCCATTTTATACGGAGTTACTATTTTTAAAGCGTAGGTGATAGCAGCTTCTTTCTCTTTTTCTTGAAAGCTAGCAGTAATCGTGCTATAAAAAAAACCGTGATTTTCTAATCGATTCCTTAAAATTTTTTCAATTTCTAGCTCAGAAACAGTAGATTGATAAACAGGTTTTTGACCTATTTTTTTATACAGCCATTTATGTATAAAGTTGGTGTTTTCTTGTTGATTTTTATAGAAATAATACAAACCAAGATGCATCCCTAAAATATTCGAGTTTGGTGCAGGACGCAAAATTGTTTTTAAATCATCGCTTAAACTAGTTACTTTTTGCACCGCAGAGTCTGCCGCTATTGTTAAAGTTGCGCCTGTATATAAGCGCTCATTTTCTGGAATAAATTTTTGTATGCTACAAGCCGTTAAAAATAGCGCACACAAAAATAAAATACTATATTGTTTTAATTCCTTCTTCAAATTTAGTTTTTTTCCTTTTTAATAGACGTATTGTTGTTGGTTTTTGCCGCGATTTCTTCTGGCGTTTCCTGCTCTTTTTCTAATAGTTTAGCCGCAGCTTCTTTTTCTTTTTCTTTTTCTTCTTCTTTTTCTTTTTCTTTTTCTTTTTGCAAACGAAAAATAGCATCCCAAAGTTGCTTAAATTCATTAAATTCTCTTGTAAAAATTAAAGCAATACCACTTACTATAGTTTGCCCATCAATTACATTTTCAAATTCACTTTTTCTAAAACCTCGCACGCTATACCTGCCATCTTCTGTTATTCTATATTCTAAACTTACATTGCCAATCAGCGGTGTTTTTTCTCCGTTTGGGCTACTTCCTTGAATGTCTACTTCGCTGCCAACGCTAACAAGTAGTCGATCGTTAAATAATTTTTTCTGGGCTGCAATATCTAGCTGCGTTCTGTCGGTTGGCCCACTATCTCCTTGATAATCGGTAAAGCTATTCAGACCAAAATCTAATTCAACACCAGAACTGCCTAAAATTTTATCTGAAAATGCATTTAATTGTCCTGAAACGGCATCGTTTAAATTAGCTCTAGCAATGCTTGCAAAACCACCCGAACTACCATCACTACCAGCGTCAGGATAAAATCGATTTAATACTAATGCCGAAAATACTTGCTTGTTTAATTCATCTTCTTGTTTGTTTACTTGCTGCACTCTGCTATACACTTGCCCGCCAATAGCACCTTGCGCTTCTTCTGGCATTTCTAAATTAAAAGATATTTTTGGCTGTAATAAGTCGCCATCAATATTTAAATATACATAAAAAGGCAATTCTTGTTTGTATTTATTTCTGGTAGCCGTATCCTCTCCAGAAATTTGAGAGGCCATTAAAGGTAACGCAGAAGTTGTTAATTTATAAATAGCACTAACCTCTAGTTTTGCCTCTAAAGGATCACCAAACCATGAAATTCTGCTTCCTTTTGCCAAAGAAAACCTTCTATTTACTAAATTGTACAAACTCAATTCGTAATGCCCGTCTGCAACTTCATAAACACCTGTTAAAGAAACGCTTCCATTTGGTAGCATGGTAAATACCAAATCGCCATCGCCAGAAACTTTAAAATTATCTCCTGTTTCTTCATCAATACTAATAGTAACAGCTGCTTGCTTATCGATCTTTAATTTCGCAAAAATATCAAAACCAGTAATCGTTGCAACTTCTGCTTCGGTTTGTGTTAAAATGGCTGTGGGGTTTTCTCTATTTACAAAAAGTACAACGCCGTCTCTTTCTTCTACGTTTGCATATGACGCTGGCAAAACATAGGTTACTTCGGTCTCTGGACTTACTGTAAGTTGTGCATTTAATTTCGGAATTCGTAAACTACCCGTCAGCTTTGCATCTGCATTAAAAGCTACTTTGCCATATAAGGTTTCGTTCTCTTTTTTAGTAGCATTTAAAACCCTAAAATTCTTGGCTTTTATGTCTAAATTAAAAGTTGGGTTTATAAAACTCTTTGTTTTAATGCTACCAGAAAGTACCAAAGAGTTCTTTTTAGCATCTAATATGGTGAATTTCGACATCAAAAGTCCGCTATTATCCACACGTAACGTTTCGTTGGGTAGCGTAAACTTGGTGTTTAATTTTGTTACTTTAAAAGCAGAATTGTTAAACTGTATTTTACCGTTGTATATTGGTTGAGATGTGGTGCCAGACACCTTAAAATCTCCAGAAAAACTTCCGCTAGCTTCTTTAATTTCGCCTAAAGAAAGCGTGTTTAAAGCGTTCATTTTAAACTCGTTTATCAGTAAATCTATCGCTAAATTTGCATCGTTATTGGTTACATCATAATCTCCTTGCAACTTTAAATCAGCGTCTCCCCCACTTAATTTTGCACCAAAATCATACTTATTTTCACCTAAAGACTTGGCATCCATTTTTAAGGTCCCAAAATCCGTTTTTAATACCTCTAATTCACTTACCGTTAAATTTGCAATGATTCCGGTATTTTCAAAAGGTTCTTCTAGGATAAAATGGCCATTTAAAGAGCCTTTTGCAATTTCTATAGCCGGATTTAGATACTTAAAAAGCTCGCCAATTTTAAAATTTTTATAATCAATGGCAATATGGTCTTTGGTAATTGAATTCAATTTATCTGTAATTTCTATAGATTGACTGTTTTTAGCAATCTTAAAATTATTAAATTCAAGTTTATTATTCTTTAAGATTATTTCATTATCCGCAGGAATCGTCCATTTTCTTTTGTTTAAAATTAAACTATCAGGATGTACAGAAAAAACCAAGCGATCGCTGGCTCCTGTAATTTTGGTATTGATATGTACCAACTTTTTATCTTTGTGAATACTAGAAAAAACAAGCGATAATTCGTTATTATTTTGATTTCCTGTAACAAGGGTTTTCGGAATATTTAAAGGACCCGCAATAATATTAGTAAAACCCACATTAAAATTAAAATTATCTCGATCTGTATTGATAGAAAAAGATAAACTATCTAACTCATTATTATTGTAATTTATATGCGGTGCTGTAATATTCGCTTTTAATTTGCGTTGTTTTTCATTAAAGTCTACGGCAATATGTATGGTATCTATATCTTTAACATTCATTAAAAACACCTCTTTTATAAGCGGAGTTTGAGCAATTTTGCCGTTTAATTTTAGTATTACAGGATGTGTAATGGTGTCAGAAACCTGGGTGTCTCTGTAAAAATAGCTCGATATATGGCGCTGTATTGCATTGCTAAAGGTTTCTGGATCTGTGTTTGATTCTAAAGCTACATGAATCAATTTATTTTTAATGGTTACCGCCGTAGTATCTGTATCTACAAAAGCGGTACCCCTTAGCAACCCAACTAAATAAGTTTTATTATCATAGATAAACACGCCATTTTTAATCGCTGTGTCAATCGTGTATTTAGTAGCGTTTCCTTTAAAATCTAGCGCTATATCCATTCCTGTTTTTACAGGGCGATTCATTACACCTAAACCTTTTAAATCTGCCCCAATGACCTCTAAATTTAGGTTTACTTGAGAGGCTATTGCATCTAACGCTACTAGTGCCTTTAATTTTATGTTTAAATTTTCATCTTTATAGGTTGCTGCAATGACTCCTTTTCCGTTTTTAATAGTGCCGTTTAGGTCTAAATCTTTTATGGCATAAGTATCCAACTCAAATTTAGAAATAGTAGCCGATAAAGAGGCGTCTAAATTATGGATTGTTTTTCCGCTTCCTTTAGAAGTTACTGCAGCAGACAACACTCCTAAAGTCGGATTTTTTAAGAACGTACCCACGTTAAAAGTATCGATATCGATAGCAACCTCATAGCGCATACTTTCATTATTTTTAAACGTTCCGATGATGTTTGCCGATCCTAGAGGTGTCTTTATTTTTGTAGCGATTGCCAAAGCGTTTAGCGAGCCTTTTACATTTCCGGTAACCAAAATTTCTTCTGGTAGTTGAATATTTAATTTTTTTTCAGTAACAATTTGTACCAGATCAGCACGTTTTGTTGTTGCTTTATAATACGGAATGTCTAAAAATAATTGATCAGGCTTTGCAACATTTTTAAGGACTCCCGAGACAGCTATTTTGGTTGCTTTGCCCCAATTTACGTGGGTATCAGAAATTGTCATTGCTGCCAAAGAACCCTCTAAATCTATGGCTCCTGTCAGCTTTTTTTTACTTAATTTATTCAGGTATTCGTTCTTTTGTACACTAGGTTGAAACTGAAAAAAATCTGCCAACCAAATTTGAAATGAAGAAACTTTTAACTGAACATTGGTGTTTTCTGGTGCTGAAATTAATTGAGAAAGTGATTTGTACTGTACCTTTACAAAACCAGCAAGATTACTTTTATCAAGTTTAATGTTCATTTTAGAAATCGCTAGCGCATGATCTGAAATGGCTGCATTAAAGGCAAAATTGTGCAACTTAAATCCTGATTTCTCTTGAAAATTGAATTCTTTCATCTCTAAACCAGCTTTTTTATCCTTTAAAAACAGCGCTGAAATTTTTAAATTCAGGTGCTCTAATAAAATGGCATTCGGGTTTATTTTATTTTTTTCTGACGGCACTTCATCCACAAAATAACCAACCGCATTATTTTCTAAATTAATTTCATTTATGGCTAGCGTTATATTTGGCCAAAGAATTTGAGAAGAACTTTGTAAGTTGTGTACTTCTTGATTTTTTGAGGCTGATTTTGAAGACGTTTTTAAAACAATAGTAGAATTTTTAAGTTCGATGGTATGGAAACGAAATAAATTCTCTTTTAAATTAATTTCAGGAATTTCGGTGTAAAAATCATTTAACTCTAGGTCGGCAATCGTTTTATCGTTTGTAGATTCGTAATATAGATGCACCTCTTTTAAAGCAATACTATTGGCTGATAATAAAGGTAACACAATTTCTTCTGTTGCGTCTGATGCCTTTTTTGCCGCCACCGGTTTCTGAACAACTTTTATAATAGCATTAGACATCGAAATAGCATCCGCAGAAAAAATCATTTTTTCTAGATCTACTTTTTCCATTTCAACCGCAGCGTCTTCAATACGATAACTGCTGTTAATTCCTAAAACTGCATCCTTAAAAACAACATGAATGTCTTTTAAATTGATGCTACCGAGAACAATATTCAATGGTTTGCTTATGGTATCTTTTGCTATTGGGGTTTTATCTTCGGATGCAAAAACATCTCTTATAAACTTAAAATTATACCCAGAAATTGTATCTTTTCTAATAATGTTAGCGCGTACACCTTCCCATTTCAAATCATCTACACCCACAGCATCGCCCTTTATCATTGCCAAAAGCGGAAGGTTTGCTTCTAACGATTTAGAATAGAGCAAGGTATCCCCTTTTGTATCCGCTAAAAAAAGACCTTCTATTTGCAGGGCTCCATCAAATGTAAGAAATAGCTTATCAATGCCAACTTTGGTCTTTGTTTTATCAGCAACATAAGAAACCGCTTTGTTAACAATAAACTGTTGACCCCAAGGGCTTCTAATAAAAAGAATAACGCCAAGTAAGAATAGTAATAATCCGAAGAAAACTCTTAAAATTCTTCTTATGACACCAAATTTTCTCTTTTTTATTTTTTTAGCAGACACTACAGCTATGTTTTTTGATTTGCAAAGATATTATAGTACATCGCTTAAAGTATCTTATTTCATTAATATATTAACTCTTTTACAATAGATTTGGTATTCATTGTTGTTACACACCACTCACAAAGCGGCTTTGCTTTTAAAACAATGACTTGCTTTTACAAAACTTACTGTAAATTTTTGTGTTTTACGAATACCCCACTATCCGTTTAAAAAAGCATCTCGCTGCGCTTGTTTTTAATTTATAGTACAATTTACCATAAAAACCAAAAATTATTCTCAAACCAAATGATCTCTTTAACATGAGACCGTGTTAGTTTTTATTTTATTTTTAATATAAAGGTTTCGATAAAAACAACATTCTCTAAAGTATGCAACAAATACTATTTGAATAGCGCTTTTTTTTAAGAGAAATAACTGCTCTAAAAACCTCTAAATTATTCTAAAATTAGTACCAAAAAAATAATTATAGAAATCAACTTTTTATCCAAAAATACATTCGTAATACTTCATCAACTCCTTCTTTTACAGACAAATTTAACCATACATTAATTTTAAAACATTATAAACCAATATTTTAATAAGATTAAATACTCATAAACAAGAAAAAAAAATATTTTCAACAAATCGAAAAGAGAACATAATTATTCATTTTGAGAACTTTTAGGAACAAAATACAGCATACATTTGCGATTCATTAAAACAATAGATATGAAAAAAATTACATTAAAAGCGCTACAGCTTAGTTTGTGTTTTTTGGCTATTCCTTTTGTAGGACAAGTTTTAGATATTGAATCTGGTAGTGAACTATATGTTCAACCCGGTTCTTATCTTTATGTTTCACAAGGAATAAATGTGAAAGCCGGTGGTGCTTTAACATTAGACTCAAACGCAACATTAAGCGCTTCCTTACTTGTACAAGGTGCAACTACTGGAAACATTACCTATTTAAGAAACGTGCCCAATGCAAATTGGCATGTGTTGTCCGCACCTGTTGCTGGTGCAAGCATTCAAGGTTTTATCGATGATACCGATAACGCCATTGCTAAAAACGGCAGCGATTTAGCAGGGATTGGTCCTTACGAGAATACCAATGCAAGTGGAGAAAGATGGGCGTACGTATCTGCTTCAGGGAATACCGGTAATTTTGTGAACGGTAAAGGCTATACCTTTAAAAGAACGGCATCAGGTGTGTATAATTTTACAGGTACTCATGCCTCTACGACAGCAAATACTACTATTGCGTTAGTACCAGGAGGTTCTGGTGCTGCAAGTGCAACAGACAATTGGTATGCAGTAGGTAATCCGTATCCAGCTTTTTTAGCTGTAGCAGATATTCTTAACGTAAACGTAAACGCTTTTGATGAAGCTTTTAAGACCTTACATGTTTGGAATGGTACTAGCTATGAAATTGCTAACTTAATATCAGACTCGCCAGTAAAACAGATTTTACCAGGACAAGCTTTTTTAGTTAAAATGAAAGACGCTTCTCAAACATTTCTTTTTAATACGTTCGATAGAACGCATCAAACGAACCAAACAGGTTTAACTTTAAATAAAGGTGCAAAAGATAATTTTATCAAAATAGACCTTACTTTAACGAGTGGTGCAAACCAAAGGTCAACGGCTATTTATTATTTAAATGAAAATGCTACTTTGGGTTTAGACCCAGGATATGACGCGGGTGCGTATGAAGAGGGTACGCCTTCTTTTACCCTAGCAACTCATTTAGTTGAAAATAGTAAAGGTATTAACTTTGCCATACAAGCCTTGCCGAACACTAGTTTAGAAACTACGATTGTACCCTTGTCTGTAAACGCTCTAAAAGGAGAGGTTTTAGACTTTAGCATTCAATCAAAAAATTTAGAAACTGGTATTGATACATACATCGAAGATAAAATGGTGGCTAGCTTTACAAAAATAGATGCAACTAACAATTTTAGTGTAACGCTTGCAAAAGATACTAAAGGTGCTGGTCGCTTTTATTTACATACGTCTAGCAAATCTTTAAGTGCAACTGATGCTGTAACTGCGAGCTCTTTACATTTCTATAAAACAACCAATAATACCTTAAAAATTGTAGGCTTAACAAATGCAGAGAATACAACGGTAACCTTGTTTAATGTATTAGGAAAGCAAGTTTTTACAGAGAGTTTTGTAGCAGATAGCAACCAAACAATAGCGTTGCCTAGTTCATTGGCTACAGGTGTGTACATTGCTAAAGTAAACCAAAACACTGCACAACTTACCAAGAAAATAATTATTGACTAAATTTAGCGTAAAATGAATCAAAAAAAGAAAATAACAACAATTGCTTCGTCTAGTGAAGAAATTTCTAGAAAAGAAGCATTAGGCAAAATAGGTAACTATGGCAAGTATGCGGCTTTAACAGCATTGGGTACTTATTTAATTTTAAGCCCACAAAAGGCACAAGCAAGTTCTCCGGAAAAACCAGGTAGCGGATTTTAACTTTAACAACAAAAATTATAATTATGAAAACAAAAAATACAACAATGAAAAATTTATTTTTAGCAACGGTTTTAGTTGCAGCAACATTAACAACATCTGCCCAAATAGGGATTGGTACTACAAACCCAAACAGCTCTGCTGCTTTAGACGTCTCTGGGGCTACAGGTGTATCTGGTACAAGTAGAGGAATGATCATACCGAGAGTAAACAGTGTAATGAGAACTCAATGGATTCAGACACCAGAAAGGGGAATGATTGTATATGATACAAATCAAAATTCAATGTGGTTGCATGATGGTACAAATTGGGGAAAAATGGTTCATATGGATCCTACTGACAATTTCAAGGTAAAATCCTCAAATGGATTAGCTACCTTTGGTTTTAATGGATCGAAAACCACTATTACATCAAGTGCATCTGCGTTACCAAGTTACACCTCGAATAAAGCATTAGGAACATTAGCGGCGCCTACAGCTACCGTAGGCGGCTCTTTAATATACCAACAGTTAATGAACGGTTACAACGGAACGGATTATTCAAGAGTTATGGAAGTAGTTGTTGCACAACAAGGTCCTACAAATACAAATAATTCACTTTCAGGGGTTTACCAACTTAGAGGTCATGATAGTACAGGACAGTATGATATTTTTGTGAGTCTTGCTACAGGTAGTAGAAACGGATTTATTAATGCTGATATGATTATGGGTGCCGCCTCTAGAACATCAGACTTAGACGCTACGTCTGCATTGACGGTCGCAGGTTACGTTAAGGTAATTGGTGTAGACGCTACCGCGGATGGTCAGACAGATGAAATAAAAGCTGGTATGATTCGGTATAATACCACTTCAAATAAATTTGAAGGCTTTACATTAGACATGGATGGCAACGGAACAGCAAATGACGCTGGTTGGGTAGCTTTGAATTAAGATTTATACTTTAATGGAAAAAAACTTTTATGCGAAAGCATAAAAGTTTTTTTTTAAAAAAAATACAAGCATCTGGTTTCTCTACAACAAAAAACAAGTAAACTTGACTTTTCAAATTCCTAACATTTATTATGCAGATATTCTTACAAAGTACATAAAGGGTACAACACCGATTCAAACCAACTTAAAGGGTTTACAGTAGACATGCATATCAACGAAGTAGCCACAATTAAATTGGATGTTGAACAGCATGGCTTTAAACTCTTACTGTCATAAAAAACACTTTTATTCGAAGACATAAAGGAGTTTTATTTTTAAAAAAACTTGATAAAAACACAAACACATGGCTTCTCTAGAACAAAAAACGACTAAACTTGGCTACTCAAACGCTTATCATTTATTGCGCAGGTGCTCTTACAAAGTAAACAAAGCTACCATAAATGCCTATGCCAATAAAACACCACTACAGGCAGTGCAAGAACTGTTAAATTACAGTGCGTTGCCAAATCCCAGACCACTTACCTCCATAGGTACCACTTTTCTAACCTCTACAAGATACCCAAGAGCGAATAATAATGGCCGCAGGGTAAATACTGGCTTTAGTGTTGGTTGGTGGTGGTTGTTCAACACCGTAGAAAAAGTTAGCCTGCAGTTTCGTTTGCAATTTTTATTACACACCTTTTTCCCTACACCCAAAGAAGGTGGTGATCTTTGGAATAATTATGACTATACGGAGTTATTAACCTACTACTCTAAAGGAAGTGTTAAATCTTTAGCCCAAGACGTCATTAAAAATTACAACATGTTGTTTTTTTTAAATAATAATTTAAATACAGTTGCTGCCCCTAATGATAATTTTGGTAGAGAATTTACAGAACTTTTTACCATTGGTAAAGGACCACAAATAGCCCCAGGCAATTATACCAACTACACAGAGCATGATGTGACCCAAGCGCAACGTGTTTTTACAGGTGTAACCGCAAAAGATTCTATTGTTGCCAATCAAAGAAATAGATTTGATCAGGTAAATCCGATCACAAAGATACCAGAAGGGTACATAGACCCGAGTAAACATGATACTGGCGACAAAACTTTTAGTGCTGCTTTTAACAATCGGGTAATTAAAGGAGGGACTTCTTCTTCAGAAATAGATACAGAATTGGGTGATTTTGTAAATATGATTTTTGAACAGACCGCCACCGCAAAAAATTACGCTCGCCGTTTTTACAGATACTTTGTAGAAAGAGAAATTACAGACGAGATTGAAAATGACATCATCGCACCACTTGCCCAAACACTGCAAGACAACGATTATGAAATAACGCCAATGCTAACACAACTGCTAACAAGCAAGCATTTTTATGATGCAGAAGATGCTATTGCTGGCGATGCGATTATTGGAGGTTTAATTAAGTCTCCATTAGAACTTTATACGCAAACGCTTACAATTTTTGAGGTTCCATTACCTAACTATAGAAACGACGGTAAAGCCAGAAGATCTTTATTAAGTAAGATGCAGAGAATGATGATATCTACCTCCTTAAATCTTTTTCAACCCAGTGACGTTAACGGGTACCCAGGATACAGTACACCACCATATGATAAAAATTTTATAACCACAAATTCTTTAAAATTACGGTATGATGGTATTATTGATGAGCTATTGCAAGGTTATGTCTTAGATGGTTTTACCATGCGCCTCAACAGTGTCTTGTTTGTTCAAAATTCAGGACATTTTTTAGACCCTAGCGATTCAAACAATGTTTTAGAAGGCTTCTTTGATTTGCTGTTTATAAGAAGGCCTGCAGGAGAGCGAGCTCTTTATTTTGAACAAGCCTTGTTAAATGGGTTGAGTAAAACCAATTGGTATTTTGTTTGGAAAAACTACCTTGCCTCTAACGATCCTGCAGACGCCGAATTGTACCTAAATCGTTTAATTATTGCTTTAGTAAAATCTCCAGAATACCAAATAATGTAATTTTTGACGACAATGAATAGAAAAGAATTTTTAAAACTAGCCACCACAGCTACCTTTGGTACGCCCTTTCTTCTTAATGGACTACACACCCAAGCGCTCGACAACTTTGTAGATTTACCCATCACCAATATGGGCATAAATGACCGCGTATTGGTCATCGTCCGGATGGCAGGTGCTAATGATGGTTTAAATACAATAATACCCGTTAAACAGTACCGCGATTATGTTGCCTTGCGTCCTAACATACATATCAAAGAAAGCGGCCCTAACAAATTCATACCGTTAGACAGCACTTTGCCAGACAATCAATTATCTGGGCTACACCCAGTCTTAACCGGATTTAAAGGCTTGTATGACGCAGGTAAAATGGGCATTATAAATGGGGTGGGCTATGAGGCGCCTAACTTCTCTCACTTTAGATCACAAGACACCATGTTTGCAGGCAAAGATGGTACCAGCAACAATGACTTATCTTCTGGGATGTTTGGGAGGTACATAGGTGCGCTACATCCAGGATTGGCAAACAACCCTACTGCAGAAAAATCAGACCCTTTGACCCTTCAATTTGGCACGACCAATCCTTGCTTATTTTATGGACACGATCACGAACAAGGAATCGAATACAATGCCACCAGTTTACAAGACGACTTTAACAATCAATTGGCTCGGAAAAGCAACAATACAAGTTCTGAATACCAAGAATTACTCAGCTTTTTAACCAATACGGAAAGAGCGATGGATAGGTATTACAACGCAATTCAACGTGTTTTTAATGCAGGTTCTAATTCCGCTACCCCCTACCCAGATACCGACCTTGCAAAGCAATTAAAAACCGTGGCGCGCATGATTCAGGGAGGCAGTAAAACTAAAATATTTCAAGTGACGCTAGGAGGGTTTGATACGCACGCAAATCAAGTGCGCACTGATGCCTCTCATTTAGGTTCGCACAAAATCAGGATAGGAACAGTCTCGAATGCCATAGAAGCCTTTCAAAAAGATATAGAAATACTAGGTTTGGCAGATAAAATGATGACCGTTACTTTTAGTGAATTTGGCAGAAGAGTGCGAGAAAACGGGAACTTTGGTACAGACCACGGTACCTTATCTCCATTTTTTGTGTTTGGTAGCCATGTAAAAGCTGGCGTATATGGTTCGCATCCTTTGTTTACCAATACCACAGATTTTCAATACAGCGAATCTGAAAGAAAATATGACTACAGACAACTATTTGCTACCTTGATGCAAGATTGGCTGGGTGCAGATGATGCCATTATGCAAGAAGCAGAATTAAGCACATTTTCTACGCAAGAAAAAAAGATACCGCTCATTTTAGGTTCCAAAAATGCCTATCCAGATCATCTAATCTCTGGCCCAGCATCTAATTGTGAAAACAGTACCATAGCAGCAATTAAAGTTAAAGAAGACAATGGTTGGTCTTATTATGCGACCGAAGGGACTACAGATTATGTTTTTGCCATAGAACACACGCCTGCAGGAATCGGTGCAAATACTGCAGATTTCGAAGCAAGCATTACCTTAGAAAAATTATGTGACAACCCACCAAACAACGTACACCAAGCGCAACACGCCGCTAGTGGTGAAGGTACTTTTGGATTGGGTTTATATTGGAATGTAGTCTTCAACAATGGTACTACCAATGGCTGGGTAAACCTTCGCTGGTTTAAAGATACTGCTTTAGAAGCATCACTAAATCAGGTAGCTTCAAATTTTAAAACTAGTACAGAGAGTGCCCAACAAAGCCCGATATTAGATTTACATACAGACAGTTCAATTCAATTACCAACGCAATTGCGTCCAGAAGGTTTAAAAACTACGTACACCGCATTTCTCGATAAAAATACGGGGTCTTATTTAGAAACAGAGTATATACAGTACAATGTAGTAAATGACCTTGACAATACAGGTGGAGGTCGGTTTATAAAAGTTACCAATTTTAATGAAAACTCTACCTCTATAAATGGTGCACTTAGTGAAGGCACGATTCGCTATAACAAAACCACCAACAAGCTTCAAGGATTTACGGGGAGTGTATGGGAAGATTTTCACTAAATAATAAACAAATTAAAAATATAAAATAAATGAATTTAAAAAATAAAATAGCAGTACTGTTTTTAGCAATGGGGTGCACCATTACCATCACTGCACAAAAAGTAACGGTGGCTACCTACCACAAAATGGAACTTGCAAAATACCAGAAAGTTATCAAACAGTCTTTAACCTATGGAGATGCCAGTACAGCCGTGCAAGCCATGCACAGTATTCTTGCGCTCAAAGAAGAAAATAGCAGCTATAAAGATAGTTTAGTCAGCCTTTATTTTGGCAGTGGCAAATACAATAGCAGCTTGCTACTCTCTAAAGAACTCTTGCTAAAGAAACCAAAAAACAAAGGGCTTTTAGAAATCCAAGCGCTCAGTTATCAAAACCTAGGCAACCCTTTAGAGGCTATTAAAAGTTATGAAAATTTAGTACCTATTTCGAAGAATTTTTATCATGCCTACCAATTAGGCTATTTACAATTCTCTGTAAAACGCTTGTTAGAAGCCTCTAAAACCTTAGATGTTGCCATGACCATGGAACAAACAGCTAATATAAAGAAAATAGAACTTAGCTTCCCTTCTGTGCAAGATCAAAACAAAACCCAAAACGTACCCTTAATGGCCGCTTTTTACAATTTAAAAGGTTTAATTTATTATGATTTAAAAGAAAATGAAAAAGCCAAAACTGCTTTTGAAAATGCTTTAAAAATAATGCCCACTTTTGAGTATGCACAGCAAAGCTTAAATGCGTTGGATATGATGGCAAAAACAAAAGAATAACTACTTGCACTTGTTGCATTTTATGAATCTGAATGTATTGTAATAAGCTTCAATTAATAATAGGAAAAAGAGAGGAAATTAGTATGTTATTTTAGTGATAAATTATTTTACTAATTTCCTGCCTTATCACCTATATAGAGAACGATGCCACTATTCTTTGTGCTATTGACGAATTTTGCCTGGTTTTTAACCTTCTTTAAAAAAAAATTTGTAGCGCTCAGCAGTTAGTTACCTATTAACCTAGCTTGTCTAATTTTGCCTCCCTGTACCATTTTCATCCTCAAATTATTGAATATTGTTGCTTTGCTCTAAGAGCTGTGTATTCTAAAGCAAAACTCATTGAAATATCTATTTCAAGTACTATCACTACCCCATAAATAGGTTGTTCTAATCCAAGAATTAACTTGATCAATCAGGGCATAAAGTGCCTTGAAATTAAGTCCCTTATTAACTTCTATTTGTTTTGTACTAAAGGCTTTTGCAATAGATTTGTATCCTCTCCATGTATCTGTTATCACTTTAGTTGCTTGGCTAATATGGTTTACAAAAATGTACTGTAAAGATTGCGCAGAGAAATCTTCTATCTTCATAGCCTACATGCTCTTTATTTTGCCATCTTCTGTAAGTTGAACCGCCGTAACTTCCTTCTTTTTCTTACGATTATAACTTCTTCCAACCTCACCTTGCTCTCGACCCCCGAGAACAAACTCATCTAAATACACATTACCATCTATTGGAGTATTGCCGCTTGAAGACATCTATACTCTTTTAACATATAAACACGAGACGTTTTCTCAGTTACTCCGTAGCGAACACCCATAGAACTTGCTGATAGGCTTTTAATACTTATAGCCATTTCAAGGCAAATAAAAAAAGCCTTCCTAACACCCATTTTAACCTTATGAAATAACGTGTTGTAAGTAGCCGATTCCTTGTGCCGTAAGCGTTCTGTAATGTACAACTATCTTTTACTCCAATTTTGAGGTAACAATTCAGCCAGGGCAGAATCATACTTTTTTTGTGTTTAAATTATTTATTTAATTGATTTACAGTTGTTTAAGTTGTTAATTATTCGTATATTATGCTGATAATCAATAATTTAACTAAATGGAATCATCGAGTAA
>NZ_VORR01000066.1 GCF_007997085.1 Polaribacter sp. IC066
TAATAGTCCGTAATTCTGTTGAAAGCACATCATAAAATGCCTTAAACACATAGCGACTCATGATCAACACAAATGTGGTCACCAAATAATGTATTAAAATAATAGACCTTGGAATTGTAAAATCAGGAAACACCCCAAATATTTGATTGAACAGCACCAAAGTTCCTATTAAAAAACTAAAAATCGTAACTCCTAAAAACACATTAAAAGCATCTCTAGTACCCGTATGCCTGATGATGCCTTTATAGGAGCCAACACATAAAAAGGAAATGAGTGCAATTGATAAAACAATGGGTATTTGAATCATTAATGCTGAAAAATCAAAATTTAAGCTCACATTAAAACGGATAGAATAAGCCACTACAAACGAGAACCCCACTAAAAAAATATCAATCCCTAAAACCAACCACCTCGAGGCATATTTGTTCAACGCTTTTAAAAGTATCTTTTTTAACATGAAATTGATTTACAAAAAGTTATTGATGGCTTCTTTAATTCTATCTAAATCATAGGTTGTTAAATTAGACCCCGAAGGTAAACACAAGCCACTTTGAAACAAATCTTCAGAAACTGTAGCACCAAAATAGCTGCAGTCTTTAAAAACGGGTTGCAGATGCATCGGTTTCCATAAAGGTCTTGATTCAATATTGGCTTTTTCTAAACTCAAACGGAGCTCCTCTCTCGAGAAGCCTGTTATTTGTTCGTCAATCACAATAGCACTTAACCAATGATTAGAAAAGAAAGCACTAGTAGGTTCTTTAAAAACCGTAATTCCTGCAACATCTTTAAACAAGGCTTGATAAAATTGATTATTTTTTCTTCGATACCCAATATGTTTGTCTAAAACTTCCATTTGTCCTCTGCCAATACCCGCAACAATATTACTCATTCGGTAATTATAACCAATCTCTGAATGCTGATAATGTGCTGCGTTATCTCTAGCTTGAGTGGCTAAATAAATAGCTCTTTGTTTAGATGCTGCTGTTTTACACACTAAAGCCCCACCACTAGAAGTGGTAATGATCTTATTTCCGTTAAAAGAAAAAATCCCAAAAGCACCAAAAGCACCACACTTTTGTCCTTTATATGTTGAACCGATTGCCTCTGCAGCGTCTTCTATCAGCGTAATATCATAAGTAGCGGCGATGGCAGCAATCTCTTTCATTTTAGCGGGCATCCCATATAAATGAACTACAACAATTGCCTTTGGTTTTTTCCCTTTTGTAATACAGTCTTTAATAGCTGCTTCTAAATGCACAGGACACATGTTCCAAGTTTCCTTTTCGCTATCAATAAAAATTGGTGCTGCTTTCTGATACACAATAGGATTTGCGGATGCGGAAAACGTCATCGATTGACAAATGACTTTATCATCTTGTTGCACATCTGCTAAAATCAATGCCAAATGCAAGGCTGATGTGCCCGATGATAAGCAAGCAACATGAGAGTTTGAACCTACATACTTTTCCAAGTCTTCTTCGAAACCATTTACATTGGTACCTAATGGAGACACCCAATTGGTATCAAACGCTTCTTGCACATATTTTTGCTCTGTTCCTCCCATATGGGGAGAGGAAAGCCAAATTTTAGTATTCATTTTCTATTTCTTTATACTTTATTATTTTCCCTGGATTGCCCACTACAATGGCATAATCTGGTATATCATTTATGATTACCGAACCAGCACCAACAACAACCCACTTGCCAACTTTTATTCCTGGTATTACGATTGCGCCCGCTCCAATATGTGATCCCTCTCCTATTACAACATTTCCTGTTATGGTTGCATTGGGCGAGATGTGCACATAATCACCAATTTCACAATCATGTTCAATAATAGCCCCCGTATTAATAATTACATGTTTACCAATAATAACATCGGCGTTAATTATTGATCCTGCCATAAGCACTGTACCAAAAGCTATAGAAGCATTTGAAGAGATTATTACTGTCTGGTGAGCAAGCGTTGTAAACTTACATTTTATTTTTTTACTGATAACTTTACGAGTATAATTATCCCCAACACTAATTATAAATTTATTTATTTCAAACTTTGATATTTCTTGAGAACCTAAAACAGGAATTTTATCTATAAAATTACTTTTGGGGTTATCATCAATAAACATTTCCACAACAATATTTTTACTCAAAGCAATATCTTTAATTACTTTGCCATGACCACTTGCTCCAAATAAACAAATTTTATTCATTTCCTGTGAACTTTATAGTGGTTGCTTCGCCTTCCTTATTAATCCCTTCAGATTTAAAAATTTTCAAAAAAGTTTTAAAGAATATTTTAACATCTAAAAAAAAAGATATGTTTTCTACATACCAAACGTCGTATTCAAATTTTTTCTGCCAACTAATTGCATTTCTTCCGTTAATTTGTGCCCAACCTGTAATACCGGGTTTCACATTGTGCCTTTTTTTTTGCTTTGAGTTGTAAAGAGACAAATATTCTGGCAGTAATGGTCTTGGACCAATTAAACTCATATCTCCTTTTAAAACATTAAACAATTGTGGTATTTCGTCTAATGATGTTTTTCTTACAAAAACACCTAGTTTTGTTAAACGAGCTACATCTGAAAGCAATACACCATTTACATCTTTCTTGTCATTCATAGTTTTGAACTTGATAAGCTTAAATATTTGCTCATTTTTACCAGGTCGTTTTTGAAAGAAGAAAGGCTTACCCGAATTGGCATAGCTAAGTACTACTAACATAGTTAGGAAAATGGGACCCATTAATAACAGTGAAACAAACGCAATAACAAAATCTATTACTGATTTAAACTGATTTTTATACATCCAATTTAGTTTTATAAAACTCTAACCACTTTTCAGATATCGTTTCGGCTGAAAAATTTAATAACACATAATCTCTTCCGCCTTTACCTAGCTCCTTTCTTAATTCTTTATTTTTCACTAATTTTTCCATTTGAAAAAACAAAGAGTCTGCATCCGCAACTTTATGACGTAAACCCGTTTTGTTTTCAATAATTGTTTCCATTAAACCATAAGTATCACTGCATATTACAGGTTTTTCCAACAGAGATGCTTCAAGAATACTAGTTCCAAAACCCTCACGATAACTAGGTAGACAAAACACATCACAAGCTTGCAACATTTTTTCAGGCTCTTTAGTAACACCATAGAATATTACAGATTCAATATTTTTCACTCTTTTCTTTACAATTGCATTCATATTTTCTTCATCTCCTCCTACTAGTAACAGACAAATGTTTAAATTTTCAAGCTGTAGTCTATTAAAAGCCTCTGCCAACTCAACAATTCCTTTATCACGATTCATACGGCCTAAAAACATAAACACAACTTCACTTTCCTTAATACCTAATTCTAACCTAACTTCATTTTTAACTATTTCACTTGGCAAGAAACGCTTCGTATCTACCCCACTTATAGACCCTTTACCTAACACAAAAGAATTATCCTCCTTAATTATTTTATTTTTGATTAAAAATTGCCTTTGTGCTTCACCATCAACTAAAATATCAGTAGCATACCAAACAATGAAACAATCTAGCATCATTAGCATTTTCTTAAATAAACCTTTTTTAGTGTACCAAACCTGTCCTGTAAAAATATGGATTCTTATGTTTTTTTTTGCTAATTGCCCTGCAAATACACTTAACAAACCTGCTTTTGGAGTTACAGAGTGAACCACATCAAATTTCATTTGTTTAAAATATTTTTTCAATAAAAATAAAGCCTTTATATCTCTATTTAATTTAATATCTCTAACAATTGGGATATGTTTGAATTCTTTTATGGGAAGTTCTGAAAAATTCGAATTATCAAACCCATCAAAATTAGCTACTAAATAAATATCATATAACTTACCTAGTTCCCTAATGTGATTTTTTAAAAAAACCTGCACTGTAAAAGGTGCAGCAACCACAAAACAAATTTTCTTTTTATACATCTGTATCTTTATATTTATTTACTAACTCAAGAGTCTCATTATATAATGTCATGAAAAATAGAAATTTCTCTTTTTACATTTAATACATGAAAGTTTACTTCTTCTGATGCCGCAATAGCATGCAGTAATTCTCCATTACTAGAGACAAGCGAAATCTCGAAATCCTTTTTTAAAAAAGCTATTTGCCCTTTAAAGAAGTTTAGTGACAGCGGTATTGTTGTTATTAAAAATAATTTTATTTGATTCATATCTCTGTACCTGGAACTTTTATTCCGTTTAGAAACTTAATATTATTTGAATATACTTCCAAAGTACTTTGAGAAAGTTTACCATTACTTCTTTTTTCTTGCTGTTTGTGTATTTGACTAAAAAATGCCGTCATATTTACAAGAGCTCTTTTAATATGTAATTTGATGATACCTTTATCCGCATGTTTTATCATCACTCTTTAATTTTTATAAGTCTTAAATAGCTTTTGAAGCGTTAAACTGTTTTCTTCTCTGTAAATATAAAGAGGTAATGCTATCTATTTTATTTTATTTAAAATCCTGTTTTTTAAATAATTAATTATGGTTGGGTGATAATATAATTTACTTACTGAGCCTTCTTTTTGCGTTACATTCAAACTGTTTTTTTCAAGAACTTCCTTTAAACATTCAAGCCCTTTTATAGTCTGTAATATAGGGTATGTAATAAAATTGTCTGTCGATTTCACCTTAATGCTTTTTTGACATAATATACCACCTGTATCAATTCCTGGGTCTATTAAATGAACTGTAACTCCACAATTTTTTATATCATTATTATTTAGGGCCCAGTACCCTCCATGCACACCTCTATATTTTGGCGTTATACCTACATGAATATTTATTAAAGGATAATTAATTAAATTTATATTTTTTTTAGATATTATTCTTGTTCCGTTTACAACAATAATATCTGGTGATAATTGATTTATAAAATCGACTGAACTAGTATCGTTTACTGAACAAGAGATAAAAGGTAATTCTGCAGAGCCAACCTTTTCAATTTCAATTTCAGATAAAATTTCTTTTACTCTTTTTTTAGACTCAAGCTTTAATAAAGGTGTGATTAATTTGATGAACAAAAGTTGTGAAAAAGTTGTGATAAAACCTAAATTCTTAATTCTTCTACGAAGAATTTTCTTTTTATTAATAGGTATATCTTCTACAACTCCTATAAGTTGAGAATTTTTTTTTAAAAAGGAATATACAATTTGACTATTAATATCTCTACCACATAACAGAACTATCTTCATTTCTTTTTTATTAAATCATGTGCTTTAGACATTGTTACGCTACTATAATTATTGTTTTTATTTACCTCATTATATACCATAAATATTTTTTCCAAATTCTTGAAATTTTCTTCCAAATTTTTTCCAAAATTATGAGGGTGCCACCATAAATGATAAATGGAGTTTGTCTCAGCAGCTTTTTTTATTCCATTTGTAATTCTTCTTATCTTGTAATTCTCTAAAAAATGTAATTTTTTATTAAAAGGTCTTAAAAACCGACTAGATGGGATGTTAATAATTTCACCCTTATTTAAGTCTTTAGGTTTATATATATTTGACCCACTAATATTTACATAAGAATCTAGAAACCTTAAAAACCGAGTACTTAAAGCAGTCTCTCCCTGAGCCTTTGGCTTGTATAAAAAACTATTTTCAGTACCTCTATATGAGGTAATTCCATATTTTTTACATAAACTTAAATATGATTCATTTATTTGGTTTTTTGGAAAAACAATACTGTTTAACTTTACATTATTCTTATTTGCTACATTAGAAAAAGATTTTAAATCATCTTCAAAAGACCTAACATTTTGCCC
The DNA here is from genome assembly GCF_007997085.1 of Polaribacter sp. IC066. Lineage (GTDB taxonomy): Bacteria > Bacteroidota > Bacteroidia > Flavobacteriales > Flavobacteriaceae > Polaribacter. Next base: position 5,798 of record NZ_VORR01000066.1, read on the forward strand.
TAGTTCTTTGCAATAAAAATGGCTAAAGGTGTGAGATGCAATTTCATGATTTGGGTACTCTTTAATTTGCTCTATTAACGATTTAGCGTAGTGAATTTTATCTTCCTCCTCTGAATCACCAACGTTTTCTATAATCCTATAAGGGTTAAATTTTTCATTAATATACTCCGGCTTAATTTGAGGGAGACTATTTAGTAATTCTTCTTTATTTTGATTAAATAACATTCCTACAGTAGCAAATGTGTAGTTTATATTGTATTCCTCACCTAAATCCAGTAACCTTTTAATTACTTGAGGTACATTTTTTAAATTCTCATTGTATTCTTTAACAGACATACTGTCAAAGACGCCCCAATTAAGTTCAAAATCTAAAGATATGATAAATAGTCCATTCATTATATATAATATTATAAATCGATTCCAGGTATTAATGTGTTTTTTATAATCTCTAAATCTTTCTTATAGATTCCTTTACTCTTATCGTTGATTACATTATTTCTTGAGCGTAAAAGTACATCTGTTTTATTAATCACAGCTAAAAAACGAACAATAACTGTCTTTAATATTGATTTATTAATGAGTTTAAATTTATTATAAGTTGCGTATTTTCTGAATAAAATTCGCTCACTTTTATATGCTCTAAGTAATTTTTCTGAAGTTACATTACCTTCTTCTCTATAATAATATAATGGCTCTGCCATCAGAAAAACTTTAAAATCATTTTTTGCTGCTGATCTCACCCACAGTTCATAATCTTGAGCTGTTTTCAAATTTACATTATAGGTGTTTCTTTCAAACCATTTTTTCCTTGCTAAAATAGCAGCGTGTAGCACCCCACTTCCTTTCTTATTTAATAAACCTGCCAAATCAATAGAAGTAGACAAGTGATGCCTTACCCCCATTATTTCTGTGTCATTAGATATAGAAAAATTACCACATGTTACTAAATCTAAGTCTTCATTTGCTTTAAATATTTCCATTTGTTTTTCTAACCTGAATGGACTCATTAAATCATCTGCGTCCATTCTAGCTATAAAATCATATTGAGCAAGTTTAGTAACTTCATTTAATCTTACTGCTAATCGTTTGTTTTTACCATCAGAGTATACGCTAACTCTAGCATCTTTTATAGAATTTGCAATCTTTAAAGAGTTGTCTGTAGAACCATCATCTATTAGTATTAATTCCCATTCTTTATAAGTTTGTGCAAAAACCGAACGAATAGCTTCAAGTAAGTAATCTTCTGCGTTATAAAATGGTATTGCTATGGTTATATACATTTTTTTATTATTCGTGATTTATGAAGAACTACGGCAGCATTACATGGTATATTTTTTGTGACAACTGCATTCATTCCAATTTTAGAATCTGAACCAACATTGAAACCTGACAAAACTTTACTTCCTGCGCCAAATAAAACATTATTACCTATAGAGCCACCACGGTGTAAAATCGTAAACTGATGATTTATAATAAGGTTTTTACCAAAAGTTAAATCAAGACCAATAATTATACCGTTCAGTTCATGAGGCAATATCGGAGGAGTTTCAAAGTAAACACCTGAATTAAAATTTGGGTCAAAACCACAATTATTTTTTTTTGCGACTGCCCTTTTGATATACCATAAGTAGTATCCTTTCAATAGAAAATTAAAACTATTATTTGGGGCCGCTACAATCTCTCTGCGCCTCCAATATTTTTCATGATTATATCCCCTAAATATATTCATAGCAAAAGTCGCAAAATTATTATGTTTTAAATTCATTCTGTATTTTAATTATAAAAGTAAAAGAAAATTCATTAAAAATGTAAAAGAAAAATAAGTTAACACTATTATACCTATTAATTGAAGCTGCGTTGCAAATAGTTTTGATTTAAGTAATGGATAGATAACTACGAGACTCATCATAAACCAAGACAGGTAAGCAAATCGGTTTGAAAAGTTTGCTCTAATCACTAAAATCCAAAATGCATTTGAAATTAAATACGTATTAAATAAAATAAAATACGTTTTATCATAATACTTTTTTTTAACTATGAAATACCATCCTGCAAAAATTGCAGTAGCACTGTATAACAAGAAGTCCCATCTAAAGCCGGTTGAAGAAAATCTACCTTCTACAACTTTGTCCGTTAAATAAGACACTCTATCGTCGTCAAAACCAAGTCCTGCAAAAAACACTTCAAAGAGACCTCCTGCAACTAATGACAGTAAAATACTAACAAACCAAATCGCTATCATAATTTTAGGTTTGTTTATAAAACTAGAAACTAAAAAAGCCACTGCTGGCAATATCATCGATTGATGAAAACTAACAGCCGTGATAATTAATAAAAGCTGATAAACCTTTTTATCTCTAGAAATTGCAAGCAAGAAAATAGAGCCTGCCATTCCATTTCTAATTCCATTAGTTCCGTAGTTCCAAAACGTAAACGCTGTTATTAATAATAAAAAAGCATAAACCCAATTTTTACTAAACCATTTTTTACACACCATGTAAAGCGGAACTACATACAAAACGGAGCAAATAAAAAAATAAAAGTTAGCCGTCATGATGCCTGAAGAAATCTTAGTAAATACATGAAACAATAAATCACCGGATCGATCGTATTGGCCTCCCGATGCATATCTTTCAAATATTTTATTATAAGTTGTCATATCTACAAATACCCCACTTATAGGTCTAAGTCCCATATATAATAAAGTGAATATAAAAATAAATAAACCTAAATTTCTTTGAAAAACGAATGCTCTACTTGTGTTTAGCTTATTATATTGCGTAAACAGAAACGTTCTTAATACTACTAAAAGCATTAAAATATAATAAATAGGAGTATAATATATAACAGGAATAAAATCAAACATACTTAGTACATTGTATTGTATAAATTGGTTAATAAAATGGTGCTTGACTGTATATCAAACCCTTGTTCTGCTATTTTTTCTAACCTTTCATTTTTTGTAATTTTTTCTTTAGACTTTAATCTTAGTAATCTCTCCACCCAAGTTGCAGTATCAGAAGATAACGGTTCAAATTCAATTAAACCAACACCCAAATCAACCTCAGGTGAAATAGTAGTGGCTATTAATGCAGGCAAGCCTACTGCTTGTGATTCTACCAAAACTACAGGAAAACCTTCGTGTAAGGACGGCATTAATAACAAATCGGCTCCCGACATTAGTTCAGAAATATCTGTTCTTAACCCTAAAAGTAAAACATCGTTCATTAAATCTTGTTCATTTATTTGACTTTCGATATTTTTATATAACTCGCCTTGTCCAACGAAAAACATTTTAAAAGGAATTCCTTTTTCTTTTAATGTATTTGCAAGCGTTATAGAGAATTCATGATTTTTAACCGGTTGTAATCGTCCAACCTGAATAATTTTAAGAACCTTATTGTCTATATTAAACTCTGTATTAATATATTCCTTTTGAGTTTCTCCCATTTCTGCAAATGAATAGGTATCAATAGAGTTTGGTAAAAATAATACTTCATCTTGCTTCTTAAACAAAAAAACAGCCGCTTCTTTACCGCATGCTATTCGTTGTGTCGCATATTTATGAATTAACTTTAATGATACATATTTGTAAAGCTTTCCTACAAAACTAACATTTGAGATATCGTTTGTGCTGTGCGCATGGGCTATACGAGTTTTTACATGTGCAAGTTTAGCAGCCCACAAGTTAAACCCACTACTTAGCAAAGTATGACTATGTATGCTTTTATACTCAGGATGTTTTTTTAGCAATTTCTTTAAGGCAAACATTCTTTTTATAGGATTACGCACCAAAATACGATGTATACTTCCCCCTAATTGATAGATTTCATCCTCATAATCTACTTTTTCAGCAGTAAAACAGACAAAATCGAACTGAATTTTAGAACGATCTATCGTTCTATATAAGTTCATGAGCATTGTTTCAGCTCCGGCTCTATTCATAGAACCTGTTATGTGCAAAATTCTATTTATCATAATTCCTTTATTAAAGCATCAAACCTTTCATTAATATTAAAGTAAGGAGACACCTTTCTATTTCCCTCTAAATCTTCTTTAAATTTTTGCTTTGAAAATTTAGCTTGTAATTTAATATTAATATTGCCTTTTATCCATTTATAAGTCCCTTTTACCTTATGGTTATTATTTAAAAAAACAATACAAGGTGTGTTCGTTATATAACAGAATATCATACCATGTAAACGGTCTGTAATGACTAATTCTGCACTTCTGTAGCTTTCCCAAATACTATTCAATTCATTTACCCTTTCAAAGATAGATAGATTATTTTTGTTTATATGTGTATCTAAATAAGATATATTCTTAAAATTAGCTTTCACAGATTCTAGGATAAATTGATATTGCTCTTCTGTAAGGTTTTTTTCTTTATCCTGTCTTAATGTGAAAATGACACCTTTTCTATTTCTCTCTGGTGTCGTTTTATCCAAGGTTAAGACAATATCGGGAGTTAATAGTACTTTTGCTTGTGTAAAGTGCTTTCGCATTAATTCATAAGATATTTTTTCTCTCGCTATAAATACAAGTTGCTTGTGTTTATTGTACACACGTTTTGCTCTGGATAGCGCTATTGCACCTTCATTTGTTTCCGAGAAATCAAAGGTTTGCGGGAATGATATGATTTTATTGTTAGGAAAAAACTTTACCACTAACTGTCTAATGTATTCAATCTGGTCGTATAAATCGCCCAAGTTACCACCACCAACGGTCGTTACAATATCTCCTTCTTGAATATTTCGTTTTACAAACCAAAGCCCTTCTAAACTTTTGCTGATTGGTATTTCTACGACTTGAAAGTTAGCGTTTTTTTCCAAAAACTTTGTTTGAGCATAAGTAATGGCTACATCTCCTAAATTCCCGTAATCTGCAGCTAAAAATATAAAAGCATACTTTTTATTTTTATCTAAAGAGACATTTTTAAAATACTTAAAAGCTTTAAATTTTTGAATGAATAAAAGAATTGAATATTTAGTTCTGAAATTTATAAATTTTGATAACATTATAACGTTGCTTGTTTAAATATTTTACAAACCTTGTCTACCATTAATACTCTATAAGCCAAGGTTAGACTGCTTATATTTCTTGTTGCATTTGCCTTTAACACACTTTTAATTTTAGTTGGAATATTCTCTTTTACAAATTCCGTTAATTGACTTTTAAGTGATTCCTTTAAATTTAGATTCCTATGAATACTATCAGGTAATTGTTGAAAAATACTTTTAATCATTTCCTTAGAAAAAAGAGTATTTTCCATATTTGTTAAATATTCTTTGAAATACTTAATATTTACTTCAGTTCCAAGTAATTCTTCCATACTCAAAATCGATGAAGAAGCATTAAAAGCAACTTTAGATTGATCTAGTTGTTTAGATAATTTAACGAGGTGGGCTTTATCACCTTTTTTATTTGATTTCTGTTGGCTGTATAAAAGAAAATGAGAATAAGACATCATCGGTGCAATAGTAACCACATAAGGATTGATTAAATCATCAAAAGAGGAAATTACTATTGGAACCCGAAAATCTATATAGAGTCGATCCCGCCATTCGATTAATGTTTCTTTTTCTTTTTTAGAAATTGGAAGCGTATCTTTTTCTTGAATTTCTACTAAATCGTCTAATACATATTCTTTGTAATTCCCATAATCAGTCCATTTTGGAATACCAATATGGGCTCTAGACATTTTCTCATTTAAATCTAAACCTTCTGTAAATGGAATATCACCTCTAATAATAAATTTATACTTTTCATTGAAGAGTTGTTCAAAAATACTAAACTGGTCGGTATACGCATTAAAATGATCTATTCTACAATCTCCATTTCTAATATAAGCATCAAAAAAACCATCTAAATTCTCAATTTTAGAGGGAAGATAATAGTCTTTTAAAGGTTTACTATAAAATTGTGTGATTTCTTTTGCAGCTTTCTTATCATCAAATATAGCCTGCCCTTTTTTGACGCCCCAATTGGCGAGTGCTAAGTTTTTATATTCTTCTAATTGATTGGCAATATAAAATAACAATCTACTATCATTACCTCCAGACAATGGCAAAATCGTTTTTTTAACAACATTATCCTTTATCAAATTTAGAAAAACTTGTTTTGTGAAATCTATATATTTCTGCAAAAAATCTTTTTCACTTGAAAAACGCACATCTTCAATAGCGTATTCCTTCTTTGTTTTTGTCAATTGCCAATCATTTAAAGAAAATAGGTATTGATAGCTATGAATGACTTTATTTACTTCTGTATCCCATGCATTTTGATAGCCGGTAGAGCCAGAAGATAAAAACCACGTAACTGTTTGCCGATTAATTTTAAAAGATTTTTTAAGGGCTGTTATCAGCAGTTGAGAATTGCTTACAATAAACTTTTCATCATCCTGAAAAACCCATAATGACTTAGATTCAAATCTATCTACATTGAAAGAGATGTGCTGTTTGTCCCATTTAATTTTCAAATAGGACCCATCTTCTAAGGCCTCACTTTTATTTTCAATACCTCTTACATAACCAGAAATAATTTCACTTGTTTTTGAATTAATTTCATATTCCGGATTCAAAACACCAATAAAAGTGTTAATACTGGATATTGGTTGAATGATTTTTAATTCGTTTTTTATATTTTGAGGTTCAATACAAGAAAAAGCTTTTTTAAGGTTTTCTTCAACATTTGGTTGACTATTTTTATACGCTATTACTAGGATTTTACTCATCTTTTTTTTCTTAAAAAATTAATTAATCTCAAATTTTTAGAACGAATAATTAACAAAAGAACTTTATCTTTTAATGAAATAGGTGCATAATTCTTAAATATTTCCTCACACCTTGGATGTAAACACATCTCTTTAAGAGTCGCTAATTTCTGTTTTGGTTTTATATTACTTTCATTCAGATTAAGAATACAATATTTTAAACCCAAAAATAAAGAATCAGCCAAAATTTTATTTTTATTTTCAATATTCCATAAGGTTAAGAACTGTTCCAAAACTATACTTTTTTGAACCTTTAATTTAAATGAGTTTTCATGAAAACGTTTCATCAATGTTACTTCATTTCGATTGATATAATGATAATAACATTTGGGATTGAAATGAATTTCATTAGCAATTTTATAAATTTGAATGTTAAAAAGTATATCTTCAACCAAAGAAATTCCTTTTTCAAAACGAAACTGATAGCTATCTAAAAAAGATTTACGATATATTTTATTCCACGCATACCCCAAAAGACCTATGTGATATATGTCCATGGTTAAATTAAGATCACCTCTAAGATAAGACCTAACTTTAGGACTAAAACTACTAGAAGAGATTACATGTCCGCTTTCATTTTCATCATCTTGTATATAACCGAAAACAAGAAATTCTAATTTTTCATTTTCTAAAATTGTAACATTTTCTTTAAGCAAATCGGGTTCAATCCAATCATCGCTATCCATAAAATAGACAAATTCTCCTTTCGCTCTTTCTAAACCATAATTTCGAGCATCAGACAAACCTCCATTTTCCTTTTCATAAATAACAATTCTTTGATCAGAAAAAGATGCTGCAACCTCCTTACTATTATCTGGAGAACCATCAATAATTACCAATAATTCAAAGTTTGTAAATGTTTGATTTAGCACACTCTGAATACTTTTAACTAAATATTTCTCAACATTGTAACAAGGCAGTATAACTGAAATTTTTGGTGATTTTATTTCCATCTAAGGTTATTTTATTTTTTTCTTTAATAGACTGTATATTTTAATTTTCTCTTCTTTTGAGAGTCCAAAAACACCTATATAACTTCCAATAACTAAAACGCTAATTCCTGTAAACACTGCAACATCTGTAAAATTAAATGCTTCTAATACCACTAATTTTTTAATATAAAATAACGATAAAATACTGACGGTGCTAACAAAAATCACTTGTAAATAAACGTCTTTTATGACCTTAATCAAAGAAAATTTAATGTGCTTTTGAATCATTAGCAATCTAAATAAAAACAATATAAAATTTAAAATAATTTTACCAACTATTACATAAATAGGTGAAAATCCTTGTTTTAGAAGCAGATAAGCAATAGGTAAGTTTAAAAACAAAATAAGGGCTACTCCTATTTGATATTTCTTGATTTCTCCCGTCGCATACATAGAAACCCAAAATGGGCCCGCCAGAGCATCTATTAAAGAGAAAATCAAGATTAATTGAGTAAATGGAATCGCATATTCAGGTACAATTTTCAACCATAATTGAAGAATATATGTAGTATTAAATAAAATTGGCAACACAAGTATAAATAATAAATAATATGAAAATTTAGAAGCTTGAAAAACTAATTTTTGATGCGCTTTTAAATCTCCTGAAGCGAAAGTTTTAATAATTTGCGGATTAAATGCCAATTGAAAATTAGACACAAAACTAAATACAGCCAAATTAACTTGCGTAGCTATAGCCATAGCTGCATTAATTGTAACCCCTAAAAACACGTTAAGAATCATGAAAACACCTTGGCTTGAACCCATCAATGCTAAATTACCAAACATACTCCAACTAGAAAAACCAACCAGCTCCTTAAAAAGCTTTCTATCTTTTACATAACGATAGTGACAAGCAGGAAAAAGCTGCCGACAAAAATATCGATAGGCTAAAAATAAAAGTATCGATACTGCAAAAACTAAAATAGCATATAATATTAATTTATCAAAAGCAAAAAGAAGTAGTAAATATACAATAAGTGCTTTTAGGACTACCTCAACAATACTTATTCCTGCATAAAAAGACATTTTTTCATATGCAATCACGCTAGCATTATAGGGCGCTTTCAAAACACTAAAGCAAAACGTTAATAAAGAAAATTGGTATACAATATTGGCTGCTTGCATTCTTTCTATTGGTATGTTCAATTTAAAGTTTAAAAACCACAAACCAATAGTTTCGGATAAAAAAACAATAATTAACATAATAAGAAGGTGAACGTTCATACTGACACAAAACACTTTATGAACAGCCCCATTCGAATTTTTAGCCATTTCATAATTCAAAAATCTTTGGGTGGTTCCCAACATGGCATTGTTTATAAATGAAAACATCACAACTATTGCAGCTACAAGGTTATAAGTCCCAAAATCTTCAATACCTAAAGTATTTAAAACTATCCTAGACGTAAACAACGAAACCCCCATTGTAAGAAACATTCTTATGTACAAAAACAGGGTGTTTCGAGCTATTTTCTTATTTTCAGACAATATAATATTTTATTAATCATGGATTTACATTTAAAAACAACAAGTTTACCTCGTGAAAATATAATTTGTATTCGGTAGACAATTTAATAACACTCTCTTAATATTGCTTTTCATGTATAAGCTTTATAAATACTTCACCTTCTCTAACACTATCTGTAAACATCTAATTTAAGTCCTTTTTCATAAATAATTAATAGGGTGTCATACTGTAAAATCTTCACCCCCTCTAATTAATATTTTTCTTTAAAGTTTACCGTCTACATCTTCATGCAGCACCCCTTTTACATCATAAGTAACCGACAGTTGATTCTTTAAGGAATCAAAATCTAATTCTTTGAATTCATTATGTGCAACCGTTAAAATAATCGCATCAAATTTCTTAGTAGGTACTTCTTTTGTAGACCGCAATCCGTATTCATGCATTACTTCCTCTTCATTTGCCCAAGGATCATAAATTGTAACATTAGTATTGTACTCTTTTAAAGCAGCTACAACATCTACCACTTTTGTATTCCGAACATCTGGGCAGTTCTCTTTAAAGGTAATTCCTAAAATTAAAATATTTGAATTCTTAATGCGAATGTCTTTAGCAATCATAAGTTTGATAACTTCTGTCGCTACATACTGTCCCATGCTGTCATTTAATCTTCTTCCTGCTAAAATTATTTCTGGATGATACCCATATTCCTGTGCTTTTTGCGCTAAATAATACGGATCTACACCAATACAATGACCTCCCACTAAACCCGGTTTAAAGGGTAAAAAGTTCCATTTACTTCCAGCAGCTGCCAACACATCGTGCGTATTAATATCCATTAAATTGAATATTTTAGCCAATTCATTTACAAAGGCAATATTGATATCTCGCTGTGAATTTTCAATTACTTTCGCAGCTTCAGCTACCTTAATGGTTGGCGCTAAATGTGTACCTGCTATGATCACAGATCTATATAATTCATCCACCTTTTTACCGATTTCTGGTGTTGAACCAGAAGTTACTTTTAATATTTTTTCTATTGTATGCTCTTTGTCTCCTGGATTGATTCTTTCTGGTGAGTAGCCTGCAAAAAAGTCTTGGTTAAACACCAAGCCAGAAACTCTCTCTAACACAGGGATGCATTCTTCTTCAGTTGCCCCAGGGTATACTGTAGATTCGTAAATAACAATATCATCTTTTTTTAATACCGAACCCACTGTTTCACTTGCTTTAATTAATGGCGTTAAAACGGGTCTATTATTTTTATCAACAGGCGTGGGTACAGTTATAATGTAGTAATTACAGTCTTTTAAATCATCGATAGCAGTAGTACATAAAAGTCCTTTTTCATTGGAGCTTTTATCCACAAGAACTGCTTGTAAAACAGCATCTGAAACCTCTAACGTAACATCAGTTCCTGATATTAATTCCGCTACTCTTTTTGTATTGATATCAAAACCTACCACAGGAAATTTAGTGGCAAATAATCTTGCTAATGGCAAGCCTACGTAGCCTAGACCTATGATTGCGATTCGGGGGGTGGGGGTTGGTGTTTTGGGGTTGGTGGTTGGTGTTTTGGGGTTGGTGATTGGTGGTGTGGGAGTGGTGATTGGTGGTGTGTGCATGGTGGTTTTATTGTGGTTTGTGGTTAATGGGTGGTGGGTGGTGGTTTATAGTTAGTGACTGGTGGTTTGTGGGTGATTATAATTTATTTTTTAAGCTTTTAACCAATCCGTATAATTGTTTTCTGATTATTAATGACTTTTCATTAAAATCTTTTTGTGTTTCAATAAAATTTAATCTTACGGCTATTTCCATTTGTGTATCTAATTCTCCTGGAGAACCAAGCGATATATATAAAAACTGAATGTATTCTTTCGTACTTTTCCGCATAAATCCTTCTGCGATATTAGACGGAATAGAAACCGCACATCTTCGGATTTGAGATATTAAACCATACTTTTCTTCTTCGGGAAAGTTTGCAGTAATTTTATAAACATCTTCAACCAAATTCATCGAATTTTGCCAAACATTTAAATCGCTATAACTTAAGATCATCTTTTTCTTTTTTTCTTACCACAGCCAATCTCTATTCACAAACCCCGCATCACCAAACACACTAGCCCCTTAAAGGTTAGCCCAATACCAACTTACGGCTTCTTTCAATCCTTTTTGTAAAGAAAACTGCGGATCATACTTCAAAAGTTTTTTTGCTTTGTCTACACTTGCATGAGAATGAGGAATATCACCCAATCTATTTGCACCATGTATTACTTCAACATCTTTAATTTTCGAATTGTGCTCCCCTAAAAATTCTTTTAAATAACCAAGTAGATCATTTAAAGTATTTCTATCGCCGTAAGCTACATTATACACGGTATTTACAGCTTCTTTGCCAGCGACTAAACTTAATAAATTAGCTTGAATAACATTGTCTATATAGGTAAAATCTCTTGAGTAATTTCCATCTCCGTTCACTATTGGAGATTCTAAATTCATCAATTGACTTACAAATTTAGGAATAACGGCTGCGTAGGCTCCGTTTGGATCTTGCTTTCTTCCGAATACATTGAAGTAACGCAAACCAATTGTTTCTAATCCGTAGGTTTTAGAAAAAACATCTGCATACAACTCGTTTACATATTTTGTGACTGCGTAAGGAGACAAGGGTTTCCCTATTGTATCTTCAACTTTAGGTAAGCTTTCAGAATCTCCATAAGTAGAGGAACTTGCAGCATATACAAAACGCTTTACCTTATTATCTCTAGAGGCAACTAGCATATTTAAAAAACCGCCCACATTTACATCATTAGAAGTAATCGGGTCTTTAATAGACCTAGGTACAGAACCCAAAGCCGCTTGATGCAAAACGTAATCTACGCCTTTTGTAGCTGACAAACAGTCTTCAAGATTTCTAATATCACCCTCAAACAAGGTAAAGTTTGGAATTTCTTGCATTGCAACAAGGTTTTCTCTTCTACCTGTTGCAAAATTATCAAAACAAACTACCGTATTGTTTCTTTTTAATAATTCTTCACACAGATTAGAGCCTATAAAACCTGCCCCGCCTGTCACTAAAATTTTTTTGTTTGATATCTGAATTTCCATGAACACAATTTATTTTGGCAAATTTAAAAAAAGGATTCTTAAGTTGCCAAACTTATTATCCGTAATTACATATTTAATACAGTAAGCGTATCTTTTTTTATTGATTAAAACTTTTAATTTATTATTACAAGTTGTTGGCCAGCGTCTTTGATACACTTAAACGGTTTGTTGCATTTTATATTTGCAAGGCTTAAAAGATTCTAAAATTTATTTTAAAACTGAAATCACCTCTCCTGTTAAATCATACAAATTTTGATTTGACTTTAGTAAGCTTAAATCATAATTTGGCGTGCTCTTTAAAAAACTTAACACCTGATTTAGCATCTCTCTATACTTCGCGGTTAGACAAACTTCAGTTTCGAATCTGTGATTAGCTAGAAATTAGTTCACTAAAGGAGATCTTTTAATAGTTTCTGGTCTTGTATATAAAATAATCAAATTTCTTTTGATAAATTATTTTGCAGTGTTCTAATACTCAAAACCTTTGTATTTTAAACTATACCCAATAAATTCATTGCTTTTATCCTAAATTATTGAAATTTTTAACGCTGTAAAACTTGAAATTCATATGATTTACGTATATCTAGAAACTTTAAACACTTACGCTTTTCAGTCTTTTATAATGAATTCAATTTATAGCCTACTCATTAATGATTCTTTTATCCTCCCTGTATAATAGTGAGAAAAAAATCGTTAATGAAACAATAACTGACGTATTATTTAACCCTAAACATATTTTCATAAAACCTAGGTAGCTTTATTTGCCTATCTCTTTAATATGCTCAAAAGGAAGCGTCACTTCTGTAAAACTATTTAAAACATCTACCTGAACAACCACCTTATGCATTCCGCTTGTTTCTATATAAGAACCTTTTAAACCAATAAACGGACCTGCAATAACCTCTACATTTGTCAAGTTAGCGAGCTTAAACGCATCTACTTTTTTAGTGCCCTCGCTATTTTTCGTTAAAATTTTTAAATTATTTATTTCAACTTCTTGAACAATAGCTGGCTTGCCTAAATGCTTTAAAACTGCTACGACTCCTTGAACTTTAACAACAGCCAATAAATCTTTTGCTGTTCCTTGCATAAAAACATAGGATGAGATTAAAGGGACTACAACTTTCTTTTTTCGATCGCTCCATTGCTTTACTGTGGTTATAAGCGGTAAGAAGCTTTCGTAGCCTTGTTTCTGCAGCCTTTCATGCACTTGTTTTTCTGCTCTGGAGTTTGTATGTAAAGCGTACCAATTTAACTTCAATTTAATTATGTTTTTAACATAGGATCTCAAAAGCTAATGACGTATTCCACGGCTTCGCCCTCTTGAGTCCCGTTTTAAGGAGCGTCTAGTATTTGATTAACAAAATAGGTATTACAAAATAGGTATTACAAAATAGGTATTACAAAAATATACCTGTAAAAGCGTTTTAATTAGAGCTTTCTAAACCTTAATTTCCCCAACAAATATAGAATTTATTCCAAGCTAAAAAAGGAGTAACGCTTCTATTTTTCAAAAGTTAATAATTTCTTAAATTCTACAAGATATTTCACTATCGAATCCAGAACGCAAGCTCTTTGGATTCTTGCCGTTTCATATCTTTTGAATTCTTACTAAAATTATCGTATGTCGGGTTTAGATGCTGACTTTATAAATCGTTAATCGTTTTTCGTTTATCGTTTACCGTCTATCGTTTTTCGAACATCGAATAGTGGCTCTACGCAGTAAGCTATAAGCTATAGGCTTTGAGCTAAAATAGAACAACGAACATCGAAACACGAACAACGTTTTTCGTTTATCGTTTACCGTCTATCGTTTACGGTTTTTCGACCATCGACTAACTATCTCGAAACCAACCACCAACCACGAACCACGAACATCGAAACACGAACCACTATTAACCTCCGAGTAATTATACTTTAAAATTGTCTTACAATTTTATTCTTTTTTCTTTTCCATTGACCTTTCGACTTCGCTCAAGATAAATTCCAAGAAACAAAAATCTAGACTTATTTTATTTTTCTTAAATTCTACAAGATATTTCACTATCGAATCCAGACCGCAAGCTCTTTGGATTCTTGCCGTTTCATATCTTTTGAATTTACACAAAAAACAAA
>NZ_VORR01000067.1 GCF_007997085.1 Polaribacter sp. IC066
CGGAAGGATTAAATAGTGTCATGCAATTAGCACGATCTAGAGCTAGAGGTTTCAGGAATATTGATAATTTTTGTAATATGATATATTTCTTAGGGAATCACTAATCCATAACTTTTGGCGAAGAACCTTTAAAATAAAAGGAATTATTTTTCTTTTAGAAGTACACCTTGTTTTTAGAATAAATTTTGCAATTTAAAATGTATCCTTGTTTTTAGCTGATTTTAAGTTCGTGACACTCTATTTTTGGTTCTTGGCTCTAAAAGCAACGTTCTTTTATTTATTTTATCTTACAACATTGGTTAAAAAAGGCTACTTTTAGAATAACCACAAACATCCTATTATTTATTCCCTTTTACAGTATCTTTTTTCTTCTTGCCAAAAAGCCCGCCTAGAACATCTTTAATTTTATCAGCAGCTTTGTCTTTAGGTGTTGTTTTTGTTGAATCTTGGGGGTTTGCTCCAAGGCCTAATAAATCTGCGATTTTATCTTTTCCTTTAGATATTAAGCTTTGCTTTTGTCTTTCAACCAGCTCTTTTACCAAATTAGAAGTAGCATCTTTTATATTTGTTGCGAAATTAGGATTCGTAAAACTACCCGATAAAGTTGCTTTTACTGGAACACTTTTAACATCTGTAGCATCTTTAGTTGCTAATTTTGAAATTAAAGTAGTAACTTCTGCACCTAAGTATTTTACAGGAACATCAAATACAATATCGTAATCCATTTTATTGTCAAAACTATGATTTCCTGATAGCACCATGCCAATATCTTTATATTTTAAAGGAATTGGTTTCACATTTACTTGTCCGTTTTCAAAAGATAGTAACGCATTAATTCCATCTAAATTTAATTGATCTGCATCTAAAAAAGGAACTTTATTGCTCAACAGACTTAACGCTTTAGAGTTGCTTGCTTTTAATTTAGGGTTTAATAATTTCCCAAATAACTCACCAGAAATGGTTTTTAAATTAGGGGTCATATCTTCATTTAAATTTCCAGAAACTTGTAGGGTAGAATTTATTTTACCTTCAATAGTTTTGGCAATAGGAGCAATGGCTTTTAGCATTTCTAAATTTGAAAAAGACTCTGCAATATTCAATTCATCTAATTTTAAATTCATTTTAAAGGTCGATGCATTTCCTTTGGTAGAAACATTTCCATCAAAACCAATCTTTCCTCCAAAAATATCAGATTTTAAATTTTGTAGATTTACGGTTTCGTCTTTTACATAAATTGTTCCAGAAACATTGGTGAGATTAATATTATCATACACCACTTTTTTTGCTTCTGCATTGAATTTACAGTCTAAAAAAGCCGGGATTTTTAAAGCAGCAGTTGTCGTTGCTTCCTCGGCTTTTGGTTCCTCCGTTAAAAAATCGGATATTTTAAAAGTATTAGATTTCAAGTTAAAATTCCCTTTTAAAACTTCGTCCTTAAATATTAAACCATAAAAATTATCTAAATTTCCGTTAATGGCAATATCAGAACTTCCTGTTTTTGCATCAAATTCATTTAGTTTTATGGTATTTGAGTTAAAACTAATGGCAGTTTTACTAATGTAAAAAGTGTTGGCAACATCATCACCCGCATATTTAAAATCAGTTACCTTAATTGTACCTGAGTTTTTTACATTTTGATATTTCCCGTTTTCAATAGAGTTCATATCAAAGTTGGTGGTAACATCAGCATTTAGAATTCCGGCTAATTCGTTTTTTAGGAGTGCAGGATATACTTGGCCAATATTTGCTAAATTAATAATTCCTTTTGCTGTTAAGTTTACCTTCGGGTTTGATGTTAGATTAGCAATATTTCCATTTGCAGAAAATACATCTTCATCAATTTTAAAATTTAATTTATCAACGTTTACATAGGTGTCTTTTGTGATGCCTGTTTTGTTGACAATCCTTGCATCTATGTTGATGTTTTTTACCGCTTTTGGCAAATCGTCATATTTAAATAGGGCGTTTTTAGAGGAAAAATAAATATCAAAAGCCGGAATTGTGGTTGCCGATAAAACACCTTTTACAGTTCCTTTTAAATCGAAATTACCTTCCGTTTTTATAGTCTCTAAATTACCTGAATATTGTTTTGGTAAAAGTGCTAGTAAGTTTTTAAAAGAGGATGTAGGAGTCTTAAAAGTTAAATCATAAAGTTGATTTTCATCTACTAATTGAATAAAACCATCAAAGGCTAAAGGCAATTGATTGATGATTCCTTTGTTTTCTTTAAAAGTGTAGATACTGTTTTTTAAATCAATTCCTAAAATGGCATCCAACGAAATAGCAGCGTTGTTTATATAATTTACCTTGTCTAGGTCGAGTGATAGGTTTGCTTTAGATTTTGTATCCAAATCTAAAATATCTTCGGCGAAATTTCCTTTTCCTGTATGATTGATGTTTTCTAATTTCATTTCAATCATAGAACTTTGGTCTATGTACCTAAAGGTCATGTTGTTTAGCGCATATTCTTGAATGTCAAAAGAAAAAGAAGTATTCGTAGTCTGCGTATTTTTAGGCGTTTCTTTTGCAATCGCAATGTCATAATTGCCCATATTTTCTTTATTGAAAATAATATTTACTTGTCCGTTTTTGGTATTAATACTCTTTAAGGCAATTACCTCATCTGCTTTTTTCAAGAGCTCAGTAATATTCATGCTAAAATTAAGTGTTTTGGCACTGTAGAGTGTATCTCCTAAAAAAGGAGCTTTATTAAGAACCGCAATATCCGCTATTGTGATACTCGCTAGCGGAAAGTTTTTAAACAAACTTACATCGACTTCTTTAAAAGTTACGCTTGCATTGATATTATTGTTCATGGTATTCGAAACCATTAGTACAATTTTATCTTTGAATAAAAAAGGAATGGAAACCAAGCCAATCACTAAAATTAGTAAGATTGATAGCACCCATGTTGTAACTTTTTTCCCTAACGATTTTCTTTTTTTTTCTGTTTTCATTTTTTAGATAGATTCGTTTGTAAGCGCTACAAATTTACATTTTATGTTAAATAAATATTGTTTAAGTTACGTTAAATTAGTGAAACTCAATTTTTAAAAGTTGCAAAGCAACGCATTAAAAATTGCTAGTTAAACTAATCTCACTTTTTCAGCGGGATCTTTGGTGTTTATATTCCCCGACGCTCAGCGTCAAAATAAAAAAAGGAATTATCCTGTTTAATACCACGTACCTTTGGGTCGAGGTTTTTTATTATGCGTTTAGTACTATTGATTAACAAAAAAAACCTTCTAGATATAGAAGGTTTTTATAAAAAATGATAATTTTTCTTATGACTGTTGTATTTGATCAATTGCATCTTGATATTTTTCAAGAAAAACATCCCAATCTGTTGTTGCAATGCTATACATGCTGTAAACAAAATAAAGACCATTAATACTCAAGGCAACTAGGGCAAAAGTTTTAGCCGTTTTCATTGCTTTTACCTCATCAAAATCATATTCTTCTGGAAATTGTGCTGCTTCTTTTAGTTTTTTATTAGCAATTAAAAAAGAAGGAAGTGCAACAAGAACTCCGAGTCCAAAAAAGCAGCAGCATAGTAAACTTAAAGAAGATAAAACGTAAATTAAAGTGGTGTTGAGTTTTTTCATTTGATTTTTTAAAGGTTAATTTTTATTAAATAGCTAAGGACCATAATTGATACATTTAAGTAGGCTAAACTACTAATTATTTTTTTTGATTGCTTAAACTTTGCTTTAAAATTTAGCAGTATGAATAAAAATAAGGCTAATAGGGTAAAAATTGCAGGATACATTTTAAAAGCATCTATAAAATTACCGTTTATGAGTAGAAGAAGAGATCTCTGCAATCCGCAGCCCAAGCAATCAAACCCAAAAAAGGTTTTGCTAAAACAAGGCAACATATACTCTTCTAAATTAAAATTCATTTTTTTTGATACAAAACTTATAAACACCCTAAAATACTGTAAAACGAAAGTAATGTTTAAATTTTTGAGGCTTAATCATATTTATACTAATACTACTACTACTACTACTACTACTACTACTAAACCATAAATTAAAGAATTTAGCCTTTGTGCATTAAAGTCTAGTAAGGAAGCGGTTTTGCTTCTTTTTAGTCTAAAGTCTATTTTTATTATTATTTAAACATATCCATTCCAGGAATATCTGGCATTCCGTTTTTTGCGGCAGCAGCCATTTCATTTTCATTAATGGTCGTTGCTTTTACAATCGCTTTATTTAGGGTGATGATTAAAAAATCTTCTAATTCTTCGGCATCTGAAAGTAAAGAATCATCAATAGAAATTGCTTTAATGGTTCTATTGGCTGTTAAGGTAATTTTTATTTTTCCGTCGGCAGAGGTTTCATCAACCAGAACTGAATCTAATCTTACTTTTGTTTCTTCTACTTTTTGTTGTGCATCCTTTAATTTTTGCATCATCCCAGACATATCTCCAAACATAATTTTATTTTTAATTATTAATAAAACACAAAGCTACTAAAATCAACAAGAATTTATAGCGATCAAAAATGAAAAAAGATATTTCTTTTATCCTTATTTATTAACCTTATTTTTGCAGTCGCTTGTAAAAATGACAATACAATGATGAAGAGTACAGATGCCAAGCATCCCGTAGCAGAAAAAATACCAACAGAATTAAAAAAACATAACGATGTAAGAATAGATAACTATTTTTGGATGCGTTTGTCTGATGATCAAAAATTAGCGCCTATAAAAGACGACCAAACTCAAAAAGTTGTCGATTATTTAGAAGCTGAAAATGGGTATTATGACAAAGTAACGTCGTACACAAAGCCTTTTCAAGAAGATTTGTTTCAAGAAATGAAAGGCAGAATTAAAGAAGACGATTCTTCTGTACCTTATAAAGACAACGGTTATTTTTATATAACCCGTTTTGAAACCGGAATGCAATATCCTATTTACAGCCGTAAAAAAGGAACTTTAGCGGCTGATGAAGAAATTCTTTTTGATGTAAACGAAATGGCTAAAGGTTTTGATTATTATCAATTAGGCGGTTTAAATATTTCTAATGACAACAATTTAGCAGTTTTTGCAGTCGATACAGTAAGCAGAAGACAATATTTTTTACAAATTAAAAACCTGCAAACAGGAGAAATTTATAAAGATATTATAGACAATACCACGGGAGGTTCTGTTTGGGCAAATGATAATAAAACTATTTTTTATACCAAAAAAGATCCTAGAACTTTAAGAAGCGAGAAGATTTTTAGACATGTTTTAGGAACTTCTGCTTCAGAAGATATTGAAGTATATCACGAAAAAGATGAAACTTTTGGTGCCTATGTAACCAAATCTAAATCGAATACTTACATTATTATTGGTTCTTACAGCACACTCTCTAATGAAGCACAATATTTAGATGCAGACAACCCTACCGGATCTTTTACAATGTTGCAAGAACGAGTAGATAATTTAGAATACAACGTTGCGCATTATAAAGATCATTTTTATTTATTGACAAATAAAGACGAAGCAACCAATTTTAAATTGATGAAAACGCCTGTCTCTAAAACAGCAAAAGAAAACTGGGAGGATGTAATTCCGCATAGAGAAGACACCTTATTAGAAGATTTTTCTATTTTTAAAGACTATTTAGTTTTAGAAGAACGCACAAATGGTTTGAATAAAATTCGCATTAAGCGCTGGGACGAAACAGAAGATTACTATTTGCCTTTTGATGAAGAAACCTATGCTACCGGTGTTTATGGAAACCCAGAGTTTGATACCACTGTAATTAGGTACGGGTACAATTCTTTTACAACGCCAAACTCTGTAGTTGATTTTGATATGCGTACTCAATCTAAAGAAATAAAGAAAGAGCAAGAAGTATTAGGAGGTAAGTTTAACAAAGAAAATTATAAGAGTAAGCGTGTTTGGGTTACTGCGAGAGATGGTAAAAAAGTAGCTATTTCTATGGTTTATCATAAAGATACAGTACTAAACGAAAACACACCTTTTTTGCAATATGCTTATGGTTCTTATGGAGCTACAATTTCTGATAGTTTTTCTACCACCCGTTTAAGCTTGTTAGATAGAGGTTTTGTTTTTGCCATAGCACATATTAGAGGAAGCGAGTATTTAGGGCGCGAATGGTATGAAGACGGAAAAATGGGCAATAAGAAAAATACGTTTACAGATTTTATAGATTGTTCTAAATACTTAATTGATCACAACTACACCTCTGCAAAACATTTATATGCCATGGGCGGTTCTGCCGGAGGATTATTAATGGGCGCTATTATAAATATGAATCCAGAATTATACAACGGTATTATTGCAGCTGTGCCTTTTGTAGATGTTATTTCTACCATGTTAGATGATAGTATTCCTTTAACTACAGGAGAGTATGACGAATGGGGAAACCCAAACGACAAGGAATCGTATCATTATATTAAATCATATTCACCTTATGATCAAGTAACGGCAAAAGAATACCCAAATATGTTGGTAACCACTGGTTTTCATGATTCTCAAGTACAATACTGGGAACCTGCAAAGTGGGTTGCTAAGTTAAGAGAACTAAAAACAGATACTAATTTATTAATGTTACATACTAATATGGAAGCAGGTCATGGTGGCGCTTCTGGACGTTTTGAGGCCTTAAGAGAAACCGCAAAAGATTATACATTTTTGTTAGCTTTAGAAAATAAAGTGGGTGTTTAAAAGATTAAGCTTTCAAATGAATTTTGTAATTCAATAAGGAAGTGTATTTTTGTGCCCGATTGTTAGTCAGTTATTTTGATAAAGAGAACAAAGCAATCTCTAAATTATAAAAGATTATTTCGTCATTTTACTGAAAACAATTCGGTACAAATCCTCTTAATGTCGTTTATTTTATGAAATGTTAGCATGACAAGAAACCAAGGAATTAGTGAAAATATATTACAATTAGTAGGCGATACACCTTTAGTAAAACTAAACAATATTACCAAAGATTTAAAAGGAGCTTACTTTGCAAAACTAGAATCTTTTAATCCGGGCAATTCTCAAAAAGATAGAATAGCATTGCATATTGTAGAAAATGCTGAAAAAAAAGGTATTCTAACAAAAGGAGCAACGATTGTAGAAACTACTTCTGGCAATACCGGTTATAGTTTGGCCATGATTAGTTTGGTAAAGGGTTACAAGTGTATTTTAGCTATTTCAGATAAATCATCGCAAGATAAAATAGATTTGCTAAAAACAATGGGTGCAGAAGTACATGTTTGTCCGGCAAATGTACCTGCAGATGATCCAAGGTCGTATTACGAAGTAGCCAAAACAATTGCAAAGAAAACACCCAATTCTGTGTATATCAATCAGTATTTTAATGAGTTAAATAGTGATGCACATTATAGAACTACGGGTCCAGAAATATGGAAACAAACCCAAGGTAAAATAACTCATTTAGTAGTGGCAAGTGGTACTGGTGGTACAATTTCTGGAACAGGACGGTATTTAAAAGAGCAAAATCCGAATATTAAAATATTAGGTGTAGACGCGTATGGTTCTGTGTTAAAGAAATACCATGAAACGGGTACACTAGATTTAAATGAGGTTTCGCCTTATAAAATTGAAGGTTTGGGAAAAAACTTAATTCCGACTGCTACCGATTTTGATGTGATTGATGTCTATGAAAAAGTAACTGACAAAGATGCGGCATTAACAGCCAGAGAAATTATTAAAGCAGAAGGTATTTTTCCGGGGTATACTTGTGGCGCGGTGGTGCAAGCTACAAAACAATATGCGGCACAAGATATGTTTACCGATGATAGTGTTGTGGTGCTTATTTTTCCAGATAGCGGTTCACGGTATATGAACAAGATTTACAATGACTCTTGGATGCGAGAACAAGGTTTTATTGAGTAAGATTCTAAATAAAAGGGGGATGCATTGGTGAATTGTAAAAACTCGTAATTTTTGCTAACTTTGCAGTCTTCAATAAAAAGTAGATAAAAAAATGACGACAGATTTATTTGATAGAATAATAAAAGATAAAGGTCCTTTAGGAAAATGGGCAGAGCAAGCAGAGGGTTACTATGTGTTTCCAAAGCTAGAAGGTCCTATTTCTAATAGAATGTCTTTTAATGGTAAAAAAGTAGTTACATGGAGTATTAACGACTATTTAGGGCTAGCAAATCATCCAGAAGTATTAAAAGTAGACGGAGCGGCTTCTCTAGAACATGGTTTGGCATACCCAATGGGTGCAAGAATGATGTCTGGTCACACACCTTTACACGAACAATTAGAGCGCGAATGTGCTGAATTTGTTGATAAAGAAAATGCATATTTATTAAACTTCGGATATCAAGGTATTATGTCTGCAATAGACGCCTTGGTTACAAAAAATGATATTATTGTTTATGACATGGATACACACGCCTGTATTATAGACGGTGTGCGTTTGCACTCAGGAAAGCGTTTTGTATATCGTCATAACGATATGGAAAGTTTTGAAAAAAACATAAAACGTGCCGCTAAAATGGCAGAAAAAACGGGTGGCGGAATTCTAGTAATTTCCGAAGGAGTTTTCGGAATGCGCGGAGAGCAAGGGCGTTTAAAAGAAATAGTTGCTTTTAAAGAGCAGTACAATTTTAGATTGCTAGTAGATGATGCACACGGATTTGGAACTTTAGGAAAAGACGGAAGAGGAACTGGTTTTGAACAAGACGTACAAGATGATATTGATGTTTATTTTGCAACATTTGCAAAGTCAATGGCAGGTATCGGTGCTTTTTTAGCAGGAAATAAAGATGTAATTCAGTTTTTACAGTACAATATGCGTTCTCAAACCTTTGCAAAATCATTGCCAATGGCTATGGTTAAAGGGGCTTTAAAACGTTTAGACATGTTGCGTACAATGCCAGAATTAAAAGAAAAGCTTTGGGAAAACACCAATGCGTTACAATCTGGATTGCGTACCGCAGGTTTCGATTTAGGAACCACTCAAACATGTATAACTCCAGTATTCTTAAAAGGAGATATCCCAGAAGCAATGGCAATGGTAAACGATTTAAGAGAAAATCATGGTATTTTCTGTTCTATTGTGGTCTATCCGGTTATTCCTAAAGGATTAATTATTTTAAGATTGATACCGACTGCAACGCATACACAAGAAGATATTGATGAAACTATCACTGCATTTTCTGCAATTAGAGTTTTGTTAGAAGACGGAACGTATAAAAAAATGGCAGCAGCAATGGTGTAATTTTACAAACAACTATAAAAATAAAAAACCGAGCGAAAGCTCGGTTTTTTATTTTTATAGTTGTTTGTTTAGCTTCATTTATGGAATCAAGTTTAACATTAACTGAATGAATACATCAACGATTTCCACTAATTTAATTCTTAACGGTCGTTTGATAAGCGTATTTCAGATTTTAATGTTTTCTCTAAAAACAATCTTATACCTATATTTAGCTGAATTTGTCAAAGATTTTTGAATAGGATGCTACTATTGGTCGACAAATTCAGAACGCTATTTTGAAGTATTTAATCTTTCTACAGAGTTGTAAAGTACATCCTCAATCACTTTCTATCTAAAAAATCTTGATACGCATTTTGAGTAATCGCTTTGCCTAGAGAATCTAGTTGAGCCGCATTTTTACCTTCATTTAAAATAGCTTTTTCACTCACATAATCGTATAAGAATACTCCGTTTTTTGAAATAGTTCCGAAGCCTTTATTAAAAGTATAATGTGCAAATTGTGCATCAGATTGGTTAAAAATGTTTTTACCAAAAACAAACTTTTTAGTATCGCCTTTTAACAAATCTAATAAGGTGTAAGAAAAATCTACTTGACTAGAAAAGTTGTTTATTTCTTTAATATTGGGGTTTACTGCACCCCCGAGCCATAACATCGGAATTCTAAACTTTTTAGGAGAGAAATAAGGGCCTTCGTGTTTGGGCGCCGTATGCCCATGGTCTGACATGATTACAATTAAGGTGTTTTTATACCAATCTTGCTGTTTTGCAAAAGCAATAAAATTGCCTATAACGTTATCTGTGTATGAATGCGCACTTCTAAATTTATTATCATGCGTATCTGTACCAAATTTATATTCGCCTTTTATTTCGTATGGCTCGTGACTCGTTAAAGTAAGGGCAATTTTAAAAAAGGGTTCTTTTTGCTTGCCTGTTAAGTCTTTTGCAAAACGCTCTAAAAACACATCATCATAAGCGCCCCATTTAGAATTCCAATCTTTTTTATCGAACTCGCTACCATCAATAATATCGGTAATTCCTGCGTTTCTAATATAGGTATTCATATTCCCGAAGTTCATATCACCACCATAGTAAAAAGAGGAATGATAGCCTAATTTTTCCATTTCTTTAGGCAACATTGGCAAGCTCCTTGTTTTGTTGGGCATGCGCATAATTCTCTCAACCGTTGGCGGATAGTAGCCGCTTAAAATAGCTGGGAGTCCTTTGTCGGTTCTATCGCCGTTCGCATAAAAATTGGTAAATAAAAGTCCTTCTTTAGCTAGTTTGTTTAAATTAGGTGTTACTGTAGGTTCGCCACCTAAAGCGCCAACTACTTTGGCAGGTAAACTTTCCCAAAGAATTAAAATTACATTGGGTTTTGTCGTGGTTAAAATAGAATCCGTATCTGCTGTTAACAGCTTGTTTTTTGTTTTGTTAATGATTTTTAAGGCGGTTTCGTCTTCAAAATAAGCATACGGGTTGCTACCATCTACTTTATGGGTAATGGTGTTAGAGAAATTCCAAATGCAATTAATAGCAGCATGATTCGCAAACATTTGATCAGAAAAATACACATTACTTTGGTTTACAGGAATGGTTTGAAAGCCACCCCTAACAGGAATAATTAAAGCCGCTGTAAGGATTAAAAAAAGCGGAATTTCTTGCCAGCCTCCAAAAGTAATTTTAGGAATAATAGCGTTATGAATTTTTTGATAGAGTTTGATAAATACAAACGAAATAAAGAACCATGCTAAAATACCCGTAACCAACTGAAAAGTAGATACCGTAGAGATCATTAGCTCTGGCGTGTTTAAATAGGGCAGAAGCGATGCATCTAACCGAATGCCCCAAGCTTGGTATAAACCAGCATCAATCAATACTAATAAAGTTATAAAAATAAGCACTATAAAGGTGTACACCTTAATAACTTTTAATATCACTTTAGGGATGATGAAAATAGATAAAATTATCAATATAAAAGGAATAAAAGAAAGATACCCTGCAAAAGAAATGTCTAACTGCATGCCATATAAAAAAGTTTTTAAAGTGGTTGCAAAACCAAGTTCTTGTGTTTTTTCAAAATAATATACAAGAAAAAATAAACGTGCAAAAATGAAGTATACAATCCAAAATAGAACGTAATAGCAGTTGAATAATAATCTGTTTTTAAAATTTTTCAATAGAGTTGAATTTGATGACGTACGACTTCTTTTTAAATGGGTTTTAAAAGGAATTTAACGAGTGTTTAAAAGTATAAAACTTTAAACATATTATTCCGTTACTTTTAAGCGTGCTTTTGCAGTTACAGAAATAGCGGCATAATCGTTATTTATATATTTTAAATGACCTGTAATAGCAATCATGGCTGCATTGTCTGTGGTATATTCAAATTTAGGGATATAGGTAGTCCAACCCAAATGTTTTTCCGCTTCTTGTAGGCTATTTCTAATTGCAGAATTAGCAGAAACGCCGCCAGCAATGGCAATATGTTTAATACCTGTTTGTTTTACGGCATTTTTTAACTTTTCCATTAAGATTGCTACAATGGTAAACTGAATAGAAGCACAAATGTCATGTAAATTTTCTTTGATAAAATCTGGATTTAGTCGAACTTGTTTCTGAATAAAATAAAGAATTCCGGTTTTTAAACCACTAAAACTAAAATCTAAATCGCCTACTTTAGGTTTGGTAAATTTGTACGCCTTCGGATTTCCTAATTTTGCATATTGATCAATAAAAGGACCGCCAGGATAGGGCAATCCTAAAATTTTTGCTGATTTATCAAACGCCTCCCCAACAGCATCATCTATCGTTTCTCCTAAAATTTTCATTTCAAAATAATTGGTAACTTTTACAATTTGTGTATGACCACCACTTATGGTTAAACAAATAAAAGGAAAAGGAGGTGTTTTAGCGGCTTCCTCTTTTATAAAATGTGCCAAAATATGCGCCTGCATATGGTTTACATCTAACAACGGAATGTCTAAACCCAGAGCCAAAGATTTTGCGAAAGAAGTGCCTACTAGCAAAGAACCCATTAATCCAGGGCCTCTTGTAAATGCAATGCCAGATAATTGTTCTTTTGTAATATTTGCCTGTTCTAAAGCTTGCTGCACAACAGGTACTATATTTTGTTGGTGCGCTCTAGAGGCCAATTCAGGCACAACACCGCCGTATTTTGAGTGTACTTCTTGGTTTGCAACAACGTTACTTAACACTTTTGCATCGCACAGAACGGCTGCACTGGTATCATCACAAGAAGATTCAATGCCTAATATATATATGGGTGTATTCATTTAATAAGTTAAAGTAATGCGAAATTAGGTATAAATTTACGCCTGCCTCTGCTTTTTAAGAATAGAAATTTAATAGTTTGTTAAATTTGCACGTTCTTTGTACTATGTGGTAATATTTTTGATTACATCTTATAGAATTTTACAATTACTTAAATACAATTAGCATCAAAAACGTTGGAATCAAAATACTGAAATGGTTAGGGTACTTGTTGCTCTTTTTACTGTTGATGAGCATCATCCTTTCTATTCCTGCCATACAAACAAAATTAGGAAACCAATTAACCAATAAAATTAATAGCGATTTTGGTATCGATTTAACGGTTAAAAAGGTCGATTTATCTTTTCTAGGCAGTGTGCAATTAAAAGGCGTGCACATTAAAGATCATCATAAAGACACCTTAATCTTTGTAAATAAACTAACAACATCTGTTGTTAATTTTAGTAGAATCTTAGAGAATGAAGTAAATTTAAAAAGTATTTATTTAGACGATGCCTATTTTTACATGAAAACCTATAAAGGAGAAGAAAATGGCAACTTAAATGTATTTATTGATTCTTTTGATGACGGAATACCGAAAGATTCGCTTGCCAATCCGTTTATTTTAAAAACATCTAATGTATATGTAAATAATCTTAATTATAGATTAACAAATGCCAATAGAAAAGACTCGGTGTATTATACTGCAAAAAATGCAGGCGGTAATTTTCAAGATTTATCAATTGTTGGGTCCAATTTTTCATCGAATATAAGAGGGTTGTATTTTGAAGATTTATACGGATTGGAAGTGACTAACTTAACAACTAATTTTTCGTATTCTAATACGGCAATGCATTTTATAAAAACAACACTACAAACCAAAAAATCGAATATAAAGGCAGACATCGATTTTACCTATGAGCGAGAAGATTTATCAAATTTTAATGATAAAGTTCAAATCAATGCACGTTTTTATCAAAGTAAAGTAGCGGTGCAAGATGTTAAAAAGTTTTACGATGAATTAAGTGGTACAGATATTTTAGATTTAAAAGGCAATTTTGCAGGGAAGCTAAATAATTTCGATTTAAAAAAATTAAATGCATCCTCAAAAAAAGGGTTAAAAATAGTAGGAGATTTATCTTTTGTAAATGCCGTAAATAAAGAAAGAGGTTTTATTTTTGAAGGCAATCTTAAAGATTTAACAGCAACTTACAGAGCGCTTAAAAACATATTGCCCAATGTTTTAGGGAATAGATTGCCTTCTGAATTTGGTAAATTCGGTAAATTTAATTTAAAAGGACGCGTAAAGGTTACACCCACGCAGATGGAGGCTACGACTGCAGTAAAATCAGACATTGGTTCTTTAATTTCAGATCTAATGATTTCTAATATTGATGATATTGATTATGCCAATTATACAGGAGAAATAGCGTTGAGTAATTTTGATATTGGTGCTTTCTTTAACGATCCTTTATTTGGTAAAATTTCTTTAAGCGGTGATGTAAATGGGAGTGGTTTTAAGTTAGACAATGTAAACACTTCTTTTATAGGTACTGTTTCAGAGCTTCAGTTTAAAGGGTATAGTTATAACGATATTGTAGCAAATGGTCAATATCAAAATAATAAATTTGATGGCGAGTTAACGATAGATGATGAGAATTTTAAAATGAAGTTTAGTGGTTTAGCAGATTTATCTTCCGAAATACATAGATTCGATTTTAAATCAGAAATTGCCTATTTAAATTTAAAAGACACCAATCTTTTTGTAAGAGACAGTATTTCTCGTTTAAAAGGAATTATAGAGCTCGATGTAGAAGGAAATACGTTTGATGATATTGTAGGAAACGCTGTTTTTAAAGATGTTTTTTATACCAATCAAAAAAAGGAATTTAGTTTTAAAGAGTTTAAAGTTTCATCTTCGTTAAAAGACAGCATTAAAAGCATCGATGTTGTGTCTGAAGACATTGCAGAAGGGTATTTAAAAGGCAAGTTTACCTTCTCTGAAGTAGCTAAAGTAGCACAAAACGCTTTAGGGAGTATCTATACCAACTATAAGCCTTACAAAGTAGCACCTAATCAGTTTTTAGATTTTAATTTCACAGTTTATAATCAAATTGTAAATGTCTTTTTTCCTGCTATTTATATTGATGATAATACAAAAATAAAAGGAAAAATACAGTCTAATAAAGACCAATTAAAATTGACGTTTTCATCACCTAGAATAGATGCTTATGGCAATGAAATGAAAGATATATTATTAAGAACAGACAATCAAAATCCGCTTTATAACTCGCACTTAACAGCCTCTGAAGTAAATACCAAGTATTACAATATCTCTAAATTAAATCTTTTAAACAGAACCCAAAATGATACTTTATATTTTAAATCAGAATTTAATGGAGGTTTAAAAAACAATGAAAATTTTAATCTAGATTTTTTTTATACGATTAATCAAAATGAAAAATCGGTAGTAGGTTTTGAGAAATCTACTTTTGTTTTTAAAAATACGGCTTGGAATATTAACCCTGATGAAAAAAATACCGATAAAATTACATTCGATTTAAAGAATAACGAGTTTGCTTTTAGTCAATTTAAATTAATTTCTGGAGAGCAAAAAATAGCGTTTACGGGCGATTTAAAGGGCGATACAGAAAAAACGTTATTGGCATCTTTAACAAACGTAAAGTTAGAAAGTTTTTTACCAGAAATAGACAGTTTGGCATTAAAAGGAAGTGTTTCTGGTAGCCTAGATTTTATACAAAAAGACAATGTTTACAAACCAGAAGCAGTTTTGGTAATTCAAGATTTTGAAGTTAATAATTTTAAACAAGGAGAATTGGCCATCAATATTATTGGCGATAATTCTTATGAAAAATACAAGGTAGATTTATCGATTAATAATGATAAAGTAAAAAGTATTGCAGCCACGGGTGCTTTAGATTTTTCTGATGACAGACCTTTAATAGATTTAGAAGTGTTTTTAGAAGATTACGATTTGCAAGCCTTTAGTCCGTTAGGTAAAGATGTAATTTCTTCTTTAAGAGGTATTGTATCTGGCGATTTTAATTTGCGAGGTTTTTTAAGAAACCCAGATATGGAAGGTACCTTAATACTTAAAAATGCAGGGTTAAAGTTTCCGTATTTAAATGTCGATTTTGATTTTGAAGATGAAGCAACCATATCATTGCTGCAGCAATCTTTTATTATAGAAGACGTAAAATTAGTAGACACAAAATACAATTCTAAAGGAAGATTGCTGGGTAATATTTCACATCAAAATTTTGAACAATGGTTTTTAGATTTAGAAATTGTTACCGATAATTTGGTGGCTTTAGATACCAAAAATACCGATGAAGCGCTGTATTACGGTACTGCTTTTATGAAAGGATCCGTGGCTATTTCTGGTTTAACAGATCAACTAACAATCGATATTAATGCAAAAACAAACCCAGGCACAAAATTTGTAGTGCCTTTAAAAGATGTTGAAACGGTAGATAGTTATCGATTAATTCATTTTGAATCTGATCAATTAAAAACAGAGGAAAGGCAAAGAGAGGTTGCACAAGAAGCCTTAAAAGGGTTATCTTTAAACATCGATGTAGAGGTTACCAAAGATGCCGAGGCACAAGTAGTAATTGATGAAGTGAACGGAAGCCAGTTAACGGGTAGGGGTTCAGGAAACCTTCAAATAAGAATTAATACCCGAGGAAAATTTAACATGTTTGGCGATTATAGAATCGATAATGGGGTATATGATTTTAAATACGGAGGTATTATTAACAAACCTTTTGTGATTCAAAAAGGTGGTACCGTTTCTTGGTCTGGCAATCCTTATGAAGCAAATTTAGATGTCACTGCAATTTACAAGGCAAAGGCAAATCCGGCAGTGTTATTGCAAAATTTTAATTCGAACAGAAAAGAAGAAATAGATTTAGTTATTAGAATTACGGGCGGGTTGTTTAGTTCTAAACAAGAGTTAGATATTCAGCTTACAAATGTAGACCCTACAATTGCAAGTGAGTTAGAACTTATTCTGAATGATAATAATGTAAATGAAAAAACAACGCAGTTTATTTCGCTATTAGCCTTTGGTACGTTCAGAAATCCAGATAGGGTAAGTTTTGATGTAAATAACACACTGGCAGGTACGGCATCGAGTGCCATTGCGGGCGCATTTTCTAATTTACTAAATAGTCCTGATAGTAAATTTCAGGTAGGTGTAGATTATCAACAAGGAGAAAGTGGCAACGATCTAGATCGATTAAATATAGATAATCAGGTAGACGTATCTTTGAGCACACAGGTGAGCGACCGGGTAATTATCAACGGTAAAGTGGGTGTTCCGGTAGGTGCGCAAACACAATCTAGTGTTATTGGTGAAGTTAAAGTAGAGGTTTTACTAAATCCAGAAGGAAGTTTTAGAGGTGTTATTTTTAATCGTCAAAATGAAATTCAATATTCACAACAAGAAGAAGGTTACACGCAAGGAGTTGGTTTATCGTACCAAGTGAATTTTAATACACTGGCAGATTTACTTTTTAGAATAGGATTAAAAAAAGAAATTAATACTAGAAAAGAGCCTATTAAAAAAGATACTTTAAAGTCAATAAATAATAAATTAATTAATTTTCAAGGTAATTAAATTATGCTACTTTTGTGTAAGGTTTTGCATGTAATTACGTCAAATAAAAGGAAACAATTTAGGGCAAAAAATATTCTATTTCCTTTTAAATTGGGAGCTTATAGGCTAAAACGATTTCGTAATTTTATTATTTTAAACGATTAAAAAGAATTAATTTTACACTGTATATATGGGAGAAATTAAAAAAATAGGCGTGATGACCTCTGGAGGAGATTCTCCAGGGATGAACGCAGCAATTAGAGCTGTAGTAAGAACTTGTGCATATCATAAAATAGCATGTGCAGGAATTTATAGAGGTTTTCAAGGAATGATTGAGGGCGATTTTATAGATTTAGATGCGCGTAGTGTAAAAGGTATTATTAACAAAGGAGGTACGTTCTTAAAGTCAGCTAGGTCAACAGATTTTATGACCAAAGAAGGAAGACAAAAAGCGTATGATGCTCTAAAAGCAGCAGAAATAGACGCGATTGTTACCATTGGAGGAGATGGTACATTTACGGGTGCTTTAAAGTTTAGTCAAGAATTTGGTTTTCCGGTGATGGGAATTCCAGGAACGATTGACAATGATATTGCAGGTACATCGCATACTTTAGGTTACGACACAGCCTTAAACACTGTTGTTGAGGTTATTGATAAAATTAGAGACACCGCATCATCTCACAATCGATTGTTTTTTATCGAAGTAATGGGCAGAGATGTGGGGCATATTGCTTTAAATGTAGGTGTTGGTGCAGGAGCGGAAGAAATTCTGATTCCTGAAGAAAATTTAGGTTTAGATCGTTTATTAGAATCTTTAAGAAGAAGTAAGGAATCTGGTAAATCGTCTAGTATCGTTGTAGTTGCCGAAGGCGATAAAACAGGTAAAAATGTTTTTGAGTTAAAAGATTATGTAAATGAGCATTTGCCAGAATATGACGTTCGTGTGTCTGTTTTAGGCCATATGCAAAGAGGAGGTTCTCCTTCTTGTTTTGATAGAGTTTTTGCAAGTAGAATGGGTGTAAAAGCTGTTGAGTCTTTGCTTAAGGGTAAATCTAATTTAATGGTGGGTTTATTAAATGATAAAATAGCCGTTACTCCTTTAGAAAAAGCAATTAAAGGTCAA
The DNA here is from genome assembly GCF_007997085.1 of Polaribacter sp. IC066. Classification (GTDB taxonomy): domain Bacteria; phylum Bacteroidota; class Bacteroidia; order Flavobacteriales; family Flavobacteriaceae; genus Polaribacter. The sequence goes on from NZ_VORR01000067.1 coordinate 18,220, forward strand.
TCAAAGATAAACAAAGAATTAATTCGTGTGTCAGACATTATGACCACATAATAGTAAAATAAGAAGAATATGATAAAAGTAGGAATTAACGGATTTGGTAGAATAGGAAGATTAGCATTTAGATCATCAGTATTAAGAGATAATGTACAAGTAGTTGCAATTAACGATTTGTTAGAGGTAGATTATTTAGCATATATGTTAAAATACGATTCAGTTCACGGAAAATTTGACGGAACTGTTGAAGTAAAAAATGGTATGTTAGTCGTTAATGGAAACGAAATCAGAATTACTGCAGAAAGAGATCCAGCAAATTTAAAGTGGGATGAAGTAGGAGCAGAATACGTAATAGAATCTACTGGTTTTTTCTTAACAGAAGAAACTGCAGGAAAGCATTTAACAGCCGGAGCTAAAAAAGTAGTTTTATCTGCACCTTCTAAAGATCATACACCAATGTTTGTAATGGGTGTAAACAATAAAGAATTAAAGAAAGAGCAACAGATTTTTTCTAATGCATCTTGTACAACAAACTGTTTAGCGCCGATAACGAAAGTTTTAAATGATAACTTCGGTATTGTAGAAGGTTTAATGACCACTGTGCATGCTGCAACGGCAACTCAAAATACGGTAGATGGTCCTTCTGTAAAAGATTGGAGAGGCGGGCGTTCTGCTATTGGTAATGTAATTCCTTCTTCTACGGGAGCTGCAAAAGCTGTAGGAAAAGTAATACCTTCAATGAATGGTAAATTAACAGGTATGGCTTTCAGAATTCCTACAATGGATGTTTCTGTGGTAGATTTAACTGTAAAGTTAGAAAAAGGAGCAACCTATGAAGAAATTTGTGCAGCAATGAAAACAGCTTCAGAAAGCGAAGAAATGAAAGGTGTTCTTGGTTATACGGAAGAAATGGTTGTTTCTCAAGATTTTGTTGGAGATACAAGAACTTCAATTTTTGATGCGAAAGCAGGAATCGCTTTAAATGATAATTTTGTAAAAGTTGTTGCTTGGTATGACAACGAAATGGGATATTCAACAAAAATTGTTGATTTAATTGAATATTCAGCTTCTCTATAATTTAAGAAGTTTTTAAACATATAAAACCTAATAGAATTAATTTTCTATTAGGTTTTTTTGTTTTCATTTAGAAATACAGGAGACAGTCGAGTAAATTTTAGATGATAAGGAGAAAAGAATCAGGAGCCAAGAAACAAGAAATTAGAGACAAAAATTGGAATTTAAATACTAATTGGCATAGATTTTTCTTATTTTTAACCACTAACCACTAACCACTAACCACGAACCACGAACCACGAACCACGAACCACGAACCACGAACCACGAACCACGAACCACGAACCACGAACCACGAACCACGAACCACGAACCACGAACCACGAACCACGAACCACTAACCACTAACCACTAATAGCTACTTCACCGCAATCATACTAATTTCTACATTTACAAATTTCGGTAAATTGGCAACTTCAACAGTTTCTCTTGCAGGTGCAGTTTCTTCGTTAAAATAACGCCCATAAACTTTATTTATTTCAGCAAAATTATTCATATCAGAAATAAAGATAGAAGCTTTTACAACGTTCTCAAAAGTCATTTCGGCTGCTGCCAAAACTTCTTTCATATTTTCCATTACTTGTTTTGTTTCTATGGCAATAGAATCTAAAACTAGTTCTCCCGTTTCTGGATGCAATGCAATTTGTCCTGAAGTGTACAGCGTATTACCACTTAAAATAGCCTGATTATACGGCCCAATAGGAGCAGGAGCTTTTAATGTTTTTATTATTGTTTTCATGTATTTTAAATTTAATTTTTTTAATTTCCACTAACCACTAACCACTAACCACTAACCACTAACCACTAACCACTAACCACTAACCACTAACCACTAACCACTAACCACTAACCACTAACCACTAACCACTAACCACTAACCACTAACCACTAAC
>NZ_VORR01000068.1 GCF_007997085.1 Polaribacter sp. IC066
GCACAATATTTTGCTAGAATTAGAGGATATATTACAACGCTCAAAAAAAATAAACAAAAAGTACTAGAAAATATTCAGCTTGCTTTTAGCAAAAATCCGTTCCTACCGGAAATGGCTGAATAGTTACTGTTTTTTATTATGTTTTTAGTAAACTCTTTTACCTGCTTCCCTGTTACATCGTAAACACTAACCGCTAACACATCTTTTGATAAAGAAAAAGCAGATGAGGTAGGGTTTGGATATACTTTTAAAATATCTCTAATCAAAGCAACAGCATCTGTAGAAAGCGTTGCAGACTGATTTCCGAATATTTTAAATTCTCCAGGCTGCAAGGTTATAGTGTTAGCAGAATAGGTTGTACTATTGCTTGCATCCATTAAATCTACCCAAGCACCCTCAATAGGGAAATTGGTATTTACAGTTTGTGCAACCACATCAAAGTTTGCTAAAACAATTACATTTCTTAATTCAGTTTCTGGAATGCTTGTGTTAAAAATATCAATTCTTGGTGTTAAAGAACCAGATGATATGTTGTAATCACCTTCAAAAACAGCTTCATTTATTTTTAAAGCATTAATTCTAGACCAATCATTATAAATCTTTTTTCTGTTTGCAGTTGTTAACCAATTATTCGCCCACTGTGGTTGCGCTTTTGTATCTAACTTACAGCCATCATTGTCATAACTGCCATCAGAGGCACAAGTAAAAATGGAGGTATCCATTCCTAAATCTCCAAAATGCCAAATCATTTTTGGTCCAGGAATTGTTAAGGTTACGGCACCTAAAGCAGACATTCTAGACAATGCGGTGTTTAAATCTCTCACATTATGCGAAGCCCTTGAGTTGTTACCAAAAGCGATGTTTTTGTACATTAAGCGCTCTTCATCATGACTTTCTGCATAGCCCATTAATCTTGGTTTTGCAAAACCTCTACTCTTATGCCCCATTCTGTTAAAGTTTTTATTTCCAGAATTTGCCATGGTAAGCTCGTTATATTCATCGGTCATTTTACCCCACATCATAATGCCTTTGCCTTCATTTTCTCTATGATTAGCCCATTGCTGCTCTTCGTTATCGCTTCCTAAATGTTCGAAAATCACATAATGATCCGTATCTAAAGACCAAGAATAATCTGCGTATTGTTTTAAAAGATCAACTCTATCTTGCTGATAGCTATTTGTACAACCCTCATCGCCACCAGAACAATTTTGAGTAAATCCTTTCGTTAAATCCCATCTAAAACCATCTATTTTAAAATCTTCAATCCAATGTTTTAGTACTCTTCTTGTATACTCTTGCGTTAAAGAATTTTGATGGTTTAAATCTTCACCTACATTGTAAGAATGTCTTGCAGAAATGTTAAAATAAGGACTATCATTACTTATTATTGGTGCAGAACTGTTATTGCTATCACCACCCCAACCATCATTATCAGGATCATTCATCCACATTCTAACGAGCGGATTTCTGCCAAAAGCGTGATTTAAAACAACGTCTAAAATTACAGCAATCCCATTTTGATGACAGGTATCTATAAATTCTTTTAACTTATCTTCTGTGCCATAAAACTTATCTAAAGCCATATGAAATGACGTGTTGTAGCCCCAGCTTTCATTGCCTTCAAACTCCATAACTGGCATTAAATGAATTGCATTGATGTTTAAGTTTTTAAAATAATCAATCTTATCAATTAAATCCTGATAGTTTCTATTGGCATCAAAATCTCTAATTAAAACTTCATACACTATTAAATCTTCTTTTTTAGGTTTCTCGAAGTTCGTAACCATCCAGTTATAAGTAGTTTGTCCTGTTTGTAAAACAGTAACCTCTCTTTCTTGCCCTTCTGGATAGGTTGGCATATTTGGATACGTAGTTTCAGGAATGCCAGGGTCATCAAAAGGAGATAAAACCAAGGTAGAAAAGGGATCTGCCGTTTTTACCAAATTAGGTGAGTTGGTTGCTGGCGATTGATCAAAAACCCAATATTGATACGTTTCTATTTTGTTTGCTGTTAAAGAAGAAATTTCTAACCAAAATTTATCAGAACTCGGATCTTTTTTCATGGTATGCGCTTCGGTAGGCATATAGTTATTAAAACTACCTGCTACTTGCACAAAATCTTTACCAGGAGCAGCTAAAACTAAAACTGCTTTTGTAAAATCGTTTGCTATATAATTGATACCATCTTGCATTTCAGCAGGCATTGTTTCGGTTACAACGGTTGGTACAACAATTACATTAAATTTAGCTTCGTTGGTTTCTGTAACACCATTAGGGGGTGTTCCCACGATTCTAACTTCGCCACTTTCTGTAATATTTGTAATGGTTGCTACACAAGCAGGCGTTCCGCAAGTGCTTGTTGCAATAGAAGTATTATTATAAAAAACTTCAATTGTACCTCTAATTGTTGTACTTCCTTGATAATCTATTACAGCTCTTACTGTTAAATTATCGCCAGAATTTACCACCACTAAATTGCTAGTTGGTTGCGTTAATTTTACTTGAACAGCGCCAATAGGAAAAATAAAATCACCACAAGCACCATTTTGATTTAATTTTAATTCTTGAGTTCCATCGGCATTTCTAAACACCATACCAATCCTGGCGGCCGTATTAATTTGAGCGGCTGTTAAATCGAAATAAGTTTGAGGTGTAATTGTAATGCTGTAAGTGCCATTAGCATTTAGCGTCATTTCACCAACACCATCATCTAAACCCCAGTTTCCAATAACATTAAATCCAAAGGCGTTTGATTTATCTCCAATACCAGCATGCATATATACTTTTGCAGGATTAGATAAGCCATTACAGCTATTTTGTGCTGTATTAATAGCTACCGTAATTGTAACGGGTTCATCAACTTCTATCGCGTTCACGTTAAAAGAAACTTGAGCGCTAATTTCTACCGATGCTATTATGAATAGCATCAAAATAAGTAATTTTTTTTTCATGTACTTTAAGGATATTAAAAGGCTATGTTTTCAAAACATAGCCTTTTGATTTGTATAATTTAATTGATAGTAATTGTTTTGTTAGCTGAATCTATTGTTAAGGTATAAGTTCCTGAAGTACCAATAAACTTCATATTATTATCACCGTCTAAAGCGTCTTCAAAATTAGCATCTATTGCATAGCCTTCGTTTACAAAATAAGGAAAGTTATAACCTGGAGAAGCCCATTCTAAAGTTCTATCAGTAAAAAATCTAAAAGCGTCATTTGCAAAAGTTACTTGACCAGAATAGATTCCTGCTCCGGTGCAAGGCAATGCAACAGGAGAACCCCAACCCCAACCGGCATCAGGAACACCAGCGCCAACTAACCAAAGTTGGTCAAGTTCACATTGAGATTGTTCGGGACCTAGTGTAATTGTTTTATTTACATCATCAATACTTAAAAAATAAATGCCAGGAGTACCGTTAAATTTAAAGTTATTATCGCCATCTAAAGCATCTTCAAAATTAGCATCGATGGTATACCCTGCATCTGCATAATATGGGTAATTAAAACTAGGTGAACCCCATTCTAATGATCTGTCAGAGAAAAACCGAAAAGCATCATTTGTTAAGTTGATATTTCCTTGATAAACGCCTGTTCCTGTACATGCAATTTCTACGGGAGAACTCCATCCCCAGCCAGCATCTACAGCACCACCACCAACAACCCAAAGTTGGTCGAAGTTACAATTTGGTCCTACAATTGCAGGGCTTAAAGTAATGGTTTCATTTTGAGTATCAATTTCCATAAAAAAGGCACCCGCAGCTCCTATAAACTGAAAGTTAAAATCGCCATCATTTGCATTTACAAAGTTGCTATCAATGGTGTAGCCTCTTTCTTCATAATAGGTAAAGTTATAACTAGGAGAACCCCATGTTAAAGTTTTATCTGTAAAAAGTCTAAAGTTTCCACCGTTATCTGGCGATAAATTAATATTACCAGAATATATTTTGCCTTGTAAGACTAACTCAACAGGAGAATCCCATCCCCAACCTGCATCAACAGCACCAGCACCAACAACAAAAAGAGTAGGAGGTAAGGCAACATCATATGGAGTAATAGAAAGTGTAATACCTTCTGATGATCTAAATAAATCTCCGGCCGCAGTTTTTGCAATCGCTTTAATTCTAAAATCGAAATTAATTGCTGTTCCGGCAACACCTCCGTTTTCTAAAACAAACGTATTTAGTTCGCCATGCGATAAGGATATTGAATTTTCTGCTGTTTCTCCTAAAGAAAATACATCTACAAAATTTGTACCTGCTTCTGAAACTTCTAATTGATAGGTAACATCAACCGTTGAGGTCGTTGTAATTTCTGGATCTTCCCAGGTTACAGTTGCAATCACTAATTCTGGATCTACGTCAGAAAGTACAAAGGATTCACCAGAATCAGGACCTGTAATAACGGGCACTTGCACTGCAAATTTAGATACCTGAAATAATACTACATTAGAAAGTGCAGCACCTGCAGATACTCGCATATAAACGGCAGTTTCTGTAAATGACTTTACACCTGCATTGTCTAAAGTTTGATTAAATTCTGATACCGTCATCGAAAAATTGTTCTTCTCTGTAGACCCCAATGGAATAGCAGTTGTAAATTCTGCATCTGTAGCCATTTCTACACTGTACGTTGCAGGAGCATTAATTTCATCTACCCAGTTAATGGTAAAAGCGGGATTATTTGGTACTTCAAAATTTAAAAATATAGTGCTAATACCAGGCGTATTTAAAACAAATTCAGGTTCTGGACTTGTTATGGTTAAGCTCTCTTCGGCATCACAAGCACCTAATAATAAGGTAAGTGATAAAAGTAAGTAGCTTAATTTTTTAAAATAAATTTTCATTTTTTATCTTTTTAAAATTAAATTGATATTATAAGTTTAATGGAATTAAAATATACTGCCCCGTTAAATCATTAAACCACACATCGTAGTCATCTTCAACAATTACAGGAATTGCATCACCACCTTCAGTTGCTACTCCAGAAAAGGAAGAAGAACTTCCCCAATTTGCACCAGCATCTGTTACAAATTTTATGTCTCCAGGAATTAACCTTATATTTTTAGCAAACCATAAATGACCATCAAAAGCCAAAGGATTCATGGTTATATTTGCAGTACTAGAACCTTGAATTGTAAGGGAATTAGGACTTATAGTACCCGTTTCATCAAAAGGAACTAACGTATATTTATTGGTTGCAAAATTGATCATAAACGAATAATAACCAGTAGTAGTAACACCAAACCTCCCTGGGTCACCAGACTGCGTTCCTGGATTTCCGGCTACATCTCCACTTTGGCTAGGATCATCACTACCCTCATCTCTTGATTCCCCCCATTGTGGTTGCCACATTCCTGTAGATTCTAAAATTTTAAATCTTCCTTCGTCATAGGCACCAGAATCATTTGTAATTAAGCCTGTGTAATAATAAACGTTTTCATCAGAACCATCTCTAAATAAAGGAGGGTTTTGGTTTACACTGTTATTATCCCAACCAGGTGCTACGCCATTTCCTACTAAAAAGTAATCATCAAAAACATAATTAAAGTAAGGATATACATTAAACATTAATGTATTTGAAGCTGCTTCAACTTTACTTTTAGTCCCTAAAGAAGAAACTACTCTAGCATAAAGAGTTTCCCATTGAAAAGGATTTAAACCAGCATTACCAGCCGCCGCATTTAGTTCACTTACCGATAATGTAATCGTGGTTCTGCCTGTTACAGTTGCTGCAACCACAGGTTCTGTGAATGCATCATCTTTAGAAAATTGAACTGCATAATTTATAGATGTTTGTTGTGCATAATCTGCTTCGCCCCAATTTAAAGTAATTGCAGGGTTATTTGTATTGACTGCATCTAATTCTAAATCTGTAAAACCTACTGCTGCTAAAGTTGTTGCAGTAGGTGTTTCTATGGTAAATAATTCAGAACTGTCATCACAAGAATTGAACAGAAGTATGAATATCCCAATGAATGCAATTGCTGAAAATCTATTTATATTTTTCATCATTTGTAATTTATTTTTTAAATTAATAACCTTCATTTTGAGTTAAATTTGGATTAGAAGCTAAACTTGCTGCCGGAATTGGATATAACTTTAGGTTGCTTGATAACGCAATTCCGTTTGTTCCGTTTCCTTTCCAAGCCCAGTTATAAGAACCGCCTGTGAACCTGCCAAAACGTATTAAGTCTTGTCTTCTATGGGCTTCCCAATGTAATTCTCTTGCTCTTTCATCGATAATAAAATCTAAAGTAACGTCTGCAATAGATAAGTTGTTCTGCGGATTATTTGCTCTAGTTCTTAACGCGTTTATATAAGAAGTAAGATCTGCAGGATTTGCACCAGAACCACCTCTTAAATGTGCTTCTGCATACATTAAATACACATCTGCTAATCTAAATAACGGAAAATCGGTATCTACCAAAGTAAGATCTACACCGAAGCCTCCTGTAGATGTTGCATTCGAATATTTTTCTAAAATATAACCTTGGTCTTGATTAGAAATGTCTGTTATTTCTCTACTTCTGCCAGCAGAAATAATTGTATTTCTTGTATCATTATTAAAAATACTAGCGTCAAAAAGTTGTACAAACTCTTTTCTTAAACGCAAAGCGCCTCCCCAGCCACCTGCACTAACTCCTAACGCAGCACCGTTGGTTTCTATACTACCTACAGAACCATTAATCATAACGGTTGTTGGTCCAAAATTCTTGGTATAAAATCCGTCTGAAATTATTGGAAAGATAATTTCATTCACAGCAGAATTTACATTGTTGTCTGCCATAAAGTTGTGTTTATAATCGGTTGCTAAAGAGTAACCGCCTGCAATAATTTTCTTTGTGTACTCTAAACACTCTGTATATTTCGGTTGCCCAATATAGACTTCTGCATTTAAATAAATTTTTGATAAAATCATCCAAGCAACACCTTTACTTGCTCTGCCATGTTCTACAGACATTGGGTCTGCTAAATTAGCTTCAATTGCAATTAATTCGCTCTCAATAAAATCAAACAATTGTTGTCTGTTATACGCTAAAGGTTGCGCATTAATAGCATCATTTTCTGTAGAAAAGTTTGCTTGTCCAAACAAATCCATCATATAATAATAAGACATTGCTCTTAACAATCTTGCTTCTGCTCTATATTTTACGATTTCTGTTTTCGTAGCATCAGAAACATTTCTTTCTGCTAATTTTACATCCGTAGTTTCTCTTAAAAAGTTGTTTGCAAAAGCAATTGTCACATGCGTTCTACCAAACATTCCGTAAATAACAGGATCATCTGCATTCCATATATTACGTTGTATTTCACGAGTTCCGGGGTCATTTTCATAAGACCAAATCATTTGATCTGCAGACAAGGTTTGCAAATACAATAAAACTCTACCAAACTGACTTGTTCCAGCATCTAAACCATCAATATTAGAAGATCCTTCGCCATCTACACCTGTTAAAGATAAGTTTGCATAAACACCCGCTAATAGTTCTTTGTATGCAGTTTCTTTTGCAAAAAAATCTACACCTAATAAGTCTTGATCATCTTGTGGTGTGATGTCTAAATCTTTTGTACAAGAAGATAGCGCAACAACCATGACCAATAATAGGACTGCTATTTTATTTATTTTAAATATTTTTTTCATTATAATTTCTTTAGTTATTAAAATTTAATGTTTGCGCCAATCAAGAGTGTTCTTGGTCTTGGGTAATTTGTATTATCGATACCATTACCCGCTAATTCTGGATCTAAACCAGAATAGTTTGTAAGTGTAAACACATTTTGCATACCGGCCCATAAACGAATACTGTTCGATGCAAATTTTTTAATAGGTCTATCAAAAGTATATCCTACTGTTACATTATCCATTCTTAAAAATGAAGCATTTTCAAGGTAAATATCAGAAATTATAACATCTGAAGTACTATTAAAATTAGTGTTTAATACCGATGTTGGTAAATTTCCTAAAACGGCGTTGTCTTGTAATAAGTCATATTGTGCCAAACTAGAATTTACGTTATTGTATACGTAGTTTCCTAAACTAGCTCTTAAGTTAAAAGCTAAATCAAAGTTCTTGTAATTAAAGCTTGATTGAAAACCAAAGGTTACGTTAGCTTGAGGATCTTCTTTTAAATACCTATCTTGTTGATTTAAAATTCCGTCTCCATTTAAATCTACATAAGCACCTTCAATTGGGGCACCTGTTGTATCGTATAATTGTTTAAAGACATAAAACGAATTTGGTGCAAAACCTTCTCTAAAAAGTTGAATAAAGTTTCCTGTACCTCCAGCAATACCACCTACTGTAATATCTTGGTTTAGTGCTAATTCTTTAATTTCTCTATCTAAATAGGTTGCATTAAAATTAAAATTCCAGTTAAAGTCTTCTGTTTTAATAACATCTGCGTTTATAGAAAACTCAAGACCATTTACTTGTAAATCTCCAATGTTTTGTAAAACTCTGTTTGTAAAGTTAGAACCGTCTGCTACAGGAGCGTCTGATATTAAGTTTGTAGAATTTTTTTGAAAAGCATTTATAGACCCTGTCAATTTATTATCAAACAAGCCGTAATCAATTCCTATTTCTACTGTTGCTGCATTTTCCCATCTTAAACTACTTCTTTCAGAAGGGATGGTTGATTGTATGGGCACTCCTCCAAAAATATAATTTGAACCTTGGTTTCCAAAACGGTATCTATCTAAATATAAATCTCCAGCAATTCCTTCTTGTTGTCCATTTAAACCATAACTAGCACGTAATTTTAATTCAGAAATTACGTTGCTGTCTTTTAAAAAGTCTTCATCGCTCACTCTCCAAGCTAACGATGCGCCACCAAAGTTACCCCACCTATTATTTGGACCAAATCGTGATGTTCCGTCTCTTCTATAGTTTAAGGTTAATAAATACTTTTCATTATAGGTTAAATTAACTCTACCAATAAAACCGATTAAAACCACAGGAGTATTTGCATAAGAAGTAAAACCAGTATCATTTGGGTTTCTTAAATTACCTGTACTATTTCCTGAACCATCAAAGGATTGGTAGTTGTAGCCAACCATTGCATCTGTTTTAAATTTATCAAATGTATTGGTGTAGTTTAAATAAGCATCTAAATTTTCGTTATTGTATTCGTTTAGAAAGCTACCCTCGCCGCCTACAAATAAATCATTATAGCTTGCAGGGCTTGTTAGTGGATTAAAAAAGGTGCCTTTTTCTTTAGATTTATCAAAACCGACAGAAACAGTAGCAGTTACCTCTGGTAAGAAATGCAATTTATAATCTATTTTTAAATTACCAAATTGTCTAAATGTGTTTGCATTATTATTTGTTTGTAATAAAGCAGCAACTGGGTTTCTAGTGCCATTATCAACCAAAATACCATCGGCGGTGTTGGTTAAATGTTGGTAAAACCCTCCAAAAGGAGAAGTTGCATCGTACACAGGCTGTGTAGGATCGTAGCGCAAAGCAGCGTTTACTTGCCCAGCATCGGCAGATCTACTATTTATAAAAGCTCTGTTATAATTTAAGCCTATTTTTAAATGATCATCAAAAAATGATGGATTCATCGATAACGAGACATTTGCTCTATCAAATTGCGAGGTTAAAATGTTGCCTTCAATTTCAGAAAAATTTACAGAAAGTCTGGTCGGAATTACTCCAAAAATTTGACCTCTAGCACTTATATTATGTTGTGTAGAAACCGATTTTTGAAAAACTTCATTTTGCCAATTCGTATTTGCATTTCCTAACATTCCAACATCTCCAGGTCTTTGTGCTGCAATTAAATTTCTAAAACCATCACCATCAAATACATTAATTCGGTCTCTAATTTCTCCAAAACCAATTTGATAATCGTAATCTAAATTATATTCACTTCTACCTTTTTTAGTAGAAATAATAATAACCCCATTTGCACCTCTAGAACCATAAATAGCGGTTGCAGAAGCATCTTTTAATATAGAAAAAGACTCAATATCATTAGGGTTGATACTTGATAAGTTAATGCCAGATAATGGTAAACCATCGATAACGATTAAAGGATCGTTTGATGCGTTTAGCGAAGATCCGCCACGAATTCTAATTTGAGAACCAGAACCAGGAGCACCACTTGTTGTAATGTTTACCCCAGCAACACGACCGCTTAATAAGTTTTCTGGAGTTACAATATTACCCTTTGTAAAATCTTTTGCAGTAATAGCTTCTACAGAACCTGTAGCATCTTTTACCGTTGTAGTACCATAACCAACTACCACAATTTCTTGCAATTGTTCTGCAGATTCTTTTAGTTCAACAGTTAAGTTAAAGTTGTTCGTGATTAAGACTTCTTTGTCTGCATACCCTAGGTATCTAAAAACTAGTGTATCGCCTGTTTTTACTTTTTCAAATATAAAATTTCCATCAAAATCTGTTTGAGTACCTTTCGTAGTACCCTTAATAACAATGCTCACTCCAGGCAAAAACTGCCCCGATGATTTTTCTTTTACAACCCCCTTTACTGTCTGCTGCGCAAACATTGTAAATGACGAGGACAAAAGAATTCCAATTAATAATAATTTAAATTTTTTCATGTATAATTTGTTAAATAATAACTGTAAATTTGATTTTGATTTTACAATAAGTTTACATTCCACCTAGTAAAGATAGAAACTAATCATTCAATTGTCACATGACAAAAGTCACGAAATCGGTTTCGTGTTAACAACTTTGTTTGTTTAAAAATCAATTATTTAGTTAAATAGTACTCTTAAATTTGTTATTCCGTAAAAAATGAAGCAAAAAATTACCATTAAAACAATAGCGAAAGAATTAGGAGTTTCTACCTCTACGGTTTCAAAAGCGCTGAAAGACAGCCATGAAATTAGTACCGAAACGAAAAAGAAAATACAAGCGTATGCCGATTTTTACAATTATAAGCCGAACAATTTAGCATTACAACTTCGCAATCAAAAAACAAAAGTAATCGGTGTTATTTTACCTAAAATAGTACATCATTTCTTCTCTACGGTAATTATGGGTATCGAAGAGGGTGCAAATGAAAAAGGGTACAATATTATGGTCTGTTTCTCGAATGAATCTTACAAAAAGGAAGTAGAAACTTTAAAGGTTTTATCCAACGGTAGTGTAGACGGTTTAATTGTTTCTATCGCTAATGAAACGCTTAAGAATAAAGACTTTAAGCATTTTACAGATTTAGTTGCAGAAGAAATTCCGTTGGTTTTATTTGATAGAGTTGTCGATGAAATTTTATGTGATAAAGTAGTTGTAGATGATGTTGGCGCGGGTTACAAGGCTACGCGACATTTGCTAGAGAATGGAAGAAAAAAAATAGCTTTAATTACCACACCAAACCACGTAAGTGTAGGTGCTTTAAGAAGACAAGGGTATGAGAAAGCGTTGATTGAATCCTATATTAAAACGGATGAAAAACTAATTGTTGAAATTGATGAAAATCAAGATATTAAGAAACAGATAGAAAAAGTTTTCGAAGAAGCTATTGATGGTGTTTTTGCAGTAAACGAAATTTATGCAGCAAACTCAATGAGAATAGCCAAAGAGAAAGGTTTAAGCATCCCTGAAGAGATCTCTATTATTGGTTTTACAGACGGTTTAATTTCTGAATATTCATCACCTTCTATCACAACAATAGCACAGCACGGTTTTACAATGGGTAAGCAAGCAGTAGAGGTTTTAATAGAAAGAATTGAAAAAGATGCGGAAATTTATAGCCCTAAAAAAATCGTAATTTCAAGCGATTTAAAATTAAGAGAATCAACGAAACCGTCGTCGTAAGTTTTTTTGTATCTACTAATTTCTACGAAACCGTCGTCGTAAATTATTTAATCAATTTTTATCAATACTATAAAAATAACATACCTTTGTTCACATATTAGGATTTATCAATAAATTATATTCCACAATTTATAATTAAAGATAAGTCTAATACACTTATCGTATAGGCATTAATAATATTTGATAATGGAAAAGCGTACGTTAAGCTTCTGGCAAATTTGGAACATGAGTTTCGGATTTCTAGGGATACAATTTGGATTCGCCCTTCAAGGTGGATTTATGTCAAGAATTTTTCAAACTTTAGGAGCAGGTAAGGAAGAAATTCCGTTACTGTGGATTGCAGCACCATTAACCGGTTTGCTTGTACAACCTATAATTGGTTATATGAGCGATCGAACTTGGAGTGTAAAATGGGGTAGAAGAAGACCTTACTTTTTAGTAGGCGCTATCTTAAGTTCAATTGCCTTATTTTTTGTGCCGCATTCACCCGCTTTATGGGTAGCCGCTGGTTTTCTTTGGATTTTAGATGCGTCTATTAATATTTCTATGGAGCCGTTTAGGGCTTTAGTTGCAGATAAATTACCACAATCTCAAAGATCTTATGGTTTTGTTGTTCAAACCTTAATTATAGGTATCGGAACATGGATTGCTAGTAATTTGCCTTGGATGGTTTCTCAATTAGGGGTTAGTAATGAAGCTGCGTCTGGTGTAGTGCCAATGTCTGTAAAAGTTGCTTTTGCAATTGGCGCTATTGTGTTTCTATTGAGTATTCTTTACACGGTCTTTAAAACAGAAGAATATCCACCAGAAGACATGGAAGAGTTTGAACTTGAAAAGGCTAAAAAGAATAACTTTATTCCAGATATTTTAAATAATATTGGAAGTATGCCAATGACCATGAAAAAATTGGGTGTAATTCAGTTTTTTTCATGGTTTGCATTTTTTACCATGTGGTCTATGGCAAACCCCGCTTTAACAGAGCATATTTTTCATACACCAGCTCCGGTAGAAGCAGCCTTTAATATGGCAGATTCTGCACAAGCAGAAGCATTTAATGTAGCGAATACAAAGTTTCAAGAATCTTCTAATTCAGTGGGGTCTGCTATGGGGATTTATGGTTTGTCATCAATGGCATTTGCCTTATTATTAACTTTTTATACTTCTAAAAGAAACATCAACAGAAAATATGTACACTTATTTTCATTGATTTTAGGGGGAATTGGTTTTTTATTAATGAGTTATGCATCCCCAGAAAATTTAAAATATTGTTTTGTATTGATTGGCTTTGCTTGGGGTAGTATTTTATCAATGCCATATGCAATGTTGTCTAGTTCTGTAGACCCGAAGAAAATGGGCGTTATTATGGGAATCTTTAATATGTTTATTGTAGTTCCGCAAATTATTGCAGCTTTAGGAGGCATCAATTATGTATCTAATTTATTAGGTGAAGAAGCAATTAATGCCATGACAGTTGCAGGAGTTAGCTTGGTTATTGCAGGTTTATGTAACTTATTAATTACCGATAAAAACGCTATTAGTTATCAAGAAGAAAATTAAAAAATAGATGAAAAAAGGATTTATATTCGATTTAGATGGAGTTATCGTAGACACTGCCAAATATCATTATTTAGCTTGGAAAAAGCTAGCACACGAATTAGGTTTCGAATTTACCAAAGAACAAAATGAACTTTTTAAAGGCGTTAGTAGAAAGCGTTGTTTAGAAATTCTTTTAGAAATGGGGAAAGTAGACGCAACACAAGAGCAATTTGATACTTGGATGATTGAAAAAAATGTAGATTATCTAAGGTATATCGAACATATGGATGCATCAGAAATCTTACCAGATGTGCCCAGAATATTAGAGTTTTTACAAGAAAATAAAGTGCCAATTGCTTTAGGTTCTGCAAGTAAAAATGCAAGACCCATTTTAGAAAAAGTAGGATTATTACATTATTTTGATGCCATTGTAGATGGTAACAATGTAACCAAAGCAAAACCAGATCCAGAAGTTTTTCTTTTAGCAGCCCAGCAATTAGATGTGAATGCAACTGATTGTGTAGTTTTTGAAGACGCTGTTGCTGGCATTAAAGCGGCAAATGCGGCAAAAATGATAAGTATTGGTATTGGAGACGAAAAAGTACTTTCTGAAGCTCACTTTAATTTTACAGATTTTACTGAAATTAGTATCGACTTTATACAAGAGTTGATTGAAGGGTAGAAGAGTCAGAGATTAGAGTCAAGAAACAAGAAACAATAGACAGGAGAAAATAAAATAGATAAATTAGGATTGTTTAAATATTTGTAATAGAGTATTATAGCGTTATTTGTCTAGGTTTTAAGCTATTTAAAATCTATTTTCTAATATCTCAAAGAAACATAATAAATAACAGAACAAGAGGAAGTCTAATAGCGAAGTGCGCTAGCATCTTTGTTCTAATATCTTACGTAAAAATGAATCAAGATTATATAAAACCAAATGAATGGTCTATCATAGAAGAAGGCTTTAATTCAGATAAAGTAAAGTCTTCAGAAAGTTTATTTAGTATTGGCAATGGTGCCATGGGACAACGTGCCAATTTTGAAGAAAATTATTCAGGCAAAACATTTCAAGGAAATTATATTGCAGGTGTCTATTATCCTGATAAAACTCGCGTTGGCTGGTGGAAAAACGGATATCCAGAGTATTTTGCAAAAGTGTTAAACGCGCCAAATTGGATCGGGATTAATGTTGTAATAAATGATGACAAACTAGATTTAAATACTTGTACAGAAGTTTCAAAGTTTAGAAGAGAACTCAATATGCAAGAAGGTTGGTTGTCTAGAAGTTTTGAAGCTGTTTTACTAAACGGAATCAAAATTAAAGTTGATACCAAACGTTTTTTAAGTTTAGCATTAGACGAAGTTGGTGCCATTAAGTATGAGGTAACACCTTTAAATGCAGATGCTAAAATTACTTATATTCCCTATATAGATGCAGGAATTACGAATGAAGATACCAATTGGGATGACCAATTTTGGGACGTTTTAAGCGTGTCTCAAAATAATCAGCAATCTTATATTGAAGCAAGAACCATGAAAACACACTTTTACACCTGTACTTTTATGGAATCTCGATTGTTTATAAATGATCATGCCATAGCTACAGCTTGTAATAATGAACAAACTTCAAGTGATTCCTCTTGCAGGTATCAACAGGATATTAAAGAAAATCAAACATTTACCATCCATAAATTTGGTGGGTATGTGGTGGATAGAAATCATAAAAAAGAGGAATTAGTTACTGCTGCAGCAGCAATTTTAGACAAAGCGGTACATCTTGGTTTTGATGCATTATTAGAAATGCAAAAACAGTCTTGGGCGCATATCTGGAGCATGTCAGATATTACCATAGAAGGCGATGTAAGGGCACAACAAGGAATTCGTTTTAATATTTTTCAATTAAATCAAACCTATCTAGGTACAGATGCTTCTTTAAATATTGGTCCAAAAGGTTTTACAGGAGAAAAATATGGCGGAAGTACGTATTGGGACACAGAAGCGTATTGTATTCCTTTTTATATGGCTACAAAAGATCAATCTGTGGCAAGAACTTTACTAGAATACAGATACAATCATTTGGATAAAGCCATTGAAAATGCTGAAAAACTTGGTTTTAAAAACGGCGCGGCATTGTACCCAATGGTTACGATGAACGGCGAAGAATGCCATAACGAGTGGGAAATTACCTTTGAAGAGATTCATAGAAATGGCGCTATTGCTTTTGCCATTTTTAACTACTATCGTTTTACAGACGATTATTCTTACATCCCCGAAAAAGGTTTAGAGGTTTTAATTGCAATTGCCCGTTTTTGGCAGCAAAGAGCTACTTTTTCATCAAATAAAGATAAATTCATGATTTTAGGCGTAACAGGTCCTAATGAATATGAGAATAATATCAACAATAATTGGTATACAAATTACATCGCAAAATGGTGTATTGAGTATGCTCTAAAAAATATTGAGCTTGTAAAAACAAACCATGTTTCTGATTACAATCGGATTAAAGAAAAAACGAATTTTTCTGATGAGGAGTTAAAAGATTGGAAAAAAGTTGCCGAACATATGTATTTTCCGTTTTCAGAAAAGCATAATATTTTCTTACAGCAAGATGGTTTTTTAGACAAAGAATTAATTTCAGTTGCAAATTTAGAGAATAGTCAAAGACCGATAAATCAAAAATGGAGTTGGGATCGTATTTTACGCTCTCCGTATATAAAACAAGCGGATACTTTGCAGGGTTTTTATCTGTTTGAAGAGCATTTTTCAATAGAAGAATTAGAACGTCATTTCGATTTTTACGAACCCTTTACAGTACATGAAAGTTCACTTTCTCCTTGTGTACATAGTATTCAAGCAGCAAAATTAAATAGAACAGAACAAGCGTACGAATTTTATTTAAGAGCGGCTCGTTTAGATTTAGACGATTACAATCATGAAGTAGAAGATGGGTTGCATATTACTTCTATGGCAGGAACTTGGATGAGTATTGTAGAAGGTTTTGGAGGTATGAGAGTGTTGAATAATACACTTTCTTTTTCGCCAAAAATTCCGAAAGGATGGACATCTTATTCATTTAAAGTTAATTTTAGAAAGCAAGTTCTGACGATTCACGTTAATCAAAAAGAAACTCATTTTGAAATTGACGGTAAAAACGAAATGAATATTTTAGTAAATAAAGAATTGATCACAGTTTTTCCTAATACATCAGTAACTGTTTAAAAAATTATGCGAATACAAACCTCAAAGGTTTTTAAAACCTTTGAGGTTTAACGAGTATAATGAGAGACCATTAATACTTTTGTATTACTGCTTGCAAACGAATACTAACCGATTTATATTCATCAAAAAAGAATCCAAAAATGAAAAAAATAGTGCTAGTTTTATTAATTACAGTTTTTATCTCTTGTACAAATGAAGACAAATCTTCCGATGGAATTAAAGTAGAAACTACAATTTCAAATTCATCTTTAGAACGCGTAGAGCCACCAAATTGGTTCATTGGTTTTCAAGATACTTCATTGCAATTGTTGGTGAAAGAAGAAAACATAGGCAATTCAAAACCTAGTATTTCTTATGCAGGTGTTGCTATCGAAAAAGTACACAAAGCAAAAAGCAAAAATTATTTATTTATCGATTTAAAGATTGATGAAACGACAAAAGCAGGGAAATTCGACATCACTTTCATAGCAAATGATGGTAGCAAAAAAACACATACCTACGAACTAAAATCAAGAGAAAAATCTGCGGATGCCTATGTAGGTTTTGATAGTGCAGACGCTATTTATTTGATAACTCCAGACCGTTTTTCAAATGGAGATTAACGTAACGACATCAAGAAAAACTTAAACGAAACTACCATTGATAGAACGGATGGTTACCAGCGTCATGGTGGAGATTTACAAGGGATTATAAATCATGTAGATTATATTTCTGATTTAGGTTTTACCGCTATTTGGCCAACGCCTGTTTTAACAAATGATATGCCCAAGGGTTCGTATCACGGGTACGCAATTACCGATTATTATCAAGTTGATCCGCGTTTTGGAACTTTAAACGATTATAAAACATTAGCAGATGATTTAGGGAAAAAAGGAATGAAATTAATCATGGATCAGGTGGCAAATCATTGCGGTTTAGAGCACTGGTGGATGAAAGATATGCCTTTTGATGATTGGGTAAATTATCAAGAAAATTTTGAAAATGACGGAGATCTAATCACTTCAAACCACAGAAGAACTACAAATCAAGATGTATACGCTTCCAAAATTGATACAAAAGGGAATAATGAAGGTTGGTTTGTATCTACAATGCCAGATTTAAATCAGAAGAATCCGTTTATGGCAAAATATATTATTCAGAATAGTATTTGGTGGATAGAGACAGTCGGTTTTAGTGGTGTTAGACAAGACACCTATCCGTATCCAGACAAACAATTTATGAGTAATTGGGCGGGTGCAATTATGAAAGAATATCCCAACTTTTCTATTGTTGGCGAGGAATGGAGTTATAATCCGTTATTAATTGGGTATTGGCAAAAAGGAGCAAATAATAGAGATGGTTACGAATCTAATTTAAAATCTACGATGGATTTTGCAATGCAGCAAAATGTAATTAGCGCTTTAAAAGAACAAGAATCTTGGGACACTGGTTTGATTAAAATTTACGAGGGTTTGGCAAATGACTTTCATTACGCTTCGCCTAAAGACCTGATGATTTTTGGAGATAATCACGATATGAGTCGAATTTACACCCAATTTGAAGGTGATTTAGCAAATACCAAAATGGCGTTATCTGTCTATTTAATGTTGCCAAGAATTCCGCAAATTTATTACGGAACAGAAATTTTAATGAACGATTTTAAGAATCCTGGAGATCATGGCGTAATTCGGACTGATTTTCCTGGCGGATGGAAAAATGACCCAATAAATGCTTTTTCGGGCAAAGGTTTAAAAGCAGATCAAATTGAAATGCAATCTTACCTAAAAAAAATATTGAATTATCGTAAGAAATCAACAGCAATTCATGACGGAAAAACAATTCATTTTGCGCCATTAAACGGAACTTATTTTTTGTTTAGAATTTTAGAAGATGAGGTTGTTGTAAATATTGTCAATAAAAATGACAAACCGATAACCATCGATTTAACCCGATACGCAGAAATTGGATTGCAAGGAAAAACCTTAAAAAATATTATTTCTGGTGAGGAATTTATTTGGGAAGATGAAATTGAATTATCAGAAAAAGGAAGTATTATTTTAACAACGAGAAAGTAGTTTCGATAACGTAAAGACCTCACAGGTTTTTAAAACCTGTGAGGTCTGAAAACATAAATTATGAAAAACTAAAAAATCTTTTTTTTACTACTTTTTATCCCGATTTCTTCATTTGCTCAAAACTCAAAGAGGATTTTTAAAAGTGCGAAGCTTGAAAAAGGAAGTATTATTTTAACGACTAAAAGATAATTGTATCGAAGTAGCAATCTAAAAAGTTTAAAATTATTAAGAATTGTCAGTTCGAGTGTCACGCTTTTTTTGTGTGATGTATCGAGAACCTTTAAAAGTTACCTATGAAAACCTATAAAATATTTTTTTTACTACTTTTTATTTCGGTTTCTTCATTTGCTCAAAATTCAAATAGAATTTTTAAAAGTGCGACACTTGGAAAAGGAAGTATTATTTTAACGACTAAAGGATCATTGTATCGAAGTAGCAATCTAAAAAGTTTAAAATTATTAAGAATTGTCAGTTCGAGTGGCACGCTTTTTTTGCGTGATGTATCGAGAACATTTAAAATTCACCTATGAAAACCTATAAAATCTTTTTTTCACTACTTTTTATCTCGGTTTCTTCATTTGCTCAAAATTCAAATAGAATTTTTAAAAGTGCGACACTTGGAAAAGGAAGTACTATTTTAACGACTAAAAGATAATTGTATCGAAGTAGCAATCTAAAAAGTTTAAAA
The DNA here is from genome assembly GCF_007997085.1 of Polaribacter sp. IC066. Lineage (GTDB taxonomy): Bacteria > Bacteroidota > Bacteroidia > Flavobacteriales > Flavobacteriaceae > Polaribacter. The sequence continues at coordinate 19,288 of NZ_VORR01000068.1, forward strand.
TTATTAAGAATTGTCAGTTTGAGTGGCACGCTTTTTTTGCGTGATGTATCGAGAACATTTAAAATTCACCTATGAAAACCTATAAAATCTTTTTTTCACTACTTTTTATTTCGGTTTCTTCATTTGCTCAAAACTCAAAGAGAATTTTTAAAAGTGCGAAGCTTGAAAAAGGAAGTATTATTTTAACGACTAAAAGATAATTGTATCGAAGTAGCAATCTAAAAAGTTTAAAATTATTAAGAATTGTCAGTTTGAGTGGCACGCTTTTTTTGCGTGATGTATCGAGAACATTTAAAATTCACCTATGAAAACCTATAAAATCTTTTTTTCACTACTTTTTATCTCGATTTCTTCATTTGCTCAAAACTCAAATAGAATTTTTAAAAGTGCGAAGCTTGAAAAAGGAAGTATTATTTTAACGACTAAAAGATAATTGTATCGAAGTAGCAATCTAAAAAGTTTAAAATTATTAAGAATTGTCAGTTTGAGTGGCACGCTTTTTTTGCGTGATGTATCGAGAACATTTAAAATTCACCTATGAAAACCTATAAAATCTTTTTTTCACTACTTTTTATCTCGATTTCTTCATTTGCTCAAAACTCAAATAGAATTT
>NZ_VORR01000069.1 GCF_007997085.1 Polaribacter sp. IC066
TGAAATTGTTAAAAACAAAATTTCTATTAGCGGGTATTTAATGTTGCCTTTATTGATTCTTCGAGGGTCTTTTAAGGAGGTGAAAGCGTTAAGGAATGTTTCTGAATAAGCGACCTGAGTCTTATGGCGTATCATTTTTTTTTATTCAGAACATCTTCCGAATAAAAAATTATAATTGTAAATATACACCTTTTAATGCTAGGACAACCCCATTTTTTTTAAAGGCGATTGCCCTGAGTTTGCTATCTAACTTAATGGTGCCGCCCAGATATTCTGTATAAGTTTTAACAATGTAAAGACCTAAACCGCTACTTTTATCTTGATTGCTGGTTATTTTAGCCGACATATAAAAAGGTTCGAACACTTTATCTAGTTCTTCAAAACCAATTCCGGGACCATTGTCTTTAATAGTAAACCGAAGAAACCTTGCATCATTTGTAATGACAATTTTTGCATGTACATCTACAATGGCTTTAGAACCACTATAATTTAAGGCATTGTTAACAAGGTTCAATAAAATTTTACTTAAGATTATTTCATTTGATATAATTGACACCTCTCCTTTAGGAGTATGCCATTTTAAGACTTGCCCTTTTGTAAGAGCTATCGCAGCAATTGTTCTTAAATTAGCCTCTAGAAATTCTTTTAAAACAAGAGGCTTTAACTCATTACTTGCTAAATTAGTGCTTGTTAAATCGAGTTGCATTAAACGATTAAAAGTTTGTAACATTCTTTCACCACTTTTATAGATGAGCTCACCATAATGGCGCGTTTCTTCGCTAGCGGTTTCAGATTCACTTATAAGAGTTGCTAAACCCATAATTCCGTTTAAAGGCGTTCTCATTTCATGGCTCATATTACTTAATACAACGCTTTTTAAACTATTAAAACGAACAGCTTCTCTAACCGTTTTAATCATGGCATCTACTTTTATTTGCAATTGCTTTACATCAACTTTTATTTGTAACTGCTTTTTCTCTCCTTGCAATAAGAAAATGGTGTAATTTAATTCGTTCACTTCATTTTCAAGAATCAATTCGGGTTTAATACCCTTAGATTCTAATCGTAAAGAATTCAAAATATTGGCTTTTAAAGCATTTCCTAATCCGAATATAAAATTTCTATCATTTTCTTGCCATGGCAGCGATTCGTTTTTAACCAATTCGTATTGGATATCAAAAATTTTGTGGGGTGTTAAGGCTTTAGAGACTTCAAATTCTTTTTTGCCATTAGGTTTACCTGCCCATTTATGAACCTTAACTTTTTCTTCTCGGTAAAATAATAGCACAGAATTATCGGGATCATTTAGCTTTATTGCAACAAAACCAGATATTCTAGCGTTTAAATCGCTTGTGATTTCTTGCTTGTAATGCCCAAATAAGGCATTAATTTTATATTCTTTCTGGTTAATTTTCTCTAGCTCTACTAATTTATTTAGAATATCTATTTCTTCTATTACAACTCCATGGTTGGTCATCTTATTTTTGCTGTAGATGGTAAAACCAACTAATTTTAATTCTTTAGATAGTTCATCCCAATCATGAATAATTAACTCCTTAATTGTTTTAGACATCGTATTCTGTCTAATATTCTTAAAAATACTTTTTTGAATATTCCAGAGACGATTTTGCTCTTTTACCTGAATCGTTTGCAACCAAAGAGAAAGACCGTTTGAGAAAAAAATGCTCAATAATCGATTATTAAAAGAGAGTGATTTCGGCCCCGTATAATGATGACAAATCATCATACCCCAAGAGGTATCGCCCTTTACAATATTTGTACCGAAGGTAGCTGTAACGCCCATCTTTTTAAGAAATTGAATATGAATGGGGTTTACGGTTCTAAAAACACTCTGACTCAAATTAACTTGTTTAGCATACTTTAAACCAAGAATTTGAATTCCTACATCATGCACATCAGAAATAGATCTATTAAGACTTTTTTTACCCTCTTCATGAGTTTGTCTTGGTACATCTTTAGCCAAATACCGCAAACCTAAAAAAGATTCTAAATTTGAAGATTTTTCTTCCGCTAAAACTTCTCCCTCACCATTATCATCAAATTTGTAATACATAACACGATCAAAACAAGTTATAATTTTAAAATGTTTTACAGCATTAGATGCCATCTTTTTTTCATTTTTAAAACTATTAATCCCTTTTAGAAAGATGTCTAAAGAGTTTAGTTTTGTAATTAAACTTTTTTGTTCTTTTTCATTGAAGACCTCTAATTCTATAATTATTTCTTTAAGATTAGATTTTGAAAAACGCAATTGATGAGGAGTCTCTTGCCAATCAACTAAAGTTGCATGTACTTCGCTTGCCCTTTTACTATTAGTAAAACTAGTAAAGCTATTGATAATTGATTGATTAAAAAAATTGCTTAACGTAATCTGTTGAGACTTTTTTCGCAGAGGCGCTATGATTGAATTTAAATTAGACGAAAAATAAATCAGCTCTAAATTTAGGTTAAACCCAAATAAAAGTCCGTTACTTTTAATTTTTCCCAACTGATGATTTGATTCATCTTGGTTTCTCTGAATAGCTAAGTTAAATTTTTCGGATACGTCTTCTTCTATATTGGTTTGCAAAATAGATATTGTTTTGGGGGTTTTATGATAGCAAGTAAATAAAATTACTAGTTAAAAGTAGTTTTTTTACAATTATATAATTTCTATGTATAAACACTTATTCTTTATAAGTGAGCACATATACCCATAAAAGACCCAAATATGATTGTTGGTTTTTGAAGTGATAAATCGTTTATAATTTTTTTCTAACAATTTTGATCGTAAAATTAAGAAATTAAATCACCTTACTTCTTCTACTTAAAAATAGTAAGCTCTATTTTGGTATAAAATGTTTTGAAATTATAAATGCAAAAGCCAAGAGTTTTCGCAGAAATACAAGATCATCAAATATTAATTATCGAAATTACACACGTTTTTAAATGCACTTTTTAGTTATATTTTTTTTAAAAAAAGTGAATAAAGTAGTCGAAAAATCGTTTAAAAAATTTATTTACTTAAACTCCTTTTAAACAGACTATTTCAATAGTAAGCCTTTTTTACTAACTTTCATGGATTTACACATTTTTTCAACCAGATATATATCAATATTTTCTAAAATGAATTGATCTCTTATAAGTCGCTCTTGAAGATTTGATATTAAATGGAGAAAACAATATTTTCGGGTTGTTTGCTCACTGCCTTTTTTAAGATGTTACGCTCCATGGTTACATTCTTTAGTTATTTTTTTAGTGCTTTGAGCTCTTGAGCTTCAAGAGATATTTCTTTCTTTTTTGAAAAATCTTTAGATTTCAAATTGTATTCGCGTTTCCATCGCCCAACCATACCGAAACTTAAGTTATAATCCTCATTAACTTGTTTGCTTTTAACACCAAAATTTAATAGTTCGATTATCATAACTTTAAATTCATTGTCATACTTTTTTGCCACAAGTAAACTATAAAATTTATAAGCTCATAAAAATCGTCACATCAAAGGTAAACACTCCAAAAAATTTAATAAAGAGCATTTAATTCTTGTTTAAAAGATGCTTAAACGGCGTACTTTAAATTTAGATGTTGGAAAAAAATATCAATAATTTCTATAAAAAACTACATTCATCATTAGGATCTGCGTGATTATCTGTAAATTTAAGGTTCGTTACATATCTTATTCAAAACAAATGAAAATTGAAGATTTAATAGGCAAATTCTCTATTATAGGCAACAACCAAGACGAAGAAGAAGATTCTTATAAAGGAACACTTACGTTAAGTTTAGATGAAAATAATCGAATTATTGCCAAATGGCTCATACATAAAATGCAAGAGCAATTAGGCACGGGCTTTTTTCATAGCAATATTTTGGTTATCAACTTTAATTATAAGGGAGTTGAAAATAAAATCTATAAGGGAGTTGTTGTTTACAAATGTTTGACTGCAGATATTTTAGAAGGGTTTTGGTCTGAAAAATTTGGAGACCCCAAATTTTTAGGAAAGGAAAATTGCTTTCGTATTAAAAATGAATTGATTAATTAAAAACTACTATCCAGTTTTAAAAACTCTTCAAACGGAAAAACATCTCTTAATACATTTCTTTCTGATCTGGTTGGGCAGGGTGTAAAAGATTCTTTCTGAACATCTAATTGATTAAAACACTCTTTAATTTCTTTGAAATAGCCTATAATATCTGATTTTAAATAAATAATAAAATCGAATTCTGTTTCGTTCAATAAAAACCTAGCCCCTGCTTTAACAGCATATTTTAAACCTTTATCATGTTTATTATCTAAAATAAAAACATCTGAATTTGTACTAGATTGAAATTTAATTTTATCTAATGCTTTGCTGATATTTTTTGAATTGCTATTATTAACAAGGCATATTTTAAAATTATTTTCGTCTAAAATTTCAACAATTTCATTTACATTAATTGTCTGTTCATCGTTGTTAAATACTATGATAATACCTGAATTCATTCGAAAATTAGTTTTATTATGTTGTTTTCTTAAGAAAGTTGTTCTTTCTAAATTATTTTATCACTGTTGCAAATCAGAATAATTATTCTTTTTTACGTATTATTTTTAGTTAAAGTCTTTAATTATTTTAAGAAGTATCTAAAAACATTAATTCACAGCAGTATTTATTTAAATTTCTACATGTTAAAATATTGTAATACATTTTCAATGTTTCTCTTACTTAATTTATAGTAAGATCATTTTTTTGAAGCGAAATATAAGGTGGCTAACTATTGAAATTATTTTACAATACTCTTTTTCTTAAGGCTATTATTTTTGATAAAGTTGAGAGGAAGTGCACTATTTGTTATGCGACATTATTTTAAAATGCTTCTAACAAATTTATTTAACTCGTGTAAAACGAGATTTATCATTACGAGAAGTATAGATATTATCTAAAGCTGTATAATTATATGGCGGCAAATTATCCATTATTTTTAACGTTTCAATACTGGTTGCATTTGCTTTATTTTTTAAATAAACAGGATTTTCTATCGTGAAATTCTCATTTAAATCAGCATAATTTTGAGCCTGTAAAGATGTAATAACAGTCGATAATAAGATTAATAATAATTTTTTCATGATATGTATTTTGGCTATCACAAATTTAAATTTAAACAGATTAAACTCTCTTAATTTTCGCTATTTACGAGCGTAGTGTAGACGAATCGAGAGTATGTTTAGACGAAAAACTTATAGTAAATCTAAGCGTTTCATTAACTCGGGTCTTTTAGACCTACTCACAGGAATTACGTCTTTTTTAATAAGCACGCTGTTGTCTTCAATATCAATAATTTTTTTAATATTGATAATATAAGAACGGTGTATTTTTAAAAATAACGAATCTGGTAATTTTTCTTCTATCTTTTTAAGTGTAGAGTGTACTACATAATTTTTATCGTCTGTTTTAATGTGTATATAATCTCCTTTTGCTTCTATCAAATAAATACTAGGTAAATCTATTTTAATTAAGCGTCTGTCTATATTTATATAAAAATCGTTTGCAATATCTTGTTTATTTGAACGTGAAGCAATTTTGTCTACTTTCTTGTTTTCTGCTTTTATAACTGCTTTTTGAAAACGAGATAACTCAATAGGTTTTAATAAATAATCTACAATAAAATCATATTCGAAGGCTTCTATTGCAAATTTAGGATCTGAAGTGGTTAATATTATTTTAGGCGGATTTTTTAATGATTTTATAAAGTCTAAACCATTAAAATCTGGCATATGAATGTCTAAAAAAATTAAATCTACCTTATTTTCATTTAAAAATTTAAGTGCTTGGATTGCATTAGAAAATTCTTCTAAAATTTCTACATTTTTAATTTCTTTGCAAAGAGTGGTTATAATTACTCTTGCTATTTTTTCATCATCTACAATAATACACTTCATAGCTTTATAGTATTTCTATAAAATCAGTTATTGTGGTTAATGTTTTTTCGAAATCTTTAGAACCATCAATACTGCTTTCTCTTAAGTTATGTTCATAGGCATTTGCCAAACCATAACTTTTTTCGAGTCCCAAAATACTAATTTTATGCTTTAGTTTATGAACATTTTCCTCAATTTTTTTAAAATCTTTTTTTTCGAAACTTTCAAAATACTCTTTTCGTTCTTCCGGAAACTCACTTTTAATAACATCTACTAATGTTTTTCTCACCGCAGCATCACCTCGAGCAAGCTGCTCTATATAATCAATATTTGGTTTTTCCATGCTTATTTTTTTAATGTAAAGTAAAATGTGGTTCCTTTATGTACCTCGGATGTTAGCCAAACTTCTCCAGAATAAATATCTACAATTTTTTTAACAATAGATAGCCCTATTCCGTTAGAATCTTTTGAACCGTTCAAAGACTGAAATATTTTAAAAATTTTATCAAAATGTTGCTTCTCGATTCCGATTCCGTTATCTGATATCGAAAAGGTATAAAAATTTGCATCCGCTGCTACATCAATATTTACAAATCCTTTTTCTTTGTCTATAAATTTAATAGCGTTGCTAATTAAGTTTTGAAATACTTGCTGAAATTTAGTCTTATCTCCCCTAATAATCGGTAATTTATTTAAAATATTAATAGAAATATTTCTAGGAACAAACAATACCGTTTTTAAATCTTCTATTAAAGCATTTAAATCTACATCGTCGTTTATTTCTAAATTTGCGCTTATGCTAGAGTATTCTAAAATATTAGAAATTAAATTCTCCATCGTTTCTAAAGTAGCATCTACATCTTTAAAATTTTGCAGACTCATCGCATCAAATTTACCTACATTATCAGCTTGAATCCAACTATTTAAGGCAGAAATACTTCTTAATGGCGATTTTAAATCATGAGAAACAATATGCGCATATTCTTCTAATTCTTCGTTACTTTTTGCTAATTTTTTTAAAAGTTGGCGGTTTTTAATTTCAACTTTTTTTCTTTCTCTTAAATTAATGGCACTTCTAAATTGAAGAGAAACCAAATTGGCTATATTTTCAATAGTTTTTAAATGTGCCTCTACAAAATAATTCTTATTCTTATGTTCTGCATCGATCACAGCAATAACCTGCCCGTCATTAATTATAGGCACGGTAATTTCAGACAATCTTCTTTCATCATCTTCTACATAGCTTTTATCTTTGCTAGTATCGCTTACTATTTTTGCAATTCCTGTTTTAGCGACATTGCCTACAATTCCCTCACCAAAAGACAAAACAACCTTATTTAAAATTTGTTTGCCTTGCGTGGTTCTATTTTGAAACGCTGCAATTTGCTCTAAAGTTTTTACTTTTTCATCAACCAAATAAATAACGCAATCATTTGTACTTAAATAATCGGCAATACTGCTAGAAACTTCCCAAGCTATTTCATGCAAATCTTCTTTTCCTAAAATAGATTTCATGATATTATTAATCATATCAAGAACTAAACGCTTTTCTCTTTGAACTGTTATATCTCTTATAATACCCTGCGCAGCAATAGGTATATTATTCTTATCATAAACAACACTCGCATTAATATTTACCCATTTTACTTCTCTATTTTTTGTGATAACCCGAGCCGTATAATTAGAAAAACTACCCTTTTCAATTAATTCTGAAAACGAATCCATTGCGTACCCAAAGTCTTCTTGGTAAATAAGATTTACCACATTTATTTTTTCTTTAAAGTGATCGTAGCCAAATAAATGAACCGCATTATCGTTCATTTTAATTACAGCGCCATCAATATCCATAACGATATAGGCATCATTAATGTTTTCAAAAATACCTTTTAATTGAGTTGTTTTTTCGTCTAAAAGTTCTTCAAGTTTAGCGTTAACTTTGTGCAATTCTTTAGCAGTATTAAAAAGTTTTAACGATTTAATTTCAAGAATTTGTTCAGCTGCTTTTCTAGCCTTTTTTTGCCGTAACAAAGCTCTTTCTAAAATTTCTATTTTTTTTTGCTCATTCAAACTTTAAGAGGGAATAAATTCGTTAAGACTCCAATATTTAAGTATCGTGTTAATTTTTACTTCGTAATCATCATTTTTAGAAGGCTTTAAAAGACACCCTGCAATACCAAGTTTATAACAAGTAGCAATATCGGTACTAGTATTTACAGCGGTTAAAACAATTACAGGTATAGACCTAAAAATAGTATTGTTCTTTAAAATTGATAAAAATTCAATTCCGTTAGAAGCTGAAATACTTAAATCTAACAAAATAATATTTGGTAAACTCTTTTCTAATGCTGCTAATGCCAAGTTTGTATTAGAAACTAAAATTAAATTATACTGTTCGCTTTCTTTAGAAATGGCCTTTTTTAGTTTAATAATTTCAACCTCATCTTGCTCTATTAGTAAAATACTTAATTTACTTTTTATCATTTTTACTGTTATAAATGCTTAAAGGTAGCTTAATTTTAAGGTAATTGTAAAGAATAGTGTTCAATATAATCATAGCGTAGATGAAATTCGAAAACTTATAGATGAAATTTTATTTATTTTATATTTAAAGTCGTTCTTATCCGATAAAAGACTCAAGATTGCTGCGCTTTTAGAACCAACCTATTTGCCGGCAGGCAGGGAACCAAAACTTGACCCTAACTGCGTGACAAACAAACAAACAAACAAACAAACAAACAAACAAACAAACAAACAAACAAACAAACAAACAAACAAACAAACAAACAAACAAACAAACAAACAAACAAACAAACAAACAAACATAAATTAAGATAAAACTAGCTACTGTATCTTCATGAAATTATTTGCAAAAAAGCAAGGTGTCCTTTAAAAAATCCGCAGAGTCCTTTATTTTAGCAGAATTTATCAAACTAAAAATATTTTTTATCAGACACTACTGAATATGAAGTCGTTCTTATCCAATAAAAGACGCAAGATTGCTGCGCTTTTAGAACCAACCTATTTGCTGGCAGGCAGGGAATCAAGATTTAATGCTAACTATCTGACAAACAAACATAAATTAAAATAAAAACTGGCTACTGTATCTTCATGAAATTATTTGCAAAAAAGTAAGATGTCCTTTAAAAAATTCGCAGAGTCCTTTATTTTAGCAGGGTTTATCAAACTAAAAATATTTTTTATCAAACACTACTGAATTTTAAGTAGTGAGAAAGAAAAGTTTGTAAAATTAATGACAAACACTATTTGCATCTATGAGTGATGTTAAATTAGGTGTTAATGGAGAAACATAAGGAATGCCTAAACCTAGACCTCTCAAAATAAATAAAACCCCCATAAAAACAACGACTACAGGAATTACTTTTTGAATTTTTTTTCTTAAATTACCTTTTGTAAAGTTGCCTAAATACACAAAAGCAGTCATTAACGGAATGGTACCCAAACCAAACAAGAACATATATAAACTTCCTGTAAAAGCATTTGATGTTGCAATTGCGCCAAAAACAGCCATATATACCAAACCACACGGTAAAAATCCGTTTAAAAAACCGATGGTAAAAAAAGTGTCGTTTCCTTTTTTCTTGAGCTCTTTACCTAAAGAGTTTTTTATTTTTAAAATAATAGTACTTACTTTTTTTGATAGCGATAATTTCTGTAGAATCTTCGGAAATAAAATAACTAGAATCATTACAGCACCCACAATGATAGAAAGTTGTTGCTGAAACCCAAAAAAATAGAAACCGCTGCCCAAAAAACCGAAAAGCAACCCGATTAAACTGTAAGTAAACAGTCTGCCTAAATGATAACTTAATACTTGCAAAAAACCTTTCGTTTTATTCTTGCGCTCTATGGGCAACATAAAAGCAATTGGCCCGCACATGCCTATGCAATGAAAACTGCCTAATAAACCAAATATAATTGCAGATACAAGCATTAGTAAATCAGTTCTTTTTTAAATAAATAATTAGTGTTTTTATAACTCCAAGTAATCTTAATGTTCCAGCGACCATCTAATAAACGTTTCTCAGGCACGAGCAAATATGTATTAGAAATTAAAATCGGAATTTCAAAATCTAATTGTTTATTAGATGGTCTGTAAAGGAACATTTTTCCTTTAATTTCTTTTGATAAAAATTTTTCAGGAAATTGTACTTGTAAACCTTCTTCTGTTCTTTTAATCGTTAATTTTTCTTCTAGATTTGCTAAATTCTGACTCGCATCAATCTCTTCTTGAAACTTTAATTCTTGCTCGTAATAGTCTTCTACCACCAAATCATACCTAAAGGCTTTGTCGGTGCTCATAGTAACTACAAAATACAGAATAAACGCCATAAAAGCGATAATGGTAATTACAATTCCTGTTCCCCAGCCTATTTTCATAATTTATTTTAGTTGTTATTTTTATAAAATCATCATTGCGAGACCCGAAGCAATCTTTTGATTATTTAATTAACCGCTTGCTTCAATTGTTGTGCATTCGTTAAAACGCATTAAACCATAATTAAGATGTCTATTTAATGACCTCCAACCTCTCTACTGTCTATTTATTTATAACTCCTCGGACCTAAAAAGTTTGTTTTTGTGGTTTCTATTAATTGATCACCACTAAAAACGCCAATTTCTATAGCTACATTATCGCCTTTTAAGATTGATGTTGGCAACTCTATAAATAAGGTACCTTCTGCTAAACCTTGTTTTGGTATGATAAAATGATGATTAGAAACCAGCTTTATTACTCCCTTGTGAGATAAAATTTTATAACTAACATCTTCTATATCTTTCGTTGTTTTATTAATCACTTTGTACGTGTACACATTACTTATAATATTGTTTTCTTTATGCTGATATAATTGCCCTGGCAATCTTAATATAGTTGCTTCAACATCGTTTCTTAAAAATAACATTCCGATTAAAACACCTGTTAAGATGAGTAATACTGCCGAATATCCTTTTATTCTTGCACTCAATTTAAAAGGTTGTTTTTTTACAATATTGTCTTCACTTGCATACTTAATTAACCCTTTTGGCAAGTTGATGCTTTCCATAATATGATCACATTCATCGATACAAGCCGTACAATTTACACACTCTAATTGCGTTCCGTTTCTAATATCGATTCCTGTTGGGCACACCACAACACATTGCTTACAATCAATACAATCTCCTTTTCCTAGCGCTTCTCTATCCTCATTTTTTTTGAATTTAGAACGCCCTTCTTCGCGTTCTCCTCGTTTAAAATCGTAGGCAACGTTAATCGTTTTATTATCGAGTAAAACACCTTGTAACCTGCCATAAGGACAAGCAATTATGCACACTTGCTCTCGAAACCAAACAAACACAAAATAGAACACACAGGTAAAAATTGTTAATGAAATAAGGGTTCTAATATTATCTAAAGGATTGCCTGTGATGTATGCAATCAAAACATCGCCACCAATTAAATAGGCTAAAAACACATTGGCGATTAGAAAGGAAATCACAAAGAATAGGAACCATTTTAAAAGTCTTTTCTTAATTTTATCGGCATTCCAAGGTTGTTTGTCTAATCGTATTTGTTTTCCTCGATCACCATCAATCCAATATTCTATTTTTCTAAAAACCATTTCCATAAAAATAGTTTGAGGGCAAATCCATCCGCAGAAAACACGACCAAAAATTACTGTAAAAAGAATCACAAAAACAACACCAACAATCATAGAAATTACCAACAAATAAAAATCTTGTGGCCAAAAAGGAAAACCAAAAATATTGAATTTACGCTCTAAAAAATTAAACAGTAAAAACTGATTTCCATTTATTTTAATAAACGGGGCAGATAGTAAAAAAGCAAGTAGAAAATAACTTACGTAGCTTCTATATTTATAAAATTGTCCGCTTGGTTTTTTAGGAAATACCCAAGAACGACCGCCATCTTTATTAATGGTACCAATACTATCTCTAAATTGCTCGTTCTCGAAATTTTCCATACTTACTGCTAAAACTAACTTTCTCTTTTTACTTATTTTTTGTACTAACTTTTGGTAATTTTTTTATTTATTTATCGCGCTTTACCTCTACTTCTTTACTATTCTCTTGAACTACCTCTTTTTTCACAGTAGCATCCACCCATATTTCTCCTTGTGGCGCTTTTCCGTTTGCGGGGGTTGTGCCTTGCATAGAAAGCACATAACTAGAAACTTTTGCCATATCTGCTGGTTTCAGCGTTTTATTCCATGCAATCATTCCTTTTCCGTTTCGTCCGCCATTAGAAATGGTGGTAAAAACATTTTTAATTCCGCCGCCTAAAATCCAATGTTGGTCTGTTAAGTTGGGCCCAATACCTCCGCCTCCATCACCTAAATGACAAGAAGCACAATTTAAATTAAAGACAGCTCTACCTCTATTTAAATCTTTTTCATCGGTTAACAACTGTACATTATCCGCAGTAATTAAATCGGGCGCTGTAGCTTTATATGTGTTAAGTTCCATTCTGGCAGATGCTACCGCCTTTTCATATTCCATTTCAGGTGTATCACCATCCATAATTTGATACCTTACCAAATACACCGCTGCAAACACAATAGATGCATAAAACATATACACCCACCAAGGTGGCAAAGCATTGTCTAATTCTCTTATACCATCATAATTATGGTCTAAAATAATTTCTTGCTCTTCTTCCATTGCCTTTGTTCTGGTAAAATATTGCAACATTATTTTAACCCAATCTTTAGGTGCTTCTGGTATGATGCCGTCTTTTTCGTTTTGTAATTCTTTAGCTCTGGCTATTGCCATAAAATTAACAACTTCTTTTAAAACGATTACTGCTACAAACCCAATTAAAGAAAACCAAACTAGGGGGTTTTCATAAAAATTAAGCGGATTTTTATACGTCATAAAAGATTTTACAAGCGCAAAAAAAGTAATTAGTACAAAAAGTACATAAACTGATGATTGTATCTTTTTTTTCATTTGATAGCTTTTTAATGGTCTAACGGTATGTTGCTCACCTTATTTATATAGTCTTTTTTTGCTGTAAAAACCCACAAAAATAGAGCTACAAAAAAAGTGAAAAATATAATTAATGATATTAAAGGATATATTTCTATACCTGTAATACTTTCTAAATGACCTTTTATAAATTTAAACATACTCTTATTTTTTAGAAGTTTTCTGTTCGTCTTTTACTTTAATATCTGTACCCAACCTTTGTATGTATGCAATCATTGCAACAATTTCTCGGTCTTTCATTTCTATAAAGTCTAAATCGTTTTCTTTGGCGTACTTTTTATCTGCTTCATAACTCGCTGCAAAATCTGGATCTTGATATAAATTTTCTTCAATCTGTTTTCCCTGCGCATTCATTAATCCTTGGGCATTTGCTATTTCTTCTTCTGAATAAGGAACTCCTAACGTAAGCATGCCTTCCATTTTATTTTCTGTATTACTTTTGTCTAACTTATCTTTTATCAACCATTTATAAGAAGGCATTATAGAACCTGGCGATATACTTTGTGGATCGTAAAAATGATTTAAATGCCAGCTATCAGAATATTTTTGTCCTATTCTATGTAAATCGGGTCCTGTACGTTTAGATCCCCATAAAAAGGGATGATCATACACAAACTCGCCTGCTTTAGAGTATTCTCCGTATCGCTCTACCTCACTTCTAAAAGGTCTTATCATTTGAGAATGACAGCCTACACACCCCTCTCTTATGTATAAATCTCTACCTTCTAATTCTAATGGCGAATATGGTTTTACGCTACTAATGTTAGGGATATTCGATTTGACTAACAACGTTGGAATGATTTGTACCGCACCGCCAATTAGAATGGCAATGGTTGCAAAAATTGTTAATTTAATTGGCTTTCTCTCTAACCAAGTATGGTAGGCTTCTCCTTTTGTTCTGTATTTAGAAACCTTCGTTAAAGCCGCAGCTTCTGCTAATTCGTCTTCTACACCACTACCTTGTTTTACCGTTTTTACAACGTTGTACAACATTACAATAGCGCCAATAATAAACATGGTTCCGCCAATGGCACGCATCCAATACATCGGAATTATTTCATTTACCGTTTCTAGAAAGTTACCGTAGGTTAAGGTTCCGTCTGGGTTAAATTGTTTCCACATAGAAGCCTGTACAAAACCTGCCACGTACATTGGTAAGGCGTATAAAATGATTCCTAATGTTCCGATCCAGAAATGAAAGTTTGCCAACCCTACAGAATATAATTTTGTTTTAAACATTCTTGGTATTAACCAATAGAGCATACCAAATGTAAAGAAACCGTTCCAAGCTAAGGCACCAACGTGCACGTGTGCAATAATCCAATCTGAAAAATGTGCAATTGCATTTACATTTTTAAGCGATAACATGGGGCCTTCAAACGTTGCCATACCATAACCCGTAATTGCAACCACCATAAATTTTAAAACAGGATCTGTTCTAACTTTATCCCAAGCACCTCTTAACGTTAACAAGCCATTAATCATTCCGCCCCAAGAAGGCGCTAATAACATAATAGAAAATGCAACTCCTAGGTTTTGTGCCCAGTTTGGTAATGCGGTGTATAATAAATGGTGCGGACCTGCCCAAATATAAATAAAAATTAAAGACCAAAAGTGTACAATAGACAAGCGATAAGAATACACGGGTCTGTTTGCTGCTTTAGGTACAAAATAATACATTAAACCTAAAAACGGCGTTGTTAAGAAAAATGCAACCGCATTATGACCGTACCACCATTGCACCAAGGCATCTTGAACACCTGCATACACAGAATAACTTTTTAAGAAACCAACGGGTAAGGCTAAACTATTAAAAATGTGTAAAACGGCAACAGTTACAAATGTTGCTAAATAAAACCAAATTGCCACGTATAAATGACGCTGTCTTCTGTTTAAAATTGTCCAGATCATGTTGGCACCAAAAGCAACCCAAACAACCGCAATCATAATATCTATTGGCCATTCTAACTCTGCGTATTCTTTAGAAGAGGTGTACCCTAAAGGCAGTGTAATTGCAGCGGCAACAATAATTGCTTGCCAGCCCCAGAAATTAAAATTACTTAAAAAATCGCTTGCCATTCTGGCTTTTAACAACCTTTGTAGTGAATAATAGACTCCTGCAAAAATTCCGTTACCAACAAAGGCAAAAATTACAGCGTTGGTATGTAAAGGTCTCAAACGCCCAAAACTTAACCAAGAAATTCCGTCTGTATAATTGGGGAACAAAAACATAAAAGCCAGCATGAGCCCTACTGTAAAACCTACAATGCCCCATAGCAATGTTGCGTAGATGAATTTTTTTACGATTTTATTGTCGTAATAAAATTGTTGCATTTCCATATTTTAATATTTAATTTGTTGTTGATTTATTCTTTTCTTTTACAAGTTCATCATCAAACAACATGCGAACAGAAGGCGTATAAGTGTCATCATATTGTCCCTTTTTTACAGCATATATAAATGCTATAAAGAATACAATTGCCACTAGAATACTTACTGTTAGTAGAAGGTATATTACGCTCATATCTTGCCTGATAATTTGATAGAGCAAAAATAATAATGATTGCTTTTTTAAAATATGACTTTTGTCATGTTTCTTAAAAAGGTGTTAAAATTTATTTTTTTTATGTGAAGAAGAAAATTTCAAAAACTTTAAAGAACATATGTAATGCTTTCATTTAAAGATTAAATCTTTTGATACTGACACAAGTATTTTTAAATATTATTATTTCGGTGTATCTTTTACGCTATCTTCAATTTATCGAGAAATTTAAAAGGTAAGTTGTAGTGAGTATCTATTTTAAATCAATACTGTTTCTCTACTAATTTTAATCAAGTTTTTTTTGCTTCTTGCTTCTTGTTTCTTGTTTCTTGTTTCTTGTTTCTAAATTTTAAAAGCTCTTATTCTTATCTCTAGCAGTACTAAATTTTTATATAGTTTGAGAAAATAGCTGGGTAGTTGGTTTTTTATCGAGCAAATGAACATCAAAAGCCATACAAATATTCCGTACAAAAGGTCTTGCATGTTCTGGAATAGAAAGTGAATTTTCTGTAATAGTAACCAAACCATCTGCTTGCAATTCTTTTAATAAGTGTAAATGCTTCTCAATATTTTCTATTTTAGTCGCTGGTTTATCCCACGAAGTGGAAAAATGACACATCATATTTAAAATATGTTTTCTGATAATGGTGTCTTCTTCGGATAAAATATGACCTCTAAAAACAGGGATTTCACCAGAATTTACCATCTGCTGATACTCTTTTACTGTTTTTACATTTTGTGCAAATGCATACCATGAGTCCGAAATTGCAGACATGCCCAAGCCAATCATTACTTGTGTTTTATTGGATGTGTATCCCATAAAATTTCGATGCAATGTTTTGTTGATGGTTGCCTTGTATAAACTATCGGTTTTTAAAGCAAAATGATCCATGCCAATTTCTTCATACCCTAAAGTTGCAAACAAATCTTTTCCTATTTCATACAAAGCTCTTTTTTCATCATCTTTTGGCAAATCGTCGTCGTTAAATCCTCTTTGTCCAACACCTTTTACCCAAGGAACATGCGCATAACTGTAAAAGGAAATTCTGTCTGGTACTAATTCTTTGGTTTTCTGAATTGTATGGATTATATGTTCTTTGGTTTGATGCGGAAGCCCAAAAATTAAATCGTGACTTATAGAAGTGTAGCCAATTTCTCTTGCCCATTTGGTTACTTGTGCAACGGCTTTAAAAGGCTGAACTCTATGAATAGCTTCTTGAACTTTTAAATTATAATCTTGCACGCCAAAACTCACTCTGGTAAAACCAACATCATATAAAGTTTGTAACTGCTCTTTAGAAGTGTTATTTGGGTGTCCTTCAAAACTAAACTCTGCTTCTGAATGTCTTTTTGCAATTTTAAAAATACCATCAATCAATAATTTTAAGTGCTCTTTAGAAAAAAAGGTTGGCGTGCCACCACCTAAATGCAATTCTTTAATTACCGGAACTTCATTGACCAAAGCAACATACAAGTGCCATTCTTTTAAAACGGTTTCTATATACGCCTCTTCTACCTCATGACGCTTTGTTATGTGTTTATGACATGCACAGAAAGTGCACAAACTCTCGCAAAACGGCAAATGAATGTACATACTGATGCCTTCTTTTTGGTTACTTTCTGCAAAAGAATCTTTAAAAGTTTGTATCCATTTTTCTTTGGTAAACGTTTCTGAATTCCAAAAAGGAACTGTTGGATAACTTGTATATCTAGGTCCTGCAATGTTGTATTTTTGAATAAGTGATTTCATTTTGATTGCTTTTTTATACTTTATCTACGTTCTTTACAGTATCTAATTTTGATAGCGTTAACCGCACAATACTTTCTTCTTTTGCGATAAGATTGTGTACGCTGTTTTCTTTTAAATAAATTAAATCGCCTGCATTTAGCTGTTTAACTTCTTCCTTTACACCAAAATCAATACAGCCTTTTAATACCTGAACAACAATAGGAAGTGGTGCTTTATGATCTTTCATTATTTGACCTTTTTTAAACACAATGCGTATTTCTTTTGAAAAATCGGTTTCTAATACCATTGAGATTGCAGGTTTGCTTTCGTTAAATGTTATGTTTTCTAAAAAGGAGGCTACTTTCATAATTTTTATTTTAATTTGTTCTTTTCTTACGGCACAGGCACAAAGCTACAATGGGCTATGCATACTATGTGCACCGTTATTTTTTAATTATTTCTTTGCGCTAGTTCCTTACAGACATACAAACTGAACGGCATTTATACATCAACTTTTTTCATCTTCATTTCTTTGTTATTTTACAAAAAATCAACAAGCATCATTTTTTGCGC
>NZ_VORR01000006.1 GCF_007997085.1 Polaribacter sp. IC066
ATCACACACTTATCAACCGATGTGCATAAACAACTGCTTTTTTTGAAATAGAATGACTAAAAATAAAAAATTGTGGATAAAATAAATCAAATTGTTAACAACCACTAAACATCCGCTGAATAGTTACAAAGTTTCAAGGACCATTGCAGATTTGGCTGATATTGAAGATATTTCTCCAGATCATATTGCAGCAGCGATACAATATAGAAGTTTAGATAGAGATGACTGGTTGTGGTAAAAATTTAAAACTTTATTCTTTAATTACCTTTAAAATAGCATTCCTTATTTTTAAAAAATACGTGCCTTTTGATAATGTTGAGACTACTAAAGTTTGTTTTGTAATAAGGTCGGTAAAATAAATGACGCTACTTTTTTTTCCGTAACGGATTATAAATCGGCACTTTGAGATTTTATTTTGAGTTGTCAAAAAATAACACATTTTTTGTAGGATTTGGGTATGCGAAAATTGTTTCAGTCTCGTTAAAATTCTCGGTAGATAAAAGAAATATTTACGGAAAAGTGACCTTTAAATTTTAACTGCCAAGTAAAGAATTCAGTAAAAGAAAATAGCAATTACAGAACGCTGAAAGTTCAAAAAAGTTAATTGTTTTATTTTTTTCTCTTTAAGTAAATATTATATACCAAACCTATTAAAATTAAGAAGATACCGAATAAGGTCCATAAATTATAAATCTCATTAAACCAAAGAGCACCAATTATAATCATAAAAATGACTTCTAAATACTTTAAAGGTGCCACTAAAGTGGTTTCACTAGATTGAAAAGCTTTTGTCATATACAACTGACCAACATACCCAAAAAAACCTAAACTTAACAATAACAGCCACTCTACTAAATTTGGTGTTTTCCAGTTATTGATAGATAATACCCCGCCAAACAAAAAAGCCATCATCATAAAATAATTAATAATTATTAACGGATTTTCTGAATTCCCGATTTTACGAATCACCACAAAAATTAACCCTAAAGAAATGGCAGATACAAGGACTAAAATTAATCCAGTAGAATTAACATCTACACCCAATCCTTTAATCATTAAAACTCCTACAAATGCTAACAAAAAAAGCAACCATTGCACGAGTTTTATTTTCTCTTTTAAAAAAATAAAAGCAAAAATAGCGGCAAAAATTGGCGATGTATATCTTAAAGAAGTTGCTGTACCAATTGCTAAATAATTTAAAGATTGAAAGAAACAAGTTAAAGAAACTACACCCGCAACCCCTCTAATAATTAACCACTTTTGATTGTTTCCAAAAAAAGGTATTTTATGTCTTATGATTAACGGAACTGTAAATAATAATGTGCCAATAGATCTAAAAAAGACAATCTGATATGCACTAAATCCACTTAAATATTTCACAACAACATTCATAAATGAAAATGCAATGACACTTAAAATCATATAAAAAATAGCAGTCGAGTTGTTCATTAAAAGAATATAGGAATTACAAATTGATAATACAAAATTAATAAGCCAACAGCGATAAGATTTAATATAATTCCTGCTTTTGCCATTTCATTTACTTTTACATAACCACTTGCAAAAACGATTGCATTTGGCGGCGTTGCCATTGGCAACATAAACGCACAACTACTTGCCATGGTAACCGGAATTAATAAGTTTAAAATAGGAATGTTTAAACCGATTGCAATGCCTGCAACAACTGGCGCTAAAACGGCAACCAAAGCAACATTACTCATTAATTCTGTCATAAATAACATCAGAATAATTAGGAGAGAAACGGTAAACAATATATTAAAATTTCCAGCAGAAATTATGTCGGTAATTAGTGCAACTAATCCGCTTGAAGCCATTCCTTTTGCCAATGCTAAACCTCCTCCAAAAAGGATTAAAATGCCCCAAGCTAACTTTTCAGTATCATTCCACTCCAAAATAAAATTTCCTTTTTTAAAATTCATAGGAATTACAAATAAAGAAACCGCGCCAATTAAACTAATAATGGTATCTGATAATTTTAAACCAGGAAAAACACTATTGATAATAGTTCTCGTAATCCACAGGAACACAGTAATTGCAAAAATTATCAAGACTCTTTTTTCTTCTTTTGATATTTTACCAAGTTTTTCTATTTCTTCGGATATTAAACTTGCTGAAGATTTAAATAAAATGTCTTTACAAGGAAACATTAATTTTACCAAAACCAGATACACCGCAGCAATCATAACAATTGAAAATGGTAAGCCAAAACTCATCCAAGTTAAAAATGATATTTGAATGTTGTATTGATTTTCTAACAATCCTATTAAAACCGAATTTGGTGGCGTACCAATAACCGTAGCTATTCCGCCAGCATTTGCTGCAAAAGCGATTCCTAACATAATACTTAAAGCAAAGTTTTTATCGCCTTTTGTAAATCCGTTTGCATCATCAATTAAAAGTTTTATAACAGAAATTGCGATGGGTAACATGACAACAGTTGATGCCGTATTGCTAATCCACATACTCATAAATGCAGTAGCAATCATAAAACCTAGTACCACTTTGTTGGGAGTTGTGCCAGTGAGTTTTATAATATTTAAAGCAATTCTTTTATGTAAATTAACTTTCTCTAACGCCAACGCCAATACAAAACCACCAAAGAATAAAAAGATAATAGGGCTTCCATAATTTGCACCAACCTCTGCAATTGGCATCACTTTTAAAAGCGGAAATAAAATTAATGGCAACAAAGCGGTAACAGCAATATTTACGGTTTCTGTAATCCACCAAAGAACCATCCAAACTGCAACTGCAATAACGGCATCTGCTTTCTCTGAAACTAATGTTATTGGTGAAAACTGAATTAAAAAGAATAGTATTGGACCGAGAAGTAGTCCTATTTTTTTGGTTGCTTGCATTTTGGGTTGATTGACTTGCTTGCGAAATTAACGAAAGTCTTACGAACTTAATAACTAGTTTTATTATTTTTGGTTTGCGTGAATATATAATTAGAAAAAAGCATTTTATTTTGCAAATTATACCAAGTAGATTGATACCTACAAGGTTCTAAAAACCTTGCAGGAATAATAACGGATATCCTGCAAGGTTTGTTTTTTTAACCTCATTGGTATTTTATTTTTAAACTTCCTTACTATTTCAGATAAAAGCGAATATATTTTCAAATACTTTTATTATATTTGTTAGGTATGAATATTCAAATAGAAAAAAATCAATTAATTCAGCAAATTATGGAATTGCAAGACAGTTCTGTAATTAAAAAAATGCGTGATTTTTTATCCAAAGAAACTAAAAATAATGATTGGTATAATTCACTTTCTTCTTCCGAAAAGGAATCTATTGCTAAAGGATTAAAAGATTTAGATAATGGAAATACTATTTCTCACGAAGATGTGATTGCTTCTGTTAAAAATAAAATAGCTTCACTTAAACAACAGTAGCGGAGATTATTTGGTCGGTTGCTTCCGAAAAATCTTATTTAACTATTATTGAACAACTTTTTGAAAATGGGGAATTGAATTTGCAGAAAAATTTGAATTTCAGGTAAATCAACTATTAGATACTATTGCAAGACACAATCATATTTGTCCTAAATCTGCATTTTTAGATTTGCATAAATGTGTTATCAACAAACACAATTCTTTAATTTATAGCGTTACAGAAAGAAATAAAATTGAAATTGTATTACTTATTTTCAATAAAAGCGAATATATTTTTTAAATTCTAAAAGCCTGCGTTAAGGATTGAAACGGCATCCTTTTTTTGTTTTTCTCAAAAAAAGATATAGTGAAAAGCCTGTTAAAACGCCCAAAAAGAAAACCCTTTCAAATTAATGAAAGGGTTTCAGAGTTTTTATCAGATTCCTCAATCGACTAAAAAGTCTCATTTCGGAATGACAGTTATAGTTTAAACGTTTTTATTGTGACAAATAACCAACAACTAAAAACCAACAACTATTTAATACCTATAATGTTCTGGCTTAAAAGGTCCGGCTTGGGTAACACCAATATAATCTGCTTGGTCTTTACTCAATTCGGTTAATTCTACACCTATTTTTGCTAAATGTAAAAAGGCTACTTTTTCATCTAAATGCTTTGGTAACATATACACTTCGTTTCCGTACGCTTTTGCATTGTTCCAAAGTTCCATTTGCGCTAAAGTCTGGTTTGTAAATGAGTTAGACATTACAAAACTTGGGTGACCTGTTGCACAGCCTAAATTTACCAAACGACCTTCTGCTAATAAAATAATATCTTTTCCGTTGATATTATATTTATCTACTTGAGGCTTAATCTCAACTTTTTCGCTCGTTGCATTTAAATAAGGAACATCAATCTCGTTATCGAAATGCCCAATATTCGCAACAATAACTTTGTCTTTCATTGCTAAAAAATGTTCTGCTCTTACAATACCTTTGTTTCCTGTGGTGGTAATAATAATATCAGAATTTGCAACAACAGTTTCTAATTTCTTTACTTCAAAACCGTCCATTGCAGCTTGTAACGCACAAATTGGATCGATTTCTGTAACTGTAACGATAGAACCTGCACCTTTAAAAGAAGCAGCTGTACCTTTACCAACATCACCATAACCACAAACAGTTACACGTTTACCTGCTAACATAATATCGGTTGCTCTACGAATTGCATCTACTGCAGATTCTTTACAACCATATTTATTATCAAATTTCGATTTTGTAACCGAATCGTTGATATTAATTGCTGGCATTGGCAAGGTTCCGTTTTTTACACGCTCGTACAATCTGTGAACACCAGTTGTAGTTTCTTCTGATAATCCATTGATTCCTGCAGCTAATTCTGGATATTGATCTAACACCATGTTGGTTAAATCTCCACCATCATCTAAAATCATATTTAATGGCTTTTTGTCTTCACCAAAAAACAAGGTTTGTTCAATACACCATTCAAATTCTTCTTCATTCATTCCTTTCCAAGCATACACCGAAGTACCTGTTGCAGCAATTGCAGCAGCGGCTTGGTCTTGCGTAGAAAAAATATTACAAGAACTCCAAGTAACTTCTGCTCCTAAAGCTTGTAATGTTTCAATTAAAATTGCGGTTTGAATGGTCATGTGTAAACATCCTGCAATTCTTGCACCTTTTAAGGGCTGTGCATCTCCATACTCTTCTCTTAATGACATTAAGCCTGGCATTTCTGCTTCTGCCAAATCCATTTCTTTTCTTCCCCAATCGGCTAAAGAAATATCTTTAACTTTAAACGGTACGAAAGCTTTTTTTGTGCTCATATTGTGTATATTTATCTTTTAATACGTTTTACTACTTGAAAATCACCATTTTCTTTGCCGGTAATTTCAAACAACAAACAGTGTGTTTTTTGCGACTGCAAAGTTACAACATAGATTTTAAACAATATGGCTCTTTACAAAACATTAACTATCAGTTCTTCAACCAAAGTTTTCATCTGGAAAATTGAAGAACCTATAAACCAATTACATGCAGGAATCAGCTTAACGCAAAGCAGTTCAACCCGTTTAAACTCGATGAAATCTGAATTGCATCAAAAAGGATTTTTGAGTATTCGGCATTTACTTAAAGAGGTTGGTTACACAGATGCCGATTTACTATATGACGAATTTGGAAAACCACATTTAAAAGACGGTAAATTTATTTCTATTACACACTCTTTCACCTTTACGGCAATTATTGTTTCTGATGATGCACCTGTTGGGATTGACATTGAAAAACAGCGTGAAAAAATTTTAAAAATTGCACATAAATTTACGCCTTTTGAAGAATATAAAACCATTGCAAATGTTGATGCTTTAATAAGTAAACTGACCATTGTTTGGGGTGCAAAAGAGAGTTTGTATAAAATTTACGGCAAGAAAAAACTTCGATTCTTGCATCATATTTATATTGAAGATTTTAAATTTGCTGATGAAAAAACAATTGGCAGCATTCGTTTTGATGGAAAAGAAGCTTCTTACGCTATTGAATTTTTAGAGTTTGAAGGATTTACTTGTGTGTATGCTTTTTAGCAGATTCAAAGTTGGAATTTTTATACAGTTTGTCATTTAGACGATAGGAGAAATCTCATATAAATTTAACGAAAACACTTTGTTTCTTAATCATAATGACACCTGCCCTTCGCTATTAAAATTTCATTTTCTTTATATTGATAAATCAATCGATATTCACTATTAATTCTCCTTGACCAAAATCCAGCGTATTTATACTTTAAAGGTTCAGGTTTACCAATTCCGTCAAAGGGATTTCTAGCAATGTCTTTTAGGAGCTCATTTATTTTCTTGACTTTCTTTTTATCGGTTTTTTACCAAAAAAAATAATCTTCCCAAGACTCATTAAAAAAATATATTTCATTTTCTTATTGAATTATGTCTCTGTCAAAAGATGCTTTGTTTTTTAGCTTGTCAATAGCAGAATCCAATCTTAATTCATTTTTTCGAGAGGATAATTCATGATTTGTTGCCATTAAAGAATTGTATTCTTGTAACGACATTAACACAATTCCAGCATCTTTACCATGATTTATAATCAAGGTTTCAAAGTTTTTGACAACTTTATTTAAATACGTTTTCATGTGCTTTCTAAAATATGACACGGTTGTAATTTGCATACTATTGTATTTAATTAGGTATAAATATATGTACATAATTTTATTTTTACAACTTTTATCGAATTGCAGGTAACATTTCTTTTCAAATAATGTGTAAAATTTATGTTTATTGTATTTCTAAAATGATAAAAACAAATTAACTCCTTACTTTTGATGCTCGAACTCTATTTAACAAAATGACAGAAATTTTTGATTTCTTTTTTAGCCAATACAAAGACTACTCAACAGCAGATACAACACTAGAAATTATAGCGGTGATTTTTGGTTTCTTGTCTGTTTACTTTTCTAAAAATAATAAAATTTGGGTATTTCCTACCGGAATGGTTAGTACCGCTATCTTTGTGTATTTACTCTTAAAGTGGGAACTTTTGGGAGATATGATGATTAACGGCTATTATTTTATAATGAGTATCTATGGCTGGTATATCTGGACGCGGAAAGTAGATGAAACGCATGTAACACAAATTTCTACCACCACAAAAAAAGAGAAAAAGCTTTCTATATTCATATTTTTAGCAACGTTAGTTTTTGTGTATTTAGTATACACTTATTTTGAGAAATGGACTTCTTGGGTTGCTTATGTGGATACTTTTACCACTGCAATTTTCTTTGTAGGCATGTGGCTCATGGCAAAACGAAAAGTAGAAAACTGGCTCTTTTGGATTGTCGGAGATATCATTTCAATACCTTTATATTTTTACAAAGGATTTACATTTACGAGTTTTCAATATTTAGGATTTACAATTATAGCAATATTTGGATATTTAGCATGGAAAAAAAGCTTACACAAGACCCCATTAACCTCGTAAAAGTTGTTTTATTTGGCCCAGAATCTACAGGAAAAACAACTCTTTCTCGTCATTTAGCACGCCATTACAATACGGTTTGGGCGCCAGAATTCGCAAGAAATTATCTGCAAAAAAAATGGAATAATGAACGAAAAACCTGTGAAGCGGCAGATTTAATTCCGATTGCAATAGGCCAAATAAAGTTAGAAAATAAATTGGCAAAAAAAGCCGATAAAATTCTAATTTGTGATACAGATTTATTAGAAACTAAAGTGTATTCAGAAGAATATTATGGAGGCTTTGTTGATGAAAAACTAGACAAAGCTGCCAAGGAAAACACCTACGACCTGTATCTTTTAACATACATTGACACGCCTTGGGAAGAAGATGATTTACGTGATAGACCAGAACAGCGTTTAGCAATGTTTAATGCTTTTGAAAACGCTCTGAAAACTCATAAAAAACAATATATACTATTAAAAGGCGATAAAGAAACACGCCTAAAGAAAGCAGTTAAAGAAATTGATAAAATAGTTTCTAAAAAGAAAAACCTTTATTTTTTCTCAAATAACTTTGATGATTAATTGTATTTTTACCCTAAAATTTAAATTATGAAAATAGGATTTTTCACAAATTGCTTTCTACTTTTTTTTTCTTTGACTGTTTTCTCTCAAAATCAGCCTAAAAAGAAAAATCATTTTCAAACGGCTGGTTATGTTTTTAAAACAAGCTTTAATACCATACCAAGTGATTTTGTTTTTTTAGGAAAAGAGGTCTCAAATGATTGGCAAAAGACAGGGTATTATGCTGCTGGTATTTTAGGATTAATTGCAACGGACAAAATTACGACAAAGGCTTGGCAAAATTATGTTGAACCTAATATTGACTATCAACTGCCAAATATTACTCCAAATTATTTAAGACAATCTAAAAACGCATGGACCAAAGGGTCAAATTCATATCTTACCTATCCGATTATTGGTTTGTATTTTGGTTCTTTACTTGCCAACAACGAAAAAGGTCAATTTGCGGCCGCCAATTCTTTTAAAGCCATAGCCTATTCGACTCTAGTAACACAATTTGCTTTAAAAACTATTTTTGGTAGAAATAGACCCAACAGACCTTTAAATTCTGACATGATTGAGGAACCATGGACTGATAATAACTGGGATTTTTTTAACGGAAGAAAAAATGGATTTTTATTTGCTGATGCTTCAGGAACGGCTTTGCCTTCTATGCACGTAACTACCTATTTTGCTTTAGCCAAAGTTATTCAAATGGAATATGATAATTATTGGATTCCTTATGGTGTTATGACTGCTGTTTTTTTCTCTAACGTAAAATCGCATAACCATTGGATTAGTGACATGGTTGTTGGTGGCCTGGTAGGCACTTTAATTGGGCGATCTATTGTGAGAAGTAGTTGGAAAGCACGAGGTATTTTAGATAAAAAGAAACAAAAAACGATTTCCTTAAATTACACCCCAAGTTTCTCTCCAGAATTTACAGGTCTTAGAATCGTTGGTACCTTTTAGCATATGGCAATAAATCATCAAACTATACTCTCTGAATTACAATTTAAAGCAACAAGAAGTTCTGGTGCTGGTGGCCAACATGTAAATAAAACTTCTTCAAAAATTGAATTATCGTTCGATTTAGAAAATTCTAATTCTATAAATGAGAATGATAAAGAGTTCTTAAAAACAAAGCTTTCATCAAAATTAACAAAAGAAAATATATTAATTTTATTCTGTGAAGAAACAAGATCACAACACAGAAATAAAGATTTGGCGATTAAACGTTTTTTTAATGTACTAAAAACCAATTTAATTAGACCTAAAAAAAGAAGAACAACAAAACCAAGCAAAGGAACTATTAAAAAAAGAGTGGAAACCAAGAAAAGAACTTCTGTAAAAAAAGCACTTCGTAAAAAGCCTAAACTTGATTAAATAAAAAAAGAAACGTAATTAATATGTATATTTATCTTCATAAGATAATTACACTATGAAAACCGCGCTACTCTCTTTATTAATTTGTTTTACACTAACCTCTTTTGCTCAAAAAAAAATACTAGATCATCAAGATTTTGAAATTTGGAACACCATTAATAATGCTTCCATATCTCCTAAAGGAAATTATATACTGTACTCTTTAGAAAAAGGAGAAAAAGATAGTTTTTTTCACTTAAAAGACACGAAAGGCAATCGTATTTTTAAATACGCAAGTGCTCAAGAGGGTCAATTTAGCTACGATTCTAAATATGCAACATTTACCATTAAACCATGGAAAGACAGCATTATAGAATTAAAACGTAAAAAAATTAAAAACGAAAAATTGCCGAAAGATTCATTAGGTATTTACACTATAAGTACAAAATCATTATTAAAAATTGGCAATATTAAATCGTATAAAACTCCTTTAAAGTGGTCTGGTTATATAGCATATCAATTTGAAACCAATGAGAAGAAAAAAAACAAAAAAGACACTTTAAAAGTAAAAAAAGTTGGTAAGGAAAACGGGTATCATCTTGTCTTAAGAAATTTAAGCACAAAAAAACAAGACACCTTTAAATTCGTTACTAATTATTCTTTTGCCGAAGAAGGAAAATATTTTACGTTTACATCAACCGGAGAAACAGATAAAGATGCATCAAGCGTAAACGTATTAAACCTTAACAACAATACGCGTAACAAAATACATGAAAGTTATAAAGCCAACTATTATCAAGTAAATTTTAGTACATCTGGTAAAAATTTAGGGTTTGTAGTGGATACTGATACTACTAAAATTCAACAAAGACCTAATGAACTATATCATTGGACTGCAAATACTCCCGTTGCAAATAAATTGGTGGATACCAATTCTTCACCCAAAGGATATAAAGTATCTGCGAACGGAACAATTAGTTTCTCTAAAGACGAAACAAAACTGTTTTTTGGTTTGGCAACTCCAGAAATTGTAAAAGACACCACATTAATTGATGAAGAAATAGTAAATGTAGAAGTTTGGACTTATGATGAACCTCGTTTATACACAGTGCAAGAAATACAAGTTAAAAATGACAGAAATAAGTCTTATCAAACTGCAATCAACCTTAAAAACAACAATTTAATTCAAATTTCAACAACAAAATATCCCGTTGCACAATTAGGCAATGAAGGAAATTCTAAATTTGCTTTAGTCGAAAACGCTACTCCTTACCAACTAGAAAGTCAGTGGGATGGTTTGCGCTCAAAAGATATTGCTATTGTGAATGTAGAAAACGGGAATCAGAAAAAAATACTAACTAAAATTTCTGGAGACATTAATTTAAGTCCGCAAGGAAATTTTGCTTTTGGGTATGATAGAAATGAGGAAACTTGGTTTACTTACAATATTAACACCTCTGTATACACCGCGCTAACAAAAGGCAAAAAGTTTAATGATGAATTGAACGATTCTCCTACACCAGCATATTCTTACGGCTTTGCTGGTTGGACTAAAGATGATAAAAGCCTGCTAATTTATGATCGTTATGATCTTTGGGAGTTTGATGTTTTAACTGGTAAGGGAACAAAAATAACCAACGGAAGAGATTCAAAAACAGTGTATCGTTATAAAAAATTAGATACTGAAGAACGTTTTTTAAGCTCTAAAAACAATTGGCTATTATCAACATTTAATGAAGACACAAAAAACACTGGATTTTATCAATACAATCCAAAAAACAAAAAAGGAAAACAATTAATTGAAGGTTCTTTTGCTTTTGGAAATCTAAAAAAAGCAGCATTTAGTGATGCCATAATCTTTACGAGAGAATCTTTTCAAGAATTTCCTAACATTCGATATTCAGACTTAAACTTTAAAAACACAAACCTCATTAGCGATGCAAATCCGCAGCAAGAATCTTATAATTGGGGAACAAATGAACTCGTGAAGTGGACATCTTTAGACGGCATCGCATTAACAGGTATGTTGGTAAAACCAGAAAATTTTGATCCTTCAAAAAAATACCCAATGATCGTGAATTTCTATGAAAAAAGTTCAGATGGTCTTCATGATCATCGAGCTCCATCACCAGGAAGATCTACTATAAATTATAGTTTTTATGCCAGTAGAGGATATGTTATTTTTAATCCTGATATTCAGTATAAAATTGGTTACCCTGGAGAGAGTGCTTACAATTGTGTAATTCCTGGTGTAAACTCTTTAATAGAAAAAGGATTTATAGACAAAGATAATATTGGTTTGCAAGGCCATAGTTGGGGCGGATATCAAATAGCGCATTTAGTAACAAAAACGGATCTTTTTAAAGCTGCAGAATCTGGTGCTCCGGTAGTAAATATGATTAGTGCTTATGGCGGAATCCGATGGTGGACTGGCTTAAGTCGTCAATTTCAGTACGAACATACACAAAGTAGAATTGGCGGAACACCGTGGCAATATCCAGAGAGATATATAGAAAATTCGCCTATTTTTAATCTTGATAAAATAAATACGCCTTTACTTATTATGCACAATGATGCTGATGGGCATGTACCTTGGTATCAAGGAATAGAGTTCTTTGTAAGTTTAAGACGCCTTGCAAAACCATCGTGGCTTTTAAACTATAATGATGAACCCCATTGGCCTTTAAAACTTCAAAATAGAAAAGATTTTAATATTAGGCTTGCTCAATTTTTTGACCACTATTTAAAAGGCGCCTCAAAACCTATGTGGATGCAAAGAGGAGTACCTGCCATAGAAAAAGGAATCAATCAAGGTTATGAATTAATAGACGATAAAAAATAAATCACTTTTCTGTTTCACAATCAATATTTCCAACTTAATTTTGCACCGTTCTCATAAAGGGGTGCTAATTTTAGTTGGCAGTTTTTAGTTGATCGTTATGCTTAACGCGTCATTCAAAATTAGAAACTCAAAACTTTAAAAGGCTGAGATCATACCCAATGAACCTAGAACAGGTAATGCTGTTTAGGGAGGCGAAAATCGCCATTTTACAAAACGCGTCATCGCGAATGAAAAACGAGTAAATAATTTTCTTCTTGATCAAAAGGAATTATTTTATCTGTACTTCACTCAAAATGACAAACAATTAATTATTCAACAATCACAAGAATAATTACCTCTTTTTATTCGTTTTAAATTTTTTAAAATGAAAAAAATATCCATTTTTTTATTCTTGTTTGCAAGTATACTTGTAAACGCCCAATCGTTTGAACTCTCCGGAAAAGTCATCGATAAAAACAAAGAACCTTTGCCAGGAGCATCTATCTTGGTAAAAGAACTTAAAAAAGGAACCTCTGCAGACTTTGAAGGTAACTTTAGTTTTACCCTAGAAAAAGGCATCTACACCATAGAAGTTTCTTTTATAGGCTATAAAACAATTTCAGAAAAAATTACACTTTCTAAAGATGAAGAATATGTAGTTCAGTTAAATGCTGATGAAACTGTTTTAGACGAAGTTTTAGTATCTGCTGTAAGAGCAAACACAGACATTCCTGTTACATTTTCTAACCTATCAAAAAAAGAAATTGCAAAACGTAATTTAGGGCAAGACATTCCTATTTTGCTAAATTACATGCCTTCTGTGGTATCATCTAGTGATGCCGGTGCAGGAGTTGGGTATACCTATATGAGTGTGCGTGGTTCTAATTCAGAAAGAATTAACGTAACCTTAAACGGAATTCCGTTTAACGATGCAGAAAGTCACGGTTCTTTTTGGGTAAATTTAGGCGATTTTGCCTCCTCTACCGAAAACTTACAATTGCAACGTGGAGTAGGAACATCTACAAACGGTTCTGGTGCTTTTGGTGCGAGTTTAAATATTTTAACAGATGCCGTTTCTGAAGACGCTTTTGGAGAAATTTCTAATTCTTTTGGTTCTTTTAATACTAGAAAACATACCGTTAAGTTTAGTACTGGTAAAATTAATGATCATATAGAAATATCAGGTCGATTGTCTAATATTTCTTCTGATGGTTATGTTGATAGAGCTTTTGCAGATTTAAAATCGTACTTTTTACAAGCAAGTTATACCGATGAAAACACCTTGATAAAAGCAATTAGTTTTGGCGGTAAAGAACAAACCTACCAAGCTTGGTTTGGTTTAACTGCTAATCAATTAGCCGAAGACAGAAGACAAAATCCGTATACCTATGACAATGAAACAGACAACTACGAACAAAATCATTATCAATTGCACTGGAACGAAAAATTAAATGAAAATTGGTCTACTACTCTCGGTCTAAATTATACAAAAGGATCTGGATATTTTGAGCAATTTAAAGATGGTGAAGATGCTGCAGATTTTAACAATTTAATTGCAGATGACAGCGATGTAATTGTAAGACGTTGGTTAGATAACGATTTTTATGTGGTAAACTTTAATACCAATTATAAAACTGATAAAATTAATCTTATAACAGGAATTTCATATTCTAATTATACCGGAGATCATTTTGGAGAAGTAATTTGGGGAAGTGATTTAGCACAAGATGTAAACATTAGAGATCGTTATTATTTTTCTGATGCTACAAAAAATGACTTTTCTGCCTTTGCAAAAGTAACGTTTGATATTAGCGAAAAACTTTCTGGTTATGCCGATTTACAAGGGCGTTTTGTAAGCTACCAAACCAAAGGAATTACCAATGATATTGTACCCATTGATGTAGATCGAAACTTTAGTTTCTTTAATCCTAAATTTGGATTTATTTATAACATCAATCAAAATAATAATTTATACACCTCTTTTGCCGTTGCAAATAGAGAGCCTAATAGAAACGATTTTGAAAACGGAGTTTCGACGCCAGAATCTTTAAATAATTTTGAATTTGGATGGCGTTTAAAAGACGAAAACATCAAAATAAACACCAATGTTTATTATATGGATTATAAAAATCAGTTGGTTTTAACGGGTGCTTTAGATGATGTTGGTCAACAAATTAGAGCAACTTCTGGCAGTAGCTATAGATTAGGTTTAGAAATTGATGCAGATATTCGTTTAGGTGAGCAATTCTCTATTAGACCAAATGCCGCTTTTAGCACCAATAAAAATAGAGATTTCTTTATTACAAGAGACGGCAACGACACGCCACAAGCTTTAGGAAATACAGACATTTCTTTTTCGCCAGATGTAATTATTGGAAATATGTTTACCTATATGCCATCAGAAAATTTACAGTTTACATTTTTAACAAAATATGTTGGAGATCAATTTATGAGTAATTTTAGCAGCGCCATTTCTGATACCGATGTTTTAGACAGTTTTTTTACTTCTGATTTAAATGTTGTTTATCAGATGAACCCGAAGAAAATTTTTAAATCTATAACATTTACAGCGTTGGTAAATAATATTTTTAATGTAGAATATGTAGATAGAGGCTACTATTTTACTTTTGATGACTCTTGGTCTGTTGCCAACCAAGTTACTACAGTTGATGGCGCAGGATACTATCCGCAGGCAACAAGAAACTTCTTAATAGGTGTAACTATGCGTTTTTAGAGGATACAAAACAAATAAATACAGATAGAAAAGTAGTACAAACTTATAAATTCAGAAAAAATGACTACGTTAAAAATTGCTTTAGACTGGACGCCAAACATCAACCACATCGGTTTTTTTATAGCAAAAGAGTTGGGTTTTTATGAAGAAAACGGAATAGCACTTGAAATTATAAATCCGTTAGATGATAATTATACGCTAACGCCAGGTAAAAAACTAGAATTAGATGTAGCTGACTTTGCTATTGCTCCTTTTGAAACCGTAATTAGTCTGAATAATAAAAAAAATAAAGTTGATGCAATTGCTATTTTTACCCTCTTACAAGAGGATATTAGTAGCATTGCATCGCTTAAATCTAATAATTTAACTAGTCCGAAATTATTAGACAACAAGATTTACGCTTCCTACAAAGCTCGTTATGAAGACAAGATTGTAAAAGAATTAGTGAAAAATGACGGTGGTTCAGGAAACATCAAAATTACCTATCCTAATAAATTGGGTATTTGGCATACCTTAATCGAAGGAAAAGCAGATGCAACTTGGATTTTCGACAATTGGGAAGGCGTTGAAGCTACAAGCAAAAACATTGAATTAAATACATGGAGACTTAAAGATAGTGGCATTCCTTATGGATATTCTCCCGTAATCATTGCAAAAAAGAGCAACATAAAAAAATTTAAAAATGCCTATGCTAGCTTTATAAAAGCTACCAGAAAGGGATATCTATTTGCCACTAAAAATGAAGTTGAAGCGGTTCGTATTTTAAACAATTATTTAACAGAACAAGACCAAAAGAACATCAACATTCCGAAAACGCTAGCAGTGTCAAAATCCTATTTTGGTACCAACAATACTTGTGGTTTTATGAATGTGGCAAAAGTTGACTTATTTTTAAATTGGCTCGTTGAGAAGAAATTAGAAGATGCTCAAATTTTAAATCAGCATTTATTTACGAATGAATTATTAACTTAAAAAATCAAACAGAAAAGAGTCTGAAAAGTATTTATCAGAACTACTTTTATATGGTGTACCTGTTTATAAAATCATATACTACTTTTAACTATTATTGGTCTGTGGTAAACCAAACGACTGCTTTAGGCAACCTATAACAAGTACTAAAAACTTCCATAAAACTCTTAACACCTGTGATTATAAGTTTATAGAAAATCACCATTTTTTATCAAAAATGACGCAAAATTAATAATAACAAGCTGTTTTTTAGTTAAAACGGCTTATTTTTCGTACTTTTGTATTCTAATGAAGAAGGCAGTAGTTTATCAAAATAAAAGCAACAGCGTTTATAACGCTAACTCTAGTGTTTTTAGAAATCGAGCTGATAAATTTATACTTCCTGCTTTCTAGCCAATTTTTTTTGCAAACACTTTTTGCAGTATACTTGTTACACTACGATATCATCAACTAACTTAAAAATACATTTTTACACGTATTTCTAAATCTATTTTTATGAAAATTATTCAAATTAAAAGGAAAACAAAGCAAGAAAAATATTATTCTTCTGCAATGGGAATGTTAAACTCTCGGGTTACCTATATCAGAAAATACATTTTTGGATTTCCTATAAAAACAATTCATAAATATAGAGAAACTTATTATGGTGAAATAAAAAATAGTGACGATTGCAATTTATATATTTAAAATAACCCTTTAAAACACCCACACACAAATATGAGACAACTTAAGATAAGTAAACAAGTAACCAATCGTGATGCAAAATCTCTAGACAAATATTTTCAAGAAATTAGTAAAATTGGGTTAATTACAGCTGATGAAGAAGTTGAATTAGCTTTGAAAATAAAAAGTGGAGATGAAAGAGCTTTAGATAATTTGGTGAAAGCGAACTTAAGATTTGTTGTTTCTGTTGCCAAACAATATCAAAATCAGGGTTTAAAACTATCTGACTTAATTAATGAAGGTAATTTAGGCTTGGTAAAAGCGGCAAAACGTTTTGATGAAACAAGAGGATTTAAATTTATCTCATATGCTGTTTGGTGGATTCGCCAAGCAATTATGTCTGCGTTAGCAGAACAATCTAGAATAGTGCGTTTACCATTGAACAAAATTGGTAGTATCAGTAAAATTAAGAAGATATATTCTAAATTAGAGCAACAAAGTGAAAGAATACCCACCTATGTAGAAATTGCAAATGAACTAGATACCACCGTTGGCGATGTTGCGTTAAGCATGAAAAATTCTGGAAGACATTTATCTATGGATGCGCCTTTTAGAGAGGGTGAAGAATCAAACTTATACAGCATATTAGGCTCTGATGAGTCTCCTAGACCCGATAAAAATTTAATGAAGCAATCGTTAAATTCGGAAATTACCAATGCCTTAGATACCTTAAGCTATAAAGAAGCGGCAGTAATTAAAATGTTCTTTGGTATTGGCCAAAAATCTCCTTGTAGCTTAACAGAAATAGGAGAAACTTTCGATATTACAAGAGAGCGTGTGAGACAGGTAAAACAACGCGCTATAAAAAGGTTGCAAAGAAAATCTAGTACAGAAGTATTAAGAACTTATTTAGGATAATAACACTGTTTTAAAAAGCAGTTTTATCACTTCAATGAATACCTTTTACTTTAAAAGAAAAGCATCACAAAAAGAAAACGTCTATCAATTGATAGACGTTTTCTTTTTGTGATTATTAATATTTTCGCTTAAACTGTATTCTCTGTTAAATAGTGCATCAACATAAAAATTACGCTTCTAAATTTTTAATAAAACCTTCAATTGAAGAAGCATCTTCTACCGAAAAATCTCCAATTTTTGTTCTTCTTAATGCTGTTAAATGTGCTCCTGAATTTAGTGCTTTTCCAAAATCATAGGCCAACGAACGGATATAAGTTCCTTTGCTGCACACAATTTTAACCTCTACGTTTGGTAAGTCAATATTCGTGATTTCAAATTCAGAAATTGTAACTGTTCTTGCTAATATTTCTGTAGTTTCTCCTTTTCTTGCCAACTCATACAAACGTTTTCCGTCCTTTTTAATAGCAGAAAAAATAGGCGGTTTTTGCTGAATTTCGCCAATAAACTGTTTTATTGTTTCTTTTAGTAATTCTTCGGTTATATGTTCGGTAGGAAATGTTTGATCGATTTCTGTTTCTAAATCGTAACTTGGTGTGGTTGCACCTAGCGTAAAAGTGCCAGTATATTCCTTTATTTGACCCTGATAAGTATGAATCTCTTTCGTTTGTTTACCAGTACAAATAATTAACAAACCCGTTGCTAAAGGATCTAACGTACCTGCATGACCTACTTTTATTTTTTTAATTTTAAAGCGTTGCTTTATATGCCACCGCAATTTATTTACTGCCTGAAAAGAGCTCCAGGTTAATGGTTTATCAATCAATAAAACTTGACCGTTTTTAAAATCTTCTTCCGTTCTCAATATAATCTAGATTAGTTTAACAATGCATACCCGATTGCGATAATACCGACTACAGCACAATAAATTGAAAAATAAGATAATTTACTTTTCTTCACAATAGCAATCATCCATTTACACGCTAATAAACCTGCCAAAAAAGCGGCTATAAAACCTGCGGATATTGGCAACATTTCTGATGATTGAAAATTTAAATCTCCACTTAATACATCTTTACCAATCTTTCCAAAAATTAACGGAACAACCATTAAAAATGAAAAACGAGCGGCTCTTGTTCTATCAATACCTAATAAAACCGAAGTAGAAATTGTTGCGCCAGATCTAGAAATTCCTGGTAACATTGCAATCGCTTGCGAAATTCCGATAATTACAGAGTTTGTAAACGAAACTTCTTTGTTTGTACTTTTTGCTTTATCAGCCAACAAAAGTAAAACAGCTGTAACTAGCAACATCACTCCTACTAATAATATTTTTCCGCCAAAAAAAGATTCTAATTGCTTTTCAAATAATAAGCCTACAATTACAGCAGGCATCATAGAAATAATAATTTTTAATGAGAATTTTAATTCATCATTCCACTTAAACTGAAATAAACCTTTAAAAATTTCTACTACTTCTTTTCTAAAAATTACCAGTGTGCTTAATGCGGTTGCAAAATGTAAAACTACAGTAAAGGTTAAACTTTCTTCTGGCACTGAAGTATCACCTAAAATAACCTTTGCTAATTCTAAATGACCACTAGAAGATACTGGTAAAAACTCTGTTAATCCTTGAATTATTCCAAGGATTATCGCTTCAACAACACTCATAACTTATTTTTTTGAATCGGCTAAAATAGCATAAATTTCTATACCTAAGCCAATAAGAACTAAAGTTGGTGCCAAACGAATTCGTTGCCAGTTATAAATTTCTTCATTAAAAACATTAGGATCATCACTACCTCCTCCAGACATAAAAATAAAACCTAGGGTGATAAACACAATACCAATACCCATAATGATATAGTTTCTTTTACCAAATAAAAACTCTTGCTCTTGGTTAATTTTCTCTTTCATTTCTATAAAATTTATACATATTAATGTTGATAAATGTTCTTTTCAGATCCAACAGTTCTAAAAACCTGTCTTATTTTAATAATAAAGTTCATCTGTTTGTAAATTTAAAAAACGCTGTGTTGCAAAGAAAGTACTAATCATGGTAATAATAAATGCTGATAAAATTACGCCTCCTGCAATATAACCTAACGTTAAATAATCATCTAAAAAGTTTAAACTTGGTATGTATTTATCTAAATAATAAACAACAACTGCCAAACCCATTAATGCTAAAATTGCACCAACCATTCCTAACTTTATACTTCGCCAAATAAATGGTTTTCTGATAAAGCCCTTTGTTGCGCCCACCATTTGCATGGTTTTAATATTAAAACGTTTAGAATAAATAGAGAGTCTAATAGAACTATTTATTAAAATCATAGCTACCAACCCGAAGAAACTACTTAACACTAATAACCAAAAACTAATTCTTTTGATGTTTTTTGTTAATAAATTAATCAACGGTTTATCATAGGAAACATCAGCAACAAACGCATTTTTTATAAAACGCTTTTCAAGTTCCTCCATTTTTTCTGGAGTTACAAAATCTGCTTTCAAATAAATATCAATTCCGTTTTTTAGCGGATTTTCACCTAAAAACTTCAGGAAATCTTCCCCTATATCTTCGCTATATTTTTTTGCTGCCTGTGCTTTGCTTGTATAAATAACTTTTTTCGCAAAATCTTCTTCTAAAAGAGATTCTCGAAAATACTTAATTTGTTTTTGCGTTACTTTATCTTTTATAAAAAGTGTCATTGCAACTTTTTCTTTTACCCGATTGGCAACAGAGGTAGACTTTAATAGCACTAATCCTAAAACACCAACCATAAATAGCACCAAAGCAATACTAATTACAACAGAAATGTAAGACGATTGCAGACGTCTTTTTTGATAAGAATCAAACTTTGAGGACATTAAGGATTACTTTTTAAAATCGTTGCAAGATAATAATTAGTAGGCAGTTGAACGTTACAGTTTACCGTATTTTAACTATTCAATTTCTTGACATAGTTCAATTAAAACTCCGTTTGTAGTTTTAGGATGTAAAAAAACCACTAGCTTATTATCTGCTCCTTTTTTGGGTATTTCATTTAAAACGGTAAAACCCTCTTTTTTAAGTCGTTCAATTTCAGCTTTAATATCGGTTACGGCAAACGCAATATGATGAATTCCTTCTCCTTTTTTCGCTATAAATTTTGCAATTGGGCTCTCTAGATTTGTTGCTTCTAACAATTCTATTTTATTAAGGCCCGTTTTAAAAAAAGATGTTTTTACACCTTCAGAAAATACTTCTTCGGTTTTGTAATGTTTTTCTCCAAAAAGTGCTGCAAATAATTGATTTGACTTTTTTAAATCTTTTACTGCAATTCCTATATGTTCTATTTTATCCATCATAAAAAATTATCTAGCATTTATTTTAATATTATCTAATTCGTACGTTCCGTCAAAATTAATATTTCCGGTGCCTGTATATTTAAAAGCGATAAAAACAATACCTGAATAATCAGATAAATTTATATAGGTAGAATGTATCCAACTTTTAAAATTTACGCCGTCTGCAACTATTTTTGCAGGCAAAACATTCCATTCTGCTATGTTTATATCTGTTGCTATTCCGTTCCAATTTACAGAAATTAATACTTCTAAACTACTTCCGTTAGAAAAACTACTAGAAGTTTCAAAAGATAAAAACTCTTCTGCCGTTGCATCCAAATTTACACCTTTTGTAATTAACCAAGTTACTGTACTTGCATCTCCAGAATTTCTAGAACCAACCCTGGCAGCAATGCTTTGTGAGTAAGTATCTGAATAAGATCGCCAAGATTTTGTGCCTGCTTCTCTATAGTTTATCCAATCTGGAACTGCAATTTCTCCAGATGAATCTTCAAAACCTTCGTCTAACAGCAATAAAGGAAAATCGATTTCTGATAAAGTAACACAACGATCACCATCCATAGAAACATCATCTGAAGAATTTAAAACCAACACTAAAAAATCGCCTCCAAAATCTTTAGAAACTACGGCATCCATAGTTCCGCCGCCAACGGGTAATCTTTCATTTGCAAACCTAGCAAAAGAACTTGTTTCTACTAATAAATCGGCGAAACCTAGTGTTTGGCAAGTTTGTATTTTGCGCTGTGTATCAAAATCTTCTGTGGGATCTACGTAAGCCTTCCCTAACAAGTTATCAGGAAAAATAACCTCTTGCACTTGCACAAATGTACCAATATCCGAAGCATTTAAACCTGCCAAGGAAACTATTTTTGGCACAATTATTTCGGTTTTTGCAGATCGATACAAATGATTTCTTATCTGATTTGTGGTAATACTTTGCACTTCATTTATATTGGTTGCATTAATTTTTCCTCCAATGGCAATAATCCCGTCACCTGCATTAGTTTCACCAATATATAAGTCTTTCAAATAAATATACACCTCTCTACCAATATTAAATTTATTGTAATTGTTGTTTAAATTCACTGCTATTTTTATGCCTGCTGTTGGATTTTCTGGAGCATCTTG
Organism: Polaribacter sp. IC066; assembly: GCF_007997085.1. Classification (GTDB taxonomy): domain Bacteria; phylum Bacteroidota; class Bacteroidia; order Flavobacteriales; family Flavobacteriaceae; genus Polaribacter. Next base: position 21,894 of record NZ_VORR01000006.1, read on the forward strand.
CATATAAAATTCCCTAAAATAATTTCCTTTTTGATCCGAAGAAATCACATATCCTTTTACCACAATATTTGAAGATATTTTTAGGGGTTCGTTTCCTGAAATGTATAATTCTTTTAACTCCCGTATCGATTTTAATTCTAGTTGCTTATTATTAATACTATCTAAAATGGCAATAAGTCGTGTGTTTTCTTCGTTTCCAAGGCTTTTAGGCACAGAAAAATCTCCGTCTTCTACACAAGAGTTTAAAAAGATACTCGTAAAAAACGCTACTATTAAGATGCTTATTTTATATGTTTTCATGGTGACTAATTTAAAGTTCGTTAAAATCTTATGTTTACATTTAAAAAGTAGGTAGTTCCTCTTCCATACCAATATCTATTTCCAAAAACGGGAATATCAAGTGCTTTGTCGTCTCTTAATTGTCTGAAATTGGCATTTCTTCCTTGTTCAAATCCGCCAGATTTGTATTCTGTTCCTAATAAATTATTTACGGTTGCAAATACGCTCACATACGTGTCGCTAATTTTCCAAGATTTACCGCCAACTAAATTTACAACCATATAATCATCAAATTTTTCTTGCTGTAATAACTCTCTGGCAAGTTCAGGGTCGTACTCTACAAAAGGCAAACCATCATCGTCTGTATAAAAATTACTAGACCTGTTTAATGGCGCGATGTCTATAAAGATATTGCTGAAAAAATTTGCCGTAGCGCCGAGCCACCAATATTCTGGATCTCTATATTCAAAGCCTATAGAATATGCGTTTTGTGGCCCTGCAGCTAATCTGTAATTTTCGAGGTTTGTTTGCCCAAAATCTTTAGAACCATTTATAAATCCGGCTGCAATAGCATCTGAATCTGCTTCTGACGTTAAGTATAAATTAGGATTATTATCATAGGTAAATTGCCCAATGGATGCTGCTCCTTTTAACTTAATTGTGGGGGTAACTTGTGCTTCTAAACCCAACTCTAAACCGATATGTTTTTTATGAATGCCTGTTAAAACTTCTTGTACAAAAGCAGTATTATCGCCCCCAATACCATCAGCAAAATAAAAAGAAATTTCTGTTGCATCTTTTATCTGTGTGTAGTATGCGGTTAATCTTGATGTAATAATAGGACTTCTAACAATGTAACTAACATCCGTAGAAAACATATTCTCGCTCTGTAAATTAGTTACTGTATTGTTATTTTCTCTAGAGTTCGAAAAAGAATTTCTTATGGTTGGTGCATTTGTGATAAAAGCCATATTAGCATCGATTAAATGCCGACCAGTTATTTTATACGTTGCGCCGCCTTTTATGCCAAAATTTATAAAATCTAATTTTTCTGATACCCCTAAAGAGGTTTCAGAAAAACCGCCGTTTTGATACAATCCTTCTCTTTGATGTGCAGTTCTTGAAACATTTAAAGCTCCGTAAAAATCTACTTTATTATATGTAAACTGCGCTTGCACAAAAGCCCTAACAACATCAGAACTTAAGTTGTAATTATACCTAAATTTATCGCCTACACCCACAACTCTATTCGGATTTAATAAATCGTTTTGCTGTTCGTTTTCTGATTCTGCAAAATTATCAATATCTAAATATCCTGTACCCCCTAATAGATCGATCACTTCTGCAAAACTATGAGAGCGCAACCGTTTGTATGTTAGCTTTGCATTTAGAGTGATGTTGTTATTTACAGCATAATTTAAAATGGAATTTATAGTAAATTGTTTGTCATCATTTCTGTCTTCGTATAACACATACGCATTATTTACCCCAGCAGCACTGTTTGTGATGTTGGCGTCAAAAATGCGATTCCAATTTAATTGACCGTCATTTAAAAAGTTTTGTTGACTTTGATAAGCACCTGCTAAATCGTTATTTCTTAAAAAGAAACTAGGTAAATTTTGATAGTAAGCAGGACTCGGATTTGCACCTGCGTTAAAATCTAAACGGCTATTTCCTATTTTCCCAAATTGATAAGACACGTTAGTTTGCAATGAAATTTGATCAGAAAGATTCCAAAAATGATTCAACATCAAAATGGGTTCTTCTACTTCTTTAATTCTAGAGTTTGTTTTTCTTCCGTTTAAATGCCCCCAATATTCGTTGTATGCAATCCCTTTTAAATCGAAAACTTCTTGTGTATTTGGTGCCGCTTTACCTCTTCTATTGGGTGTAAAAATCCCTGTAAAATTAAGACTATGATTGTCACTTATTTTCTTCTCAATAGAAGCAAATAACGAATACGCATTGTAACTTGTTCCTTCATTAAAACCCTCTAAACCAGATCTTCTACTCCCAGAAAATGTCATAGCCCAACCGCCTTCTAAAATTCCTGTAGCATGTGTTGCCATTACTCTATGCTGGTAACTTCTGTTAGAAGACGCATACGAAATTCTTGTACCGGCTCGCTGTTCTGATGCTCTCGTATTGATATTTGTAGCTCCTAAAAGACCGCCAAAAGTAAAACTCGAGGCTGCTAAACCATTGCTAAATTCTTGATTTCTTAACACATCATTTAAGCCGCCCCAATTGCTCCATTGCGCTCTACCGTCGTAGAGTTTGTTCATTTCAATTCCGTTTATTAACACTTTTCCATTGCCAGAATCTAAACCTTTAATTCTAAAAAAAGAAGAACTAAACTCAAAAGCCGCTGTTCTTAAATAAATATCTTTGGTTGCTTGCAGCAAACCTGCAATATTATCTGCAGCACTAGCATCATTATTTAATTCGTCATCGGTTAGGGTAATTAAACTTAAATCTTGGTCTATTGAAAAATTCTTGTAGAGCTGAATGGCTCCTAAATCTATTGTTTTACCAGAAAGTTCTACAGGAAAATTTTGAGTTTCATAACCAGCTAATTTAATTTCTATAATATAGCTTCCGTTTGCTATATTTTTTAGGATAAAAACTCCGCTTAAATCTGTAGTTAAACTTTTAGGTGTATTTACAACACTTACTAAAACACCTTTGAGAGGTTTTTCAGAATCGTTGTCGGTAATAATTCCCTTCACGCTATTTTGTGCGCTGATATAACTAATGAAGAGCAGAAAAATTAATTGTGATAGCCTTAACTTGTTCATAAATTTTTTGACTAAATTTATGAACAAGAATTGAAATAATTTAACGGGTTTCCGTAATTCTGAATATTAAAGTAGTATTCTAGAATTTTTAACTTTATTTTTATTTTATAATTTGCTTCAAAACCGATAATCTATGAAACAATTATTCGCATTTATTACTGTCTCATTTTTAATGATTTCATTAACTTATTCTCAAACAAAAGAGAAACAATACAAGATTAGAACGGTTGCTTTTTATAATTTAGAAAACTTATTTGACACCATAAATGATCCAACTATAAATGATGAAGCCAGCCCAATGATGGAACTAAAATCGAATAGATCTTACGTGTATTGGGATAAAATTGACAAATTAAGCAGTACAATTGCCCAAATTGGTTTAGAAAAAGCCAATACATCACCGGCAATTATTGGTGTTTCTGAAGTAGAAAATTTAGGTGTTTTAGAAGATTTAGTAAAATCTAAACATTTGATAAAAAAAGGATACGGTATTATTCATTACGATTCTCCTGATAAAAGAGGTATTGATGTTGCTCTATTATATCAAAAAAGATACTTTAAGCCGGTGCATCATGAAGCTTTTAATCCTAGTATTTACAGAAATAATTTTAAGGTATATACTAGAGATCAGTTATTGGTTTCTGGTTATTTAGATGATGAATTGATTCATATTATTGTAAATCATTGGCCCTCTAGAAGCGGTGGCGAAGCAAAAAGTAGGCCTTTACGTGAAAAAGCAGCCTATCAAAATTTAAAAATATTTACTCAAATTAGAGAAAAAGATCCGAATGCAAAAATTATTACGATGGGCGATTTTAATGATGATCCTATAAATTCTAGTTTTAAAAAAGTATTAAAAACAAAAGCTAAAAAGAAAAAAGTTGGTAAATTGGATATTTACAATCCGTATGAAGATTTACACAGAAGAGGTTTTAATACGCTAGCCTACCGAGATAATTTAAATCTTTTTGATATGATTTTAATTTCATCACCATTACTAAACAAAGGCAAAAAAGATTTCTCGACGTATAAAATGTACAAAGCGATGATTTTTAACAAACGGTTTTTAACGGATAAAAAAGGACAGTATAAAGGATATCCTTTTAGAAGTTTTTCTACCGGAGGGTATACAGGTGGCTATTCAGATCACTTTCCTGTATATATGTATTTCATTAAAGAGCAGAAGTAATTTAGGTTCCATAAAAAACAAAACCCCATAACTTAAAAGTTATGGGGTTTTTTTGATAAAAAATTATTGCCTTTACTATAAAAATTATTCTTTTTCAGAAGTAAATCTATAATATAAGTATGTGTAAGCATCTCTAGGTATAATAGTAATCCACTTTTTGTGTTTTAAATACCATTTAAAACGTATAGAATTTACTCCTTTTGTTAAATAGGCAGCAATAAAAGGATGCACATGTAACTGTATCCTTTTATCGGCTGATTTATGCTGCTCTGAATTTGTTATAAATTTCTCTAAATCAGATTCAATTTTATCTAACAACACAATAGGAGCCTCTACTTGTCCGTCTATATTTGGGTTGGCTTCGGTAGTTTTAATACTTAACTCTGGTCTTACCCTTTGTCTTGTAATTTGTACCAATCCAAATTTACTTGGAGGTAATATTTTGTGTTTTGTTCTATCAAAAGACATTTGTTCTTTTAAGTGCTGAAAAAGTGTATTTCTATTTTCAGCTTTATGCATGTCAATAAAATCAACTACTATAATTCCGCCCATATCACGCAATTGTAACTGGCGCGCTACTTCTGTAGCAGAAATTAAGTTGACTTCTAATGCGGTATCTTCTTGAGAACCAGCTTTATTAGAACGGTTTCCGCTATTTACATCAATAACGTGTAAAGCTTCTGTATGCTCTATAACTAAATAGGCACCTCTACTCATAGAAACTGTTTTTCCAAACGAAGTTTTAATCTGTCTTTCTATTCCGTATTTTTCAAAAATAGGAACTTCTGATTTGTGTAACTTTACAATTTTTTCCTTTTCAGGATAAATTTCTTGTAGATACTCTTTTATTTCTACTTTCAAAGTTTCATCATTTGTTACAATATTTGTAAAAGTTTCATTCATAACATCTCTTAAAATAGAAGACGCTCTGTTTAACTCGCTTAATATTTTTGTTGGTGTGTTTTTATTAGGAATACTTTTACACATTGTTTTCCAACGTTCTAGTGAGTTTTGCAAGTCTTTATCTAGTTCTGCTACTTTTTTTCCTTCTGCAACAGTTCTTAAAATAACGCCAAAACCTTTAGGTCTTATGCTCTTTGCTAATCTTTTTAAACGTTCTTTCTCTTTCGGATCTTCTATTTTCTGTGAAACAGAAACTCTATTAGAAAAAGGAACTAAAACTAAATACCTACCTGCTATAGACAACTCAGAACTTAATCTGGGTCCTTTTGTAGAAATTGGTTCTTTTACAATTTGTACCAACAGGTTTTGCCCTGTTTTTAATACTTTGTTAATACTACCGTCTTTGTGAATATCTCCCTCAACGGGAAAATTTTGTAAAGTGAAATCTTTATACTTACCTGTGCTTACTTTCTTAATGAACGAATTTAATGAGTTTACTTGAGCACCTAAATCATGATAATGTAAAAAACCATCTTTAGGATAGCCTACATTTACAAAGGATGCATTTAAGCCTGTTAACACTTTTCCTATTTTGGCTAAAAATATATCGCCTACAGAAAACTTGTTACCAGTTGTTTCATTATTTAATTCAATAAGTTTTCCATCTCTTAATAAGGCAAAATCAATATCAGATGAATTTGAACGAATTATTAATTCTGTTTTCATGCTGAACTGGTTTTAACACTGCGCATCATTGCGCAAATGGATTAATATTGTCAGGTATTTGTAATACCGTGAGAAGATTTACTGCCTTACACAACATGTAAATCTTCGAATGTCAATGAACTTTTTTTTGTTTGATTGATTAATTTTTTCGCTACGCAATAAACGAAAAAGTAAGCGTAAGCTTACTTCTTCTTCTTGTGTCTATTTGCTCTTGCTCTTTTCTTTCTTTTGTGTGTAGAGATTTTTGCTCTCTTTCTTTTTTTACCACTTGGCATAATGTTACGATGATTTTTAAACCTTTAACGGTTTAGATTAGTATTTTGTTACTTTACAGCTACTTTATTTTTCACTCCTTCAGTAAACGTTTTAGCTGGCTTAAATGCTGGAATATTGTGAGCTGGAATCTTAATAGTAGTATTCTTAGAAATATTTCTACCAGTTTTTTCTGCTCTTGTTTTGATAATAAAACTACCAAAACCTCTTAAATACACGTTGTCTCCATTTTCTAATGCATCCTTCACTTCAGTCATAAATGCCTCCACAGTGGCTAAAACATCTGTTTTTTCAATTCCTGATTTATCTGAAATTTTTGATACGATATCTGCTTTCGTCATGTCTCTATTTTTACTATTTTTTTATTAATTTACCTTCAAAAATGCGGATGCAAATATATGATAATTAATCAATTCCAAAAAATTAAACACTTAAATTTATGTGAATTTTATAATGTAATATTGCAAAACTATTTTTTATACATGATATTTTCTAACACACTAATTTACTGGTACTTACAAAACAACAGAGAATTGCCTTGGCGTAAAACTAAAAACCCATATTTTGTTTGGTTATCAGAAATTATGTTACAGCAAACTAGAGTTGCGCAAGGTATGGCATATTACCTGAAGTTTACCGAAGAATTTCCAACAGTTTTTGATCTCGCTAAAGCGGATGAAAGTACCGTTTTAAAAATGTGGCAAGGTCTCGGCTATTACTCAAGAGCAAGAAATTTACATTTTACCGCAAAACAGGTTGCAACTGAGTTAAACGGCATATTCCCAGCTACCTATAAAGAACTCATTAAGCTAAAAGGAATAGGAGATTATACAGCCTCTGCCATCGCTTCTATTTGTTTTAACGAACCCAATGCTGTTGTAGATGGCAATGTTTACAGGGTTTTATCTCGTTATTTCGGAATTAAAACTGCCATAAATTCATCCGCAGGAGTTAAAGAATTTAAAGCATTAGCGCAAACTTTAATAGATACAACACAATCTGGCACCTACAATCAAGCGCTTATGGATTTTGGCGCACTGCACTGTAAACCCCAAAATCCGTTATGTGAAAGTTGTCCTTTTGCAGATAGTTGTGTGGCTTTAGAAAAAAAATTAACCAAAGAATTGCCTGTTAAAGAGAGAAAAATAAAAGTTAAAAATAGATATTTTAATTTTTTAGTCATCAAAACAGCGGCAGATACCACCATTTTATCAGAAAGAAAAGGAAAAGGAATTTGGCAAGGTTTGTACCAATTCCCGTTAATTGAACGTAAAACAACTATTGATCGTAAAGAACTTATAGCCTCTGAAGATTTTAACAATCTATTTCCTGATGAAACTACCCTCTCGCTTTTTAACCAAAAAGAAATTATACATAAACTATCACATCAACATTTACACACTCAATTTTGGATTGTAGAAACGGCAAATTTATCGGAAGCAAACTTAAAATGGTCTGAAATAGAAAAATATCCTGTTCCGGTATTAATTGCTAATTTTTTAGAGGCATATCAATCAAAAAGTAATTGATATTTTTAGTACTTTTGATATACAAATAAACAGTTATGGCAGGTTCAGTAAACAAAGTAATTTTGATTGGTAATTTGGGTGATGATGTGAAAATGCATTATTTTGATGATAAAAATAGTGTTGGTCGTTTTCCAATAGCCACAAGTGAAAGTTACACCAGTAAACAATCAGGAGAAAAAGTAACCACAACAGACTGGCATAATATTGTGGTTAGAAATAAATTAGCAGAAATCTGTGAAAAATACCTTTCTAAAGGCGATAAAGTTTATTGTGAAGGAAAACTGAAAAACAAACAGTGGGAACAAGATGGCGTAAAACGTTATGCAACCGAAGTACAAGTTACAGAAATGACCTTTTTATCTACCAAAAAAACGACTGAAAGTACTACGAATACGCCACAAATTAATACAGCTTCCGCTTCAACCCCTAAAAGTGTTGCCCCAGAAGACACTGATGATTTACCATTTTAACTAACTAATAATTATTGACTTTGGACCCAGATCCCGACCATTTACTTTTATTATTCGCTTCTATAGATTTTTTAACAGGTATAAATGCGCTTGTTTTAATTATTTTATTAATTAGTTCTGCATTAATATCGGGCACAGAAGTGGCTTTCTTTTCGCTTTCTCAAACCGATTTAAACATCCTTACAAACGAAAGTAAAGAAGAAAATATTATTGTTACTTTATTAGAAAGACCCAGAAAATTACTGGCCACAATTTTAATTACCAATAACTTTATTAATATTTTAATTGTACTCTTATTTGCTTCTCTAGCAGAAACTTTATTTGGCGATTTTGACTACTTATTAAACTTATATGCGTTTGAAGTTTCTATTCGTTTTTTAATAGAAATAGTACTTGTTACTTTCTTAATTCTATTATTCGGAGAAGTTTTACCAAAGGTATATGCTTCTAGAAATGCGCTTCGTTTTTCTAGAGTAATGGCTAAATTTATTCATATTATAAATATTATTTTAACGCCATTTAGTTTGCCTTTAATAACGCTTACAAAGTTTATAGAAAAAAAATTAGGCAGCAAAAACTATAGTTTTTCTGTAGAAACTTTATCGCAAGCCTTAGAACTAACTTCAGAAGGCGCAACCACCAAAGACGAACAAAAAATTTTAGAAGGTATTGTTAATTTCGGAAACACAGAAACAGTGCAGATAATGAAACCAAGAATTGATATTTTTGCGCTTTCTGATGCAGAACCTTATGCTGTTGTTTTAGATAAAATTCTTGAACACGGCTATTCTAGAAACCCCGTTTATAAAGAAAATAGCGATAATATTATTGGTGTTTTGTATGCTAAAGATTTATTGGCACATTTAAACAAAACAAATTTTAAATGGCAAAGTTTGGTGCGTGAAGCTTTTTTTGTGCCCGAAAACAAAAAACTAGATGATTTATTAGATGACTTTAGAGCACGTAAAAACCATTTGGCAATTGTAGTCGATGAATATGGAGGTACAAGTGGTTTGGTTACTTTAGAAGATGTTATTGAAGAGATTGTAGGGGATATAAACGACGAATTTGATGACGAGGATTTGCAATACTCTAAAATTGATGAAAACACGTATGTTTTTGAGGGTAAAACCACAATTAAAGATTTTTGCAAGATTTTAGATGATGAAGATGAAGAAATTTTTGAGCAAGAAAAAGGCGAAAGCGAAACAATTGCCGGCTTTATTTTAGAAGTTTCTGGTAAGTTTCCTAAAAAAGGCGAGAAAATAATCTTCAAGAATTATACGTTTACTATTGAAGCGTTAGATAAAAAACGCATTAAACAAGTAAAAGCTACAAGACATGCGTAATATTTTATCTCTTCTGTTTGCTATTTTTTCTATGCTATTTTTTCTTTTTTCTTGTAATAAGGTTGTGCTGCCAAAACCAACGGCATATTTGAGTTTAGAATATCCAGAAAAAGAGTACAAGAAGCTCTCTTTACAAAGACCCTATTCTTTTGATGTTTTAAAAACTACAACTATAATTGACGATAAAAACAATTGGTTAAAAATTAGCTATCCGAACTTAAAAGCTTCGATTGATCTTACGTACAGACCTGTAAAAAACAATCTAAAAGAGTTATTAACAGAGGCCGAAAAACTAGTTTTTAAACATGCTGTAAAAGCGGAACAGATTATTCCGAAAGATTTTATCAATACTGAAAAAAGAACTTTTGGAACACTATATGAAATTACAGGAAATGCCGCTTCTCACCTTCAATTTCATGTTACAGATAGTACTGATAACTTTATAAAAGGTTCTTTGTATTTTTATGTAAAACCAAATTACGATTCTATTTTACCAGCAGTAAATTATATTAAAGAAGATGTTTTACGTTTGGTAGAGACATTGGAGTGGGAAAGCCCATCCTAACCTTCTCGAAGGAAAGGAATATTCTTGTGTTAAAATCTTACTGTTTTTTATTTACTGAATCTTATCCTTTTGTCTTGTCTCTTGATTCTCTTTTATCTTCATTCTCTTTCCTTTAACCTCTTCCTTTTCTCTTATTTAGCAAAACCAATTTTACCTATTAATTCTTGTCACTTTTCCGTCTTGTGTCTTGTGTCTTTTGTCTTTTGTCTTTTGTCTTTTGTCTTTTACATCCTGTCTCTAAACATAATATAACACTAAACAATCTCCATCTTTTTTAACAAAAACGAAGCATTCATATTTTTACAAATTCCGTTTTTAAGCGTATAATCAAAATGTAATTCATCGTTTACAATTTCGGCATCAAAATAGTAGTTTTTAATTGTTGAAAATTCATTTTCTAGCTCACACAAACTCACGTCATGCGTCGCGATAATTCCTGTAGATTTCGATTTCGTTAATTTCTCTACAAACTTTTTAGAGCCAATTGCTTTGTCTTTGCTATTGGTTCCTTTTAAAATTTCATCTAGAATAATAAAATAATTTTCTCCAGAATTATCAGGATTAATTTCATCAACAATAAATTTTAAACGTTTTAATTCTGAATAAAAGTAAGATTCATCTTCTGTTAATGAATCTGTAGTTCTCATACTCGTAATCAATTTTATTGGCGAATATTGAAAACTTTCTGCACAAACGGGTAAACCACAATTTGCCATGACAATAGATAAAGAAACCGTTCTTAAAAACGTACTTTTACCTGCCATATTTGCACCAGTAACGATAAAAAACTGCTCATCATCAATACTAAAATTATTATCAATTCTTTTATCAACCTTTAGTAAAGGATGCCCTAGATTTGTAGATTTTATGACTTCTTTTTCTGAACTTATTTCTGGAAAAATAAATTTAGGATGGTTAAAATGAAAATTAGCCAATGCGTTCTGCGCATCAAAATAAGCAACGACTTTAAACCATTTGTCTACAGTATGCTTATAGGTAACGATCCATTTTTCAACCTTACGAGCATTATAAATTTCAGTTAAGAACAAACCATTTCCAAAAACAGCAATAAGCATATTATTTCGCTGATCAAAAGCATCTAATATTTTAGAAAATTCTTTAAAAATAACAGAAGCTTTTTTGGTTTCTGATTGAATAATATTCTGATTTTCTGTTAAGTTTTTTGATGCAAACGTTTCTTTTTCAATTTCATTTAACAATTGATGATATTGTTTAAAAGCGTCTCTTATTTCGCTGGTTTCGGTATAAAGATTGCTTGTTTTTTTAACATAAACAGCGGTAATGCCCAAACCTATAAAGAACCAAATTAACAACACCATAAAAGGAATAAATCCGAAGGAAAACAAAGCAATTACAGCCAAAGAAAAGATAGAAAAAACAATTTGTAGTATTGCCAAAAACTTCGGAAAAACAGAAGTATAATTCAAAATCCAATCTATAATAACTGCTGTTTTTGTTTTTACAGTAACCAAACTAGCCAAAGCAGAAAAATGCTGACGCCATTTCACTTTTTCAGAAAGTTCATTAATCGCTTTTTGTTTTTCTATAATTTTGGCTGTTTTATTCTCGATAAGTATATTGGCAAATGCAATTTTACCGTCTATTGTTGCTGTTCTATTTGCATATTGAAAGAACGAACCAACACCAAACAAATCTATATCATTGCTATAAAAATGAGTAGGATTTACAAATTCTTGTCCCGCATCTAAATGATGAAAATCTCTTTGTAAAACTTTAATTTCAGTTATATTGATTTGTAGTTTCGCTTCAACAATATCTTTTTTTCTTTTTAGGTTGATAAACTTTACTACTAAAAATGAAAATAGTAAAATGCCTAAAAAAGCAATCACAAAAACAGTTGGATACTTGCCAAAAGTAAGATAGATTAAAAAACACGTTGCTAAAAAAAGGAAGAACCTTAAAACGCCTAAATTAAAAAGTTTCTTTTTTAAAATTACAACTTCTTTTTCTAGTTCGGTTTTTTGTTCTGAATAAAATTCTAAAGGGTTTTTCATTGGTTTTATTTGTAGCTAGAAATTCCGCCAGTTAAATTTAAAACTTTTAACGCTGGATACTTTTCTTTCAATTTTTCTGTTGCTTTATAACTATTAAACCCTCTTTGGCACACCATAATATATGTTTTATTGAAATCGACTTTAATTTTTGTTGCATCAAATTTACTAATATGTATGGTTTGTTGCACCTTAAAAGGCAATTTTAAATCGTTTAAAACTGCAATAATTTCAAGATTTTTAGAATTATCATCTCCTAATTTTGCTTTTAAATCTTTAGCCGATATTTGCCAATCTAAATTTTGACCACTGCAAGCTGCATCGACATACGTTTGTATCTGAAACATTTTAGCAATCTTATCTTTTAAAACTGTGGGCCTTAATTTCATTTTTAACTCTTTGTTCTGTAGCGTATTGTAAATACGTAATTGATTCGTTAACGGTTCTCCAACACCTGTTATTAATTTTAGAACTTCGTTTACTTGTTGTGTTGCCATCATGCCCACTATAGCATTTAAAGTGCCGGCTTCTTCACAATTAGGAATATCTGTTGCCATTTCAGGGAAAGCATCTCGTAAATTTGCAGAGTACGTATTATCTTTTTGTAAAACATTAAATATTGCAACATACCCATCAAACTTATATAAAGAACCATAAACTAGTGTTTTATTTTTAATAACACAAGCATCGTTTAATAAGTACTTCGTTGGTAAAGAATCCGTACCATCCACAACAATATCAACATCGTTTATCAGTTCAAAAACATTGTCTTTTGTGATTGATTTATTTGTAAAAGTTACCGCTGTAAACGGTGCTCTTTTTTTTATAAATACTGATAAAACTTCAGCTTTTGATTGACCAACATCATCTAAAGTAAAAAAAACTTGCCTGTGAAGATTGGTAATATCAACCGTATCAAAATCTACCAAATGAATTTTACCAATACCGCTTGCCGCCAAATATACGGCAACAGGCCCGCCTAAACCTCCACAACCAACTACTAAAACCGTAGCGTTTTGAAGTTTTTGTTGCCCAATTTCACCAATTTCTGATAAAGTTATTTGACGTTTAAAAAATTGATTTTTTGTTAGTTTCATTTTACGCTGAATTGCTTTCGGTATTTTTTGTCTTTTTCTTATTGCGAGGAACGAAGCAATCTCATCGTTCAATCTTTACTATTTTTTTTTATCTTATACTCTTGCTTTATTTCGTCTTTGCCCATAACGAAGCAATTTCTATCTAATAATAAATTCGCTATTCAACTAACAGATTGCTTCGTGCCTCGCAATGACGATGGGTTTGCTAGCTCGAGTACTTCTGATTTTTCATAAAAATTGTATCGAGAACTTTTTTAATTATTTACCAATCTCTTTTTTAGCAAGCTCAAACTCTTTTGGAGTATTTATACTTCCTGCCTCGCAATGACGATGCGTTTGTCAGTTCGAGTGATTCTAATTTTTCGTCAGAATTGTATCGAGAACTTTTTAGCTATTTTCCGATCTCTTTTTTAGCAGCCTCAAACTCTTCTGGCGTATTTATGCTTCGTGCCTCGCAATGACGATGCGTTTGTCAGTTCGAGTGATTCTGATTTTTCATAAAAATTGTATCGAGAGCTTTTTTAATTATTTACCAATCTCTTTTTTAGCAAGCTCAAATTCTTCTGGCGTATTTATATTTCTGATAAAGGAATCCTCAATTTCTACAATTTCAACATCAGAATTAATCAACATTTTACGCGGACAAGAATATCCTTGTGCTAAATATTGCAACAAAATAGGATATGCTTTTGGTTCATAAATTGTAATTAAAGGCTCAACAAATTCTTTGCCTTTTCCTTTAATTGCTGTGGCGACTTTACTCGGATTTCTATGTTTTAAAACTAACTGAATAATTTCATCATTCACAAAAGGTACATCGGTTGCCAATACAAACCAAGCCGAATTTGGATCTTTTTGAAAAGCTGAACAAATGCCACCAAAAGGACCTAAATTTAAAAATGTATCTGAAATTTCTCCCAAAGCTTCGGTGTCATTTTCTGATGCATTCTGAACAGAATAATACGTTTCTAAAGTATTTTTTTCTAACAATTCTCTCACAAACTCTTTTTGAGGCTTTCCAAAATAATTTAATTCAGATTTATCTTGCCCCATTCTAGTGCTTTTTCCGCCAACCAAAACCAAGCCTTTTATAGGCGCTATTTTTTCTTGAATTAGATTATTAATATGGTTTGAAATTTCATCAACTTGATCAATTGTATAGCAACTCTTGTTTTTTATAGTTGGATATTTCTCCTCTAAAAAATCAAAATACTCCGTTTCTTTTTTTAATTTTATCACAAACTGAATGTTGTCTAATTGTTCTAACCTTTTTAAAACAGACCCTTCTTTAGCTTCATCTAAAATTAAAATTTGTTTTGCTCCTTGATAATGATTGCCATTGATAAATACATAATCCAATTGTGCAAAATCTAAACGCTGTTGAAACTTATTTACACTTCCAGAAGTTGTTATTTGTACATTTCCTTGGTGATGAAAAACATAATCTGATACTATATTTTGATCCACATCCTTTGCGTGCGATGCATCAAAATAGCCCAATTTATAATGCCCTAGCTTTTGTGAAACTTTATGCACTAAATCAGAAATATTACCACAATTTGTGCCCAAAATGGAGATTTCATTTGGAGCAAAATTATCATTATTTCGTCTTACTAAATTTGTATGTTTATTGTGTTTTTTCATTTTTAATATCAGATTTACCTCCTGTTTTTTCTACCAATTTCACTTCTTTAATAATCATTTTCTGGCTGATACTTTTACACATATCATAAATCGTTAAACAGGTAATATTCGCTCCTGTTAATGCTTCCATTTCTACACCTGTTTTTCCTTCAATAGTAACTTCACAAAAAACTTCTATATTTTCTGAATCTATAATCGTGATATCAATATCAACTCCATTAATTAACAATGGGTGACACATAGGTATCAGTTCTGACGTCTTTTTGACAGCCTGAATTCCTGCAATGATTGCCGTTTGAAAAACTGGTCCTTTTTTAGTAATTAACTCATCATTTGTAAAATGAGCAATTACCTCTTTTCCTAAAAACATGGTTGCTTTTGCAATGGCTGTTCTCTTGGTAATTTTCTTATCAGAAACATTGACCATTTTAGGATTGTTATTTTTATTTATGTGTGTGAAATTACTCATAAATTATTTTTAGGTATTTAAAAATGTTAAAACTAAAAAATATTCTCGATACAATCACGCCCAAAAGCGTGATCACTCGAACTGACAGCAGATGATATCGGAATGAATAAAAACAATATCACTTTATAAAAAGCCATTATCTATATCTAATTATCGGAAAAACGGCTCCTTTTCTAAACTCAATTTTATCATTTGGCAATTGGATAAACGCATCTGTTTTTACCAAACTTGCTAAATCTCCTGAACCATTTCCTGTAACTGGAAACGCAATTAAATTGCCCTTTTTACTTTCTAATTTTACTTGTAAAAAATACATTAAACTTGGTTTAAAAGTTACGTCTTCAGCTAAAATAGCTGTTTCCTCTTTGGTTTCTTGTCCTACTGATTTATAATACCAAGGATAAAAATATGCTAAACAATTTACAAAAGTCGAAATCGGATTCCCAGGAAAACCGAACACAATCGTGTTCTTTTGGTATTTATGATTCGTTTGCTTATTCGAACTCACACTTTTTTGATCCGAAGAAACTTTACGTCCGAACCAAAAAGGTTTGCCTGGTCTTTGTGCAACTTTATGAAATAGTTTTTCAACTTCTAGTTCTTCAAAAATTTCTGGTAAAAAATCAAACTTTCCTTTACTCACTGCGCCGCTAAAAAGCAACACATCATATTCTTTTAAATAAGCTTCTATTTTAGTCTTTAAAACAGGTTTATTATCTGTAATATGAGCTGTTTCAGAAGGAATACTCAATCGCGCTAACAATGAAACCAACGTAAAAACATTGCTACGTCGTATTTGATGTTCTAAAGGAGTTTCATCTACACCAACCAATTCATCACCCGTAGAAACAATCATTACTTTTGGTTGTTTTGCCACTTTTACAAAAGCTTTTCCAACAGTTGCTAAAACTCCAATCTCTGCAGCAGAGATCTTTGTGTTCTCTTGAATTAAAAGAGCTCCAGCCTTCTCGTCTTTACCCTTTGTATGTATATTTTGACCCTCATTTATAGAATCTATATTGATCGTTGCAATGCCGTTTTCAATAGTTACATCTTCATATCTAATAACTGTATTTGCTTTCTTTGGTAAAACGGCTCCCGTCATCACTTCAATACAATTTTGTAAATCTAAAAGTGAAATTTGTTGACTTCCTGCGGCTTGAATTCCTTCAATTTTAAAACTTCGCTGTCCGTTTTTAAAAGAAGTATACGCTATGACAATCCCGTCCATAGAAACTCTGTTAAAAGGCGGAAAGTCTCTGTCTGCAACAATCTCCTCTTTTAAAATTCTGCCTACAGATTTTATAAACGGAACTTCTTCAACGCCAAAATCCGCAGCTGAATCTAATACTATTTGTAAAGCTTGTTCTACTAAAATCATTTATAAATGTTGAATAAAATCCATTCGTTTCCCTAAAACTCTGGTAACAAAAATTTCGTTTGCATCATCAAAAACATAAAATATTACATGCGAATTGAAACGACAACATTTTAAATTATGTGCAAATATGGAAGCATCTCTTGCTAATTCTGGCTTATTTGATAATTCTTCTAAAAAAATTTCTAAAGAATTTAAATATTCTTTTGCTGGATATAATCCAAATGTCTTAATCCCAAATTTATATATACCAACAATATCAGTTGAAGATGCACCCGATAACTTATAATTTTCCATTATCTACATCTTGCATCAAATCTGATATTTTCTTAGAACTAACTCCACTATTAAAACCAAGATCAATAGCATTCTTTAATTCTAATAATTTTAAATTTTCAGCTTGGTCTTTTCTTACTAGATCTCTAATGTATTCACTATCATTCGTAAAATCACCTTTATCAATTTGAAGACGAATCCACTCATTCTGCTGAGTAGTGAATGTTATTGATTTTCTAATTGTTTCCATCACTATACTATTTTGATGCAATATAGTGATTATTTGCACCAAAAAAAATAGGGTTCATAAATTTTGATTTTTATTTTTTTGAAGAAATGACTTATTATAGATTTCTGTCTTCGCAGCAATTATAGATACATCGGTCAAAACCCTAGAATATTTATTGTAAAGTTTATACTAAGCGCAGTCGAACAGGAAAATTAAAATGGCTTTACCCACCAATCGTGCTCATACTTTCTGAAGCACCACCGTCTTTACGATTTGCTTCTGCAATAAAACCATTTTCTGGTTTTTCTTTTATCAAACTTAAAAACAGTTCTTTTAAATCCTCATTACTTGCTCCTTTTCTTATAAAATCTCGCAAATTAAATACGCCATCATCAAACAAACAATTTTTAAAAGTACCGGTAGATGTAATTCTAATTCGGTTACAGTCGTTGCAAATAGTTCTTGTAAAAGCAGGAATAATGCCCACAGTTCCTAAATGATTATCGATTGCATAATTTCTTGATGTTGATGATTTTTCAGACTGAATTTCCTTCACATCAAATTCGGTTTTTATCTCTTCTAAAATTTTTCTAAACGTCCAGTTTTCTTCCATTTCACGTTGTCCTTTTCCGTTAAAAGGCATTTCTTCAATAAAACGGACAGCCACATTTTTATCTTTTGTGAACCTCACAAAATCTACAATTTCATCTGTATTAATACCAGACTGCACAACAACATTCAGTTTTAAATTTAACCTACTTTTTTCTAATAATTCTAAAGTTTTATAAACTTCGGGAAAAGCATCTCTTCTTGTTATTTTTGCGAATTTTTCTCGATCTAAACTATCAATACTTAAGTTAATATGTTTTACTTTTTCTAGTTGTTCGATTTTTGAAATATGTTGAGAAATCAAAGCGCCGTTTGTAGTAATATTAATGGCATCTAACAAATCGTTATGCGACAACATTTCTAAAAACCCTACAAAATCTTTACGCACAAAAGGCTCACCACCTGTTAAACGTACTTTATTCACCCCTAATTCTGTTAATACACGAATTAAACGGTACATTTCTTTAAAAGTAAGTAATTCTTGTCTTGGTACAATATCGATTCCTTGCGCTGGCATACAATATTGGCAACGTAAATTACAACGGTCTGTAACCGCCAATCTCACGTATTCTATTTGTCGCCCGAAATTATCTTTTAATCTACTCATTTAGTTTGGTAATTTTTTACTGATCAATCCATAAAAGAAAGCACCTAAAAGTGCACCCGCTAATAAAATAAGTGCGGGAATTAATTTAAACCCAAGAATCACAAAAATAGGTGCTGCACAAGCTCCTGAAATTCCCCAACCAAGGCCAAAAAATGTTCCTCCTAAAATAGTACTGATAAATCCTTTCTTTTTAGGTTTCGGAATAATTTTATTCCCGTTAATGTCTTTAATTTTTCCGCTTTTAAACAATTGCATAAAAACCATCGATATTACGACAGCACCCCCAATAATGCCGAACATATGAAAAGATTGAAATTTGAACATTTCATAAAATCGACACCAAGAAATGGCTTGTGTTTTACTTAAAACGATAGCAAAAAAGATACCGAGTATTAAAAATTTAATATTTTTCATTTGAATATATTTTTATACCGACAAGGGTATTGAAACCTTGCAGGAACGATCTTAAATTAATTAAAAAAGCATTGGAATTATAAACCAAGTCGCAATAATTCCGCCAATAAAAAAGCCAATTACAGCTAATAAAGATGGTAATTGTAAACTACTTAAACCTGTAATTGCGTGACCAGAAGTACAACCGCCAGCATAGCGTGTTCCGAAACCAATTAAAATGCCTGAAACTATCAAAATTAAAAATCCTTTAAGTGATGAAAATGCATCTGCTCCAAAAATCTCATCAGGAAAGTACTGATTCCCAACATTTACAAACCCTAAATCGGTAAGCTCTTGAACCGTTGTCGGGCTCAAATCGATTGCTTGATTCGGAATTAAATACATAGCGGAAATAAAACCACCTATAATGAGTCCTACTACGAACATTAATGCAAAATCGCGTTCTTTCCAATCTTTTTTAAAATAGTCAGAAACTTTACCTGCGCCAGCCATAGTACAAAGCGTTTCAAAATTTGTAGATGCCCCAAAATTCTTTCCGAAATAAAAGTATAGCAATAATGAAATTGCTATTAACGGTCCGCCAATATACCAAGGCCAAGGTTCTAATATAAAATCCATAATCTATTTAATTTTGTATTGATTTTCTTTTAATTTAGAGGAATTATCTGGAGAATTTTAAGTTCAAAAATTAAGACTCTTTACTTTATTGCTTCGTTATCTATCTTTAATCTGACTCTATTTTGATTTCATTATCTTTTTGGATAACGCAAAAATAGCATTTGTTCTATTTTAAATTAAATTTTATCTTTTAAATAATTCATAATTAATTTTGTTGCGCCAAGATGATTTTCGATATATCTTTTATTAATGATTCCTGTTAACTTTCTAAAATTCTCGTCATTCTTTAAAATGTCGAGATTCTTTGTGAATTCTTTTTGATTTTTAACTGAAATACATCCTCCAATATTTACCAAATCTATAGCTTCTTTAAATTTAGTATAATTATTTCCTATTAAAATAGGTATTCCGAAAGTCGCTGGTTCTAAAATATTATGCAATCCTGTTTTTAAACCTCCACCAACATAAGCAACATCTGCAATTGCGTAAATTTTCGTTAAAATACCAATAGTATCAATAATAAAAACTTGACACTCTTTTAAATTTCCATAAAATTGAGTTTTCTGAAATTCAGAATATAAAACAGTTCTTTTATTGATTGATTTCTGGAGTTCTAAAATAGCCTCATTTTTAATATTGTGTGGCGCAATGATAAATTTCTCGTTTTCTGAAGCTTCGTTATTGATATAATTTACCAATAACGCTTCATCTTCTTTCCAAGTACTTCCTGCAACCAGCGTATATTGTTTGTTCTTAAATTCAGAAATAAAATTAAGCGAATTATCTTGTTCTAAAATTTTAGAAACGCGATCAAAACGAGTATCTCCGGCAACTGTTACATTTTTAAAACTGATGGAGTTTAACAAATCTTTAGAATTTTCATCTTGCACAAAAAAGTGATGAAACGCCTCTAGAGATTTTCTCATAAAACCGCCATAACCTTTAAAAAATAGTTGTTTTTCTCTTAAAATACCAGACACTAAAATTGTTGGAACTTCCTTTCTTTTTAGTTCATTTAAAATATTTGGCCAAAACTCATACTTTATAAAAATTGCTACCGTCGGTTTTACCTCTTCTATAAATTTTATTGCATTCGATTTAGAATCTAAAGGCAAATAACAAATTACATCTGCTAAATGATAGTCTTTTCTTACTTCATAGCCAGATGGAGAAAAAAAAGTAACTAATATTTTATATTGGCTATAATTCTTTTTTAACGCTTCTATAAGAGGCCTTGCTTGCTCAAATTCACCTAAAGAAGCCGCGTGAAACCAAATCGTTTTATACTTCTTTAAATCGGCTACTTTATGGAATGTTTCTTTTCTACCGTTAACAAAAAGTTTTATTTTTTTATTGAATAGCGCAATTATATCTAATAAAATTTTTGCTAAAAAAACAGCTGCATTGTACAAAAAAGTCATAGCGGTAAAAGTACGAAAATGAAAGAGTATTCATCATAAAAAAAAGTTACTCATTTCTAAGTAACTTTTCTGTAATAACGACTATAAAATAGAACGTCCCCCAACGTAAAATTTATATGCTATTAATACGTTAAAGATATAGGAAATATACATACGTTTTAAAAAATTGTTCTGAACACCATTTTTTATGTTCTGAAAATGAATAGTTTATAAAAAATTAATTTTATTTATTAATTCATCGTGATACTTTTTGCCAATTGGGAGTATAACATCTTTAATTTTAATTGATTTAGTCATTATCTGTTCAATGTATTTTACATTCACAATATAACCTCTATGAATTCTAATAAAGTTTTGATCTAATTTGCTTATAATATCGTTTAAACTTGTTCTAATCAATAATTTATGATTATTGGTATGTATGATTTCTATATAAACATGCGCACTTTTTAAGTACAGTATGTCATCAAAAATAATTTTATTATACACACCTTTTTCCTTAATAAATAAAGAATCTTTGATAATAACTTTGTTATCATCAATTTTACCGACACCTTTCGAGAAATTATGCAGTGCTATTTCTATAGAAGTAAACAATTCTGGTTTAGAAAAAGGTTTAATTAAATAGGCGGTTGGCAGCACCTCTTTGGCTAAATTTAACGTTGCTATATCGGAGTTTGCAGTTAAAAAAATAAAAGGAAAATCGTAAAAATCTCTAATTTTTTTTGCAATATCTATGCCCGTTTTAGTTCCTGATAAATAAATATCTAAAATGGCAATATCTGGCTTTTCGTTTTTAATAGTTTCCAGAGCTTCGCCATAACTTAAAGCTGGCTCTAACGTTTCATATCCTAAACCTCTTAAAGCACTGCAAATATTATCAGCAATGATAATTTCGTCTTCTACTACCAAAATCTTTATTTTCCTCATTTTCTTTGTTAAGATTAAAAAGCAGCAAAACAACAATACCAATCAATCCAAAGTGTTCTGATTGCATGCTTTTAAATTGTAAGATTTTATTCTCTACATTTTCTTTTATTAGAATCTTTAAAGATTATTTCAAACCTTGTCCCATGCTTTATCAATAGCTCAAGACTACCTTGTAATTGCCTTACCAATCTTTTCACCAGCTTTAAACCTGTACTTTTGGCTTCTTCTATTTGAAAACTATTAGAAATGCCCAACCCATTATCTTCGATTACAAGCTTATAGTCTTTATCTTCTTCTTGATGAATAGATATAAAGAGCACGTTTTCTTTATCGTTTTTAAAGGCATATTTATAAGCATTTGTAATTATTTCATTGATAATCAAACCTAAAGGAATAGCAGTATCTACATCAAAAAAAACATTTTCTATTTTAATTGTGGTATCAACTTTTACATTCAATTGATATACAAATGAAATTTCCTTAATTAATAAACTAGTATACTCGTTAAAGTCTATCAAACCACTTTCATTTCTGTATAATTTTTGATGAATTAATGCCATCGATTTTACCCTATCTTGGCTTTGGTTAATAAGTTCTAATGCTTTTTTATCTTCTATACCTTCTGACTGTAATTCTAATAAACTTGATATTATTTGAAAATTATTTTTTACTCTATGATGTACTTCTGTTATCAGCAACTCTTTTTCAATTAAAGCATCATTTATAAGCTGATTTTTAGAAGATAATTCTTTTGATTGATTTCTTATTTTTACTAAAACTAAAAGTGTTATTAATAACAAGACAAAAAATAAGGATGCAATTATACTATATAATTTTGTTTTTTCTTTTTCTCTACTAATTTCGGTTTCTTTAACTTTTAAAGCTTGTTCTGTTTTATATTTCGCTAAAGATTTAGAGAGGTCTTCTGAATATATTTTTCTTATAATCTCTATCGCTTTTTCCTTGTAAGCAATAGCTTCTGTATAAAAACCATGAGCCGCTAAAGCTTTCGAGTTCATGTTTACAAGTTTAAAAGAATCATTAGGATTAAGGCGATTGCCTAATTTTATAAATTTAGACGCTAAATCGGATACATCTTGTGCTTGAAATTTATCTAATATTTCTTTTTTTAAGATAGCGTTTTTATCTAAATTCGAGATTAATTGAGCGTAATAAATATAAGTTATATTCTTCGAAGAGCTATTGTAAAGTTCATCTAAAAGTATAACAGCCCTTTCATTATTACCTCCTTTATAAATATAAGCATTTATAAGATTCGCAACAATAAAATAATAATAGGCACTTCTTTTGGGTAATTTTTCTTCTAACAGTAAACAACGTTCATTCGTTTTAATGAATTCATCTAGCTTACGTTCTAAAACCAAAACTTCTGCATAGTGATATAAGAAGTAAATTTGTAGCTCAATTTCTTCTAAATCTTCCGATATTTTTAAGCTTTTTAAGACTAGTTCCTTTGCATTTTCTAGGTCTTTCTCAATTAAAAACATCACAATAGGATGTGTTTTAATTCTTGTTTCTGCCTTTAAAACATCTTTATCTGTTTTGTCAAATTTATCAATATAATCCTCTAGCTTACTCTGTTCAGACGACGCTGCTTCTAAAGTTGCTTCATCTCTTAAATCAGAGATTTGAACCCATTTAAGATATACATACTCTAAATTTATGTTCTTGCTATCAATTGGTTTCTTAACCGCTCTGTTAATGTAGTTGCTAATAAACTCGTAGTCTATTATTTGATAATCTGCTAATTTTGAAGTAAATTCTTCATACTCTGCATACGTAACTTCTTTGTTCTTAATAATTCTAGACAATACAGCTGTATACGAATTATCTTGTAGTTTTTTTAAATAAAAAGAAGCAGAATCAGGTTGATTGTAAATAATAAAATTTTCTACTTTTTGGATATACTTATCTATTTTTTTTGCAGATTGCGAATAAGAAGTGAGCGTAATTAGAAAAAAAAATATTGTGCAGGGGGTTTTCATACGGCTAGTCAATAGAGCCATAAATCTAATTAAAGAAATTGAGAAAAACAACAATATCTTTTTTAAAACAAAAAAAACGCTCAAACCAACTTATTGATTTGAGCGTTTTAAATTTAAAAAATCGAATTTACTATACCTCAAATGGAGTTATAGATACATAAGATCTGTTGTCTTTTTTCTTACGGAATTCAACAACTCCGTCAACTCTTGCATGTAAAGTATGATCTTTACCCATGTAAACGTTGTCTCCTGGATTGTGTGTTGTTCCTCTTTGACGAACAATAATATTGCCTGCAATTGCAGCCTGTCCTCCAAATATTTTTACTCCTAGACGTTTCGATTCTGATTCTCTACCATTTTTCGAACTACCTACTCCTTTTTTATGTGCCATGATGTTATGGTTTTAAAATTGAAATTTTTATTTAGTTAAAGCTTCTATTAATTCAGCCTTTTTTAAAGAGGTATATCCAGAGATTCCTTTTTCTTTTGCAGCTTCTTTTAATTCTGCAACAGTCATAGAACTATAATCTGTTGTAGCTTCTTGTACTTCAGCTTTAGCTTCTTCTTTCGGAGCAACTTCTTTTTCTGCTGATTTTTTAGCACCAGTAGTTGTGATAGATTCAATTTGAATCTCACTTAAATACTGTCGGTGTCCATTTTTCTTAATATAACCTTTTCTTCTTTTCTTCTTGAAGACGATTACTTTATCACCTTTTAGGTGATTTAGAATTTGAGCTGTTACTGAAGCTCCTTCTATAGCTGGGGCGCCAATAGTTACATTACCAGCGTCATCAAGTAAAAGAACATTATCAAAAGTAACTTTTGATCCTGCTTCTCCTTGTAAACGATGAACGTATACCTTTTGGTCTTTTGCAACTTTAAACTGCTGCCCTGCCATCTCTACGATTGCGTACATACTTTTAGTTTTGCGTATTTCTACTTATTAGTGCACTTAACTTACTGAAAATGCGGTTGCAAATATACATGTTTTTTCTAATGTTACAATATTGCTGTTTATAAATTTACTAAAAAAACCAAGATAAATGTAATAAAAACTATTAATCAAATGTAAACACAACTATTTAATCGAGTCAAATGTACTTTTTTACGATACTTAAGCGATTAATTCTGTCTCTAAATAACCAAGATTTATTTTCTGCCCACTATTTATAGGTTTCTTATTTCTAAAAGATAAATTTATCAAGTTTAAAATTTAAAAAACTCACTCCAAACCCAAAAATTATGTAAAACTCAATATTCTACATCGCTTCCTTTATCCTTTCTTATCAGACAAAAGTGAATTTATCTTGTCCTTTTTGTTTCTTGTTTTTTGTTTTATCTCTTCTCGTCTTTCTTATCTTTTAAGAATAAAAAACTACTTTTTCTTATTTACCATATAAACTCCAAATAGAATAATAACACCCGATACTATTTGAACATAACTCAATTTTTCACCATCTAAAAATCCCCAAAAAATGGCTACTAAAGGAATTAGATATGCCACTGACGATGAAAAAATAGGATCTGAAATATGCACTAATTTATTGTAGATAGTCTTTGCAATGCCAGTACCTACAATCGATAAAATAACTAAATAGACCAAAGACCTCATTAGAACATCATCTTTTACATCAAACGTAGTAAAGAAATCTGTAAAACTTAAAACGATAATTGCGGGTACAAGTAACACTAAAAAATTACCCGTTACAATGGCTAGCGCGCTTACATCACTCAAATATTTCTTAATCATATTTGCATTTAAAGCATACCCGATAGAACCAATAATAATTAAAAAAGCAAACCAGTAATTCTGATTAGGATTTAAGGCAGCTCCGTTTAAAATTAGAATTAAAGTTCCTACCAAGCCAATTAAAATTCCATATAATTGTGTTTTTTTAAAAGCAAAACCAAAAATTAACGACCCTAAAATTAAAGTATAAAACGGCGTTAAAGAATTTAAAATAGAAACAATAGAGCTATCTATGTGTGTAATTGCAAATGCAAATAAAAACCCAGGAATAAAAGTACCCGCAAGTGCTGTATAGACGATGTGTTTGTAATGTTTTTTTTGAATCTTTTTTAAGGAAGGAAAAGCAACCGAAAGTAAAAAAACTGCCGTAACAATCATTCTTAAAGCGCCTACCTGAATTGGTGTTAAACCGATTAAAGCCTTTTTCATTAAGATAAAAGAACTACCCCAAACTAAAGAGAGTAAAATTAAATACAACCATTTTTGTTGTTGTTGATTCATAAGTGAGGTTAAATTTTTGCAAAAATCTAACAATTATTTAAATACCCGTGTTTTTATTAATAAATTTGTACTATAATTTAATACTAAAAAATAGTACACCTTTTTGTAGCGTTTTAAATACCGATAAATTTATTCTTATGAAAACACAAAAAATAATATTCTCAATAGCAATTGCATGTTTTATTTTAATAGGGTGTGAAAAAGAAATAAAAAAAGAAAGTCTTTCTTTAGCAATTTCTGGAATGACCTGTGAAATTGGTTGTGCAAAAACCATTCAATCTAAATTATCTAAAAAAGAAGGCGTTTTAAACGCCAAAGTAATCTTTAATGATAGTATTGCTAATATTGAATTCGATGCAAATTCAACCTCTAAAAAAGATTTAATTGCTTTTGTAGATGGTATTGCTGGTGGCGACTTATACAAAGCTTCTGAAAGTTCTAAAAAAAAACATACTTGCTCTGATGCTTGCAAAGAAAAATGCGAAATGAAATCAGAAAAAATGGCATGCAAAGAAGATTGTACAATGAGCTGTTGTAAAGATAAAAAAGCTTAATTTTAGTTTTAAAGCTACTGTAAGAAAATAAATTATAGTTGTATTGTACTACCATTTATGAGCATCATTTCTAAAGACATCCAAAAAGCAATTGCGCTTCTATCAAATGAAGAATTAGTCGCCATCCCAACAGAAACTGTATATGGTTTAGCAGGAAACATCTTTAGTGAAAAAGCAATTCAGCGTATTTTTGAAACAAAAAAAAGACCTTTTTTCAACCCTTTAATTGTTCATATTTCTTCAGTTGATGTTTTAAGTGATATCGTGTCTGAAGTTCCTGAAAAAGCAAAGTTATTAGCCGATACTTTTTGGCCAGGTGCTATGACTTTGGTTTTAAAGAAGAACAAAAACATTCCTAGTATTATCACAGCAGGCAAAGATACCGTTGCAGTGCGTGTGCCTAATCATCCTGTAACTTTAGACTTATTAAAAAAACTGCCTTTTCCTTTGGCAGCACCAAGTGCCAATCCATTTAATCATATTAGCCCTACAAAGCCCGAACATGTTGAGCGTTATTTTAAAAATGACATTAAAATGGTTTTAGATGGTGGTGCTTGCATAAACGGTATAGAATCTACCATTATTGGTTTTGAAAATGGCGAGCCGATTATTTACCGATTAGGTGCTTTATCTATAGAAGATATTGAAGCTGTTGTTGGCACAATTAAGATCAAAAACAAGAAAGAAGAGCACCCGGATGCACCTGGAATGTTAGACAAACATTATTCGCCAAAAACACAAACGGTTTTAACTTCTTCAATTTTAAATGAAATTAAAAAGCATCCCAATAAAAAAATTGGTGTTTTGGCTTTTGATACTCCTTGTAAAAGTGATAAAATTACTACTGAAATTATTTTATCAACCACCGCTAATTATCAGGAAGCAGCGTCAAAATTATATGATAGCTTGCATCAATTAGATCATTTAGATTTAGATATAATTATCGCAGAAAAACTGCCAGAAAAAGGTTTGGGAAACTCGATGAATGATCGCTTACAACGCGCTTCTTTTACTTCTTTATAAACGTATTTCATTTAAAAGATTTTGTAAAGTTGCTAAAAAATTTACAATAAGCTTATTTATCTTAATTCGTTTAAAAAAACAACAAAGGCCTCATTAATTTACGTTCGTTATTTATGCTCTTCTTTTAGCAGTGAAAACAAAAAAGACCTAAATATAGAAAGTAAAATACTGAAAAAGAAAGCAGCAAAAAAGCTCGAAACTACAAAACCATCTATTAATTGATCTGCCAATAAAATAATAATTGCATTAATTACAAATAAAAATAATCCAAAAGTTACTAACGTTGCTGGTAGCGTAAAAAACACCAAAAGCGGACGAACAAACATGTTTAATAGTGCAATTACTATTGCCACCGTAATTGCAGAAAAATAGCCTGCAACTTTTATTCCTGGTAAAATATTAGCCAGAATAACAACTGCTAAAGCCGTTAATAAAATTTTTAAAAAGATTTTCATACACTCTAATTTTATTATTTAATTGCTAAAACTGTACCAAATAGTAAAATTGCTTTTTTGGCAGATTTTATAAATAATTTAGTTTGTGTCTAAACTAAAAAATTGAGATTTAATTATGATCAATAATACTCATTTATTTCTAAATCCATTAAAAATCAGGACAATATCATACTAGCATTTATAAAAATAAATCAAAAAGCAACTATTCATTATTTTAACAGCAACTTTAAACCTTAATTGTTTATTCAAATTTCTTTTGAAAAAGGATAGTACCTAACAATCAAAGAATTAATTATTTCATAAAAAATTTAGATTGGCAAAATAGCCCAACCGAATTTGAATACAAACCCACAAAACAAAATGAGTCTAAAAAAATAGGCATAAAAACTGTTAGAGAATTTGGTATTCAAAACTACTCGAAATACATAAAAAACACTATAAATATTGATGCCTTTAGCGAGCGCTCTAATGGTGTAAGATACGATAAAAAACCAATATTTATTTTGAATCTGCATCTGATTTAGAAATCAACTCTAGGGTTAATCTAGCATTTAGAGTTGTATCCAAACACAATGATAAATATAGTTTATAAATACGATATTGATGGCGTAGAGAAATTTTAAGTGGCTATTTAGCCTGGCGTTCAAGTTATAAAACATTCTCCATAATATTTGGCTATTCAATATTCTAAAAACCCCAAATATCAGAAACTAGATATTCCGAGAATCAATAGAATTAACAAAACAAGTATTTAAAGACCCACACAACTAATTAATTAGTACCCTGTAAATGAGTTACTTAAAAAAAGTAACAATTAACAACTAAAAACCTTTTACCATGAACAGTATTAAAAATTTTACACGTTATGGCTTATTATTGCTAGCAATTAGCACTATGTTGTATTCCTGCCAACCCAAAGTAGCTGCCGCTGAAACGCCAAAAGAATTGGCCGCTTACGAAGTAAGTCCGAATGAAGAAACAAATGTAAAGATTGTTAGTTCGTATATAAATGCCCTTTTAACCAACGACCAAGAAACGGCAAAAAGCCTGGTTGGAGATGGTTTTATGAATTACGGCCCTTCTAGCAAAGATTCATTAGATATTAAAGGCGTTATACAATACTGGGATAATATTTACAAAGCCAGAAGCAATCAGGATTCAGGAATTATTGCTACTACATCTTTACGAGTAAATGAAGGAAACTTAGCTGGAGAATGGGTGCACGTTTGGGGAAATTATAGTGCAAATTTAAATAATAGCGACTATACTTATAATTTACCATTTCATAGTGCATTTGTAATAAAAGACAATAAAATTGTACGTACCCAAACCTGGTACGACAATCTCTCAATAGCATTAGATCTTGGTTCTGTTGCACCGGTGCAAGCAGAATAAAGTCTTACATAATTTATTACTTCATAAATCGGTTGAATAACTTATCATTATTCAACCTTTTTATTATAAATTATTATTGGCGTCCTGTCAAGTTTAAAATACTCGAAAAACCCAAAGAACTATTTATTCTGAAGCTCTGCAACTTTGCGTTCTAATTCCGCCTGAAACTCTTCCATTACCGGTTTTACTGTACTTTCTGGTATGTCGGCTACTTTTATATACATCAAACCATCTACCGCATTGTTAAATTTAGGATCTACATTAAAAGCCACCAAACGTGCATTTTGTTTTACATATTTCTTTAATAAAACCGGAATTCTTAAAACTCCAGGTTCCAATTCATCAATAATTTTGTCAAACTTTTGCATGTCTGCTTTTGTCGCATCAAACACAAAATCTTTGTCTGTATCTTTTAACTTTACCTTGTATTCTTTCTTCGGATGAATGTATTGCGCAATATAGGGATCGTAATAATGAGATTTCATAAACTCAATCATCAACGATTTAGAAAAATCTGAAAACTGATTACTGATAGAAACACCGCCCATTAAATAACTATATGCTGGATATCGCAACGTTACATGCACAATTCCTTTCCAAAGCAAAAACAACGGCAATGGTTTTTGTTGGTATTCTTTAATGATAAAAGCACGCCCCATTTCTATGGTATTCTCCATCATTTTATGCAGTTCTGGCTCTATTTTGAATAAAGTTTGTACGTAGAATCCATTAATTCCGTGTTTCTTAAAAATTTCTTTTCCGAGACCCATTCTATAAGAACCCACCAAACAATTCGCTACATGATCCCACAAAAATAAATGATGGTAATAGGTATCGTATACATCTAAATCTATTGCTTTATTTGTACCCTCACCAACTTCTCTGAACGTAATTTCGCGCAATCTGCCTATTTCATGCAACAAATTAGGAATGTCTTTAGCATTACAAAAAAAGACTTCGTAATTTTTACTTTCTAGCAGTTTGCCATTATGTTCTCTTAAAGCGGCCACTTCTTTACTAAAGGAATCTACATTTCTTTGAGATGCGATTGTTTTAGCAGATTTCTTTATTTTTATTTTTTCGGTTGATAAGATGTTTGATTTTTTTTCAAAAGGATTTGCCAACATGTACGTCTTTCTCCTTAAAAAGTCAGAAAAAGCAGGAATCTCTTTAAACTCGTCTTGGTCTTTTACGGAAATTGGTTTTCCTATTCTTACTTTTATAACGCTACCTTTTTGAGAGATTACTTCTGATGGCAATTTAGCAGTTCTTAACGTATCTGAAATTTTTGATAAAACATAAAAAAGACGACTATTTTTTGCGTGAAAATAAATAGGAATTACCGGAACGTTTGCTTTTTTTATCAAACGAACAGCGCCTTCTTCCCAAGGTTTATCCACCTTTAATTTACCGTCTTTATAGGTAGATACCTCTCCTGCTGGAAAAATACCCAATGGTTTCCCTTCTCGTACGTGCACTAATGCACTTTTAATTCCGGCAATACTAGATTGTGCATCCTTTCTGGTTTCAAAAGGATTTACAGGCATTACGTATGGTCTTAAAGGTGTTATTCTATGCAATAAAAAATTGGCAATTATTTTATAATCGGCTCTTTTTTCAATTAAAAGTTTCAATAATAGTACGCCATCAATTCCGCCTAAGGGATGATTAGAAATTGTAATAAAAGCCCCGTCTTTTGGTATTCTTTTTAGATCTTCTTCGGGTATTTCGAATTTAATTTTGCAATCATCCAAAACACTATTTAAAAAAACTAAATCAGCTTTATCTTTATTTTTTTCGTAAATTCTATTGATCTTATCAATGCGAAGTATCCGTACCAACAGCCAACCTAAAAAGGTTCCTAAAAAACCAAATTTCTGTACACCAATAACGTGTGCAATTTCTTTTGAGGTTACTAATGCCATGATTCTTAATTAGAACGAGCTGTAAAAATAGTAAAAAAAACGAAATTGAACTTTTTTAATTCGGATTCACAACAATTTGTGAAGTTTCCTTATTTACCTGCGTTAATAAAGATGTTCCTTTTTCTCCAATCATTCTAACTGCACTTTCATCAAAATGACGCACCGTATATAAATCTACTTTTTTCTGAACATCAATTTTAAACTGTTTTTTTAATTCGTTGTAAAAGGCATCAAAATTGCCAAACTTATCATCGATACAAACAGAAAAACTCAACGCCGAATTCTGAATTAAATTTACCCTCAATTGATAATCATGTAATTTCTGAAAAATAAAACTGATATTATTCTCTACCATAAAAGAGAAATCTAACGCAGCAATCGATACTAAAATCTGATTTTTCTTCACAATAAAACAAGGAATATAAGGCACTAATCTTGTTCCTTTAGTAACTTTTGTTCCGCTTTCTTTTGGGTTGATAAACGAACGTACCAATAACGGAATATCTTTTCTCTCTAATGGTTGTAATGTTTTAGGATGAATTACAGAGGCACCATAAAAAGCCATTTCAATAGCTTCTTCATAAGAAATTTGCTCTAACAACGTAGTTTCTGAAAAAACTCTTGGGTCTGCATTTAAAACACCTTCTACATCTTTCCAAATAGTTACACTCTCTGCATTTAAACAATAGGCAAAAATACCTGCCGTATAATCAGATCCTTCCCTCCCTAAAGTGGTGGTGTTTTCTGTATCATTGGCAGCTATAAAACCTTGTGTAATGTTTATTTTATGAACGTCTACTTTTGCAGTAATAATCTCTTCTGTTAGTTGCCAATCTACTTTAGCATCTCTATAATTACTATCGGTTTTTATAAAATTACGCACATCAAACCACACATTCTCCTGCCCTATTTTCTCTAAATAGGCACTTACTATTCTGGTTGATAAAAGCTCTCCAAAACAAATAATTTGATCATACACATAATTAAATCTTTGCGATGTATTTCTAGCTAAAAACCACCCTAATTCACCAAAAAGGATATCAACATCTTTATAAATAGTATCTTCTTTATCAAACAGCGAACTCATAATTTTTCTATGATATTCATCGATAAAGTTTAATTTACTTGGTAAATCAGCTACCTTATTATAATAAGAAGCTACGACCTCTTCAAAAGCATTAGTCATTTTGCCCATGGCAGAAATAACCACTAACGTATCTTTTGCGCCTTCGGTTTTAATAATAGAAGCTACATTTTTTACACCTTCTGCATCTTTTATCGATGCACCACCAAATTTAAAAATTTTCATTTTTAATTATTTATGTTAAACAAATTTTCGATATATCACTCTGAAACAAGTAATCATCAAACTTTATTTGTTACTTATTATTTTATATAAATTTTGATAACTATTTAATTCCGCTAAAAAAGCAAGATTAGTTTTGCTTACTAATTTAATTAAATCACTAAATGATTTTTAAACTTGCGTTTTACGCATAAATTTTGCTAAATTCTCTTTATTCATTTGTATCACAGACCAATCATGTAAATATGTAGCGCCTGTACTTTTATAAAAGTCAATTGCATTGGTATTCCAATCAATTACTTCCCAAGCAACTCTGTTAAAGTTATTCTCATAAGCGTATTTTAAAACGGCGGTGTATAATCCTTTACCAGCGCCTAATTTTCGTTTGCTTTCGGTAACCATTAAATCTTCTAAATGAATTGTTTTTCCTTTCCATGTAGAATATCGCTCGTAAAATAAGGCAATGCCAATAATAGTATTTTCTTCCTCTGCTACAAAAATCTTAAACTTTGGTGCGTCAGAAAATCCGTCTTTTATCAAATCATCAACTGTAATTTCTACAGCATCGGGCTCTTTCTCAAAAACAGCCAGTTCTGTAATTAAATTATGTGCAGATTGCATATCTTTTTCTGTTCCTTTTCTTATAATAAAACCCATTGTATTTAAATTTTGTTCAAAGATAGTTTTTTTGAAATCGCCTAAAAATATTTAAAGATTTTACACAGTTAATTTTCATTTGTTTAAAAATAATGTAATTATTTAACTAAAAACGGACAGAAAAGGACAGTAATTATTTAAAAAAATTAGATATTTGTTAAAACTAACCATATCCATATAATGACTGTAAAAAAACAAACATTAGGCGAATTTATTATCGAAAATCAACATGCTTTTAGGTATAGTTCTGGCGAACTATCTAGCTTATTAAATTCTATAAGATTGGCTGCAAAAGTGGTAAATCACGAAGTAAACAAAGCAGGTTTGGTTGATATTATTGGTGCTTTTGGGGATACAAACATTCAAGGTGAAGACCAACAAAAGTTAGATGTGTACGCTAATGAGAAGTTTATACAAACATTAACCAGAAGAAATATTGTTTGTGGTATTGCAAGTGAAGAAGAAGACAGTTTTATAAGTATTAATAGTATTAACGGAAATCATCAAAACAAATATGTTGTTTTAATAGATCCGTTAGATGGCTCATCTAACATTGATGTAAACGTTTCTGTAGGAACTATTTTTTCTATTTACCGCCGTGTAACGCCAATAGGCCAACCTGTTGAACTAGAAGATTTTTTACAAAAAGGAAGCGAACAAGTTGCCGCTGGTTATGTGGTTTACGGCACTTCTACAATGATTGTATATACTACTGGAGATGGTGTAAATGGTTTTACATTAAACCCAGCAATTGGTACTTTTTATTTATCACACCCAAATATGGAGTTCCCTGAAGACGGGAGTATTTACTCTGTAAACGAAGGAAATTACATGGATTTCCCTTTAGGTGTTAAAAAATATATTAAATATTGCCAAGAAGAGCAAGACGACAGGCCTTATACAAGTAGATATATTGGTTCTTTAGTATCTGACTTTCATAGAAACATGATTAAAGGTGGTATTTATATGTACCCAAAAGGTTCTAGAAATCCAAACGGAAAATTACGTTTGTTATATGAATGCAACCCAATGGCATTTATAGCAGAACAAGCCAACGGAAAATCTTCTGACGGTTATAAGAGAACTATGGATGTTGAGCCCACAGAATTACACCAAAGAGTACCTTTTATATGTGGTAGTAAAAACATGGTGAATGAGTTAGAAGCTTTTATGCAGAAGTATGGTGAATAAATCATCTTTATATCACTATCAATTATCAAAACGGTATCTGCTTGTTAAAGCATTTATAATGTATTAAATTTGTACTGAAATTATAAATTTAACCAATAAAAAATATAAAAACTATGGCTTTTGAATTACCAGAATTAGGATATGCATATGATGCATTAGAACCAAATATTGATGCTAGAACAATGGAAATACACCATTCAAAACATCATAACGGATATACAACAAAATTAAATGCTGCTGTTGCAGGTACAGATTTAGAAGGAAAATCTATCGAAGATATTCTTGCTAATTTAGATATGAGTAATGCCGCTGTTAGAAATAATGGAGGTGGGTTTTTTAACCACTCGTTATTTTGGTCAGTAATGAACCCAGAAGGAAAAGGATATTTATCTGGAGAATTAAAAGACGCTATTGAAGCGGCTTATGGTTCGAAAGAAACATTTATGGAAGCTTTTTCTAACGCTGCAGCAACACAATTTGGTTCAGGTTGGGCTTGGTTATGTGTGCACAAAGGCGGAAAAGTAGAAGTTTGTTCTACACCAAATCAAGATAATCCTTTAATGCCAGGTGTTTCTTGTGGAGGAACTCCTATTTTAGGATTGGATGTTTGGGAACATGCATATTACTTAAACTACCAAAACAGAAGACCAGATTATATTAATGCATTTTTTAATGTTATTAACTGGAACGAAGTTGAAAAAAGATATGCAGACGCAAAATAAGTAACACAGTTACTTTTGGTATTTCACTCTTGCCTTTTATAGTTAAGAATGATGTGCTAAAATCTTATAAAAAAAGCATCCAATATATTGGATGCTTTTTTTATTTGAAATATTGTAAAAACGATACGAGAAGATCAAAGAAAAGTTATCATCAATCTTTTTGTCTTACCACTTGACTCTTGGCTCTTAATTCTTGCCTCTTTTAATCTTGATTCTTACTTCTTTTTATCTTGCGTCTCTTTTCTACCTTAATAAGCTCTTTTATCACTCCCTTCATAGAAATTTATAAATGCCTGATTTACGACTCTATGACCACCAGGTGTTGGGTAATCTCCTGTAAAATACCAATCTCCTAAATGATCAGGGCAAGCTTTATGCAACCCTTCTATAGATTGATAAATAACCTCTACTTCTGCTTTAATATCTGCGGTTTTTAGCATTTCTGCAATTTTAGCAGAAATCTCTTCTGCTGTAAAAGGACTATAAATATCTTTTACGTGATTTATAATTTCAGCATCTGCTTTCGATTTCTGCGCGATACATTTTTTATAAACATCGTCTACAATATGGTATTTATCATGATCTTTCAAAAGCTCTAAAGCCGCTTTAAAGGCAATAAAAGCATCGATTCTTGCCATATCAATTCCGTAACAATCTGGATACCTAATTTGTGGAGCAGAAGAAACCACTACAATTTTCTTGGGCTCTAATCTGTCTAAAATTCTAATGATACTTTTTTTAAGTGTTGTACCACGAACAATACTGTCATCAATAATTACTAAATTATCGGTGGGTTTTACAACACCATACGTAATATCATAAACATGTTCTACCAAATCATCGCGTGAACTATCATCTGCAATAAAAGTTCTTAATTTTGCGTCTTTAATCGCTATTTTTTCAAAACGTGGTCTTTCTGATAAAATTTCTGTTACTTTTTCTGCAGATAAATTAGATCCGCCTTCCAGAATTTTTGCTGTTTTTTGCTGATTTAACAAATCTTCAGCAGCCTCTGTCATTCCATAAAACGAAGTTTCTGCAGTGTTAGGAATAAAAGAAAAAACAGTATTTGAAATATCTGAATCAATTGATTTTAAAATTTTTGGAAACACATATTTTCCTAAATTCTTACGCTCTTCATAAATACTAGCATCACTTCCTCTAGAAAAATAAATACGCTCAAAAGAACAGGCTTTATTTTCTCTAGGTTCTATGACTTTTTTAATAGAAACTTTTCCGCTTCTTTTAATAATTAAAGCGTGTCCTCTTGTTAGTTCTTGAACGTCTTCAATTTTTACATTAAATACCGTTTGAATAACAGGTCTTTCTGACGCTACCACGACAACCTCGTCATCTTCATAAAAAAAAGTAGGTCTAATTCCGTTTGGATCTCTCAAAACAAAAGCGTCTCCATGCCCCACTAAACCTGCCATTGCATAACCACCATCCCAGTTTTTAGAAGATCTTTTCAATACTTTTTTAAGACTTAAATTTTCTTCTATATACGGTGATGAATTTTTCTTATTAAACCCTTTTTTCTTTGCTTGCTGATATAATTTAGCCACTTCATCTTCTAAAAAATGCCCAATTTTCTCCATAACCGTTACTGTATCTGTAGACTCTTTTGGGTGTTGCCCTAACTCGACCAATTCTTCTAACATTTGTTTAGAATTGGTCATGTTAAAGTTCCCAGCAACAATTAAATTTTGATGTTTCCAGTTACTTTGGCGCAAAAATGGATGCACACTTTCTATAGAGTTTTTACCAAAAGTACCATAACGAACATGTCCTAGAAACAAATTACCAACGTAAGGCATATTCTCTTCCTGCCATTTTACATCGTCTTTTTTATCAGGATTCTGTTCTAAAACACCGTTTAAACGACCATTAATTTGGGCAAAAATATCTTGTATAGGCTGCGCTTGATTAGAACGAACTCTACTAATATAACGAGTTCCAGGAGCTACGTTAAATTTTACACTAGCAAAACCAGCACCATCTTGTCCGCGATTGTGCTGCTTTTCCATTAATAAATACATTTTATTAATTCCGTAAAAAGCAGAACCATATTTATCTTTATAAAATTGTAATGGCTTTTTTAATCTAACCAATGCTATGCCACATTCATGTTTTATTGCGTCGCTCATTTAATTGTGTGTTTTTGATTTTGATTGATTTTTATTTTCATCATAAAATTATAATTCACCACTTTTAATATAAGAATATTTAATTTTTCTCTTTAAGAAAAAAGATTCAAAATAATGATATGAAAGAGATGATATTGCTATTGTTGTACTCAACACTAAACTATAAATTAATATATTGTTCTCTAAATTAATATTAGAAACAAACATTAAAACCGGAATTAAAACAATAAAATGATACATATAAATTCCGTAAGATATTTTACCTAAATAATTAAGAACCTTATATTCTAAAACGTTTTTCAACTCTTTATTCACGGCTAAGTTTATAATAATCAACCCGAATAAAAAGGAATAAAATTGATACTGAAAATAAGGAATTCTTACTCCTAAAATAAGAAGTGTACCTGTAAAAAACACTACAAAATAAAAGAGATTGGTATTTAAAAGATACTTTAAACCACGATTTTTATTGCATAGTAAAATAGCAAAAACACTGCCGATTGCAATTGAGTCTATGTTAAAATGCATCCAAAATTTATAAATCACATCTCTAAAAGGAATAGCGATAAATAATTTATGAGAAAACAATACCCTCACCATAAAATGGAAAACAACAATACTGATCATTAATGCAAGTCTGTGCTTTTTAAATTTTTTTAATAAAACAGGCCACATTAAATAGGATTGTTCTTCTGTACCAATAGACCAAGCCTGGGCAATGTAAGGTATAAAACCATAAACAGCTGTTGCTACATTAGGTATTAAAAAAATATGTAAAAAAAGTATGCTTATAAAATTGTTATCTAAAGGATTTTTCATCCGAGGAATATCCCAAAAAGAAAAATTGTGAAGCATAAAAAACACCACAACTATTAATAAAACGTATACAGGTAGTATTCTTAAAAAACGTCTTATATAAAATTTTTTAGTGTGTATTGCACCCGTTAAACGTTCTTCAGTTATAAGTAAATAAGTAATTAAAAAGCCACTTAACACAAAGAATAGCATAACCCCTAATTTACCAATATTTCTTGTAAAATCAGAAAGTATTCCATCACCAAGATGATAGAATACTTTAAGTTGTTCTGTATGATTAATAATTACAAAAAAAGCCGCAATAAATCGTAAACCATTAAGATTAGGAAAATACAATTTAAGATCGCGGTTTGCAGCCATTTTCTAACTTTTCAGATCTATATCAAACTGCGTTAGTTCTTTAAAAGCTTGCAAGCGCTTTTTCACTTCATCTTCTGTCAATTCTTGCATTCGTTCTGTGCCAAATTTCTCAACACAAAAGGAGGCCAAATTAGAACCATATATAATGGCGTTTTTCATGTTTTCAAAAGAAACATCTCCTGTTTTTGCTAAATATCCACAAAAACCACCTGCAAAAGTATCTCCTGCCCCTGTTGGATCAAAAACTTCTGCCAAAGGCAATGCTGGTGCAGAAAACATTTTACCATCATTAAACAACAAGGCTCCATGTTCCCCTTTTTTGATGACCACATATTTTGGTCCCATAGTATGAATTTTCTTCGCTGCATTTACCAAAGAATATTCTCCTGAAAGCTGACGCGCTTCTTCGTCATTAATGGTAATTACATCAACTCTTTTTAGAACCGTATGTAAATCAGCCAGAGCAATATCCATCCAAAAGTTCATGGTATCTAAAACAACCAACTTTGGTCTTTCTGACATTTGGTCTAAAACAGAGGCTTGCACCATAGGGTGTAAATTACCCAACATTACAATGCCTGCATCTTTAAAATCTTCTGGAACTACTGGTGTAAAATTCTCTAATACATTTAATTCTGTAATTAAAGTATCTCTTGAGTTCATATCGTTATGATATTTACCACTCCAGAAAAAAGTTTTCCCTTCTTTAATTACTTCAATACCTTCTGTATTAATGCCTTTTGCATTCATCATATCTAAATATGATTGTGGAAAATCTCCACCAACCACAGAAACAACACCCGTTTTTACTCCAAATTGGCTTGCTGCCAAACCTACAAAAGTTCCTGAACCACCAAGAATTTTATCTGTTTTACCAAAAGGAGTCTCAATTGCATCAAATGCTACAGTACCAACTGCTAATAATTTGCTCATAATCCTATTTTTCGCCTTCTTAAATTAGCTGCATTCAATGCAAGGTTAAGAAGTAATTTAATCCGTTAATCTCTATTTACTTTCTATCTAAATAAGCATTATTAATGCTTTTTTATCGTATTTTTGCCTTGAAATAAAAGGCGTTTACTACACCGCAAAAATAAGTTTTAAAAATGACTATCAAAGAAATACAAGAAGAAATTATTGATGAGTTTTCTATGTTTGATGATTGGATGGATCGTTATGAATATATCATAGATCTTGGTAAATCTTTACCGATTATTGCCGACCAATATAAATTAGATGAGAATTTAATTAAAGGTTGCCAATCTAAAGTTTGGTTGTTTTCTGAACTAGAGAACGAAACGATTAAATACACGGCAGATAGTGATGCTATTTTAACAAAAGGAATTGCAGCATTATTATTACGTGTGTATTCTGATCAGAAACCAAGTGATATTTTAACGGCAGAAACTACCTTTATAGATAAAATAGGTCTAAAAGAACATTTATCGCCAACTAGAGCAAATGGTCTAGTTTCTATGGTAAAACAAATAAAAATGTACGCAATTGCGCAACAAACTAAATTAGCAAACTAAAATGACAGATATAGAATTAGAAGAAATTGGAGATAAGATTATACGTGTTTTAAAAACTATTTATGACCCAGAAATACCTGTAGACATCTACGAATTAGGGTTAATTTACGATGTTTTTGTATCAGAAGACAATAATGCAAAAATCTTAATGACCCTAACATCACCTAACTGCCCCGTTGCAGAAAGTTT
Source organism: Polaribacter sp. IC066 (assembly GCF_007997085.1). Lineage (GTDB taxonomy): Bacteria > Bacteroidota > Bacteroidia > Flavobacteriales > Flavobacteriaceae > Polaribacter. The sequence goes on from NZ_VORR01000006.1 coordinate 62,229, forward strand.
ACCAATAGAAATAGAGGATAAAGTAAAAACTTTAAAAGAACTAAACAACTGCGAAGTAGAAATTACTTTCGACCCAACATGGACTTCAGAAATGATGAGTGAAGAGGCGAAGCTAGAATTAGGAATGCTTTAAGAGTAGTATTCAAAACTAAAAAAAAATTGGCATTGGCAGTTTTCAGTTTCTGCCAGTTAGAGTACTAGCGTCTTGAGGGTGATTGCATCGAGAATAATATTTTGAAACCAAAAACATGCAAGAAGAAATTATAAATAGAGTAACCAATAGCACACTTAAAACTTTTGATTTAGAAGAGATTTATCCCGAAGGAAAAAGAATTTTGTTTGATGTAAAAGATTGGTTATTTCAAGAGCTGATTTTAAAAGAGAAAGATTTTAGAGCATCTGTTAAAAATCACGATTGGTCTCAATATAAAGATTCATTTGTTGCAATAACGTGTTCTGCAGATGCTATTATACCTTCTTGGGCATTTATGCTAGTTGCTGCAGAAGTAATTCCGTTTGCAAATAAAGTTGTTATTGGTAATTTAGAATTACTAGAAACAGTTATCTACCAAGAATTAATAGGTTTTTTAGATTTAAGAGACTATACCAACAAACCCGTTATTATTAAAGGCTGTGCAGAAAAACCAATACCAAATTCTGCCTATGCCTTTTTAATAGAAAAACTACAACCTACTGCTAAATCTATTATGTTTGGCGAAGCTTGTTCTACTGTACCCTTATATAAGGCAAAGAAATAGTCGTGTTTTCAAGTAGATAATCCTATTTTTGTTACTTAAATCCCTGATATTTTGAAAAAAGTTGTCCTTCTTTTTTTTCTATTGTTTTGCATAAGCATTTCTTCTCAAAAGAAAAGGGATACTTTACCAAAACCAAAATGGAAAATTCATGGTAGGTTTGCTTTTATATTTAATCAATCTTCTTTTTCTAATTGGGCTTCTGGTGGAGAAAACACGGTTGCGGGAAACATCAATGTGAACTACGATTTTAATTATAAGAAAAACAGTATTAACTGGGATACCAGAATAATTTCTGGTTATGGTTTAAGTCATATTGGCGACAAAGGATATCGTAAAACTGATGACCGTTTTGAATTAAACTCTTTGTTTGGCCTCAAAACTTCGGCCTACTGGTTTTTTTCATTTATCACCAATTTTAGAACACAGTATACAAAAGGTTTCGATTATAGAAATGAGCCAAAACAATTGGTTTCAGAGTTCTTTGCTCCGGCATATTTAACCTTTGGTCCAGGAATGTTATGGAAAAAGTCTGATGATTTGAGTTTAAACATTGCTCCAGCCACTGCAAGGTATACTATTGTAAATGATTTCTTTTCTGGTAAATTTGGGGTTGATGAAGGCAGAAACACTGCTTTTAGTTTGGGTTTTAACTTATCTGGTTATTATAAGTTTAGCGTAATGGACAATATAGAAATGGAAAACGTCTTTACCTTGTACACCGATTATTTAGCAAACGTAGGCAATATAGATGTAGATTATCAAATCAATATTCGTTTTAAAGTAAACAAGAATATAAATATGCAAATGACTTTTCACACCATTATTGATGATAACTCTTCTAGCAAAATTCAATTTAGACAACTATTTGGCTTGGGGGTCAATTATAGTTTTCATGAAAAAGTGACGTATCAATAATTTTATTGTCTAAACAATAAAAGTGTATTTTTGTACGCTTGTATAAAAACCAACATAAATGAAAAAACTATCAATTATACTCCTATTGATATGCATTAACTTTTCGGCAAAAGCGCAAACAGCCGACGAACTAAAAAAAGAACAAGCTCCTAAAAAAGAAGAAATCGCAAAATTACAAGAAGAAGTAAAAGCTTTACAAGCTAAAATAAATGCACTTCCGGGTTGGCGTGTAGGTGCTTTTGGCACTGTTGGTGCAAGTTTATCTGGTTTTAATAATTGGTATGCTAGGAATGCACCAAATGCTTCTGCGGGTAATATAGGTGTTACCGTAAACGGATTTGCTAATTTAATTGAAGAAAATTTTTTTTGGAGAAATTCAGCAACCATAAACCTTGGCTGGGTAAAATTAGATGACGAATCGATTACTGGAGATGAAGGTTTTGAGACGGCTACCGACGTTTTTACAATTTCTTCTTTATACGGTAGAAAATTTAATAAAAAATGGGCGGTCTCTGGTTTAGCAGAATACAGAACAACGATAATCGATAACTACAACAACCCTGGATATTTAGATGTTGGTGCTGGTTTAACATGGACGCCGACTAGTAATTTAGTGATTGTGATGCATCCTGGAAACTATAATTTTGTTTTTAGTGATGGTAGCACAATTTTTGAATCTTCTTTAGGCGCAAAAATTGTAGCCGATTACACCGCTAAATATAATAAATTAAGCGTAAAATCTAATATATCTGTCTTTCAGAGCTATCAAAATGGCGATTTATCTAACTGGACATTTACAAACTCTTTTGGTTATACCCTATGGAAAGGAATTGGTTTAGGTTTTGAACTTGGTTTAAGAGATAATAAACAAGAGGCTTTAAATAGCGCGTTAACAAACTACGACCCAATTGCAACCCCAACAGAAGCAACACCAACATTTAGTAATGTAGACAACAAATTACAATCTTATTGGTTATTTGGATTAAGTTATTCGCTTTAAAAAAATAAAAATATACTACTTAATAAGCCTCAAGAAATTCTTGAGGTTTTTTATTTTGCGTATTTTTGCATTCTAAATTTCTGCTAATGACAATATTAATAATTTATGCAACTGTTTCTATATTTTTTTCGTTTTTGTGTTCTATACTAGAAGCTGTATTATTGAGTATTACGCCTACCTTTATCAACCTTAAAAAAAGATGTAGACAAACCCCTTATCGCTATTTTAACCATCAACACAATTGCACATACAGTAGGTGCCATTTTGGTGGGTGTTCAGGCAAAAGTTGCCTATGCAGAAATTTACGGAACAGAGATAAAAACTATTTTAGGTCTTAAAATTACCGAAGATGTAATGGTTGGTATTGTATCTACAATAATGACTATTTTAATTTTGGTAGCGTCAGAAATAATCCCCAAAACAATTGGAGCAACCTATTGGAGACAACTAGCTAATTTTAGCTCAAAGGCATTAAAAGTAATGATTTTTCCTTTAAAATACACCGGTGTTTTATGGGTTTTACAATTAACCACAAAATTAATTGGCGGCAAAGGGCACGGAAGCGTTTTAAGTAGAGAAAGCTTTTTAGTGATGACAGAAATGGCTGAAAAAGATGGTGTATTCAGAGAAAGTGAAAGTAAAGTTATCAGAAACCTATTAGGTTTTAAAGAGATCAAAGTAAATGATGTGATGACACCCAGAATTGTTTTAGAAATTGCTGATGAAAGCCAAACAATAGCCTCTTTTTACAATGAACATCAAAACTTACGCTTTTCTAGAATTCCTGTTTTCGCAAATAATCCTGATGAAATTACAGGTTATTTTTTAAAGGATAATATGTTAGAAGCGATGATTAATGGAAAAGGCGAAGATACTTTAGCCTCTATTAGAAGAGATATCATTATTACAGACAGAGAATTATCGATTCCTGATTTATTTGACAAACTAATTAAAGAAAAAGAACATATTGCTTTAGTTGTAGATGAATATGGTTCTGTTAGTGGTATTGTTTCTCAAGAAGATGTGATAGAAACTTTACTTGGTTTAGAAATTATGGACGAAAGTGACTCTGTTGCAGATTTGCAACAATTGGCAAGAAAATCTTGGGAAAATCGTGCTAAAAGAATGGGTATTATTGATGAAAATAAAAGCGAATAAATCCTATTTTATTTTTTTGTAGACTCATAAATTAGATTATTATTTTTCATTCAGCACAATCATTAAAGGCTTTATCATAGTGTTTTTTGTAATAAAAAATAATCTTACCTCGATAACAGTAGATACGGAAGAAACAATTTATTGCTACAACATCAGGTTACATAAGCATCACCTTTACCCCCAGATTTAACTTTATAAAGTCTTGAAAAAAAATAAAACTTAAAAATGTCTTTTTGAGTCTATAGGGCAGTGTAACATCGAACTATTCAAAAATCTTCAGCAGACTCAAATTAACATCCGTTAGAAGAATTGTTTTGAGAAAAAAAATATATTGAGATCGTAAATTATACGTCTTTTACTAATTTAGTTTTATAGCGCCCTACAAGTAAATTAAAATATTTTTTTATTAATTTAATTTAAAAACAATTAGCATCGCATTATTGAGGTACTTATTTTTGAGGAAAAGTAAGCGGAAAAGAAACGATTTATTGCGGTATTATAAGAATTTGGTTAAAGAACCTTTAAAAATTAACTTCGTACACTACGCAAAATTTTGAAGCTTCTGTTATCCGCATAGTTCACTTTATAAAGATTGTTTTTTTTATTTTTTATCCACAGTTATTCAAAAAAATACCTGCAAGATTAAAAGAAAGACCTTGCAGGATAAATTTTATTTTGAAAATAAAAAAGAACTATTCATCTTCCTCTTTATATTCATAGTACAAAAAGTCATTGTAAGGAAAACGTTGAATATGAATTTTCTTTACTTCTTCGTACGTTTTTTCTTTAAAATCTTCTAAATTTTCTTTGTTTAAAGCAGAAATAAAAATAGATTCTACATCATAATCATTCATCCACGTTTTTTCCCAATCTTGCAATGTATAATGCTCTTTTCCTTTTTCGGTAACAAGATCGTCTTCATCAATCGTTTCATGCTTATACGCATCAATCTTATTAAAGACCATTACAGTTGGTTTATCTGCACACTTAATATCATTTAAAACAGTATTTACCGAAGCTATATGATCTTCAAAATTAGGATGTGCAATATCTACTACATGCAGTAATAAATCTGCTTCTCTAACTTCGTCTAATGTAGATTTAAAAGATTCTACCAATTGCGTTGGTAACTTTCTAATAAACCCAACAGTATCTGTCATTAAAAATGGAAGATTCTTAATGACCACTTTTCTAACAGTGGTATCTAAGGTTGCAAAAAGCTTGTCTTCTGCAAAGACATCACTCTTACTAATAACGTTCATTAAAGTAGATTTACCAACATTGGTATAACCAACCAAAGCAACTCTCACCATTTGCCCACGGTTTTTACGTTGCGTAGCCATTTGCTTATCAATCGTTTTCAATTTCTTTTTTAGGAGAAAAATCCTATCGTTAATAATACGTCTATCGGTTTCTATTTCTGTTTCACCCGGTCCACGCATTCCAATTCCCCCTTTTTGTTTATCCAAGTGAGTCCAAAGACGTGTTAAACGTGGCAATAAATATTGATGTTGCGCTAATTCTACCTGTGTTCTTGCAGAACTAGATTGCGCTCTTTGTGCAAAAATATCTAATATTAAATTGGTTCTATCTAAAATTTTACAATCTAAAACCTTTTCTATATTACGTAATTGCCCTGGTGACAACTCATCATCAAAAATTGCAGTTCCTATATTATGGGTTTCTATATATGCTTTTACCTCTTCTAATTTACCCGTTCCTAAAAAAGTTTTAGGGTTCGGTTTCTCCATCTTCTGTACAAAACGTTTTTCGACTACGCCGCCAGCAGTTTCCGTTAAAAATTCTAATTCATCCAAATATTCTTCAGATTGAGTTTCATCTTGCTGCTGTGTGATTACACCAATTAAAACTGCCTTTTCTGATATTGCTTCTTTCTGTTCTATCATACATTACAAAGATAAAAAGAAAGTTGACACCAAAACTGTTTTTTGATGCCAACTAAATTAATCAACCAAAACTAATCTTAACAAAAATTTTATATAAAATCTACTTTACCAGTAGCCATGTTATACACTGCTGCTACTATTTTTATCTTTCCTTCTTTCTCTAAACTTGCCATTTTAGGAGATGCAGTTCTAATATCTAATACCGTTTTTAACGCATTATTATGAATTACTTCATTCATATATCGTACGTTTCCAGAGGAAATTTCACCTGTTTCTGGTACTATATTTGCCATAGAAGGTTTTATTTCATCTAAAAGATTTTGCAACGCAATCATATCCATAGCAGCAGCATCTGTATTATCTATGGCGTGTTTTACTGCACCGCATGAAGTATGCCCCATTACAATAACCACTTTAGATCCTGCAACTGCGGTAGCAAACTCCATAGACCCGACAATATCTTTGTTTTCGATATTACCAGCAACTCTAGCAACAAATACATCTCCAATTCCTAAATCGAAAACATCTTCTACTGGCACTCTACTATCTACACAAGATAATACAATGGCTTGCGGGTATTGCCCAATCATAGCCAACCTTCTTTGTGATGAATGATCTCTTTGTGTTAAATTATTACTTACAAAGTTTTCATTTCCTTTTTTAAGTCTTCCAATAATTTCATCTGGACTCATTTTTAACTGCTCTTCAGCTGTTAAAATACTTCTTATTGGCGTTTGACTAACCACTTCGATATTAGATGCCGATGCATCTGTCTTTTTATCTGTTACACAAGCTGTAACGGATAAAGCTACTGCTAAAATTCCTAAATACTTTACACTGTTTTTCATGAGCAAATAATTTAATTTAATGTTTAATTGTTATTGTTAAAAATTGTGATGCATACTGAACTGCAATTGTCCTTTACTCCAAGCATTTGTCGTTTGGTTCATCCAACCCATTTGAAACCTCACTTTTTTGTTTAAGACATATCCCAAACCGAAATATGTTCTATTTCTATCGAATAATTCTACATTTCTATTACCACCAATATTTCTTTCTCCATTCATAAAAAGCTCGTTATAGAAAGCACCGTAAATAGTTTTAGGAACCGCTAAACTTTTGCTATTAAAAGGAACATTTACAAATAAATTATAACGGTAACGGGTTCTAAAATCTTGACTTTCTACAAAACGTTGTTCATATCTAAAACGATGTGTAATTAGGAAACGCCTTGCTATTGTTTGCTGTATTAAAGCTTCTTGATAAATTCTATTTTCGTTTGATGTTTCATCAGAATCGCCAAACTGCCCTGTTGTAATATTAGCAACACCCAATGTAAACATGATACCAGAATCTTTAGGAGTGTATGTAAGACCAGATCTTAATAAAAGTTGTTCAGTGTCTCCTAAAACCTGCCAATCTCTATACTGGAAATCTCCTTGAATTCCCCATTGAGAATCTTTAAACTGATGATTGTAAAAATACATATACCAGGCTCCTGTTTGATTTTCATCTACTTGAGAATACACTTTAAAAACTGAAGCATACGCCACAAATAAATATATAAAATATTTCATGTTCTTTATATTTTTGATAAAGATACGAAAGTAATACTATTGTAAAAGTGTGCAAAACTTTTTTAACCGTATTTTAACAATTAGTTACACTAATTTTAATCCAAAAAAAACCCTAACATACGTTGGGTTTTTTTTAATTAATTCAAATTTTTTTAATTTTATCTTTTTTTCATATTGCTTCCATTTAATTTATAAGAACCTCTATAAATACTAGCACATAGTTTTGAAACAACTTTTATTAAATTAACTTTAAAGAGGCTACTAGTTTTGTGCGTATTGCTTTTTAATAGACAGAAAATTTCTGTTTTTCTCTCTCTCATATTTCTAATTTCTGCTAGTTACTGAAATGCCACCGAAAAAAAAAGTTGACATCAAAAATATTTTTTGATGCCAACTAAATTAATCAACCAAAACTAACTTTAATGAAAAACTTTGCATGAATTCTTTGCGAAAATACACGCTTAATTATTATTACTGCAAATATAAAAGTAATACTATTAATAAAGAGGGTAAAACTTATTTTTAACGTTACTTTAACAATTGAATTCTTATAGCTTTAAACCCAAAAAAAAAATCTCAATACAAATTGAGATTTTTTTTTAATTCAAATTTTAAACTTTTAGTTTTTATTCATACAATTATTATTTAATTTATATTTTATATGCGCCAAAATTATAAATACATTCTCTTAAATAAGTTAAATGAACGTTAACTCAACAATATTTTTAAGAGCTACAGCTACCACACTATTTTATGACTTTTATCAAAAACAAAAATTATGCTTCCATCGATTTCAGCTTCCCATAAACAGAAAAATCTTACGACTATTGCTTTTTATAATGTAGAAAATTTATTTGATACTGTTAACGATCCTAAAACTGCTGATGAGGATTTTACACCAAAAGGTAAAAATAAATGGACTCCTAAACGCTATGCTGTAAAAATTAGAAAATTGGGTTCGGTCATCTCTCAATTAGGGGTAAACCGCACCACCAATTTGCCAACAATTGCTGGCTTGGTAGAAGTTGAAAATGCTAAAGTAGTATCTGATTTAACCAACTCATCTTATTTAAAAAAACATCATTATGGTTATGTGCATCACGATTCTCCTGACGAACGCGGTATAGATGTTGCGCTTTTGTACAGCAAAGTAGCTTTTGAACTATTAGATTCTACCACCTATCCTACTTTTTTAGAAAATAATAAAGGAGCAAGAGATTATACAAGAGACGTTTTAAAAGTAAGCGGAAATTTACATGGAGAGTTGGTACATATTTTAGTAAATCATTGGTCTTCTAGACGAGAAGGAACAGCAGAAACTGAACATAAAAGAATTGCAGCAGCAGAAACAAATAGAAACATTATTAATATCATTAAAGAAAAAGAAATGAACCCTAAAATTATTATTATTATTATTATTATGGGCGATTTTAACGACGACCCGCAAAGTAAAAGTGTTTATGAGTATCTAGTGAAGGATGATTTTTTTAACCCTATGGAGAGCCTACTCGATAGCGAAAAATCAGGATCGTTAACCTATAAAGGAAAGTGGAATTTATTTGACCAAATAATTTTTTCTAAAAACTTTCTCGAAAAAGAAGACCATGGACTCTATTTTAAACACACCGAAGTCTTTAATAAAAAATGGTTAAAAATATTTAAAGGGAAACTAAAAGGAAGTTCTTTTAGAACCTATATTGGTCCTTGGTATCAAGGCGGATTTTCTGATTATTTTCCTGTTTATGCATTTTTAGAAAAAAAAGTACAAATACCTTATTATTAAAATACTCGCATGCAATTGTGCTTTATAGCGCTATCAATAGATCACAAATTTAGAGGTAACTTTTGGGCACCATCTATCATAACAACAAAAGCATTCTTTACTTAACCGAAGGTTTCCTATAAATTATATTAATCTTCTTCCTCAATGTATTAATAAGCTGTAATAATTTTATATTTAAATTATTCAGAAGTCTATTGGGCAAAATATATATAAATTCCGATTACAATAACACAAACTGCAATACCCGTAACTTTTAAGTATTTCCAAGGTGTAATATCTACTTGTTTTGTGTAGACTTGTTTATAAGCCACTGCTCTTGGTTTAAATTTACCTATAAGCAACATGATAACAATGTTTAGCACAAATAATATTGCCATTACGTGCAAAAAATGCGGATAATTTTCTTCGCCAACCATAGGTTTTAATATAAATTGACTAATTATATATAAAATAGAGCCAGAAATTACACCAACTTTTGCAGCAATTGCAGGCACATATTTTGTTAAATAACCCACAACAATTATTGTTAAGATAGGTATACTATAAATACCATTTACTTCTTGTAAATAACCAAATAAACCGTCTGAAGCATAAATTAGTAAAGGAGCAATACACATAGAAATAATGGCTAACCCAATTCCAAACTTTTTACCCGCCCAAACCACTTGTTTTTCTGATGCTTCTTTGTTTATATAAGATTGATATATATCGATACCAAATAAAGTTACAGAGCTATTTAATGCCGAATTAAATGAACTCAAAATAGCACCAAATAAAACCGCTGCAAAAAAACCAACTAAATACTCTGGTAAAACTTTAGTAACCAACATTGGGTAGGCTTCATCCGGATTTTCTAAAGTATCACCAAACATATGATAGGCAATAATACCAGGAAGCACTACAATTAAAGGACCTAATATTTTTATAAACGAAGCTAATAATAGTCCTTTCTGACCTTCTTTTAAGTTTTTTGCGCCTAATGCCCTTTGAATAATAGCTTGGTTTGTTCCCCAATAAAATAATTGTACCAACATCATCCCTGTAAAAATAGTTGCAAAAGGAATAGAGGATTCTGGCCCTCCTATCGAATTAAATTTTTCTGGATTTGTATTAATTAAAGTAGCTATACCGTCAGAAACGCTTCCATCTCCAATAGCCATTAATCCAAAAAACGGAATTAATAAACCCCCGATTAAAAGACCAACAGCATTGATTAAATCAGAAACTGCTACCGCTTTTAATCCTCCAAAAATGGCATAAATAGAACCGATAATTCCGATGCCCCATACGGTAATCCAAAGCGCAGTATTTTTAGAAACCCCTAATAACTCTGGCACACTAAACATAGAGTTGATCGCTAATGCTCCAGAATATAAAACAATCGGCAATAAAATAACAGCGTACCCAGTTAAGAATAAACCAGACGTGATGGTCTTAGTCATTTTATCATATCTTCTTTCTAAAAATTGAGGAACAGTCGTAATTCCGCCTTTTAAGTATCTTGGCAATAAAAAAACCGCCGTAATAACCATTGCAATTGCAGCCAAAGTTTCCCAAGCCATTACGAGAATTCCTTCTTTATAAGCTGCTCCGTTTAAACCCACAATTTGTTCTGTAGATAAATTGGTCAGCAATAAAGAACCTGCAATAACAACACCTGTTAAACTTCTTCCACCTAAAAAATATCCATCAGAAGAATCTTCATCTGTATTTCTTGTTTTTAAATACGCAATAACTGCCACAAGAATTGTAAAGCCGAGGAATGTAATAATTTGCATGTTTTTTTATTTGGTTGATTGATTATAATTTGGCGATAGACTCGCAAATCTAAATAATATTAGATAGACTTGGGGGTATTAATCGATCAAATATAGGGATCAAGTAATACTAAATAGTCATTTCAGATTACCAGACTAAAACTAAAAGCTTCATCATTAGGAAAACAAGAATAATTTATTTTTTATAAATGGTTATGACTAAAATGCAAGTAACTACCCCCCTTGTACCCACCCTTGTATAGCAGAATTTTTCATAAACCATCGCAACAAGTAGTACCTTAACCCTAATGAATATTGTTTTAATTCATTGTTTAATGTGATCATACTGTTCCGTATTTAGCATGAAAACAAGTTGGAGTTTATATTTTATTACATTTTTGCCAGATAAAGGAAACAATCTTTACTTTTAGAGCCAAGAACCAAGACTAGACTACAACTATCTTAAAATCAGACAACCAACAAGAATATATTTTTAATTTCGAAATTAATTCTAAAAAATAAGTGAAAACCCATTATTTTAAAGTGGTTTGTGAACTTCTACTATTTTTAGTCGGACGCTAATGATTTCTTTGAGTTACACCAAAATAAGCTGAAATTTCATTTTAATCTGCTGAATTCAAAAACATAAAATTACAAATCATCTTTATCAAATAAAATCTAACTTCTTAAAAGATTTATTTAAAATAGATGCATCATCTGCCTGAAGCCATTTGTCTAAAATAGTTGAGTAGATAGACCTAAAGTCTACCGTGTATTTTACGTCGCCATTCGCATCTAAACTCAATAAATTAGCAGCTTCATTATAAAAACCTTTTTTCTTTAAATTTACGCCCATGATAAAAACATTATTTGCGGCCCCATGATCTGTACCTCCTGCAGCATTTTGCTGCACTCTTCTGCCAAATTCTGAAAAAGTTAAAATTAACGTATCCTTAAAAGTATCGCTTTTCTTTAAATCATTTATAAATATCTCTATAGATTCACTATATGTTGTTAGCAATTTACTGTGCCTATTTACCTGGTTTGCATGCGTATCAAAACCGCCCATAGAAGCGTAATACACTTTGGTGTTTAAACCAGAATTAATAAACTCTGCGGCTGTTTTTAACTGTTTTCCAAAAGGATTATTCGGATATTCGAAATTACTTTTATAGGTTTTTGAAGTTTCATAAATATACTTTGCAGATGACTTTGCTTCAATCATCGTTTTATATAAATATCCTAAATTATGCTCGCTCAAATGTTCTGCTGTTTGTTGTTTTAAAACTTTCTTAAAAAAAGGAGTATTCGTATTACCAAATAAAATCTTTGGATTTTTTGTGGCGATTCCATTCATATTTTCTCCTTTCATAAGTAACGAGAGGCTATCGTCTAACTCAATACCAGCATACGGATTTTTACCATATTTCTCTATAAATCTGCCAACCCAACCTGAATTTATATATTCATCTGAATTACCTGCTGTCTGCCAAATATCTGTAGACCTAAAATGAGATCTATTCGGATTCGGATATCCTACATTGTTAATTATTGAAAGGTATCCCTGATCATATAAATTTTTTAAAGGCGCTAAATTTTGATGAAAACCTAGCATATCTGTAGCTTTTATTACATCATTTTTAGAAATCGAAAGCTTTGGTCTATTTCTATAATAAATATCATTTGTATAAGGGATAATAGTATTTAAACCGTCATTTCCACCCGATAACTGAATAATTACTAGTTTTTTATGTTGAGACGTATTTTTTGATATATTCTCGAAAGCTTTTACAAAATTCGGAACAAAAAAAAGACTGCTTGCTAAGGTGCTTTGTTTTAAAAAATCTCTTCTTTCCATAGTTTTAGATTAACAAAGTTGATATTCTGGAATTGACATTAACTGAACGCAAAAATTTCTATTCGATTTTATCTGTAAACTTTCTAAAAAGGCCTCTGTATCTTTATCTAATTTTGAAAGCACTAATAGATTTGTTAACTGACTCGCATTCCGTTCTTTATTTTCGACATCAAATACCTCCCAATTTTTGGTGGTTTTAATAAATTTATTGCTGTTTTTTGTCTTTTGATAATACTTTTCAAATGAATCTTCAAAGGCTCCTTTTTCCTCTAAATTAATTACTGCATTATTCAAGATTAAAGAAGCCAATTTCATTCTAAACATTAATGTATTGGCATCTATCCAACTTTTTCCACCCTTCCAACCCGCAACATTTGTAGGATATAAAAGTGTTTGTCCCATCATTTTCTGCAAATAAATTAATTGCTGTTCTTTGTGAAAAGTTACGGGCACTACTTTTTGAATACCTACTAATAATTCTAAAGGAGATTTTATCTTAACACCAATGTTTTCTTCATTATAAAACCAATTCGACTTGAAAATATATTCCATTAAATTACCAATATTATAATCTTTATAAAATACTGCTGTAATTTCTTCTAGTCTTTTTTTATCGATTTTAGGATTAATAAAGTAGGTGTAAATCTTATCACAAATAAATCGAGCACATTGCTTTTGTTCTAAAATAATATCAATGATATCATCACCATCAAAGTTTCCTGTTTTTCCTAAAAAAGTTTTTTCTTTAAAATCATGTTGCTTTTCTTTTACATAAAAATCACCGTTTCTCTTAAATGACCAGCCCGTAAAAGCCCTTGCGGCCTCTTTAACATCCTGTTCTGTGTAATTACCCAATCCTAAAGTAAAAAGTTCCATTAATTCTCTTGCAAAATTCTCATTAGGCTTTCTTTTTACATTTTGTCGGTTATTTAAATATTTACTCATAGAGGGTTCTCTAGCAATCGCTTTTACAAAATTTCTAAAATCTCCAAGAGCGTGTTGTCTTAAAATATTATTATATCGTTGGATAAAAAAAATATCATTGTCTCTACAAACGAATACGTTTGACCAAAACAACGTCATTTTTTCTCTTAATAGCGCAGTAGGTTGACGCAGTCTCTCTATCCAAGCATAATTTAATGCCTTTACTTTTCTCTGTTGTTTACGCTTTAGTTCTTGTAACTCTAGCGCTGTAAATTGTTCTTTGAGTTCTTTATTAGATTTAAACTTAACTTCTAAAAACTCTGAAAGATCTAACTGAAGAGGTTCATATGTATTAGATTGAAGCAACAATTTAGAAACAATTTTAGATTTAGGTTCCGATTTTAAATGTGTTATTTCTTTCGCGCCAATACCGAAACTAGCACGCCAATATAAATGTTGAAGATGTTTTTGCTTCATAATCTCATAATTATATGATTTAGACAAAAAAAAAGATAAATAGTTTAAAATAGCACGCAAAAACAAATACTAACTCTCGCACTCTAACTATATATAAATCTATTAGAAAATAAAATTAGGAAAAAATTCCCTAAAAAGGAGAATAATATATCCACCATCAAATTGAAGTAAAAAAAGAAAGCTTGTATGAAAAAAAATATAGTGTAAATAAAAAAAGGACTGATAAATCAGTCCTTTTTTACAATTTATAAATCCCCCAACTTATAAATGTTGATTATAATAATACAAAGAAAGGATTAGAATTAACATTTATTTACTTAAATTCGATTAAACATAGGTTTTCAATAGACGAACGACGCAAAATCTTCGTTTAACAGCGAGTAACATTATAATAAATTTAACATTTTCATCAATTCACTTTTATTTGACCTACTTACAGGTATCACTTCTTTTCTAATTAAAATTGTATTATACCCAATATCTATAATTTATAAAATATTGATAATAAAAGATTTATTTACTTTAAAAATGAATCTAAATGCAATTTATCTTCGATTTTTCTTAAAGTAGAATGGACCATATAATTTTTATTTTCTATTTTCATATTTATATAATCTCCTTTTGCTTCAATTAAATAAATACTTGGTATACTTACTTTTACAAGTCTTCTGTCTACATTTACATAAATAAAGTCTTTCTTTCTTTTAATTTCTGATTTAGATTCTATTACATTAGATAAGGGGTTTAACCTATCTAAAGATTTCTGAAATCTGTCTTTTGTAATTGGTTTCACCAAATAATCTACCACATTATTATACTCAAAACCCTGTAATACAAGCTCTTTATCTGAAGTGGTTAAAACTATTCTTGGTGGGTTTTTTAATGTTTAAATAAAATCAAAACCCGAAAAGTAGGTATATGAATATCTAAATACACTAAATCAACTTTAGTTGTATTTAAATACTTTTTTGCGTCTATTGCGGATGAAAATTCTTCTAGAACATTTATTTGTTCCGATTTTAAGCAATGCTGTCTTGTTATTAACCTTGCTGTTGGGTCATCATCTATTATTATACAGTCTATTTTTATAAATCGATGTACTACTTAATCGTATAAATAAATACGAATTTTTTATAAAATTTCTATAAAATTATTGTGTAAATCTGTGTTTCCTAATTTTAAAGCTATTTCATAAACAGAATCTATTTCTAATCCTTTATGCAAACTCAACAAACTTATTTTATGTTTTATTTTATGCACGCTATTAGAAGCCTCTGTGTAACTTTGTTCTTTAAAGCTTTTATTATACCGCTCAGCCTCACCAAGAAACTCTT
Source organism: Polaribacter sp. IC066 (assembly GCF_007997085.1). GTDB lineage: Bacteria > Bacteroidota > Bacteroidia > Flavobacteriales > Flavobacteriaceae > Polaribacter. The sequence goes on from NZ_VORR01000006.1 coordinate 77,677, forward strand.
CCCTAATAATGGTTAAAATATTATTTTCAAATTCAAGATCGTCTCCTGATATTTCTTTGATAAAAGATGAGTAAGGCTTCTCCCTTAAAAATATACTAGCGTTGTTTATCAACAGATATAAAAGGACAAATATTAATTAAATATTTTTCAGGTAATACGTACCCTAAATAACAGACTTACTTTTCCCCAATATTCTAAAACAGTAACCACTTTATTAATATATTCTGAATATTTTAACGGTTTTTTAAAGCAACCCGAAACACCCAACCTATAACACCTTTCTAAATCACTTTTACTTTCTGATGTAGGCATGATTACTACTGGAATATATTTAAATTTTGGATTACTTCTTAACGCTACCAGAAACTGAAATCCATACATCCTAGGCATATTTAAATCAGAAACAATCAAATCAAAAGAAACTTTATAATCTTCTAGAAGTTTTAGAGCATTCTCTCCATTAATTGCTTCAAGAATAATACTTTCGAAATCAAATTTCTGGCAAACTTTCTTAAACTTTAAGCGTTCAATTTTATCATCATCCACTAAAAGTATTGAAAGGGATTTCATTCTAGTTGTTTTTAGTTATCAACAAAAATGTAACAAATTGTATTATTCTACTTAGTTATTAGATCAGTCTTTTAAAAACCTCCTTAAATTGTAAATTTTGGTAGATAGCTTGTTTACTTCTAAATACTTATCTGTCTATCAATCTGTTGATCTAAAGATATAAAAGTTTCTGTTCTAGAGACCCCTTTTATGTTTTGTATATCTTTGTTTAAGAGCTGCATTAAATCTTCGTTATTTTTGCACAAAATCTTAATGAAAATTGCGTAATTCCCAGTGGTATAGTGACTTTCTACCACTTCCGGAATTTCTTTTAATCTTTTAACTGCAGATGTATATAAGCTAGATGATTCTAAAAAAACGCCAACAAAAGCAGTTGTGGTATATCCTAAAGATTTAGGATTAATAACCATTCTATACCCATCTATGAGTTCAGATTTTTCTAGTTTTCTTAAACGTTGATGAATTGCCGCTCCAGAGATACCAACTTCTCTTGCGATACTCAACACAGGAGTTCTTGCGTCTTTTACGAGTCTTTTAATGATAATTTTATCAATTCCGTCAATTTTCATACTGATGCTATTTTAGCATAAATATAAAAAAATAGAGAATACAAAAGTGTATTCTCTATTTTTAATATCATTTTAAAACTAAAAAAAGTATTTATGCTTTCATTTCAAAGTCTTCCATAAATTTGGTTGTGTAGTTTCCAGACACATAATCTGGGTGCTCCATTAACTGTCTATGAAAAGGAATTGTAGTTTTAACACCTTCAATCACAAACTCATCTAAAGCTCTTTTCATCTTATTAATGGCTTCTTCTCTTGTTTGCGCAGTTACAATTAACTTGGCAATCATAGAATCGTAGTTTGGTGGAATCATATATCCTGCATACACATGTGTATCCATTCTAACTCCGTGGCCTCCTGGCGCATGAAAAGTAGTTATTCTTCCTGGCGCTGGTCTAAAATTATTATGTGGATCTTCTGCATTAATTCTACATTCTATAGAATGCAATTGCGGATAATAGTTTTTACCAGAAATCGGTACACCAGCTGCCACTAAAATTTGTTCGCGAATTAAATCATAATTCACAACTTCTTCAGTGATAGGATGCTCTACTTGAATACGTGTATTCATCTCCATAAAGTAGAAATTTCTATGTTTATCAACCAAAAATTCTACAGTACCAGCACCTTCATATTTAATAAATTCAGCTGCTTTTACAGCAGAGTTACCCATATTTTCTCTCAATTCATCGGTCATAAAAGGAGAAGGTGTTTCTTCTGTTAACTTTTGATGACGTCTTTGAACAGAACAATCTCTTTCTGACAAATGACATGCTTTACCGTAAGAATCTCCTACAATCTGAATTTCTATATGTCTTGGCTCTTCAATAAGCTTTTCCATATACATATCATTATTACCAAAAGCAGCTTTACTTTCTTGTCTTGCAGAATCCCAAGCGTCTTTTAAGTTTTCAGGTTTCCAAACAGCACGCATTCCTTTACCGCCGCCACCTGCAGAAGCTTTTAACATTACAGGATACCCTGTTTCTACAGCTAATTTTTCACACTCTTCAAAATCAGCAATAATTCCTTCAGAACCTGGAACGCAAGGAACACCAGCCCTTTTCATTGTTGCTTTTGCATTTGCTTTATCTCCCATTTGGTCGATCATTTTACCCGTAGCACCAATAAATTTAATGTTATGCTCTTCGCATAAATTAGAAAATTTAGCGTTTTCCGATAAAAATCCATAACCAGGATGTATTGCATCTGCATTTGTAATTTCTGCGGCAGATATAATATTAGACATTTTTAAATAAGATTCAGAACTTGCTGGTGGCCCAATACAAACTGCTTCATCTGCAAATCTAACATGTAAACTTTCTGCATCTGCGGTAGAATATACCGCCACAGTTTTTATGCCCATTTCTTTACAGGTTCTTATTACACGTAGTGCAATTTCGCCTCTGTTGGCAATCAATATTTTTTTAAACATAGTATAAGAGTTTTTAGTTACGAGTTTTGAGTTATGAGTTAGAAAATCTAATATCTAAACTCCAAAATCTATACTCTATCTATTAAGATGGATCTACTAAAAATAGAGGTTGATCAAACTCTACTGGAGAAGAATCATCCACTAAAACCTTTACAATTTTGCCTGAAACTTCAGACTCAATTTCATTAAATAATTTCATCGCCTCAATCACACAAACAGTATCACCAACATTAATGTCTGTGCCAACTTCTACAAAACTTGGTTTATCGGGAGAAGCTTTTCTATAAAAAGTACCAATAATTGGGGACTTTACCGTGATGTATTTAGCATCAGCACTTTCTTCTTCTTTTGCAGGTGGCGTAGGCTCTGCCATAGATTGTGCAAATGTCGCTGGCGCCGCTTGTGGCATACCTGCCATAGGTGCAGCTTGTACAATTGTAGTTTCTGTTTTCCCCGAACCGGTTTTAATTGTAATCTTTATATCTTCCATTTCTAACTTTACCTCGCTAGCGCCAGATTTTGCTACAAATTTTATAAGATTTTGAATCTCCTTAATATCCATATTTCTTATTATTTATTTATTATTTTTTTGAATTATATGCCCATTTTAAATAAATAGCGCCCCAAGTAAAACCGCCACCAAATGCGGCAAAAATTAAATTATCTCCTTTTTTAAGTTGGTCTTCATAATCGGCTAATAAAAGAGGTAACGTAGCAGATGTTGTATTTCCATAATTTTGGATATTCATCATTACTTTTTCTGGAGCAACCCCAACTCTTTTTGCTGTTGCTTCAATAATTCGTTTATTTGCTTGATGTGGCACTAACCACTGAATATCTTCTTCGGTAAGGTTGTTTCTTGTCAACATTTTTTCTGATACATCTGCCATATTTGAAACTGCATATTTAAAAACAGTTTTTCCTTCTTGATACACAAAATGTCTTTTCTCTTTTACAGTCTCTAAAGTTGTTGGCATCATAGATCCTCCTGCTTCAATTCTTAAGAAATCTCTTCCTATGCCATCACTCCTTAAATATTCGTCTTGCAAACCTAAACCTTCATTGTTTGGTTCAAATATCGCAGCTCCTGCTCCATCACCAAAAATAATACACGTTGCTCTATCTTTATAATCTATAATTGATGACATTTTATCTGCACCAATTAACAAAATTTTCTTGTATCTACCAGATTCTATATAACTTGCGGCCGTAGACATTCCGAATAAAAAACTAGAGCACGCAGCCTGCAAATCGTATGCAAATGCATTTACTGCCCCAATTTCTGTAGCCACATGAGCAGCCGTAGAGGCTACTTGTAAATCTGGTGTTGCCGTTCCAACAATCACTAAATCTATATCTTCTGCTTTTAAGTTTGATCTTTGAAATAAATCTTCAGCAGCTTTTATTGCCATATAAGAAGTCCCTAAACCCTTACCCTTAAGAATTCTTCTTTCTTTAATACCTGTTCTACTGGTAATCCACTCATCATTTGTATCTACATAGGTTTCTAATTCCTTGTTGGTTAAAATGTAATCAGGAACATATTTTCCTACTGCTGTTATTGCTGCAGAGATTCTTGTCATAATTAAGGTTTAGTTTCTAAAATTTAGAATAGTCAAAAGTAGTGAAAATTATTTCACGTTTTGCTGTAATTTAACTCTAAAGAGTAGTAATTTAACTTAAAAGCGTAAAAAAACCCTCAAGATTGAGGGTTTTTACGTCTTTTAAAAAAGAGGTCTTTATACCTCTGCTGCTGCAGATTCTAAAACAATTTGACCTCTGTAATATAGTTTTCCTTCGTGCCAATGAGCTCTATGGTATAAATGAGATTCACCAGTTGTAGGATCTGTAGCAATCTGTTGATATGATGCTTTATAATGTGTTCTCCTTTTATCTCTTCTTGTTTTGGATATTTTTCTTTTAGGATGCGCCATTTTATGTCTTTTTTTCTGTTATTAAATTCTTTAATTTATCCCATCTTGGGTCTGTAGTTTCTACAGCTTTTACTTTCTTTATCTCTAATTCTCTCAATTTATTTAAGGCTTCAGATTCCATAGTGCCATCTAATACTTTTGGATGAACTCTTTTATTAGGAACTGCTAAAACAATCATTTCATAAATAAACTGCGCAACATTCAGTTCATAAGCTTCATGAGAAATCACTAAAATTTCTTCATTCTCATTATTAAATTCTGGACCAAACTTTACGACTAACGGTAATTCTGATTTTATTTCTTGATCAAATAACTCATTGGTTACATCACAAGGAACTTCAACAGAACCTTCAGCAGTAAAAACTAGCTCAAATAATGTGCTTTTTTTCACGAATGTTAATAAAACTTTTATAGATGAATTTACATACTCATCAAAATTAAAAGCTTCAAAGAACTTATTATCAATTGAGTATTTAAACTCATGTTTACCTTCTTTTAATCCTACAAATGCTATGCTGAATTCTTTCAAGTCTTTCATTATCAAACATCAATTGAGCGGGCAAAGATACAAAAAAATGTATTTCTGCAACATATTATATAAAAAAAAGAACATTCTTTAATTTTATTTTAAAACCAATGGGTTTTTTGTCAATTCTTTGTACTCTTTTCTAGTTTTAAAAACCGCTATTGCGGTAAACAAAGCTTCTACAAAAGAAGACGAATTTGCCGTGTTTTTCCCTGCAATATCATAGCCTGTGCCATGATCTGGAGACGTTCTAATATGACTTAAGCCTGCTGTAAAATTTACTCCTTTACCAAAAGACAAGGCTTTAAAAGGCGCTAAACCTTGATCGTGATAAGTTGCTAAAACCCCATCAAATTGCTTAAAAGTTTCCGAACCAAAAAATCCATCTGCCGCATAAGGCCCAAAAACAAGCTTGCCTGTTTCTTTTATTTCTTCAATTGTTGGTCGTATAATGGTGTCATCTTCTTCGCCAATAACTCCTTTATCTCCACAATGCGGATTCAAAGATAAAACAGCAATTTTTGGTTTGTCAATTCCGAAATCTTGCTTTAAAGACAAATACATTGTCTCCACTTTGCTCTTAATTAATTCTGGAGTAATCGATTCTGCAACTTTAGCAATAGGAATATGACCCGTAATTAAACCAATTCGCAATTTATCTGTCATTAGAATCATTAAGCTCTTCCCTTCTAAATTCGCCTCTAAATACTCTGTATGGCCAGGGAAATTAAACGTATCCGATTGTATATTTTCTTTGTTGATGGGCGCTGTAATTAGCACATCAATCTTGTTTTCTTTTAAATGTGCGACTCCAGAAGCTAAAGATTTTGCGGCATACTCCCCAGAAATCTTCGTTGCTTTTCCTAATTCAATCGCAACATCTTCTTTCCAGATATTTAGAATATTAATTTTTGTATGATTTATTTGCTCAATTGAAGTGATTCCGTGAACAGGAGTTTCTATTCCTAGCGCTTTTTTATGATAAGAAATCGTCTTTGTTGCTCCAAAAAGTACTGGCGTACAAAAGTCCAACATTCGTTTGTCTTCAAATGTTTTTAAAATTACTTCAATACCAATTCCGTTTAAATCTCCTATTGAAATTCCTACGATTATTTTATCAGATTTATCCATAGATCTCTTGTAATATCACTATTTTTGTTGTGTACAAAAGTAACCAAATTTTAGAGATATGTTTACAGGAATTATAGAAACACTTGGCGTAGTGAAAAATGTTGTAAAAGAGCAAGGAAATGTTCATTTAACAATTAAGTGTAACATTACTAATGAACTAAAAATTGACCAAAGTGTGGCTCATAATGGCGTTTGTTTAACAGTGGTTGACATCAAAAATGATGAGTACACCGTAACTGCGATTAAAGAGACAATAGACAAAACCAATACTGGAAAATTAAAAATAGCCGATATTATAAATCTAGAACGCGCTATGAAATTGGGCGACAGATTAGACGGCCATATGGTTCAAGGGCATGTTGATGAAACTGGAATTTGCACCAACATGAAAGACGAAAACGGAAGTACCGTTTGTACTTTTAAATATACCTCTAGCAAAGATAACATCACCATAGAAAAAGGTTCCATTACTATTAATGGCATCAGTTTAACGGTTGTAGACTCTAAAAAAGATGAATTTAGTGTTGCCATTATTCCTTATACTTGGGAACATACTACTTTTAAAACCTTGCAAGTTAATGATGTTGTAAATTTAGAATTTGATGTTATTGGGAAATATGTTGCGAGATTGACGGCTTACAATAATTAAAACTTTAAAAACAAAAGGAATTTTAAATGGCAACGAAACCTAGAATTAAATACTGTGAAATTTGTAAAAAAGATTTCTCAACGATGTATAGAATTCAACATAAGTTGCCAAAAAAATGGATTTTTGCTTGTAAAGAGTGCTTATTAAATTTAAAAAAAGAAAATCCAAATTATGTTTATGGTGGTACTTGGAAAAAATAATTGTACCTAAACCGTCTCCTCTTTCTTATGTTTTATTAGACAGTATTTTGCGAGATTGACAAATGTTTAGATTTTGTTTCTTTTATTATGCTTTTAAAAATGTATTATTCATAAAGGTTGTCACGCTTCAAGCATCCCACTTTATGTACAAATTGCGTGAGATTCTTTCAGAATAAAAAAGTGTGTAGAAAAACCCTAAACCGTATCTTCCTTTTTATGCAAAAACCGCGTCAATTTCATAGAAAGGTCTAATAAGATAATTTTAGCGTTTCCGTTTCTTTCGATATGATACATCGCTTCGTTAAGTTCTTTTTCGATGTCTAAAATATTTCCTGAATGTACAAAAGGCGCAAATTTAGACAAATCAAAACCTGATTTAGACTCCATAAAAACCAATTGATCAGACTTATAGTTCATTAATAACGCTTGTCGAAAGAATTGCAAACAATATTCTAAAAATCGTTTTTGGGTTTCTCTACCTGTTTTTGAAATTGTTTCTGACCAAGAAATTAACTGTTGCACCACCGCCGCATTTCCTTTCGCTCTAAAAGCTGTTCTTATCCAAGCAATAAACCATTCTTCAAAAACTAAATCAGCAGCATCATTTTGCAATAAATGAAGTGCTTTGTTAAAATTACCTTCCGCTTGATGTGCAATAGCATTGGCTTCATTTTCTGCAATTTGATGATTTACAATCAAAGCATTTGCAATATCTTCTTCAGATAATCTCGGAAAATGTAATGCTTGGCATCTTGATTGAATCGTATTTATAATCTGCTCTTCATTTTCTGTAATCAGTAAAAAAACCGTTTTTTGAGGCGGTTCCTCAATGAGTTTTAATAATTTATTAGCCGATGCACTATTCATTTTTTCTGCCATCCAAATAATCATCACCTTAAAACCACCTTCGTAACTTTTTAGCTTTAATTTTTTTACAACAGCTTCGGCCTCATCAACACCAATTAAACCTTGTTTGTTTTCTACACCAATATGTTGCAACCAATTAAATAAACTTCCGTAAGGTTGCGCGGCTATAAACTCTCGCCAATCTTGTAAAAACAGATTACTTACCGCATGTTTTTTTACAGAATCGTTTGTGGTTACTGGAAATGCAAAATGCAAATCTGGATGCTGTAATTTATCGCACTTTATATTGCAAGCATCTTTATTATCAGAAAAATTACACAATAAAAATTGTGCATAGGCAATTGCCATTGGCAGCGTCCCACAACCTTCTTTGCCGATAAATAATTGTGCATGCGGAATCCTGCCGTTTTCCGCAGAAGTTTGCAAATGTTTTTTAATGTGTTCTTGACCTATAATTTGGTTGAAAAGCATGCACAAATATAAAGTTTTAGAAAGTTGTTCTTCTAAAATTTTAGTACTTTTATCTCATATTTCAAAAATAAAATCATGAAAAAAATACTTCAAATAGGAAATGGAATTGCTTTTGTCTCTGTCGTTTTTATAAATTACCTCTCTAATACAGGTCTTTTAAACAACACAACGATTGGCGAAATATCTAGAGATTTAAACTCTTTATTTACACCAGCTGGTTATGCTTTTTCAATTTGGGGGCTTATTTATTTGTTGTTATTAGGTTTTGCCATTTACCAAGGAAGGAGTTTGTTTGTAAAAGTTAAAAATGACGATTTTGTTGAAAAAACGGGTATCTGGTTCATTCTTTCTTGTGTTGCAAACGCTGCCTGGATTTTCTGTTGGATTTATGAATACACCGGTCTTTCTTGTATTTTTATCTTTCTCTTACTATTTTCTTTGCTTAAAATTGTTTGGAATAATAAAATGGAACTTTGGGACGCACCTTTTTCTGTAATTTTATTTCTTTGGTGGCCATTCGTAATTTATAGTGGTTGGGTTACTGTAGCGAGCATCGCCAATGTTTCTTCGTATTTAGTGAAAATTGATTGGAACGGATTCGGAATTTCCGCAGAAATTTGGACCTTGATCATGATTGTAATTGCCACCGCGATAAATTTAAGCATCACCTGGAAAAGAAATATGAGAGAATTTGCTTTGGTTGGCGCTTGGGCTTTAATTGCTATTGGAGTTGCGAATAATAACGATAATAGTATGATTGCTAATTCGGCATTTTTTACTGCTGCTATTTTAATCATTAGCAGTGCTGCACACGCATTTAAAAACCGAAGTACAAATCCTGTTAAAAAAATGATATAATAAACATCTTCAATGCGGATAGTCGGGATATTAACTCCAAAATCCCGTTAAATACTGAAACAAGCCTGCCCGACAGGCAGGTTCAACTTTCAATTTTGAAATTATAACTTCGCTATTTTTCAGGATTGAGTTTCACTCAAAAAAAATAGTTTCTTTTGTTTGATGGTTTTGCACATTAAATATTTCACAAAAACTTCAGTACGCAAACGTTAACTTAACTTTTCAATTTTCAATTTCATTAACCATAAATAAAAAAGTATTTTTGTTGAAAATACATCTAAAAATGAAAACATTAAACGATTTTAATTTCGAAAATAAAAAAGCAATCATTCGCGTAGATTTTAACGTGCCTTTAAATGATAAATTTGAAGTTACAGATGCTACTAGAATTGAAGCTGCAAAGTCTACTATTATTAAGGTTTTAGAAGATGGAGGAAGTTGTGTTTTAATGTCGCATTTAGGCAGACCAAAAGGGGGTGTAAATGATGCATTTTCTTTGAAACATATTGTTGCAAAAGTGAAAGAAATTATTGGCGTAAATGTAAAATTTGCCGAAGACTGCATTGGCACTAAAGCAGAGGAGGCTGTTGCCAATTTAGAAGATGGCGAAATTTTATTATTAGAAAACCTTCGTTTTCATGCAGAAGAAGAAAAAGGGGATGTTGCTTTTGCTGAAAAACTATCTAAATTAGGTGATATTTATGTGAATGATGCTTTCGGCACTGCTCACAGAGCGCATGCATCGACTACCATTATTGCTCAATTTTTTGAAGACAACAAATGCTTTGGAAACTTACTAGCAAGAGAAATTGAAAGTATCGATAAAGTGTTAAATAATTCTGAAAGACCGGTTTTGGCTATTTTAGGAGGTGCAAAAGTATCCTCTAAAATTACCGTAATTGAAAATATTTTAGACAAAGTAGATCATTTAATTATTGGTGGTGGAATGAGTTTTACCTTCGTGAAAGCACAAGGCGGAAAAATTGGGAACTCTATTTGTGAAGATGATAAAATGGAATTAGCGCTTGAAATTTTAAAACAAGCAAAAGCTAAAAATGTACAAATTCATATTCCTGTTGATGTTGTTGCTGCGGATGATTTTAGCAATGATGCAAATACTAAAATTTGTGATATTAATGAAATTCCTGACGGATGGGAAGGCGTTGATGCAGGACCAAAATCAAGAGAAATTTTTGATGGTGTTGTAAACCAATGTAAAACGATTTTATGGAACGGACCTTTAGGTGTTTTTGAAATGGAATCTTTTGCTGCCGGTACCATTGCACTTGGTCATTCTATTGACAAAGCAACCAAAAACGGCGCATTTTCTTTAGTTGGTGGTGGAGATTCTGTTGCTGCTGTAAAACAATTTGGTTTTGCTGATAAAGTAAGTTATGTTTCTACCGGTGGTGGCGCAATGCTAGAAATGTTAGAAGGAAAAAATTTACCAGGGATTGAAGCGATTCTTAAATAATTTTAGCTTTGTTGAATTGTGTAACTGTTTAATTGTTGGATGGTTTATAGAACTTTAGAACTTTATTTAAAGTTTTAAGAAAAATATAAGCGTGTAATTTTTATTAATTGCACGTTTTTTGTTTTGATTGAATTATAACGTTGTCACTTCGACCTTTTTGGGAGAAGTCTCATAAAGTAGTTAACTTACTATTGAGCAAGTTCATGAGATTTCTCTTAAAATCGAAATGACAAAATTGTATAAAATAAAATTCTGTGTAATTTTTTGAGAAACTTAAAACTGTGTAATTTTTACTAACTTTATTTTTTAATGAAGCAATATGCGTTAAGGATTGAGCAATTGTTTGAGCTCTTTTTTATGCCAAACTCGATTCAATATCTTTTGTAAACAATACATAAACTTTGACAAATCACAGATGCTGAAATAAATTCAGCATAAAAAAAGCGAGTGTGAAAGCCTGACCTTTAGGGAACGCCCAAATAATGGAAAATTAAAAATTAATTTGATTTTTAAGTTAGTGGCAGAAAACTTTAACAAAACCCTTAAAAGTAAATTATCTGTTAAAAGCAGTCGTTTTATTCTTTTACTAAACTTTAAGTTTTTAATTTTGCTTTTAAACTTTCTGTCAATTAAACGATTACACAAATCAACAATTACCCATCAAAAAAAAATGAAATACACAACTTTACCAAATACCGATATCAAAGTTTCTAAAATTTGTTTAGGAACCATGACTTGGGGAAATCAGAACACACAAGAAGAAGCCTTTGAACAAATGGATTATGCATTAGCACAAGGTGTAAACTTTTTTGATGTTGCAGAATTGTATCCGGTTCCTGCTAATCCAGAAACCTATGCAGAAACTGAAAGAATTATAGGTCGTTGGTTTCAAAAAACAGGGAACAGAAGCAAAGTTGTTTTAGCTACTAAAATTGCTGGTGGTGGAGATTATACTGCACATATTAGAAAAGGTGGCTTTAACAAACAAAATATTATAGATGCGGTTGAAGAAAGTTTAAAACGTTTGCAAACAGACTATTTAGATTTATATCAATTGCATTGGCCAGATCGTGGTGTAAATTGTTTTGGGGTAAGAGATTATCCTTATAAAACAGCAGCAAGAGAAGCAGAAAAACATTTAGAAATTCTAGAAACTTTAAACGATTTCGTGAAAGCGGGTACTATAAAAGCTATTGGTTTGTCTAATGAAACTCCTTGGGGAACCATGAAATATTTGCAAACCGCAGATGCGCACAATTTAGCAAGACCATCTACGATTCAGAATTCGTATTCTATGATTCATAGAGCTTATGAATACGGAATGTCTGAAGTTTCTATGAGAGAAAACATTGGTTTACTCGCATATTCTCCGCTAGCACAGGGTGTTTTATCTGGTAAATATTTAAATGGGAATTTACCAGAAGGCGCAAGAGGAACTTTATTTCCGCGTTTTATTGCGCGTTATATGGGAGATGGTTCTTTAGAAGCCGTAAAAAGATATGAAGCGATTGCAAAGAAAAATGGAATTACATTATCGGAAATGTCGTTAGCGTTTATAAACCAATTGCCCTTTGTAACTAGTAATATTATTGGGGCTACAAAGTTGAGTCAGTTAAAAGAAAATATCAATTCTATAAATGTTGAATTATCCGAAGAAACTTTAAAAGAAATTGAGGCAGTTCATAAGGAAATTCCGAATCCTGCTCCTTAATTAAGTAGGCAGTATTCAGTTAGCAATATCAAAAAAATCCAAAGTAATTCTTTTACTTTGGATTTTTTGTTTGAGGTCTTAACTATATATTCTTGTTACATGAAAATATCAAAAACTTATAAAACTAGTTTCGTTTAATGAGTAATATAGTATAAAAATTCTCCAAAATCTTGGCCACTATTGTAGATTGATCCAATTGTAAAAAGAACCAAACTTATTATTAAAGTTAAATTAATGATTGCTTTTTCTTTTATGGATAATGTTTGATATTTTGTGATAGCTTTATCAATAAAAAATTCAGTCTCTTTAGTTTTCATAATTTTAATTTTTCTATTAATTATTCGCTTTTAAAAACTTTAGATTCGAAGATTTCAAAAATCTCTTCTCTACTAACAATTTTATTGCTCTAATCTTGTTCCATCAAAAATAACAAACCTAAATCTTCTTTTTGCTCTAAAGTTAAATTTTTTAATGGTTCTTTCTTTTTTAAGAATTCATCCATACTCTCTTTCATGATATCTTTTTTACACAATTTTCTTTCAGTTGATATTCTTCGCCACTTTCTTTACAAATCGAAAAACCATCCGCATTAAAATTTAATTTATGCCCATATTCACTAACCCAGCCAATTTGTTTTGACGGATTCCCAACAACTAAAGCATACGGCAACACTTCTTTTGTAACCACCGAACCAGCACCAATAAAAGCAAATTCGCCAATATTATTACCACAAACAATGGTTGCATTTGCTCCAATACTTGCGCCTTTTTTTACAATCGTTTTTAAATATTCATTTTTTCTGTTGATGGCACTTCTCGGATTGATCACGTTTGTAAAAACCATTGACGGACCTAAAAACACATCATCTTCACAAATAACACCTGTATAAATAGAAACATTATTTTGCACTTTTACATTTCTCCCTAAAATAACTTCTGGAGAAACCACCACATTCTGACCTAAATTACAAGATTCACCAATACTACAATTAGACATGATATGGCTAAAGTGCCAAATTTTTGTTCCTTTTCCTATTTGACAATTATGATCGATAACTGCGGTTTCGTGAGCGAAATAATCCATATAAAAATTAATATTCTGTGTTGTTACCTTCTTGTTGTGTGCAAATTTCTTTCGCTGAAGATGTTCCTATTCTATCAACTCCTAAAGAAATCATTTTTAAAGCTGTTCTAAAATCTCTTACGCCACCCGCCGCTTTTATTTGCAATGGTTTTGCGTTTTCTGAAATCAATTTAATCGTCTCTAAAGTAGCACCGTTTGGTTTGTTCTGTTCAGTTTTAAAAAACCCTGTAGATGATTTTACAAACACTTTTTTAACTACCGTTTCATCAAAATTTGTGAGCACAATTTCTTTTATCAATTGTGAAATTACAATAATTTCTGCTGTTGATAAAGCGGCAACTTCTATAATAAATTTTACAACTTTATTGTTATCTAGACACAACTTTGTACATGCTATAACTTCTTCTTTTATCAAATTAATTTCACCTTGTTTAAAAGCTTTATAATTGATCACAAAATCGAGTTCATCTGCTTCTAAAAATATCGCTTTTTTAGCTTCCTCTAATTTATTTTCTATGGATGAATTTCCTTCTGGAAAATCAATAACAGTTCCTATTAAAACTTCTGAACTTGATTCTGAAAGTATTTTTTTTACTTCTTGAATGTATTTTGCACGAATCATAATCAATTTATACCGATACAAAATTGACTCATCAACTAAATCAAACACTTTCTGTTGATTTTCGACTTCCGAAATATTGGCTTGAGCTGCTGTTTTTAAATACGTAGCATCTAAATATTGATTGATTTTCATAGAATCAAAAATACAAAATAATGAACAACTTCGAGACAGCACAATCGGGGTACCAAAAAGAAATATCCTCTTAATATTTAGACCCATCGCAGCGGGATATTAAACCCAAGGTTTGGCTAGATACTGAAAACAAGTTCAGTACATGGAGCGGAATTATATTACCTGTCGGACAGTTAGGTTCAACTTATAATTTTGAATTCATAGCCTCGCAATTTTTTAAAATTGAGTTTCACTCATAAAAAACCAAACTAATAAGTTTTGTTTATAAATATAGACTCTAGCTTTCCATTTTCATAAGAATGGTAATTTCAACGGAAAAATAGTTGAAAATTATCGATACATTCCTTTAAATTAATCTACTCTAAAAGAAATTGGCAAAGTATATTTTACCTTAACCGCTTTATTTCTTTGCTTTCCTGGCGTAAATTTTGGTAGTTTTTCAATTAAATCTTGCGTTTCTTTTTTAAGTCGAAAATGTGGTGCTCGTATCTGAATATCCACAACATTCCCTTTATCATCAATAATAAATTGTGTACTAATTCTATATTTTCCAGAAAGCAAACCAATTTCATTTGCTATTTGCGCATTAAAATTACGCTGTACAAACTTGTTCATTTTTGTATCAAAACATCGTTTATTTTCTTCTCTTGATAAACCTTCACAACCCTTAAAAACAGGTGCATTTTCTATCAATATAAAAGGAACCGTTTCTAATGGTTCAGCATCTGCAGGTTCTTCTATAACCACAACTGAATCGATATCTAATTGAACCACATCTTCAGTAGGTTCATCTGGAATAATGGTTTCTACAATATCATTATCTCCTTTTTCGATAGGTGCATCGGGTATAAAAAAAACTGTTTTTGGAGTTATAACCTTTGCTTTAGGTTCTCTTACAAAAACAATTTCTTGGTCTGGAGAAATTGTAATAGCTCTTGGCGGATTAAAATCTACAATTGCCAAAGATTTTTCTAGTGTTTTGTGCTCTAAAGTCACATAGACGATAAAAAGCACTAGTACAAGTCCTAGTTGGGTAAAAATGGTTGAGAACTTCTCTAATTGTTTGCTCGGTAATTTTTTTACGTTTTTCATCTCTAGAAAGCTTTAAATGTTAAGACTTTGTTAAAACAAAGAACGTGCCATAAAACTCTAAAAACGTGTAATATACTGATTAGTACTCATTAATATCGGCTAAAGAAACAAGACGCTTCGCTTTTAGAACCAAGAAACAAGACTTGATTATAACTAACTTAAAACCAGAAAAAAGAATGAACTTTTTATTTTAAAATTAATTCAAAAACAAAGTATCATTTTAAAAACAAGTAAAAACCTTTAATTTTAAAAGAATTTATGAGCCTAAACTGTTTTTAATCGAACACTACTGAATATTAATATGTTATTTAAAAGGTTTATTTTATTTTCAGATGTTTCTCCGCAACTTTTTCTAGCTCATCATACCAATTTTGCCCAAATTTTCTAACCAACCCTTGTTTTACAAACTTATAAACAGGCACTTGCAACTCTTTTCCTAAAGAACAAGCATCGTCACAGATTTCCCACTTATGGTAGTTTACTGCAGAAAACTCGCTGTAATCTTTTACTCGAATAGGGTATAAATGACAAGAAACAGGCTTTTTCCAATCAATTTCTCCTTGATTATATGCCTCTTCAATTCCACACAAAGCAGTCTTTTTTTTATCAAATATTACATACGCACAATCTGCACCGTTAACCAAAGGTGTTTCTAGTTCGCCCCACTCACTAGTAACTGAAGTACCTTCTTTTTCAATAACGGCTATTCCTTCTTTTCTTAAAAAAGGTTTTAACTTCGGATATATTTCATCTAAAATCTTTGCTTCCTCTTTATCTAAAGGAGCACCCGCGTCGCCATCTACGCAGCAAGCGCCTTTACATGCAGATAAATTACACACAAAATCTTTCTCTATAATATCTTCTGAAACGATTGTTTTTCCTAGTTGAAACATTTTGCAAAAATAGTGATATTTTTTTCTCTTTTTTTACAATTTGCTAAAGTTAGTTGACTAATTTCGCAAAAAGTTTAAATAAAAAAAATGGAATTCAATTTCAAAGAAATAATAACTGCTTTTATGGTTTTATTTGCCGTAATCGACATTATCGGAAACATTCCCATCATTATAGATTTGCGTAAAAAGGTAGGTCATATTCAATCTGAAAAAGCATCTTTAATAGCTGGTGTTATTATGATTGTTTTCCTTTTTTTAGGACAAAGTTTATTAAGTTTAATTGGTATTGACGTAAACTCTTTTGCTGTTGCAGGTGCATTTATCTTATTCTTTATTGCTTTAGAAATGATTTTAGGAATTACTTTATACAAAGACGACGGCAATAGTGCTCCGATTACGGCAACTGTTTTTCCGCTGGCTTTTCCGTTAATTGCTGGTCCAGGTAGTTTAACAACGTTGCTTTCTTTAAGGGCAGAATTTGACATTCAAAATATTATTGTTGCTGTAGTTTTAAACGTAATATTTTTATATATTGTGTTAAAAACCTCTTCTAAAATAGAACGTTTAATAGGCCCTAGTGGTATTCAAATAATTCGTAAAGTTTTTGGCGTTATTTTATTGGCTATCTCTGTAAAACTATTTGCTCAAAACATAAAAATATTATTAATGTAAGATGATTTTTGATGCTTTAATTATTGGTGGTGGTGTTTCTGGAATGCAATGTGCTCTGGTATTAGGTTCTGCAAAAAACAAACCTTTTGCTTTTGATAAAAACATCGGAATTATAATGCATCAGCGAACCTCTCACCTAGAAAATGCCTTGTTTAATAATGTTTTGGGTTTAGCGCCAAAAACAACAGGAAAACAAATCTTAAAGCAAGGAAAAGAACAGTTATCGGCTTTATATCCGCATATTTCTCAAAAAGAAAATGAAAAAGTTGTATCGGTTCAAAAACATTCTAAAAATTATGAAGTAATCACAAATAAGCATGTTTATTACTCAAAAATAATAATTATTGCTTTGAATTACGCTAAACCTTTTACCATAAAAGGATTCGACGAGTTTTTGATTTCTCATAAAAAATCAAACCCCGAAAAAGATAGAATTCAGTTAAAAAATAAGAATCATTTTATTAAAACTGGCTTGTATTGTTCTGGCACCATTGCTGGGTGGCGAAGTCAGTTTGCAATTGCTGCCGGAAGTGGAGCTTCTGTTGCAACCGATATTCTTACACTTTGGAATGATGGAAATCACACCAAAATTCATGATAAAGTATGATATTCGTCATATTTTAACGTCCCTTTAATTTATACTTTTAAATACGTTTAAGAACTCGTAAAAAGTTCTCTAAACCTATTGGTATTTTACATATCAATTTATCGTTTTCCATAAACTTTAAAGATTTAAAAGATGTTACAAATTAAAAAAAATCCAAAAAAACAACTTGCTAATTTTAGTAAAATTTTTATGCAAATAGGGTTAGCACTTACCTTATTTATTGTGTATTCTATATTAGAATATAAAACGTTCGAAAAAGTTTCTACAGCAAATAATCGAGGCGAAGTACAGATGGTTTTTGAAATGACGGAAGACATCCCTATTGTGCCAATGCAACAAATTAAACCGACACAAACAAGTGCGCCACCGCCGCCATCACTAGATAATTTTAAAGTTGTAGAAGATGATGTTGCTGTTATTGAAACTGTTTTAGAGTCTACAGAAACTGATGAACATGAAATTGTTACCAATGCTTTAATAACTACTGATGACATTGTTGAGGTAGCAGAAGTTGAAGAAATTATTGAAGATATTCCGTTTCTACTAATTGAAGATGTGCCTATTTATCCTGGTTGTAAAGGAAATAACAAAGAATTAAAAGCATGTTTCACAAAAGAAGTAACCAAATACTTTGGTGAAAATTTTGATGTAGGATTGTCTACAGAATTAGGCTTACTTCCAGGTAAAAAAAGATTATTTGTAGTTTTTACGATTGATAAAAGCGGTAGCGTAATAAACATAAAAGTAAGAGGACCTCACCCTGCATTAGAGAAAGAGGTTACTGGCATTATTAATTCTTTACCAAAAATGACTCCAGGAAAACAGAGGGGAATACCTGTGGGCGTTAGTTACAGTCTTCCGATTACTTTTGAGGTTAGAGAGTAAAAAAACTGCTAAAATTATGTCTTTTACCTAAAATACATAAATTAAGAAAATTACCTATTAAATGAACCTAGAGTCATATGTACATTTGTAGTCTAGTACTTATAAGGTATTTGCAAACAGGTTAACTCCTAAAAAACATAAAACTATATAAGTACTGCTAACAAAAACATCAATTATATAGGTCCCCCGATATATTAGTAAGAAAATCTAAACTGTAATTATAGTTTAGCTTTTTCATTTTGATCAACTTTGTGAAAATTAGGACCATTATGTAGCGTAAAGAAACACCCTATTTCCTTTAAGGATTTTTAATGGTATCTATTAATTTATCAAAATCTTTAGCTTTATCAAAAAAAGCAAATGCACCAAGTTGCAAACATTTTTTCTCAAACGCGGTACTTATAGAAAAAACGAGAACTTTTGTTTTGTATTGCCTTTCTTTAATCCATTTTAATAGTTCTATACCATTTCCGTCCTGCAAGTTTAAATCGAGGATAATTAACTCAAACTGCACATCATTTAAAAAAGAAATTGCTTCTTGTAAAGACACTGCCAGTTTAAGATTTCTGACACCAACATAATCTTTTATTCCATCAGCAATACTCTCGCTAATAAAAGGATTGTCTTCTACTATTAATAAATTGTTTACTGTCGATTTCAAAATAATATGAACTATTTTAAATACAACTTTGGGGAATTATAAAATTAATAACTTTTCACCTAAACTTATATAGGCAAAATGCTTAAATATTTACTTCTAATAATTTTCTGTAAACAAGATAAAACTATGATTAAGAGTATAGAATTCTTAAATTTCTAAAGTGGTTAGTCCTTTTTGAATAGCGTATTTAGTCAATTCTGGTATGGTGTGTAAATCTATTTTCTGCATAATATTATTTCGATGAACATCAATAGTCTTCGGACTTAAAAATAAAATTTCTCCTATTTTTTTAGAAGATTTACCTTCTGCAATTAATTGTAACACCTCTTTTTCTCTAAAACTCAGCGGTGTTTTCTCTAAAGCTTCGCCTTTCTTTAACAAAATAAGATACTCTTGATTGATGTCTTTTGACAGATATTTTCTGTTTTGAACAACCGTGGTAATGGCAGTAATCAATTCATCAGCATCTCCATCTTTTAACAAATACCCAAAAGCACCTGCTTTAAACATTCCTTGAATAAATTGTTTGCCAGAATGCATAGAAAGGCCAATTATTTTTATGTCTGGGTGGTTTTTATGAATTTGTCTTGCTGCTTCTATACCATTTAAGTTAGGCATAGCAACATCCATAACAAATTACATTGGGCATTAATTTTGAGCATATTTTTATGGCCTCTCTGCCATCAGAAGCCTCACCAATAATGTGCATATTAGCTCTCTGCTCAATAATATTTCTCAAACCATCGCGAAGCAACTTATGATCATCTACCAATACTATTTTTATTTCATTTGAATTACTCATATTCCTAAAGGTATAAAAAAATTAACTGTGGTACCTGTATTTAATTCTGATGCTATAATAAATTTCCCTTGTATGTTTCGTAAACGTTCTTGAACCGTGAACAAACCAAAACCAGAACCTGAATGGTTATGGTTTTTCAATACCGAAGTATCAAATCCGTCGCCATTATCTGTAATTAAAATATAAATTCCGAGTTCATTTTTATCCAAATCTAACGTTATTAAAGATGCATTGGCATATTTTATAATATTATTAATGACTTCTTGTATACTTCTATACAAGAAAATCGATTTTACATCGTCTAGTTTCATGCTCGTTACATTGCTAATCAGCCTGCACTCAATCTTGTGATTCGCCTCTACCTCTTCTAGCAACCAACTTAATGCATCAATAATACCGAGTTGATAAAGTACTGGCGGAGAAAGTTCATAGGTAATTTTACGACTGTTTTCTAAAGCTTCGGAAATATGTGTTTCAATAAATTTTAAATCTTCGGTAATCTCTTTTAACTGTGGATTTTTTTTAAGCTGATTAATTTTCATTTTCGAAATTACTAAAGACTGACTCAAGTGGTCGTGTATATTTGTAGCAATTTCTTTTTTTTGTTTTTCTTCTATTAAGGTAATTTCTGTGGTTAGTTTCTGAAGTGATGTTTGATATTCTTGAATCTCTTGCTTTGCAACCACCCATTGCGTAACATCTCTCGCCGAGGTAACAAAATAACTAATTTCTTTAGCTACATAAACGGGAGATGATAAAAATTCTAACCAAACAAAATGGCCATCTTTATGACGAATTCTAAACGAAAAAGCCTCTATAATTTCACCACTAAAAAAATTTCCCTTCATTGCGTCTTTTAAAGACTGAATATCATCTTTATGAACAATGCTAAAAACCTGTTTGCGCAGAAAGTCTGTTTGTTCATACCCTAATAAGTTTTTTATAGAAGGGCTAATGTACTTAAAAGTACTATCTGGCTCTTGCAAACAAATTAAATCATTAGAATGACCTGTTAAAATTCGATACATCTCTTCAGCTTTTTCAATTTGATCCATTGCCTTTTTTTGCGAGGTAATATCTTGCGTTGTTCCTACCAAACCTGCAACTTCGCCATTATTACCCAATACCGTTTGACCAATGGCTCTTATTATTTTTTGCTCACCACTTAAAAGGCAAATTCTATGTTCAATATCATATGGTGTACCTGCACTAATAGCTTCGTTAACAACACTATTAAATAATTCTTGATCATCAATATGAATTCGATTAACCAAATCATCAAATTCAGGAGCACCTTTCTTTGGGTCGAAACCCCAAATATGAAACGTTTCATCAGACCACTCTACTTCTTTTGTTAAAGGATTAAATAACCAGCTGCCAACACGCGCTAATTTTTGAGCTTCCTTTAATCTATGTAAAGATTCTCTTTTTGCAGACTCGGCATCTTTTATACTTTGAATACTTTGAATACTAGCAGGTACTATTTTTTGTTCTATTGTTGATTGAGGAATAGGAATTGAAAACAATGCTAAAAACTCATTACCTTTTAAGGTTTTATAGTTTACTTCTGATGTAAATGTTTTCTTATGATTCCATATGGCCTCTACAAGGTTTATAAATACTTTATTTGCGTCTTCGGTAAATGTATCTTTTACTTTGGCTAAAAATTTTTTGCTACTTTTTGCCTCAAACAATTTTAAAGTAGCGCTATTTACATTGTTTACTTTTACTTTTACTTTTTCTAGCAGTGAAAACAACACCTCTGGGTTTTGTTCTAAATATCCTTTAATATTAGATATCTCTTTTTTTCTCAATTCGTCTATTTGTTTAAATACCAAACTTAAATCTTCATTCCAAATAGAAACGGTAGCGTTATCAAACAATCTTCTATAATTGTCTTTGGTCCTTTCATGTTCTTCTTCAATCTTTTTTCTCTCGGTGATATCCATAGTAACCCCGAAAACACTTCCTTCAGATTTTTTTTCTAACGCTACAAAATATAAAGTTCTTATTTCACCTGACGGACGATTTATTTTATACTCAAAAGGTATAAATGTATTATCATTCAGTAACCTGACAATAGATTGCTCTAATTTGCGAAATCCTTCAGGTAATATTTTTTCAGTTACATTTTTATAAGAAGGAAAAAAACTTTCTTTAGTGACTCCATAAATGTCATACATTTCATCAGACCATTCTTCACTGCCCCCGACTAGATCCCAATTCCAACTTCCAATATGACTTAATTTTTGCGCATGATTTAAGGCATTGTTTAAGTCATACAGTCTTTCGTTTTTATAGTCTAACGCCTTTTCTATTAATTTGCTTTGGGTAATATCTTGGCCTGTACCAGACAAACCTATTACGCTATTATCTTTATCTTTTATAACCCTACCTCTTGAAATTATATGTTTTATAGCGCCGTTTGAAGTGTAAATATCTAGCTCTAAATCATAAGGGTTTCGTGTTCAAAACAATTGATAACTGCTTGGTCTAATATTGCAAAACTCTCTTCTGCTTACAGTAGTGCATGCTCCGAATAATCTGGTGCCCCTAATTTAAGTGAACGTTCAAAAATATGAAACATTTCTTTTGACCAGATTACCTTTCCTGTTTCAAAACTATACTCCCAACTTCCTAAATGCCCTAATTCTTGTGCCTCGTTTAAGGCTTTGTTTAAATTATGAAGTCTTCTGTTTGTAAGATCTAATTCATTTTGCTGTATTTTTTTTTCGTAATATCTTGGGAGACTCCTCTTCTACCAATAATTTCATTTTTATCATTGTATAAGGGTTCTGCTATATTTCGTATCCAACGCTTTTCGTTTTTTAAATTAGTTCCTAGTAACTCCAGATCAAAAGGAACTCCCTTATCAGCAAGCGTTGCTTCTGCTTCCATAAGCTTATTTCTGGATTCTTCATTAAAAAAAGTGTAAAATAGTGCAAGCTCTGGCGCACCTTCTCTTGGGTCAGTGCCATAAATTTGGTGAATAGTATCCGACCAACTAATTGCCTCCGTTTGCTTGTCATAGGCCCAATAGCCTATTTTAGCCATTCTACCCGCTTCTTTTAGTGAGTATTCATTCTCCTCTACTAATTCTAAGGTAGTTTGAATTTTTTGTTTAGAAAGTTCTAATTCTTCTGCTCGCTTCTCTTTCTCTTCATTCTGAAAGGCAAGTTCTTTATTCGCTATGCTTAATTCTTCGGCTCGTTTCTCTTTCTCTTCATTTTGAAATAGAAGCTCTTTATTAGCAATAAAAAGTTCGTCTGCTCGTTTTTCTTTCTCTTGGTTCTGAAAAGCAAGCTCTTTATTAGCGATACTTAATTCGTCTGCTCGTTTTTCTTTCTCTTCATTTTGATAGAGAAGTTCTTTATTGGCAAAAGCCAACTCGAGTTGTACATTTTTAGAATCTGTGATATTCTGTAGAACACCCCTTCTTCCAATAATTTCATTTTGTTCGTTGTATACAAGATGTACTGCGTTTCGCACCCAAACCTCTTCCTTTTTTAGATTGATTAATTTCAATTCTATATCATAAGGAATGCGCCTCGAGCTTAAATTTATTGTGGCTTGTGCTAACTTTTCTTGAGATTCTTTATCATAAAATTTTATAATTTCTTTTCTTGATGGTATTCCATCTTTTATATCTAATCCATATACCTGATAAACATATTCAGACCAAGTAAAAGCATCATTTGCAATGTGATATTCCCAGTACCCAATTTTAGCTACTTTACTGGTCTGTTTTAAAGAGTATTCCTTTTTTTCTAACAGATCTAAAGAGGTTTGCATTTTCTGTTTAGAAAACTCTAATTCATTTTGTACTATTTTAGAATCTGTAATATCCTGAAAAACACCTCTTCTACCAACAACTTCATTTTGTTCATTGTATACAGGTTGCACTACATTTCGTACCCAAATCTCTTTCTTTTCTAAATTGATTAATCTTAACTCTATATCATAAGCAATACCCTTCGAATCAAGATCTAGGGTAACTTTTGCCAGCTTTATTTGAGATTCTTTATCAAAAAATTTCACAAATTCTTTTCTAGTAGGAGGTCCATTTTTTGAATCTAATCCCAAAATATAATAAAGATATTCAGACCATATAATGTTTTGAGTTGCACTCTCATATTCCCAATAGGCAATTTTAGCCAACTTACTCAACTCTCTTAAAGAGCGTTCACTTTTTACTAAAAGTTCTAAAGAGTTCTGCATTTTTTCCTTTGCAGCTTCTCTTTGCGTAATATCTCTTGCAGAAATAGCAAAATAGTTAACTTCTTTCTCTTTATAAATAGGAGCCGCTAAAAACTCTAACCAAACATAATGCCCTTCTTTATGACGAACTCTAAACGAAAAGGCTTCTACAACTTTACCACTAAACTCTCGCAGTTTCATTGCCTCTTTTAAAGGCTCAAGATCATCTCTATGAACTATATGAAATACTTGTTGCCCTAAAAGATCTGCTTGTTCATACCCCAATAAATTTTTTATAGACGGACTAATATATTTAAAAGTACTGTCTGGTTCGTTTAAGCAAATTAAATCTTTAGAATGATCAGCCAATAGACGATACATCTTTTCGACTTTTTCAATTTTACGCCTTGCTCGTTTTTGTTCTGTAATATCTTGTAAAACTCCTCTTCTGCCAGTAACTTCATCTTTATCATTGTAAACAGGTTCTCCAATATTTCGTATCCAACGTTTTTCATTTTTAAAATTGGTAATCTCTAACTCAATATCATAAGAAACCTCATTATTAACAAGATTTTCTGTGGCTAGCGTAAGTTTATTTGCTGCTTCTTCATTAAAAACACTAGTAATTACTCCTATTTCTGGCACATCTTCCTTATAATCGAGACCCCAAATTTCGTAAACTGCTTTAGACCAGGTAATTATTTCATATTGCTTATCATACTTCCAATATCCTATTTTCGCCATTCTACCGGCTTCTTTTAAAGAGTATTCACTTTCTTCAACCAACTGAAGAGTAGCTTGAATCTTTTTTTTAGAAACTTCTAATTCTGCTGTTCGTTTATCTTTCTCTTTAATTTGAAATAAAAGTTTCTTATTCGCAAGCGCTAATTCTTCTGCTCGTTTTTCTATCTCTTCACTTAAAAGAAGCAGCTCTCTATCTGCAAGAATTAACTCTTCCGCTAGTTTCTCTTTCTCTTCGCGTTGAAAAGCAAGTTTCTCATCGGCAAGAACTAATTCCGCTGCGAGTTGCTCTTTCTCTTTGTGTTGAATAAAAAGTTCCTTATCTGCAATTACTAATTCTTCGGCGCGTTTTTCCTTTTCTTCTTGCTGATAAATGAGTTCCTTATCAGCAATTACTAGCGCTTCTGCACGCTTCTCGATTCCTTCGCTTTGAGTGATTATTTTTTTCTTCTTGCTGATAAATGAGTTCCTTATCAGCAATTACTAATTCTTCGGCACGCTTCTCGATTCCTTCGCTTTGATTGATTATCTTTTTCTTTGCAATCGATAATTCTTCCGCACGCTTTTCTTTCTCATTAATTTGAAAACTAATTCTCTTATTTGCTAATGATAGTTCTACAGCTCGTCTCTCGTTCTCTTCATTTTGAAAAGCGAGCTCTCTGTCTACAATCACTAATTCTTCAGCTCTTTTTCCTTTCTGTTTATTTTGAAAAGCAAGCTCCTTGTTGGCAATAATCAATTCACCTGCTCGTTCTTCTTTATCTTTATTTTGTTGTTCCTTTTCTTGTTCAGCAATTTTACGCAAATGTATATCTCGGCATACTTTAACGAGTTCTACCACATCTCCATTTTCGTTTCTAACCGGATAAATATATTCCGAAAACCACTTTGTTTCCCCTAACCAATCTAATAGCACTTCTATCGTTTCACTGGTACCTGTTTCGGCTACTTTTTTAAATGTATTTAAAAGTTTAGTAGAAGTCTCGTGATTAAAAAGATCGCCAGGCATTTTTCCTACAATATCTTTAGAAGTTATATCGTAGCGTGATGGGCCATTATAATAAAGGTATTCTCCTGAAGGGTTATGTATTGTAATCATGTCTTCAGATGCTTGTAACAACATATTAAAACGACCTTCATTTTGCCGTAACTTACTTTCTGATTTTAATTCAGCGATCAGTTTTTCTAAATCCTTATATGTTGGCTTTTTGTTTGACATTATATGGTATTAAAATATGGGTTGTGTCCTCTTAATTTAATTGTGCAAAATATTGTTTCTTCTAAATAAGTGTAGTCGGCTAATTTTTCTCTGTCATTCGCACACTCCTTTGTGCACAGAGAAAGCTCTTTATAAAAAAACAAAATATCTCTTAAAACATAAGAAATATGCCAAAACAATACTTGTAACCATTGAGATGATTCTATGCAGAAAAAAAATTTTATAAGATATAAAAGAGACATCTAAATAATGAGCGTGCTAAGCAAGCAACTAAAGTAGTTTGCAAAAATAAGAGCATTATTTGATTATAATTCATAGCTAAAGATAGGGTTTAAAATATGAGATTTACATCATCTTATTTTATAATATATTTTTATTCTACCTTTTAAAAATAATGTGGTTAATATCCTTATTTACAATTAATACCGTTATTTTTAAATAAAGAAGCGCATAACATTTATGAATTACGGGTCAAATAGAGACTAATAAAATAGCCGTTTTTTAAAATAAACAATTCTTTGGGTACTGCTATCGAAGTATTTTGATAGTTCGAAACTCCTATTAATTAAATTCACTATTTAACCAAAAAAAAGAAGTTAAAAGGATACTTTAAGTACGCTATAAATTTAATAGGAATAACATTTTAAGCAAAAACAATAGAAAAGAGCATGGATGTAAGAAAATATCACTTAGAATGCACCCCTTATTATCCATATCAGAACAAAACTTTGAAGTCGTCGTTTAGACTAAAGTTAGCTACTTTACTTTAGCCATCATCCGCCAAAGAAACCAATGTTGTATGCCTTCTAACCCCAATTTAACTTTATAAAGTCATAAAAAAATAACAAACATCTTTTTAGGTTTATGAAAACGCACTAGCATACTTTTCAAAAATATTCGACAGGCTCAAATTGATATACCCTAAGAGAATCATTTTTATAAAAAATACTGAAATCAAAATTGTACGTAATACCCTTCATTTAAAAATTAACCTGCTGTAACGCGTGTATAGTGCTTTTGAAACGTTAGAAAAAAGAAAAATCTAGCTATATAGCTAGATTTTTCTTTATTTTTAAAACAATATACAATTACTCTACAGTAACAGATTTTGCTAAATTTCTTGGTTGATCTACGTTTTTATTCAACATTACCGCAATATGATACGATAAAAGTTGAAGAGGAATAGTAGTTAACAAAGGAGTTAATGCTTCTTCGGTGTCTGGCACTTCAATTACGTGATCTGCAATATCTCTTACCTGTGTATCTCCTTCTGTAACAATCGCGATAATTTTACCTGCTCTAGATTTAATTTCTTGAATATTACTCACCACTTTTTCGTAGTGCCCTTTGTTGGTAGCAATAACAAAAATTGGCATATTTTCATCGATTAAAGCAATAGGACCGTGTTTCATTTCTGCTGCAGGATATCCTTCTGCATGGATATAAGAAATTTCTTTTAACTTTAAAGCACCTTCTAAAGCTACTGGAAAATTAAACCCTCTTCCTAAATACAAACAGTTTGTAGCGTCTTTATAAACCGCTGCAATACTTTTAACGTGCTCATCAATTTCTAACAACTTCTCTATTTGTTTAGGAATTAACGACATTTTTTGGATGTAGTTTTTAAAAGAATCATCAGACAAAGATCCGTTTGCCTTTCCTAATTTTAAAGCGATTAAAGTTAAAACGGTAATCTGTGTTGTAAATGCTTTTGTAGATGCAACCCCTATTTCTGGTCCTGCATGCGTGTAAGCTCCCGAATGTGTTTCTCTAGCAATAGAAGAACCTACTACATTACAAACACCATACACAAATGCCCCTTTAGATTTCGCTAATTTAATAGCGGCTAATGTATCTGCTGTTTCACCTGATTGTGAAATTGCAATTACTACATCTTTACTCGTAACAATCGGGTTTCTGTATCTGAATTCTGAAGCGTACTCTACCTCAACAGGTATTCTAGCCATATCTTCAATAAGATATTCTCCTACTAAACCAGCATGCCAAGAAGTACCACAAGCAATGATAATAATTCTGTCGGCATTCAAAAATTTATCAAGATTGTCTTCTATACTACCCATCTTAATCATATTCTCTTCAGCAAGCATTCTACCTCTAAAAGTATCTGTAATTGCTTTAGGCTGCTCATGAATTTCTTTCAACATGAAATGATCATATCCACCTTTTTCAATTTGCTCTAGACTAATTTGAAGTTCTTGAATAATAGGATCTACCAGAGAATCGTCTTTAATTTTACGAACTCTTACTTCTTTTCCTAATTTGATAATTGCCATTTCTTCATCTTCTAAATAAATAGCATTTTTAGTATATTCTAAAAAAGGAGAAGCATCTGAAGCTACAAAAAATTCTTTATTATCCTCACCTACTCCAATTGCAATAGGACTTCCTAAACGTGCAACAACAATCTCGTTAGGTTTTGCTTTATCAAAAACAGTAATTGCATAAGCCCCAACAACATTTGTTAATGCTAATTGAACTGCTTTACCTAGTTTACAGCCTTCTGTTTTTTTAACCTCTTCGATTAAATTTATTAAGACTTCGGTATCAGTATCACTTTTAAACGTATAACCTCTCGTAATTAATTCTTTTTTAATGGTATCGTAATTTTCAATAATTCCATTATGAACAATCACTAATTCACCAGATTGTGAATAATGAGGATGTGAATTTACATCGTTAGGAACACCATGTGTAGCCCAACGTGTATGACCCATTCCTATATTTCCTGCTTTTCTCTCTTCTTCTTGGTTGGTAATAAATTCTAAATCCGAAACTTTTCCTTTCGTTTTAGTGAGATACATTTTCTCTCCATCATACATCATTATACCAGAACTATCATACCCTCTATACTCTAGTCTTTTTAATCCGTTTATGACTATTGGATAAGCTTCTCTATGACCTATATACGCTGAAATTCCACACATATTTTTTTTTGTTTTTTGGTTAGTGCATTTGTTTAGTTTTTTTCTGAATAGGATATCAGTAACACCGCTTTTTTTACTCCATTTTGGGGAGCGTCATTAAAAAGTGTTACCGCTTTTGGGTTCCAGCTATTATTTCTAAAAACTAGATCACCACCCGATCCAGGAGGGTCAGAGGGATTATAAGCTTTCAATTTTAAAATTGACTCATATTTAGTTTCTCCGTTTAAAATATTTGAAATATAATCTGTTAGTTTAAACGTATATTTTTCTTTTTTACCAGTAGCATCTCTTGACAAGAAACCACCGATACCGCCAAAAGCTGCTTCGGTTGTTGCGTCTGTTATTTGGGTAAAACTAGGGTTTGAAACATTTTTATCGCTCTTATACAAATACAATCTATCTGGAACATGTGTTGTATCTGCAGACTGATTTATATAAAAAGTTAAAGTTGCATCATTAATTAACCAATTATTAGCTGCTAATTCATCTATTTTACTTTGATCAAACAGAGTAATAGTACCTTCACTACCAGCGGTTCCTTGCACTATAATTTCATTATTTACAGGATATACTTTATCCTCCATTTTAAACGTATTTATCTTAAAACCAGATAAAGGAAAACTGTTATTTCTAGAAATAGTATCTAAAACTTTTGTAGTACCAAGCTCTAAAACCGTATTTGTGTAATAAATTTCTAGAGATGGTATCAAATCAATATTACGGTTGTTAAAATTAAATGAGGTCAGAGAACCCTCATCCCCCGTTGCTTCTATAATTAATCCTCTAAAATATTCATTAAATACGTTTTGCGAAGCAAACTCGCCTGTTTCATATTTGTCTAAGAATAAGGTTTTAAATTTATCTTTATCCAACGGAATTCTAGCAAAAGGAATTGGAACTGTGCTTGTCACTGCGTTAAAAAGTTTTAACGTATCGTTATCTGCTAATGAATCATCATACAATCGTCTCTTAATAACAACCATTGTGTCGTTTTCACTTGGTATAAAAGGAAAATCTATTTGTGTGTTTAATGCGCTTCCCATTTTTTCGAAAACGGCATTAGATTGATAGCTATTTACTTTTGATGGATCTGCCGGATTGTAAAAATTTATAAACGTATTAGACCTGTAAACATTTAGCTTAAAAGGTTTGCTCTTATCACCAAAAATAGAATCTATTTTATATTTATTATTAGCTTGTAAGGTTACTTGGTAAGGTAATTTTAAAAATACAGTATCTATTTTAGTCACTACTGTTGTTGTATCTGAACCGTAATTAACACCTTCTAAAACGTTTAAACTTGTAGGTATCGAAATTTGAGAAACAACAGATGCCTCAATTTTTTCATAATCTGGGCTCGCGTAAACACCCAATAAATATTGAGCAAGTGGCCTTGAGATATTATCTGATTGAATACTTTCTAAAGGACTATTTTCTGCAATAACATCTACCGAAGTAGCAGCTGTGTTAAACTTGGTATTGGTAATTACATTAGATTCTACATCTGTAAAATCTTTTTCACAAGATATAATTGTTATAAATAAAGATGCTGCAGTTACTATGTAAACACTCTTTCTGAAAAAATTTTTCACTTAAAAATAATTATTTAGTTGCTAATAAATCTGTATAAAAATTCAAATAAGATTCTTTTAAGTTCTCTACTTGATATTCTAAAACTGGTATTTCTTTTTCGGCTATAAAAGAACTTAATTCTTCGTCAATTGTTTCACTTCCGTGAATAATTGCATCAGAATTTTCGATTGCACTCTTTAAGATATTAGTATGACTCGGAATTTGTACTGTCGCAATTTTATCTGACTTATGAAGATCAAACTTTATTTTTTCTGCTAAGTCCGCATTTAAATTACCTTCAAAACCTTTACTATATATAGAAGTAACTATTTTACTTTCTATAAATAGTGGCTCTTCTTTATAAAACTCTCTTAAATACAATGGCAATAAAGAAGCAAGCCAACCATGAATATGAATCACATCGGGTGCCCAATTCAGTTTTTTTACAGTCTCTACAACTCCTTTAGCAAAGAAAATAGCTCTTTCATCATTATCATCAAATAATTGATCATCCTCATCTGTAAAAACAGCTTTCCTTTTAAAATACTCTTCATTATCAATAAAGTAAACCTGCATTCTTTCTTTAGGAATAGAAGCAACTTTAATGATTAATGGCATATCTATGTCATTCACGACAAGATTCATTCCAGAAAGACGAATTACCTCATGTAATTGATGTCTTCTTTCATTAATTACGCCATATCTTGGCATAAAAATACGGGTTTGAACACCTTTAGAATGGGCGTTTTTAGCTGAAATAAAAGCTGTAGAAGACAGCTCTGTTTCGGGTAAATAGGGCACAACTTCAGATGATACAAATAAAATTCTCTTGTCTTTCATTAAATCAAACTCTTTTATAAGAAGCGCAAAAGTACAAATTTTTATACTAGTATGATGTTAAATTGGTAAGTTTGCAAACTTTATACAGTTATGTACTATGATCATTTTTACAGAAAAAATAGCCTTAAAAGTTTATTTATCAAACATTAAAGCTCAAAACAAAACCATTGGTTTTGTGCCAACCATGGGAGCTTTGCATGAAGGTCATTTGTCTTTAATTAAAAAGGCGCAACAAAAAAACGACCTTATAGTGGTTAGTATTTTTGTGAATCCTACGCAATTTGATAAGCCAGAAGACTTAATAAAATACCCTAAAACTATTAAAAATGATATTGAATTATTAGAATCTGTTTCTTGTGATGTACTTTTTAATCCTTCTGTAAAAGAAATTTATAATAATCATATTGTTTCAGAAAAATTCGATTTTGATGGATTAGAGCATAAGATGGAAGGAGAATTTAGAGAGGGTCATTTTAACGGTGTTGGCACGGTTGTAAAAGCATTATTTGAAATTATTGAACCAAACAAGGCTTACTTTGGTCAAAAGGATTTTCAACAATTACAAATCATTAAAAAAATGGTAGAAAAACATCACCTAAAAATAAAAATTAAAGGGTGTACCATATTCAGAGAACAAGATGGTTTAGCAATGAGCTCAAGAAATGTAAGATTAACGGCAGCGCAAAGAAAAGCTGCTCCGTTTATCAACAAAACGTTAAAAAAAGTATCTGAAAAATTTGGCACACAAAGTGCTGATTCTATTGTTCTCTGGGTTAAAGATCAATTTAAAAACCAGCCTTTATTAACTTTAGAATATTTTACAATTGCAGATGAAAAAACGCTAAAAACAATAGAAATCAAAGAATCTAACAAAAAATACCGCGCTTTTATTGCCGTATTTGCATCAGAAATAAGATTGATTGATAACCTTCGATTAAAACGTTAATCATACATAAAAAAAATAGTATTTTTGTAAGATGTTAGTTCAAGTTGTAAAATCAAAAATCCATCGTGTAAAAGTTACAGGTGCAGATTTAAATTATATAGGAAGCATTACCATTGACGAAGATTTAATGGATGCAGCGGGCATTATTGAAGGCGAACGTGTACAAATTGTGAATAACAATAATGGCAATCGTTTAGAAACCTATGCCATTCCAGGTCCACGTAAAAGTGGCGAAATTACGCTCAATGGCGCAGCAGCAAGACTTGTTGCCGTTGGCGATGTTTTAATTTTAATTGTATATGCTTTTATGGAGCTAGAAGAAGCAAAAAAATTTAAGCCCTCTTTGGTTTTCCCGAACGAAAAAGATAATACACTTACATAATTTTGAATATAAAAAAAGTTTTAAAAATAATAACACCTCTTATTTTAGGAGGTTTTTTAGTTTGGTATTCGCTCACAATCGTATCTCCAGAAGAACTAGTTCAGTACTTTAAAAGTGCTAATTATTGGTGGATTGCTTTGGGGTTACTTTTTGGTATTTTAAGCCATTTATCAAGAGCGTATAGATGGAAATTTCTATTAGAACCTTTAGGCTACAAACCTAGATTTATCAACTCTACTTTAGCCGTTTTAGTTGCTTATTTAATGAATATTTTTTTACCAAGAGCGGGCGAAGTTACAAGAGCTGCCGTGATGACCAACTACGAAAAAATTCCTTTTGAAAAAGGCTTTGGCACTATTGTGGCAGAAAGAATTGCCGATTTAGCAATGATGTTAATCGTTGTAAGTATCACCCTTTTTATACAATTCGATTTTATTTGGAATTTAATCACCAAAGATTTTAATCCCGTAAAAACATTTGGTTCTATAGCATTGGTAATTCTATTTTTTACAGGATTTATAATGTATATCAAAAAAGGTAAATCAAAATTCTCTTTAAAATTAAAAGGATTTTTTCTAGGTTTAAAAGAAGGCGTAACGAGCATCTTTAAAATGAAGAATAAATGGGCTTTTATAGTCCATACTATTTTTATTTGGGTAATGTATATTGCTATGTTTTGGGCAACCATACCTGCCGTAGATGGTTTAGAAGTACCTTTGGGCGGAATTTTAATTGGCTTTATTGCCGGTGCATTTTCTATTGCCGCAACCAACGGTGGCGTAGGTTTATATCCTGTTGCAGTGGCTAGTGCTTTATCCCTTTTTGGCATTGATAAGGTTACAGGCAATGCTTTTGGATGGATTATGTGGACCTCACAAACAGCCATGATTATCGTTTTTGGAGGCTTGGCATTTTTAATACTTCCTATTTATAATAAGAATAAGTAATTTTTTGGGCGTTACTTTATCCTGATAAAAATCAGAATAAAGTCGCGCTTTCCACTATATCTTTTTGTAAAAAAACAAAAAGGATGCCGTTTCAATCACTAACGCAGTTTATTAATAATTTAAAGCTATTTAGTCAACTTTATTTATTTTTAAAATCCTTATATTTGAGTAGCTACTGATTATACTCAAAATGAAAAGCACCTTAATTATTTTACTCACTCTTATTTTACTTAATTGTTCAGCTAAAAAAGAAGATTTAGACATCATTCATTTACCTCTAAAAGAAGTAAACGGATTTGGCTCTTTCAAAAAATCTTTTTCTGTGTTACCTTGGAACTCATCAGAAAAAGCAGCACAAGAAACCAAAGGAATCCCAAAAGATTGGCAAGAATTTTATGTAAACCAAATTTGGTTGGATGCATTTCAAACCGTTTATCCAGAATTTGTAAAACAAGGATTTAGTGAATCTAAATTTAACAAAAGGTACGCTACATGGACTAAAAACCCACATCAAAGAAAACTCTCTAAAAAACCAATTAACAGCTATGTGAATCTTGTTTTTAGAGAAAATAATGAAGGAATTATTGAATATATTTTAGACACCAACAACAATAAAGATTTTTCTGATGAAGAAATCAGAACTCCACTAAAAGTTGATGATCATTTTAACTATTCACTACCCGTAAAAAAGGCACCTTTTGTGGCGTATGAATTGAACACAAATAATAAGGTTTTAAATAAAAAAGTAAAAGTTTTAATTCTAGTAAATTCAAAGAACAATTTAGCCTATAGCTTTCCTCAAGTTTTTGAAACTTCATTTCTAGATAAAAAAATTCAGGTAAGTCATGGTTTTGCCAACGTAACTTTTGATGAAAAATCATCACTTATTATTGATGACAAAAAAGAAGAAATTGGCCTATATGAGCTCATAAAAATTGACAGTACTATTTATAAAAATCTTGGTATAAACATCAAGAACAATACACTAATCTTACAGCGCTTACCAAAAAATAAAGAACTATTTTCTACAAGTGTCGGTTACAAAGCAATTCCTTTTAAAATTAAAAAACTAAATGCTATAGATTCTATTTCCCTTTTAGATTACAGCGGTAAATTTCTTTACATAGATTTCTGGGGAACTTGGTGCGCACCTTGTTTAACCGAAATCCCAACAATCTGCGATGCTTATGAAAAAACCTCTAGAAAAGATATTGAGTTTTTAGGAATTGCAGTTCACGATACAAAAGAAAAACTTGAAAGTAGCATTCAAGATTTTAGCATTAAGTATCCTCAAGCTTTAGAAAGTGATTCAAAAAATTTAAAAAAGAAGTATAATATAATCAGTTTTCCAACCACTTTTTTAATTGATAGAAAAGGAAAAATTGTTGCTAAAAATCTAAAAGGAGAAAAATTATTAGACTCACTTAATTATTATATCAAGAATTATGAGGACTAATTTTAATGAATTTTGATTTTCACTAATTTTAAAACCGCATATTAAAATTTTATCTTTGATCAAAAGCAAGCTTTATGGACATAAACGAAAAAAGAATAGCATTATCAAAATGGATTCTTGAAACGGATGAAAACGTTTTAAACGAAGTAGAAGCTATTTATGACATTTATAGTGATGAAATCTCTAATGAACATAAAAAAATTTTAGACAAAAGATTAAAAAATCACGAAAAAAACCCAACGAGTGGTAAAAATTGGAACGATATAAAGGCTAATTTATCTTTAAAATATGGAGTTTAATGTAATCATTAAACCGGAAGCTGAAAAAGAACTTATTGAAACTTTAAAATGGTATGATTTCAAAAAAGACAAATATAGGTGCTCAACTGTATCTAGAGATTTCAAAAACTATAGAAGCCATTAAAGAAAATCCAAATTCATTCCAAAAGTGTTATAAAAATTTCAGAATAGTATTTACAAAAAGATTTCAGTACGGAATTCATTACACAATTGAAAATCAAAACTATTTTAATTCACGCAATTCTGCATACTAGTCAGAATATTCGAAATTAAAATAGTATAAATAGTCACTTTATGTATTAATATACTTTGTAACTTTGTTACTTTAAAATTTTGCAACTAAAATAAATGTCAAAAACCAAAACAACTTTTTTCTGTCAAAATTGTGGAACCCAGCATGCAAAATGGGTTGGGCAATGCGGTGCTTGTAAAGAATGGAATACCATTGTAGAAGAAGTAATTCAGAAAGAAGAAAAACGAGTTTGGAAACAAGCTACAACCGCAAAACAACGAATAAACAAACCTTTAAAAATTGCGGATATTCAGTTAAATCCCGAAGAAAGAGTTGTTACTAATAACAACGAATTAGATACTGTTCTTGGTGGCGGATTGGTAAAAGGCTCTGTAACCCTTTTGGGTGGCGAACCCGGCATCGGTAAATCGACTTTATTATTACAAGTTGCTTTAAATATTAGGCAGAAAGTTTTGTATGTTTCTGGTGAAGAAAGTCAGTCTCAAATAAAAATGCGGGCAGAAAGATTACAAGCAAACAATTCTAACTGTTTAATTCTTACAGAAACGAACACGCAACAAATCTTCAAAAACATAGAAGAAACCGAACCAGAAGTTTTGGTAATAGACTCTATACAAACACTACACACAAGTTCTATAGACGCCTCTCCTGGTAGCATTTCTCAAATAAGAGAAACTGCTGCAGAATTGATTAAATATGCCAAAGAAACTGCCACTCCGGTTTTATTAATAGGCCACATAAACAAAGACGGAAACATTGCTGGTCCGAAAATTCTAGAACACATGGTCGATGTTGTTTTACAGTTTGAAGGCGACAGAAATCATACTTACAGAATTTTAAGATCTCAAAAAAATAGGTTTGGTTCTACATCAGAACTAGGCATTTACGAAATGCTTTCTACCGGATTGAGAGAAATCTCAAATCCGTCTGAAATACTAATTTCTAAAAAAGACGCAGATTTAAGCGGCACGGCAATTGCATCTACGTTAGAAGGTATTCGCCCTTTAATGATCGAAATTCAAGCCTTGGTTTCTACTGCAGTTTATGGAACTCCGCAACGATCAACAACGGGTTACAATTTAAAACGTTTAAACATGATTTTGGCTGTTTTAGAGAAAAGAGCGGGTTTTAAATTGGGTGCAAAAGATGTGTTTTTAAATATTACTGGCGGTATTAATGTTGATGACCCCGCAATAGATTTGGCGGTTGTTGCGGCTATATTATCATCTAATCAAGATGTTGCTATCAATCCGAATGTGTGTTTTGCAGCAGAAGTTGGCTTGGCAGGAGAAATAAGACCCGTTTCTAAAATTGATCAACGTATTTTAGAAGCCGAAAAATTGGGGTACAAAACCTTTGTTGCCTCAAAATACAACAAAATATCATCTAAAAATCACGGGATTCAATTGGTCTTGGTAGGGAAAATTGAAGAAGCGTTTGCAACCTTGTTTGCTTGATGATTATTGCGAAGAATTGTCACATAGTTTTTCTTCATTCAATCTTTCTCCATTCAGTTCTTTCCACACAGTTTGTCTTTTCGACCGCAGGGAGAAACGACATAACGTTATCCAACTTTGTGTTCCTTTCTTTATGAAATTTCTCCTTTATTGCATTTAACAAAGTTTGTATTGTTTCTGTTTAATTCTTATCTTTAAGAAAAAATGCTAAACCCTCAAAAAGGATTCCACAGTTATTACGTTTATATCATAACAAATAAATACCGTTCTACTTTTTATATTGGAGTAACAAATAATTTAAAAGAGCGTTTACTTCAGCATAAAATGAATATAGTTGAAAGAAAGAAAACGTTTGCAGCTAAATATAATATTGAATTTTTAGTCTTTTATGAAAAATATACTTGGATACAAATGGCAATTGCAAGAGAAAAGGAGTTAAAAAAATGGAGACGCGATAAAAAACTAGCGATTATAAGAGAAATGAATCCTTCTTTTGCCTTTTTGAATAGTGAATTTGATTAGAAGAGTTTTGTGTTCATTTCTTTATGAGATTTCTCTTTCGTCTAAATGAAACGGTTTTGGAAAAGCGACACGATTGCGGTGTTTTTGTGTGTTTATTCGATTATTACGAACAATTGCCATACAGTTTTTCTCCATTCAATCTTTCTCCATTCAGTTCTTCCCACACAGTTTTCCCACACAGTTTGTCTTTTCGACCGCAGGGAGAAATCACATAACGTTATCCAACTTTGTGTTATCTTCTTTATGAGATTTCTCCTAGCGTCGAAATGACACGGTTACTGGGTAATTGACACGGTTTTGGAAAAGCGACACGATTGCGGATTTTTTATGAGTTTGTTCGATTATTACGAAGAATTGCCATACAGTTTTTCTCCCTTCAATCTTTCTCCATTCAGTTCTGCCCAAGCAGTTCTGCCCAAGCAGTTTTCCCACACAGTTTGTCTTTTCGACCGCAGGGAGAAATCACATAACGTTATCCAACTTTGTGTTATCTTCTTTATGAGATTTCTCCTAGCGTCGAAATGACAAGGTTACTGGGTAATTGACATGGTTATGAAAAAGTGACACGATTGCGGTGTTTTTATGAATTTATTCGATTATTACGAAGAATTGCCATACAGTTTTTCTCCATTCAATCTTTCTCCATTCAGTTCTGCTCACGCAGTTTTCCCGCACAGTTTGTCTTTTCGACCGCAGGGAGAAATCACATAACGTTATCCAACTTTGTGTTATCTTCTTTATGAGATTTCTCCTAGCGTCGAAATGACACGGTTACTGGGTAATTGACACGGTTTTGGAAAAGCGACACGATTGCGGATTTTTTATGAGTTTGTTCGATTATTACGAAGAATTGCCATACAGTTTTTCTCCCTTCAATCTTTCTCCATTCAGTTCTGCCCAAGCAGTTCTGCCCAAGCAGTTTTCCCACACAGTTTGTCTTTTCGACCGCAGGGAGAAATCACATAACGTTATCCAACTTTGTGTTATCTTCTTTATGAGATTTCTCCTAGCGTCGAAATGACA